>NZ_ALJN01000025.1:0-2660 GCF_000287715.1 Streptococcus oralis SK304 | reverse complement strand
ATCACCAGAAGAATACGGTGATGTCGTTGTTCATTATGTGGATGAATCTGGTAAGAAGATCAAGGAAGATGTGACTGATACTTCTCGTGGTAAGGTTGGCAAAGACTATGACACAACAGATCATAAGAGTATCTCTATCAAGCATGGTAACACAGTTTACAACATTGTACCTGAAAAGACCAAAGGTCAAGAACGAGGTAAGGTTGTGAAGGGTGTAACAGAAGTTACCTATGTCTATAAGGCTGTTCAAGCAGAACCTAAGAAGCTAGGTACCAATGCTAAGGGTGAAGATGTTAATGGTAAGACGATGTTAGCTGGTTCAACAGAGGTTTACACAATTAACATTGACAACGACCAATACAAGGGCACAACAGGTCTGGTTGACCAAGACAAACAAGCCGGCTTGATGGTAGTTGAGAAATACGATAGCAAGTTTGTAACACCAAATCTGGATGCTGTTCGTATGACGACAGAAGATGGCAAGGTTGTCAGCGGCTTCACGACTAAGATTTACAAGTCTGTTGCAGAAGCTCCACAAAAGGTTCAAGATTATATCAAGGCTAAGGGCTTGACAATTGATGGTGAGTTTGCGGTAACAACTTCAGATGATCCAGTAGCCTACACGAATGACTATGCCTTGAAGGGAATCAACCTGAAATTGATCTTCCCAACAACTGTGAAGAAAGATATTAAGGAAGCGAGCAAGTACGAAAACAAGGCTTATCAAATTGACTTTGCCGGTATTGCAGAAACCAATGTCGTAACGAATAATATTCCGAAGATTAATCCGAAGAAAGATATTGTAGCGACAGTTGAAGATGGTCTGAAAGATCAAAACTCTTTGGATGGCAAGACGATTAAAGTTGGCGCTGTCTATAACTTCGAGTTGAACACTTCTTACTTGCCAGCGAAACGTGGCCAGTCTATTGATAAAATTGAAGTGAAGGACACTTATTCACCGCTTGTGGAATATAATGGCGTTCACAAATGGATTGCCAATACAGATATTCTCTTGAAAGATAACACGAAGATTGCCAAAGGAACTGATTTGACCCGATATGTCAACCAAGATATTGATCATCAGGCTAGAACAGTTGTCTACAGCTTCTCTAGTGACTTCTTGAGCAAGATTTCTGATGATAGTGAATTCCAAGCGATTGGTTACATGCAAGTGAAACAGCTTGACTATGGTACAGTGAAGAATACCTTCACAGAAATCATCAATAATGTTGAACGTGATTCTAACACGGTAACTGTGGTAACACCTGAAAAACCTCAGACACCGCCTGAAAAACCTCAGACACCGCCTGAAAAACCTCAGACACCGCCTGAAAAACCTCAGACACCGCCAGTAGTTCCAACTACACCTCGAACTAATTTGCCTGAAACAGGTGAAAAAGACCATGGTGAAGCAACTGTTCTTGGTTTAGCGATGATGGTATCAGCAATGTCACTCCTTGGTTTCAGTAAGCGCAAAGAAGAGAAATAATCATAAAGTTTATTTCTCGCTTATACCTAGGAACGTTGACTTCGTAGGCTCCTTGTCAACTGTAGTGGGTTGAAGTCAGCTAAGATCGAGAAAGGACAAATTTTGTCCTTTCTTTTTTGATGTTCAGAGTGATGAAAATCCGTTTTTTGAAGTTTTCAAAATTCCGAAAACCAAAGGCATTTCGTTTGATGAGTTTAATGAGATTATTAGTCACTTCTAATTTTGCATTAGAATAGGGTAACTGAAGGGCGTTTACAATCTTCTCTTTGTTCTTGAGGAAGGTTTTAAAGACAGTCTGAAAAAGAGGATGAACCTACTTTAGATTGTCCTCAATGAGTCCGAATAATTTGTTAGACTCCTTATTCTGAAAGTGAAAAAGTAAGAGCTGATAGAGCTTATAGTGGTGTTTCAAGTCTTCTGAATAGCTCAAAAGCTTGTCTAGAATTTCTTTATTCGTCAAGTGCATGCGAAAAGTAGGGCGATAAAATCGTTTATCGCTGAGTTGTCGATTACCCTATTGAATGAGTTTCCAGTAACGTTTGAGTGCCTTATGCTCGTTCGATTTTCTATCCAATTGATTCATGATTTGAACACGCATACGACTCATAGCTCGGCTGATATGTTGTACAATGTGAAAACGATCGAAGAAAAGAGTTTCTTAGTGATGACCGTCAAGTGAACTTTCTTGATTAATTTTTGAGTAATTTTCTGGTTAATAATAGATGAGATTTGAGGGCTCTTCTTGACTAAGGAAGTCCCAGCAATACTCACTTTTCTACAGGCTTTACAGTGGAAGCGCTGTTTTCTTAGGCGAATCAGAGCCTGGTATCCCGCATAGTCTAGATAGGGGGTTAGATTCTTTTTAGAAATCATATTTATCCATTTGTCCTTGGCAGTTGGGAACATTTAGAAGTAGGATAATCTAGTTTAGCATAGATTTCTTTATGTGCATCCCTATTGATGATATCTAGAATTTTGATGTTTGGGTCTTTGATATCGAGTAGTTTTGTGATAAAATGTAATGGTTCCATATGATTCTTTCTAATGATGGTTTGGTCGCTTTTCATTATAGAACTTATGGGATTTTTTTCTACCTTGAATATACAATATAAGTGCACAATAAAAACTCATAAGATTTTCTAGTAAAATAGAATTGAACGAACTAGTTACG
>NZ_ALJN01000024.1:0-78643 GCF_000287715.1 Streptococcus oralis SK304 | reverse complement strand
CAACCTGAAAAACCTGCTCAACCTGAAAAACCAGCGCAACCGGAAACTCCAGTTCAGCCTGAAAAACCAGTTCAACCTGAGAAACCTGCTGAACCTGAGAAACCTGCTGAGCCTGAAAAACCGGCTCAACCTGAAAAACCGGCTCAACCTGAAAAGCCAGCTCAGCCTGAGAAACCGACGCAACCGGAAACTCCAGCTCAACCTGAACAACCTGCTCAGCCTGAAAAACCGGCGCAACCTGAAACTCCTGCTCAACCTGAAAAACCTGCTCAGCCTGAAAAACCAGCTCAACCGGAAACTCCAGTTCAACCTGAAAAACCGGCGCAACCTGAAAAACCGGCGCAACCTGAGACTCCAGTTCAACCTGAACAACCTACTGAGCCTGAAACTCCTGCTCAACCTGAGACTCCAGTTCAACCTGAAAAACCAGTTCAACCTGAAAAACCGGCTCAATCTGAGAAACCGGCTGAAACCGAAAAACCTGACCAGCCTGAAAATTCGACTCAACCTGAGAAACCAATCGCTTCTTCAAGTCCTGAGGAAGGGGTTAAAGATCTTGTCTTTACACTTCCAAGCTTAGAAATCGTCAATAAGGTCGTACCGTTCAAGACTATTCGTCGCGAAAACCCACAATTAGACAAAGGAAAAGAGCATGTTCTATCAGAAGGAAAAGACGGTCTTTTAGTTGAGTATGTTGAAGTGGACGGTGACAATCGCAAGGTTCTCCAAACAGAAGCAACTCCAGCTCAAGATCGAGTGATTGAGGTGGGTAGCAAACAAAGCTCAGTTGGTACAGAAGCGCCACCAGTTGTGACTCTTCCTGAGTATGTTCTACCAAGAGAGACTGAAAAACCGACTCCAGCCGTAACAGATAATTCATCAGCAAAAGATGAAAAAGCTCCTGTTACAGCTACGGTCAAAGAAGAAAAGGAAAAAGAACTCCCTGCAACTGGGGAACAAGAAGCAACTGCCTTCCTCTTCTTGGCAGCCATTACTTCAATCTTGTCTCTCCTCATCTTCCAAAAGAATTTCAAAGACTAATAACCCTCTTTGATTGATTCTTTCTAATTATTCAGTTCCCCCGTTGAGAAGACCAAATGGTCTTCTCTTTTTCTATCTATAAAATAAAAAAACATCCACAAATGTACATGGATGTTTTGGTATGACTCTATAAAGTGAGATGATCATTAAAGATAGCTGTTCTCAAATCCAACCACGTTTTCAAAAAAACGCTCATCTAAAAAAGAGAGTGGCCCTTTTCTTATCTCATCATCAATACCTATCATAAGTTTCTGCAAGAACTCCACATATAAAGGATAACGTTTCGAATTCCAATACCATGAGATTTTCTAACGCTCATAAGCCATCTTTCCTAGATCGGACTTCCCTCTCTCACATCTAGATCTACTGACTACTATTTTTGAGTCCAGCATATGCATAGGTTCGATTTCTGGGGCACTCTTTTTCTGTCACTACCCTAAAATAAAAGCGATGCTCCCGCCCATCCTTGGCATTTTCCTTGTTTAAGACAAAGTAGTTCTTCTGATTCATTGCCATGGTTCGTAGGATATCATCGATCAAAAAAGTCAAGGGAACATTCATGGCAGAGTATTTTTGGAAATCCTCTTCAAAGCGGATATAACTATCTGAAAAATAATCCATCTGTAGTTTGTTTTCATACAGCTCTTTTCTAGTCATAAACTTCCTCCTCCCACAATCGAATTTCAAGGACATCTACAATCTCTACCAGCCTATGTCCCTCATTTGTCCTAATAGATAGAGTTTGAGGTGATAATTCGCTCACCTCACCGACGATCGTCATTTTTTGCTTTCTTTCCTTGACAACAAAACATCCCTTCAGTTGCCCAACATAAAGCTGAGAAAGCAAGAGTAGCTTCTCAACGGAATTCAAACTCGTCGAAAAATCAACACGATTTTTCTCTTCACCAAGCGAGCTGGTATGCTCTGAGAGGAAAAAGCCCATCCACTTCTGCATTCCTGTATCTTGATAGTCACGCGCAGATTGAAAGGGTAAATAAGAACGATCAATCATTGTAATCCATCTAATCCTCCAGCAGAATGCCCACCAATCAGCTTGCTTCTGGCAAGACTCCTAGAGGCTTCTTCCAGTGCATTGGCCTTTAAGAGAGAAGTGAAACCAAATTGTTCCCGAATGGAGTCAATAGCCGTCTGGAGCCTTTCTTCTTTTTCTAACTTGTCAACATCATCAAAGAGAGAGATCAAACCAAAGGACTCGTCTACAAATCCTGAATAGTTGACTCCAACACTTCTGACCACTCCAGAAGTGTATTTATTATGAAATAGCTTCAAAACATAATCCGTTAAGATAGCTGTATTATTGGTAGGTTCGACCTTCATTTGTGTGTGAATAGACGGCCTAACCTCCTGTTTAGAGAAACCGACATAGATAGAGACAAGGGTTGTTTTCTTTCCCGCCCTTCTCAATCTAATAGCCACCTGCTCTGCCATTTCTCGGAGAATAATTTCAATATCCCGTAGCTTCACGTAGTCTCTCGGCAAGATTTGAGAATTCCCCAACCCCTGGGACTTGGCTTTATAGGGCTTATGAACATTGCTTTCATCAATCCCGTTAGCATGAAACCACAAACGCAGGCCAGCCTGACCCAGAGCTTTCTTTAGCTGGTCTGGATTGCTGGTGGCCAATTCCTTGATGGAAAAAATCCCCAGAGCATGCAAGCGTTTCTCCATCCGCCTGCCAATCCCCCAAAAGTCCGTCATCTCGGAAATGGCCCAGACTTTCTCTTCCACATCCTGATAAGACCAATTGGCCCTCATGGTCGGGGTGTGCTTGGCCTCATTATCCAGAGCCAACTTGGCCAGTAAGGGATTGGCATTGGACATACCCACTGTAGAGTAGATCCCTGTCTGCCTCCAAATATCCCTCTGAATACGAGCAGAAAGCATATCTAGCTTGTCTTTGCGAGAGAGACTCTTGTCTGGGATGAAATAGTTGAGCGAACTAGTCAGATCAATAAAGCCCTCATCGATAGAGTAGGGATAAATATCATCTGGACTGCCATAATTTTGAAAGATTCGCTGGATTTCCATATTGACCGCTATGTATTCATCCATCCTAGGTGGCACAACCAAAGTCACCTGAGCCCAATCTTCAATATAGCGCACATAGTCTGAATCTGTAGGCAACCCCTGCTTTCTGGCATTATAGTAGGAAAATTTGCGGGTCTTGATATCAAAGGGCAGATCATAGGCCCGGCCAACATTTGACTTGCCAAAAATCTTCTTAAACATGGGAGAGGAGGCTAGGATCAGGCCAGTCGAATTATCCGCGCGACTCATGACACAAAGTGAGGTCTTCAGCGGATGCAAGCCCCTTCTCACACACTCGACACTGGCATAAAAGGATTTCATATCAACAAAGGCAATATCACTCTTGGGCTCTCTGGAATAATCAAAGTAGCCCATGGGCTAACCCTCCATCGGCACAAAGTTCCCAACGATAATCCCCACAATCCGAGGATCTTCCTCATAGGAGATGAAAATGTCCTTGTATTTAGGATTGATAGAGACCAGACGCAAGCCATCTTCCTCCCGATAGACCCGTTTGATATAGGTCTGGTTGTTACAAACCACTGCATAAACCGCTCCGTCATAGTCAAATCCTGTCTCTCGAATCAGAGCCACGGAGCCATTTTGATATTTAGGTTCCATGGAGTCCCCAGACACCCAGGAAGCAAAATCATGAGCCAACTCCTCATTAAAGTAGACCGTATCAAAATCCTGATTATCGTAGACCGACGCCCCGATCCCTGCTGACATGCGTTCATAGACACGGTACTCGTAGAGGCGCTCTGGCATGGTCGTCACTTTCTGAGTTTGTTCTTCTTTAGCCAGGTTGCGAGCATAGAGCACAACCTTGTCCTTCCCTTGCTTGGAGAGGCTATTGTAAAGACGAACAATCTCAATCTGAGTAAAATAGCCTTTTGCCACTTTTAAAATCTTCTCCAGCTGAGCAACCTTCTCCTTGGATGGTTCCTTAATCCCGCGTTCCCAAGCGGAGTAAGCCTGAAAACTAATCCCTAATTCCTCTGCAATTTCCTTCTGTGTCAATTTTAACTCTTTTCTCCGAGCCTTGAGTTTTTCTGGTTGGTACATGATTCACCTCCTAGTGTGATGCTTTAATGGACATTATCTCCCTTAGAAAGACAAATCGACGGTTGAACTTACGCTCTAAAAATTCAACCAATTAGGTTTAGTTTTATTATATAAAAAAAGTGGACGATTGTCCACTGGGAAAATCAAGTTTAAGCAACAACACTTATCTATTCTGAACAAAAAAGACATCCAAGAGTAAATTCTTGAATGTCTGGAAAGATTATAACTCCATTTGGCCTATCAGCAAACTGGGAATGAGGATACTATGGATTCGTTATCTCAAATACTGCTGTATGAACCCACTCATTATGAATGTGTAAGTCATTTTCTATAACCCTACTAAAGGTGAAGCCATTTTTTAAAAGCACCCTCTGAGAGGCTAGATTACCCGTTGCCGTTCCTGCAATGATTCTATTGAAACCATAAGTCGTAAAGGCCTTGTCTAAAGCGAGTTTAACCGCTTCGCTAGCATAACCTAAGTTACTAACATTTTCCCCAATCCTATACCCAAGCTCTGCTGTTGTTCGATCATTCTCTAAAACACTTAAATTGATTCTTCCGACCATAACGCCTTGCGAATCTCTGATAAGATGCATGTAAACAGCACAATTCCTTTGTTCCGTTAACAATTCCCTTGTAATTTCTTTAAAACCTTCTAAATCAAAATAGTTAGCTGGTCTAGGAGGTAAATTTCGTTCAAAATACTCTCGATTTTCTTTTTCAAAAGAATAGACGTCTAGACTATTTTCTTCAGACAACAGCTCTAAACTGATCATTACAAATCCTCTCCCATCATTATCCACACTCAAATTTTCTCATGTTTACACAAAGTGAAATTTACAGAATTTAAAGAGATTCTTTTATTTTCTGTATAGTTTCTACATTATAACACAAAATACTATGGATAAGCATAATGTTCAAGCGCCACACCAGTAAAACAAGCTGGAGTTTCGCTTGAAGAAATTTCTGAAGCACTCACCCATAGTGATACAATTACGACTAATACTTATGTCAATACTTCTAATGTAGTTCCTATGGCAGTTGGTGAATTTGCTTTAAAGTCTCTAAAACAATAAGGTAAAAATGAGGTGAACTTTGAGGTAAACTTTTCAAAAAAACACGAAAAAAGCACTCATGAGGTAAACTCTTGAGTGCTTTGAAACGTTGATATAATCGTATTGATTAACGTTTACTAAATTGTGATGCTTTACGAGCTTTCTTAAGACCTGGTTTCTTACGTTCAACTTTACGTGAGTCACGTGTAAGAAGTCCTGCGCGTTTCAATGAATAGCGGAAGTCTGGGTCTACTTGAAGAAGGGCACGAGCGATACCGTGACGGATAGCTCCTGCTTGGCCAGCGTATCCACCACCTACAACGTTAACGAAAACGTCGTATGAACCTACAGTTGAAGTAACTGCGAATGGTTGGTTGATAACAAGACGAAGGTCAGCGTGTGGGATGTACTCTTCAACATCTTTTTTGTTAACAGTGATTTTACCAGTTCCTGGAACAAGGCGAACGCGTGCAACAGCGTTTTTACGACGTCCAGTACCTGCATATTGTGCTTGTGACATACTTTATTGTTCCTTTCCTTAGATAAGTCCTGAAATATCAAGAACTTCTGGTTGTTGTGCAGCGTGAGTGTGCTCAGCTCCAACGAATACTTTCAATTTCATACCTTGAGCGCGGCCAAGAGTATTGTGTGGAAGCATACCTTTAACTGATTTTTCGATCAAACGTACTGCATTTTTAGAACGAAGTTCACCAGCAGAGATTTGTTTCAATCCACCTGGGTGGTTTGAGTGAGTGTAGTAAATCTTATCAGTTGCTTTTTTACCAGTCAATTTAACTTTTTCAGCATTGATAACGATTACGAAGTCACCTGTATCAGTGTGTGGTGTGAATGTTGGTTTGTTTTTTCCGCGAAGTACGCTAGCAACAACTGCTGAAAGGCGTCCAAGAGGTACATCAGTTGCGTCAACAACGTACCATTTGCGTTCTACTTGGCCTGGTTTAGCCATGAATGTAGTTTTGTTCATGATTTCTCCTATATGAATATCGTTTTTGTTTACAGGGCGGATGTTCCGGTCCGCGGGGTATTTGAAAGGTTCCGGGGCCTTACAAATGGGGTAAACAATACCGTCTACTATCATACCAAATTTTACTACTAAAAGTCAATAGATATGAAAAATATTTTTGCCGATTTCAGTGTTTAACATCTAGAAAAACCTCGCTTTCGCGAGGCTCTCCTATTTGTAAGCTAAGGCACGTTTAAAGCTTTTCCATAAGCCTAGGTCATCTGTCTGAAGGACTAGGCTGGCATACATGCGGCCGATAAAGACCGTTGCAGTCACTGCAAAAACGACTGTAATCGCTAATGAAATCCAGGACTCTAAATCACTTGCATACCCATTAATGGCTCTAAATGGCATAAAGAAGGTCGAAATAAAGGGAATGTAAGACCCAATTTTCAGAACCAAATTGTCACCAGCAGCACCTAGAGAGGTTACACCGACAAATCCGGCTATAATCAAAATCATCAATGGCGACAAGGCCTTTCCTGAATCCTCAGGCCTAGAAACCATGGAACCTAGAAAGGCTGCCAAAACAACATACATAAAGAGGCTCACTAAGACAAACAATAAAGTATTGAGCGAGAAGGCCTCTCCCAAGTGGTTTAAAATACCAGACTGGGCCAAGATAGGGAGATCTTTGAAGAGAAGTAGCGCAGCAACTCCACCCACTACGTAAATCCCAACATGAGTCAAAATCACAAGAAGCAAGGCAATCATGCGAGCGTAGAAATAATGGCTAGCTCGGATACTAGAGAAGACCACTTCCATGATTTTGGTTCCTTTTTCACTAGCCACTTCCTGAGCAGTGACACTAGCATAGGTAATCAAAATCATATAAAGGAAGAAACCGAGACCTGCAGCCGCAATGGTTTGGACCATCTTTTTATTTTCTTTGGATTCGTCAATCTTCTCAGTAAAGTCAACAGTCTGAGCCAGGAGTTTTTCCTGTTCTTGAGACAAATTAGCTACCGAGCGATTGAGTTGGTATTGAAGTTCATTGAGTTTATTGGTTACTGCTAGCTTGATACCTGTTTCAAGCGAAGTTTCACCATGGTAAACAGCTTTGAGGACACTGTCCTCTTGATCAATAGTTAGATAACCCTTGATTTTTTCATCCTTGATGGCGGCTTGGGCACTGGCTTCATCCTGATAGTCAAAGTTAATCCCATTGGTACCCTTGAGCCCTTCTGTTACAGATGGTACAGTTGTCACCACTGCTACCTTGCTATTTTTAGCCATCGAAGAATTTTGGAGATATCCGATTCCTACAGACAAACCTAAAAAGAGGAACGGCGAAATCACCATAAAGAAGAAACTCCAGGACTTGACATGTCGCAGATAAGTTTCTTTAATAACTACCCACATATTTCTCATACTTCCACCCCTGATTCTAGTTTAAAGATTTCATCGATTGTTGGAGCTTGTTGGTCAAAGGTCGCGATGTATTGACCTTGAGTGAGGATTGGGAAGAGTTCCCTTCCAGCGCTCTCATCATCTAAGATCAATTTCCAACTGCCTTGCTTGGTCAAGCTCACCTGTTTGACATGAGGAAGACTTTCCAGTTCTTCCTTGCTTCGTTCACTTGAAACAAAGAGACGCGTTTTACCGTATTGATTGCGAACTTCTTGGACTGGTCCATGCAAGACCACACGCCCATCTCGAATCATGAGAATATCATCGCAAAGCTCCTCGACATTGGTCATGACATGGTCTGAAAAGATAATGGTCGCACCACGCTCTTTTTCTTTTAAGATGACCTGCTTGAGCAACTCGGTATTGACTGGATCCAGACCACTAAAGGGCTCATCCAGGATAATCAAGTCCGGTTCATGGATTAGGGTGATAATCAACTGGATTTTCTGCTGATTTCCTTTTGAGAGACTCTTAATTTTGTCAGTCAATTTCCCCTTAACTTCCAGTTTTTCCATCCATTGAGGGAGTTTTTCCTTGACCTCCTTAGCATCCATGCCTTTTAGAGTAGCCAGGTAGCGAACTTGCTCAAGAACTGTCAACTTGGGCATAAGACTGCGTTCCTCAGGCAGATAACCAATTCGAGCATAGGTTTCCTGGCGAATCTCCTGTCCATCCAGACTGATCTCTCCTTGATAGTCTAAAAATTTCAAAATACTGTGGAAAATCGTTGTTTTCCCAGAACCATTTTTCCCGACCAGCCCCAGAATCCGTCCTGGACTTGCCTGAAAATCTACACCAAACAAGACTTGCTTGGAACCGAAACTTTTCTCTAGATTTCTTACTTCTAGCATCTTCCACCTCCGAAATATGTTGCACTTATTATACTCCTTTTTGATAGCCTTTACAAGGATTTATGTACATTTTTATCTTGTTCATCCTTCCTTAAAAACTAAACTCTCTAAGATTTTTGAGTACCCAAGTGATAGATCAATTATAACCCAATAAAGTATAGCTGAGGGCTTTTACTCCCCAATTGTTCATTTTTGATCCTGAACTGTCTTCTTGAAACTAAAAATCCACCCCGAAGGATGGATTGATGAGTTAACGCACTTCTGCATGGACTTTTTCTTCGAGAGAAGCTTGGATTTTTTCCATATAGCGTGCGACTTCTTCGTCTGTCAAGCTCTCTTCTGGATTTTGGAAGGTTAGGCTATAAGCCATTGACTTCATGCCAAGTCCCAATTTTTCACCTGAGAAGACGTCAAAGAGTTTGATGTCTGTCAATCGTTTCACACCTGCAGCTTGGATTGCGTCTACAACTTCTTGATGGCTAATTTCTGCCTTGAGAAGTAGAGCAATATCACGGCTAACTGCTGGGAATTTGGTAATTTCAACAAATGGAGCAGCCGGTTGGAGCGCAGCTTCGATAGCTGAAAGGTTGAGCTCCGCTACATAGGTTTCTGGGATATCGTAAGCCTTAGCAGTGACTGGATGTACTTGGCCAAGGAAACCAAGAACTTGGTCACCGAGTGAAATCACAGCTGTACGTCCTGGGTGAAGGCTAGCAATTTCAGCTGTTGCCGTATAAGTTACTTGGAGTCCCAAACGAGCAAAGAGGGCTTCCAGGATTCCCTTAGCATAGAAGAAATCAACTGGAACCGCTGCTGTTTGGAAGTCTTTTTCTGCAACCAAGCCTGTCAAGGCAAAGGCAAAGCTGTTGATTTCATTTGGTAGGTCTTCTTTGGGATTGCCTGTTTGTTCAAAGACTTTTCCAATCTCGTAAAGAGCCAAGTTTTTATTCTTACGCGCTACGTTGTAGGCAACTGTATCAAGGATACCTGAGACCATATTTTGACGGAGAACGGAACGATCTACTGTCATTGGCCACATAAGTTCTGTAAGGTTGCTTGGTTGAGCCGTAAACTCAACTGCTTTTTCAGGAGTTGTTAGAGCGTAGGTGATGATCTCTGTCAAGCCTGCCCCTTCAGCGATAGTACGAACTTGACGGCGCAATTTTTGTGTCGCTGTCAATTCACCAGCTGTACCATCATCTTTTGGAAGGCTGGTTGGCAAGCGGTCATAACCATAGATACGAGCGATTTCTTCAAAGAGGTCTGCCTCGATGGTGATATCCCAACGACGACGTGGGACGCTGACGGTAAAGCTGTCTGCATTTCCAGAAAGACCAAAGCCAAGACGACGGAAGACATCTTCTACATCCGCGTAGGAAAGCTCCGTTCCAAGGACGCGGTTGACATCTGCAAGAGTTGAAGAAACTTCTACATCAGAAGTATCAAGTTCCCCTGCTGAAACAATGCCTTTACGCACCGTCGCACCTGCAAGTTCCGCAATCATACTTGCCGCCGCATCAAGGGCTTCATTAACGGTTGCCACATTAATGCCTTTTTCAAAACGAGAAGAAGACTCTGAACGAAGGTTGAGGCGACCGCTGGTCTTACGGATAGATTTGCCATTGAAAACAGCTGCTTCAAGGACAACACGACTAGATTTTTCAGAGATTTCTGTTGCTTGACCACCCATGACACCTGCAAGGGCTACTGGTTTGTCAGCAACAGTAATCACGAGGTCACTTGCTTCCAACTCACGTTCTTCCCCATCCAAGGTCACCAATTTTTCACCAGCACGCGCTTCACGTACACGGATGTCAGTCCCTTCAAAGGTATCCAAGTCAAAGGCATGCATAGGTTGACCAAAGTAGAGTAGGATGTAATTTGTCACATCCACTACGTTGTTGATAGGACGGATACCTTCGTTCATGAGGAGGTTTTGCAACCACTGTGGACTTGGTGCGATTGTCACATTGTCCAAGATACGAGCGGCATAGTAAGGCGCCTTGTTTGTGTCAATGCTGACAGAAAGGGCATCTGCCGCAACTTGGTCTGTTTCTGAAAGAGTAAATTCTTTAAAGCTGACCGCCTTGTCATAGATGGCTGCCACTTCGTGCGCTACCCCACGCATAGAAAGGGCGTCCGCACGGTTTGGAGTGATGGAAAGTTCGATGATTTCATCATCCAAGTCCAGATATGAGAAGACTTCCTCGCCTGGAACAGCATCTTCTGGCAAGATTTGGATACCATCTGCAAATTCCTTAGGTACAACGGAGTCAGAAATGCCTAATTCACCAAGTGAACAAATCATTCCAAGTGACTCCAAGCCACGGATTTTCCCTTTTTTGATCTTGTAATTATCAGCGATACGAGCTCCCGGAAGTGCCACCATGACCTTGATACCTGCACGCACATTTGGGGCACCACAGACAATTTGACGGGCTTCTTCTTCACCAATGTTAACCTGACAAACATGGAGATGAGTTTCTGGCACATCTTCGCAAGACAAGACCTCACCGACGACAATTTTTGAGAGACCGGCAGCAGGTGATTCGACACCTTCTACCTCGATCCCTGTGGTTGACATTTTTTCAGCCAACTCTTGTGATGGCACATCAACGTCCACCAACTCTTTTAACCATTTATAACTAACTAACATATGTAAGATACCAAGGGCTATGCTGAAATCTAGATGACTTTCCTAGATTTCTTTTGGCCCTCGTTTAGATCCTTTCATTTTGTGTTTTCCAGCCCGAGGCTGTCTTAGGAAGAGCTCTTATCTCTTACCATCTCTATAGAATAAAAGTTTTTAGCCACAACTCTGTGAACAAACTCTTTCTATAAAGTTACATTTAAATAGTAAAACTTAACTTCCCAATTAAGAACTATTTCATTCAACCTTCATAGAATGCTTAACTATTTTTTCACAACCACCTTGAATTAATTTTTTTAAATTTTGATAACCAGGATGATAAACAGCATAAAAACTAAGTTCAATATTTGAATCTGAGTTTTCTGAAATTTCTTCTATTAATTCTTCTATAAAAAAAATAAAATCTTTACGCTTACTCTTCGACAAAGCACCACAAACATATATATTTAACTTTTCTTCTTTTGAATCCTGGGACAATATTTCTAATTGTTCGATTAATTTTTTATACGATTGTTTTCTGTAGTCCTTTTTATTATCATCCTTTACTGCCGAAATTAAATTATCCATTACAGATTCGACAACATCAGAAAATAGATCAGTTACATATGATCCGTATAGATTCCTCCAAAATGTACTTGTTTTCATAGTTAAGAATCTTAAATGACGATCATTAATATTTGAATGATGAAATGAAGAAAAATTACTATCAGGGGATTGTTCTCTTTTAGCAGAGGGGTTTACCATAAGTATTATATTAGAAGGATTTATGTAGTCTTTTTGATGATTTTCAATAGCTTCTTCATAGGATATATTTTCAGATGTTGCTTTATCATTATTTTTAGATTCTTTATAAATCGCAAATGAAGATATATCACCAAACTTCTCTAAAAGTTTGTTATAGTTTTGTTCCGAAATCATAAAATATCCTCGCGTTTCAATCTTATTTAAATTGTTCTGAAAAGCGGACATCTCCTTGGTAGAAGCCACGGATATCGTTGATTCCGTAACGGAGCATGGCTACACGTTCTTGTCCGAGACCAAAGGCAAAACCAGAGTAAACAGTTGCATCAATACCACTCATCTCAAGGACCCGTGGGTGAACCATACCGGCGCCCATAATTTCGATCCAACCCGTTTTCTTACATACGTTACAGCCTTCTCCACCACACTTGAAGCAGGAAACATCCACCTCAACAGATGGCTCTGTGAATGGGAAGTAAGATGGACGCAAACGAATTTGACGCTCTTCACCAAACATTTTTTGAATGATCAGTTGAAGCGTACCTTGAAGGTCAGCCATAGAGATGTTCTTCCCGACAACCAAACCTTCGATTTGATGGAATTGGTGGCTGTGGGTCGCATCGTCCGTATCACGACGGAAGACACGCCCTGGTGAGATCATTTTCAAAGGACCTTTTGAAAAATCATGAGCATCCATAGCACGCGCCTGAACTGGAGACGTGTGAGTACGAAGCAAGATTTCTTCTGTGATGTAGAAAGTATCCTGCATATCACGAGCTGGGTGATCTTTTGGAAGGTTCATACGCTCGAAGTTATAGTAGTCTTGCTCCACTTCAAAACCATCCACGACTTGGTAACCCATACCGATGAAAATATCTTCAATTTCCTCACTGGTTTGTGTGAGAACGTGACGGTGACCAGTAGCTACCGGACGACCTGGAAGTGTCACATCGATACTCTCGCTAGCCAGTTGAGCTGCGACTTTCTTTTCTTCCAAGAGTTTCGCTGTTTCCTCAAAGGCTGCTGTCAAGACATCACGAGCTTCATTGACGTGTTTCCCGATGACAGGGCGCATTTCAGCCGATACATCCTTCATCCCTTTAAGGATTTCAGTCAGTGAACCTTTTTTCCCAAGGACAGAGACACGCAATTCTTGCATCTCTTTTTCATTTTCAGCAGTAATCTGCTTCAAGCTAGCCAGCGTTTCTTCGCGAAGCGCTTTTAATTGTTCTTCAATAGTTGACATAATTCCTCCATCAGTCGCTCGTAGATAAAAAGAAAACCACATGTCAAAAACTCCACTCGGAGCGTTGACACGCGGTACCATCCGTTTTCATCTGACAAGTCAGACCTTCATTTCTAAATCCATGCGCAAGTGAATTCGCTCAGCTTCCATGCAAAAGGCTTTCAGTCACGTCCTTTCTCCCTGTCTCACTTCCCTTGAGTTACTAGTCTTGCAGATTTCTATTCAATTACTACTTAGTTTATCAGATTTTTACCATTCTTGCAAGACCTATCTCACTTCTGCTTGCCTTTAAATCGCCATTGGAAGCGGAGCTTATCATAGAAAGGAAACTCGATAAACAGGACTCCCAAGCCCACACAGAGACTGGCAAGGACGTCTGATGGATAGTGAACTCCCAGATAGACCCTTGATACCAGCACACTAGCCAGATATAGAGCTAACAGGATTTGCACGATTTTTCTCCAGACTGGATCTTTAATCCGTTGACTGAGAATGACAATCAAAGTGCCTACCATCAAAGTTACAGCCAGAGAATGGCCACTTGGGAAGGAAAATCCCTTCTCCTCAACCAGGTGTAAAATAGCTGGTCGTGGGCGCTGGTAGATATTTTTAAAGGTCACGATTAAAAGACCTGCCAAGGCCAGATTCCCCAGCATGAAGAAGCTTTCTATCTTCCACTGCTTACGATAAAAGATAAAGGCTGCAATGGCAACCCAGGTGATGATTACTGGGATATCAATCAAATGCGTAAGAGCACGGAACAGAACTGTCAAATAATCTGGCAAGTCCCCACGAAGGGCAGTCTGAATCGGTTGATCAAAACCGACCAGCGTTTCAGGATAGAACTTAACCATATAGCCAAGAAGGACGAAAAGTAAAAGGGCAAAACTGCCCTTCATTAAAAATGTTTGTTTATCTCTCATAATGTTTTAAGGTGGGTTTCAAGAGGACGTATAGCAACCAGAATGAAATGGCAAAGATTACACCCTCAATCAAGTTAAAAGGCAATACCATGGTCATGAGGTAGTTGGAAAGTCCCATAATTTTTTCAATATCAAAGTTGGCAAACTTCGCGTACAAAGGAACAGCATAGACATAGTTGAGAACCAACATAGCCGCAGTCAATCCAATAGTTCCCGCTAGAGATGCTAGTAGGAAACGAAGGGTTGTCCGTTCCTTTTTCCAAATCAAACCAAAGGCGATCACAAAAACTCCCAGAGCTACGATATTCATTGGCAACCCAATGTAGGTATTCACTCCCTGACTGTTCAGAAGCAATTTCAAGAGTGAGCGAAGCAAGAGAATTCCGAGGGCAGCAGGCAAGTCCATCACTACCAAGCCCACAAGGATTGGCAAGATACTAAATTCGATCTTGAGGAAGGACGCCGCTGGTAAAAGCGGAAAGTCAAAGTACATCAGCACAAATGAGATGGCTGATAAAATCGCAATGGTCGAAAGTCGACGTGTGTTTGTCATAACAGGTTCCTCCAATTTTCTATAAAATCAGAAGAAGTTGGAAAGGATCCCTCTATCTATTCTCACTTTTTATATCTCAAAAGTTCCCCCTCACTCTTTTGAGTAAGCGGTTGCAATTTATCTATAAACTCATCCGAACAGACAAAGCTATTCTTTCGTCTTCTCCCATCCAGACTATACTGTCGGTTGTGGAATCGCACCACATCAGCTTGCGCTCGCGGACTTATTTGGCTAAGATATTTTAGATTTATCTAGGCGTCGCAGTCGAAGATAATACTTAAAGTATATCGAGACAAGACAACGACGAGAAAGCTAAAATAGCTAGTCAAATTTACCGCCGGTCGGGAATCTCACCCTGCCCTGAAGACCTTTTTATCATAACAAAAAACGCTTGCAAGCGCAAGCATTTTGTTTATTTCAATTTATCTGCTTCATAAGTGTGAACAAGCTCCAAACCGGCAAAATGTTGCTGGCGAAGAGCCTCATAGACAATCATACAGACCGTATTGGAAACATTGAGACTGCGAACATGCTCATCATTCATAGGGATACGGAGAGCTTTCTCAGGATGTTCTCGCATAAAGTCCTCTGGCAAACCCTTATCCTCACGTCCAAAGAGAAAATAGTGGTCCTCATCGCTTGCTAAATCTGCCTCAGAATAAACTTTTTCAGCAAATTTCGAAATCAGGTAAACTTGTCCTTTCATCTGAGACATAAAATCTGCCAAGTTATCATAAAAATGAATCTCTAACTTATCCCAATAATCCAAACCTGCTCGCTTCATCTTGCGGTCATCAATGGGAAAGCCCATTGGCTTGATGATGTGGAGGGGAGAATTGGTCGCAGCACAGGTACGCGCGATGTTACCAGTATTTTGTGGAATCTGAGGTTCAAATAATACAATGTGATTTGTCATGACTTGCTTCCTTTCACCATTGCAAAAAAATAGCCACACTGCCCGGAGTCAAGCTCAGCAAACAGCGTGGTTAAGGCATCGTTAACTTACCTCACAACAGGTTTGAAGTAAATCAGCGAAGCTACTTTCTTAGTATAACACTTTCAGAATCATTGTCAATAGAAATGACTTGATTTTTTTACTTTTTTTGATAATATTTCCATACTTAGTCATTCTTTTTCTGAGAAAGGATATTAAATGAGCGAAATCATTTCATATGATAGACATTTCTATGAAAGGTGACCGATTTTATCTTTAAACACTTAAAAAAAGGCTTTTCTTATCCTCTAAAATGCCTTGGCAAGTGCATTTTTTGCGAAAAAAGGGTATGATAGTTACATCATGAAAAAGTAGGGTTTTTATATGAAAATTGTCCTTGTTGGTGGAGGGAAAGTCGGTTTCGCCCTCTGTCGTTCACTGGTTGCAGAAAAACACGACGTTGTCCTCATCGAACAAGATGAGGCTGTTCTCAATCATATTGTCAGTCGCTTTGATATCATGGGACTCCTTGGAAATGGAGCAGACTTTGCTATCTTAGAGCAAGCCGGCGTTCAAGAGTGTGATATCTTTATCGCTCTAACGGAACACGATGAAGTGAATATGATTTCAGCAGTACTTGCTAAAAAAATGGGCGCTAAAGAGACTATCGTTCGAGTGCGAAATCCTGAATACTCCAATACCTATTTCAAAGAGAAAAATATTCTTGGATTCTCACTTATCGTTAACCCAGAACTCCTAGCCGCCCGTGCTATCTCAAATATCATTGATTTTCCGAATGCACTCTCAGTTGAGCGGTTCTCAGGGGGAAGGGTCAACCTGATGGAGTTTGTTGTCAAAGATTCCAGTGGTCTCTGTCAAATGCCAATCTCAGATTTTCGTAAAAAATTTGGCAATATCATTGTCTGCGCTATGGAACGAGACCATCAACTTATGATTCCGAGCGGTGATATCACCATTCAGGATAGAGATAGAATTTTTGTTACTGGGAATCGTGTGGATATGATGCTTTTCCATAACTATTTCAAATCACGTACAGTGAAAAGCTTGCTCATCGTTGGTGCTGGAAAAATTGCTTATTACCTACTTGACATTTTAAAAGATAGCCGTATTGACACTAAAGTTATCGAGATTAATCCTGAGAGAGCTCGTCTCTTCAGTGAAAAATTTCCAAATCTCTATATCGTACAGGGAGATGGAACTGCCAAAGATATCTTGCTTGAGGAAAGTGCTCCCAACTATGATGCAGTTGCAACTTTGACTGGAGTTGATGAGGAAAACATCATTACCTCTATGTTCTTAGACCGTGTTGGTGTCCATAAGAATATCACCAAGGTGAATCGAACTAGCCTTTTAGAGATTATCCATGCATCTGATTTTTCAAGTATCATCACACCCAAAAGCATTGCAGTGGATACCATTATGCACTTTATCCGTGGTCGAGTAAACGCTCAATACTCAGACCTTCAAGCCATGCACCATCTAGCAAACGGTCAAATTGAAACTCTTCAATTCCAAATCAAGGAAGCTAATAAAATGACTGCCAAACCTCTTTCACATCTGAAATTGAAGAAAGAGGTTCTCATCGCAGCCATTATCCGAAAAGGAAAAACAATCTTCCCTACTGGAGAGGATAGACTTGAGGTAGGAGATCAGTTACTCGTGACGACCTTATTACCAAATATCACCAAGATTTATGATCTGATTGAGAGGTAAAAGATGAATAAAAGTATGATTCGTTACCTCCTCTCAAAACTTCTCTTGATTGAGGCGGTTCTCCTTCTAGTACCCGTTAGCGTAGCAACCTATTATCAAGAATCCAGCCAAGTATTTACAGCTCTCTTTGCAACAATTGGAATTTTAATACTTCTTGGTAGCTTGGGAATTTTACGGAAACCCAAAAATCAGCGAATTTATACTAAGGAGGGAGTCTTAATCGTCGCCCTCTGTTGGATTCTATGGTCTTTCTTTGGAGCGCTTCCCTTTGTCTTTTCAGGACAAATCCCAAGTGTCATCGATGCCTTCTTTGAAATCAGTTCTGGTTTTACAACTACAGGAGCAACCATTCTGACAGATGTCTCCGTTCTCAGCCGTTCCCTCCTCTTCTGGCGAAGTTTTACTCACTTGATTGGAGGGATGGGGGTACTCGTCTTCGCGCTTGCCATTATGGACAATGCCAAGAATGGTCACTTAGAGGTGATGAAGGCTGAGGTCCCTGGGCCTGTCTTTGGCAAGGTTGTATCCAAACTGAAAAATACTGCCCAGATTCTCTATCTGCTTTATTTAGGGCTCTTCTCACTTTTTGTAGTCATCTACTATCTAGCTGGCATGCCTCTATTTGATAGCTTTGTCATCGCTATGGGAACGGCAGGAACCGGTGGCTTCACCGTCTATAACGACGGGATTGCCCACTACGGCAGCTCACTCATCACCTATCTCGTCAGTATCGGAGTTCTGGTTTTTGGAGTTAACTTTAATCTCTACTACTACCTCATGCTCCGTCGGGTTAAGGCTTTCTTTGGAGATGAAGAACTTCGCACGTATGTAATCATTGTCCTAGTTTCTACCAGCTTGATTACTCTCAATACGCTCCATCTCTACCAAGGTGTCTCTAAGAGCTTTGAAATGGCCCTCTTCCAGGTGTCCAATATCATCACAACAACTGGTTTTGGTTATGGAGATATCACCAACTGGCCCCTCTTCTCCCAATTTATCCTCCTCTTCCTCATGGGAATCGGCGGCTCTGCTGGATCAACCGCAGGTGGACTCAAAGTTATCAGAGGGCTCATCCTTTCAAAAATTGCAAAAAATCAGATCTTGTCCATCTTATCTCCTCATCGCGTATTGACTCTACATGTCAATAAAACTGTGATTGATAAGGATACCCAGCACAAGGTCCTAAAATATTTTGTCATTTATGTGATGATTTTACTGTCACTTATCTTCATTGTCAGTCTAGATAATAATGATTTTCTAGTTGTTACCAGTGCTGTCTTCAGTTGTTTCAATAACATCGGACCTATTCTAGGTACAACTTCTAGTTTTGCCATCTTTAGTCCCATCTCTAAAATCCTTCTCTCATTTGCAATGATTGCAGGTCGTCTAGAGATTTATCCCATTTTGCTTCTCTTTATGAAACGTACCTGGTCCAAACGCTAATCACAATAAAACTCCCCTTTTACAAGCTAGTGAAAGGGGAGCTTTTCTATTAAAAATGAGAAGACCTTTCGGTCCCCTCCTAATCTGTTTATTTTTTAAGTGCTTCTTTGTAGCGAGCAACTTCCGCTTGATTAGCCCAAACATAGTGACCTGGACGAATTTCCACCATAGATGGTTTGTCTGTCTCATAATCATGTTGGCTAGGATCATAGACTTTCAAGACCTTCTTACGTTCCAAGATTGGATCTGGAATCGGTACAGCAGATAGAAGTGCTTGAGTGTACGGATGAACAGGATTATTAAACAGCTCCTCTGTCTCCGCTACTTCAACGATAACACCCTTATAGATAACGGCGATACGATCTGAGATAAAGCGAACAACTGACAAGTCATGCGCGATAAAGAGATAGGTCAAGCCCAATTCTTTTTGAAACTTCTTGAGCAAGTTCAAGACTTGCGCACGAACAGACACGTCCAAGGCTGAAATCGGCTCATCCGCAATCACGAAATCAGGTTCCATCACAAGAGCACGGGCAATCCCAATACGTTGACGTTGACCACCAGAAAACTCGTGTGGGTAACGGGTCAAGTGCTCTTTCAAAAGACCAACTTCATGAATCATCTTTTGAACTTTTTCTTTTCGCTCTTCTTCATCTTTGAACAAGTGGTAGTTGTAAAGACCTTCAGAGATAATATAGTCAACTGTCGCACGTTCATTTAAACTGGCTGCAGGGTCTTGGAAAATCATCTGGATACGGCGGATCAACTCTGAAGATTCCTTGTGAGATTTTTTCCCATTGATCTTATGACCGTCAAAGATGATTTCACCTTTACTAGTATTATTCAAGCCAATAATGGCACGACCAATCGTTGTTTTCCCACTACCAGATTCACCAACAAGAGAGAAAGTTTCTCCCTTGTTGATAAAGAAGTTAGCGTTTTTAACGGCGACAAACTTCTTACTTCCTTCACCGAAGGAAATTTCTAAATCTTTAATTTCTACTAATTTTTCAGACATTTCCTTCCTCCTAGTCTTCTAGATGAGCAAAGCCCATTTTATCACGAATTTTATCATGTAAATCTGCGATGATTTCTGGTTTTTCAACCTTAGGAGCATTCTCATGAAGCAACCAAGTCTTAGCCCAGTGAGTATCAGTGACTGAAAACTGAGGTGCTTTCTGTTCAAAGTCAATTTGCATCGCATAATCTGAACGAAGGGCAAAGGCATCACCTTTCAACTCAGTATAAAGAGACGGTGGTGTTCCTGGGATAGAGTACAATTCCCCTTTATCATCAGCGAGCTGTGGTAAGCTAGACAAGAGACTCCAAGTGTATGGATGACGTGGGTCGTAGAAGACTTCCTCAACAGTACCGTATTCTACAATTTCACCAGCATACATAACCGCTACCTTATCGGCAATACTTGCTACCACACCAAGGTCATGGGTGATAAAGATAATAGTAAAGTGGTACTCATTTTGCAAGGTTTTAAGCAAATCAATAATTTGCGCTTGAATGGTTACATCAAGAGCCGTTGTTGGCTCGTCACAGATCAAAATATCTGGGCGACAAGCAAGGGCAATCGCAATAACGATACGTTGGCGCATCCCTCCAGAATATTGGAAAGGATACTCGTCAAAACGTTTTTCAGCGTCTGGAATTCCGACCTTGTTCATATAGTCAATTGCCATTTCTTTGGCTTCCTTAGCTGTTTTCCCTTGGTGTTTAACGATAACCTCAGTGATTTGGCTACCAATTGTATTGATTGGGTCCAAACTTGTCATAGGGTCTTGGAAGATGGTCGCAATTTTAGCACCACGGATTTTCTCCCACTCTTTGTTTGAAGTCAAGGCTGTCAAGTCTTGTCCACGATAGTCAATACTTCCTTTGGCAATGCGTCCATTGTCTTCTAACATCCCTGTAAAGGTTTTTGTTAATACAGATTTACCAGAACCGGACTCACCTACCAGGGCAAGAACTTCCCCTTCAATCAGGTCCAAAGAAACTCCTCGGATAGCTGTCAGAACTTTGTCACGAACGTCAAATTCCACGACAATATCGCGAGCAGTCAAAATTACATCTTTTCCTTTTATCATGTCTACTCCTATCTATGTGTACGTGGATCACTAGCATCCGCTAGGTTTTGACCAACAACGAAGAGAGAAAGAGACACCAAGATCAAGGTTGTCAATGGAATCCAGAACAAGTAAGCGTTGGTCGTAACGTTTTGTGAGTAATCTGAGATCAAGCGTCCCAGACTTGGCACTGTTACAGGCAATCCCAATCCAAAGAAGGAAAGGAAGGCTTCATAAGAGATAAAGCTTGGCAACATCAAGGTCATCGTAGAAACAATAACAGATACCAATTGTGGCATGATATTTTTCACGATGATTTTAAAGGTTGGTGTTCCAAGTGTTTGAGAAGCAAGGTTGTATTCCAAGTCACGGTAACGCATGATTTGAATACGAATTGAATAAGCAATACCGATCCAAGTCGTCACACTCATAGCGAAGATCAAATTCCAGAAACCAGCACCAATTGAGTAAGTCAAGACGATAACAATCAAGAGAGATGGAATGTTTGAAATAATGTTATAAACTTCCATCATGACGCGGTCAACAGATTTGGAAATCCCCCAAATTCCACCAACAATAACCCCAATTACAAGGTTAATAAAAGTGGCAATTACAGAGATAAGAATTGAATTACGCGCACCAAACCAAACCCCGTCAAACAAGGATTTACCATTACTATCTGTACCAAACCAATGTTCAGCATTGGGCTTGATAAAACGAGCACTAAAGTCATTGACCTTACTTACATCGTTGAAGTCAAAATCTGAGAACATTGGGTAAATAAAGCTCATCAAGATAATGGCAACCAAAATTCCTAGCATAATGACTGTTGATTTTTTCTTTAAAAACTGTCTAAATACAGAGCCCCAGTAAGAGTAGGCAGGAGCATCAATCGTTTCAGAGGCAAAATCATCACGTTTTACGAACTGAAATTTTTCTTTATCAATTGTTGACATTATTTGCCTCCTTTCTCTGTCAATTTAATACGTGGGTCAAGCATAGTCATCCAGATATCTCCTACAAAGAGTGAGAAGATAGAAATACATGTAAAGATGAAGACGAGACCAACTACCATTGAGTTATTTGATGCCTTAACAGAGTCAATCAACATTTTACCCATACCTGGGAAGGCGAAGACTGTTTCTGTCAATGTTGCACCACCAATAACCCCGATTACGGCACCTGGAATACCTGAAACCAAAGGAACCATGGCATTTTTAAAGACGTGTTTATTTGAGATTTCTTTTTCAGATAAACCTTTTGCACGAGCAAAACGGACAAAGTCCTGAGATTGCAAGTCAATCATGTAACGACGAATCCAGATTGCTGTACTTGGTGCTCCCAGCAAACCTAGAATGACTGCTGGCAAGACATAGGAACGCCAATCTCCAGCCCCCAAGATAGGGAATGAGTCAGGCAGACCAATAGATGATCCAATCAAGCGAACGATATAAACCAAGGCAATCGTTGGAAGTGCAAGCAAGAAGGTTAGAACACCTGTTGAGAAGCTGTCAATCCAAGTATTCTTGTGGCGAGCCATAGCAGATCCAAGAGGAATCGCAATAGCATAAGAAATAATCAAACCAATCAAACCAGCAACAGCTGAGCTTGCAATCATAGATGGATATTGGTAGTTACTTTCTGTAGCTGTATATGGATCGTCTTTACCATAGTTAGCTATTTCACGCGCATCTGCTTGACTTGGAGATTTGTAGGTACGAGAGTAAATATCTACAGACGAAGTCTTTTTACCAGTAGGGAATTGAACTTCTGATGTCTTAGTTTGTCCTTGACCTTGTGTGATAACTTGAAGCACTGGCGTGTTCGCATAAGTTGGGTAAGAGTCACCCAAGTTAATGTTCACAAAGTTTTGGTGTACAAACGGGAATTGATTGTTGAAATACAAAAGGTATTTATGTTTGGTACCTGAACCAACCAATGACCAACCAATAGCAGGGTCATTTTCAAAACGAAGATAACGTTCCAAGTTTGGATTTTCAGGGTCTTGAATCTTGTTTGTATGATCAATATCAAGTAAGTTCGCATAGAATTTGAAAACACGTTCAAAAATCGGAATTTCACGCGTAGCATAGAACTGACCACTCTCTGAAAAGACACCTAACGTCCAACCATTACCGAGTTGGTTGATGTATTTTTCGTAGATTGCCTTATTGGTATCATTGGCATCTACTGTTACAGATGAGTCCATCGTGCTAGCTTTTTCTTGCAACTCCTTGGTATCGTAGTACTCGATATAGCCCATACGTTCATAAACGGTATTCTCATAATTATCCCGCTTATCTGGAGTTGTTGCAATCTTGTTGTAGTTGGTATCCTGCTTGAAAATCAGTTTCCGAGGAACCATCGTATAGATAATCGTGTAGGTCAAGGTTGTCACCAAGAAAATAGACAACAATGAGCGCAAGACACGCATAAAAATATATTTTTTCATATCGTTTCCTTTTAAAATCCCAAAAGAACCTTCTCCTCATGGAGAGAAAGTTCTCTTGAGAGTTATTTATTTAACGTGATTCGTCAATTCTTTTTGAACTTTTTCGTTTGATTCTTTTTTCTCTTTGAGCCATTTCTCACGAGCTTGTTCGTAATCAGCTTTCGTTACAACCTTGTCTTGCAACTGAATATACTTGAAGTATACATCTGAGCTCTTATCTCCAGACTGGCTGTATGATGCTGTGAATGGTACAACACGAGAAATGAATGGTGCAGCACCACTTGATGACATAGCTGGCAAGAAGAGTGAGCTATCTGTCAACCAAGCTTGAGCAGCCGCGTATTTTTCATAACGAACATTCAAGTCGCTTGTTTCTTTAGCAGCTTCATCAACTAGCTTATCGTATTCTTTCAAACCAACTTGAGCAGCCGCAGCGTTATCTGCACCTTCGTAACCCATATATGTTTTTGTTTGTTCAGCATTCGTTGTTTTCAAGATATCAAGGTAAGTTGATGGATCTTCATAGTCTGGGTTCCACCCAACTGCTCCTGAGAGATCCCAATCTTCTGCCGCAGCGCTTGCAGCATAGTAAGTGATATTGTTCAACTCATCTTTAGAAACTTGTTGGATATCAATGACTACATTGCCTTCGCCAAGTACTGTTTCAACTGATTGTTTGAAAGATTGGATACGTGCGATATAGTTTTTAGATGTTTGGTCTACTGGAATATCCAAGTGGATAGGGAATTTCACACCTTCTGCTTCCAATGCAGTTTTAGCTTTGGCAAATTCGGCTTTGGCTTTATCGGCGTTGAAGAGTCCATCTTGACCATCCGCAAAGTTTACATTCTTCCACTCATCACCATAAGCAACCATCTTTTCAGTTACCAAGTCACCGAAAGTTTTTTCACCTGCAGAGACAAACCCTGGTTTCACAAAGAGGTTACGAACTGCAAGAGGAGCACCTTCCTTACCATTAATTTGTGCTGAGTAAGAAGTACGGTCAAAGGCAAAGTTCAAAGCCTGACGGAAATCCTTGTTAAGAAGAGCTTTCTTAGTAGAAGTCTTCTCTTCATCAGTTGTCTTAGAAGTGTATTTGTAACCTTGACGGTCAATATTCACACCCAAACCACCGATACCAGGTCCTGATGGAGTGTAGAAGATATTGTCTTTGTATGTTTCTTCTACCTTAGAGTAGTTTGAACTTGTTGGGAAAAGGCGAGCATAGCTGTATGCTCCACTTGTAAAGTTACGTTCAATGGACTCTTGGTCTGACCCATCATAGAAAGCAAGGGTAACTTTATCAAGGTGAACATTATCCTTATCCCAGTACTGCCCATTCTTAGCAAATTCGATAGAAGATTTAGTAGTCAAACCTTTCAGTAAGAATGGACCATTGTAAAGCAAGGACGTAGGATCTGTTGCTTTGGCAAAATCTGATCCTTTTGATTTTTCAAAATCTTCGTTCAATGGCCAGAAGATTGAATAAGCCATCTTAGAGTTCCAGTATGGTTCTGGTTGGTTCAAGGTATACTCAAGAGTATAATCATCAACTGCCTTCACACCTACCGTAGAAAAGTCTTTTGAATTTCCAGACAAATAATCAGACAATCCTTTAACAGAAGTTTCTGCTAAATATAGGGCTTCGGATTTCTTATCTGCTGCGTGTTTCAAACCATTTACGAAATCTTTAGCTGTTACTTCAGCGTACTCTTCTCCATCAGATGTCATCCATTTAACACCTTTACGGATTTTGTAGGTATAAGTCAAACCATCTTTTGAGACTGACCAATCTTCTGCCACTGCGGGAGTCAAATTCCCATATTTGTCATTTGTGAAGAGACCATCAATACCATTTGAAGTGGCAATCTTAGTACTTTGTTTACCTGAAATGAGGTAATCCAACGTTTCTGGGTCAGCTGAATAGATATAACCATAATTTTTTGGCGCCGTTGAATCAGATGATTTAGAACCGCAGGCAGCTAGTACGCCAGTCGCTAATAAGGCAACCCCTGCTGCAACCAATACTTTGCTTTTTTTCATGTATATAACTCCTCTTGAAAAATTTAGGCTTATTGGAAATTATAACATATATCTTCTAAAAAGTAAACGAATTTTCAGAATATTTAGGCGTATATCTACAAAAAACTTCTCTTTGTCAGAATTTCCCCATTCTTTATTTGTATTTATAAGAAAAGAAAATTGATTTGTCTAGCTCTGTAAGCTTCATTTTTACAAGTCGCTTTTCTCTTTTTTCTTCACATCACATAATCTATCTTCTTAAATTGGATTTTAGAATAAGAAACTATTGACGGGAAATGATTTTCAAGGTATAATAATAAACGTTGAGGCGGTATAGCCAAGTGGTAAGGCACGGCTCTGCAAAAGCTTGATCGTCGGTTCAAATCCGTCTACCGCCTTTCAGTACCTGAATTAACAGGAATTAACCGAATAAAAAGCCCGGACAATCGGGCTTTTTTGTTATTCCAAATAGATAGGGATAACTATATCTACAATATAGATTTACAAAAAGCAGTGACTCAAGTCACTGCTTTATTCTGTTTCTTCTTCAGTCTCTATTTCAGTGATTTGGACTTTTACCTTGGTAACACGTCCGTTTTTCACCTTGTCATTGGTTAGGATGATTTGTTTGTTTTGGCTGACCAATTCATAACTGAGTTTCTCAGTCGTTGGAATCATTCCCACACCCGTCAAATAATAACCGGCGATGGTATCAACATCATCACTTTCCAATTCTACATCAAAGTAGTCATTAAAATCATTAAGATTCATGGTGCCTTGAACGATATAGGTGTCTTCTCCTATTTGATGGACTTCAATTTCAGCCTTGTCAGTCTCATCATCAATCTCACCAACAATTTCTTCTAAGAGGTCCTCCAGAGTTACCAAACCAGCCATTCCACCGTATTCATCTAGTAAGATGGCCATTTGATTTTGGGTATTTCGAAGTTCTTTAAGGAGATCGTCCACAAAGATAGTCTCAGGAACAAACAGTGGCGTTTGGAGAATTCGTTTCCAGACAATATTGTCAAAGCCATCCACAAAAGCGGCATTCAACAAGCGCTTGGTGTGAATCAAACCAATCACATTGTCCTTATCCCCATCATAAACAGGGATACGTGAGAAATTTTGCTTTAAAATACTCTCGATAATCGTTTGACTGTCATCCTGAATATCTACCATAAAGGCATCTGTTCGGGGCACCATTAGCTCACGAGCCATTAGTTCATCTAAAGAAAAGACTCCCTGTAGCATTTCAATCTCATCTGCATCCAGTGTTTCTTCACTATTGGTGAGCATGTACTCTATTTCATCACGTGTCATCTTTTCATCAGCATCATCAAAGGTCATTGGCGTCACACGGCTCAATAGATTAGTCGAGGCTGATAGGAGCCAAACAAAGGGACTGACAATTTTCCCCAAACCAATAATAACTGGCGCTGTTCGGATAGCTAAGGTATCTTTCAGATTTAGAGCAATTCTCTTGGGATAGAGTTCCCCAAAAACAATGGAAATATAGGTCAAAAATGCCAGAGATAAAAAGCTTGCAATAGCGGAAGCTGTTTCACTGTTTCCTATCCAAGATGCAATTTCGCGTCCTAGAGTCTCCGCTAAACTGGCCCCAGACAAGATGGTAATTAAAGTGATACCAACTTGAATCGTTGATAAAAAGTGGTTAGGATTTTCAAGTACCTTTAACAAACGGATGTAACGTTTGTCTCCCTCTTCTGCCTTTTGTTCTACTCGGGAACGGTTTAGTGACACCATTGCCATCTCAGTGGCTGAGAAAAAAGCATTTAACAAGGTCAAGATAAATAATAATACAAACTGTAGCAACAAATGCTGACTGCTCGGGTCTTCCATAGTCCTTCTCCTAAAATAGTATCTTGTGTTTCATTATATCATAAAATTCTTCAGGATTCACATTATTTTTCATTTAAACAACAACTCCCCTGCCTCTAGAAGACAAAGGAACTGTTTTATTGTATCTATTGTTTCTGATCTGTCACCGTTACTTGACCCGTTCGGTAATCAAGCTGGATTCCCTTTTGAACATTGGGGATTAGCACGTTGAACTCCAATTCGCCATCCGAAGATTTGGCTTCAATTTGTGAAGCAGATGGAACTAGATCCTCATTTGTCGCATAGTGGAGTGTCACGCGGTAACGGACCCTCTTATTTTTGTCCAAGTATTTTCTGACCAAACTCTCATAGTAGTTCTGACCTGTCGAATCTTCAGCCTGCGCTTGGTTAGCCCAAGCTGTCTGGACTGCAATGTTCTTAGGATTGCTGGTAGAGGCATCAAAACCATCCAAACCACCTATCAAGGCATAGCCCAGCAGGTGTCCTCTATCAACTGCATGTGTGTAGGCTCCCTTTAGATTCTTAACCTGATGCCATCCTGGTGGCGTCCAAGAGGTGGATCCATTTCCTGTTTCTTCACGATTCTTATACTGCCGAGTCGCTTTGGATAAGATGGCATTGGCAACAGTTGGGACTGTTTCTTTTCCAACTGTCTTTGTTTTATTATCCGCATAGGGTTTGCTTGAAACCTTGGCATCTAGATTGGTTTTATTGCCATTGACAACAAAAGCTCCTGCTCCATTCCACTCGAGATCCCCCTTGATTTGGTTTTTGATTGACTCGGTTAAGATACTTTCAGCCAGCTCCTGACTGGGAGCTTCTGAAGCTTGTTTTTTCTGACTAACCTTAGTTCGAGGGCTATTTGATGCCGATTGCATCTGCTTGATATAATAGCTTCCCGCAGCCAAGAGTAAGAATAGAAGTAACCCTATCAAAGTCTGTCTTGTTTTTTTGTCCATTTTTCTCCTTATTCCTTTAGAAAAAGACTGGTCTCCCAGTCTAATTTCCTGTAAATTTGCTAATCAATTCCTGCCACTTTGCCGGAGACAATATTGCCCATGGATCCTGTCCCTTTCCTAGGATGCCATAGCCAACCATCAAGCCGATTCCTAAAGCAAGGAAACCTAGCAAGAGTACGATAAAAATCAACAGTAGGCGACGGAGTACATAGCGTAAGTTTTTATTCTTCATCATTTGCCTCAATTCGCTGAATCTTCGCTCCTAACTGAGCTAACTTCTCATGGAAGCGGTAATAACCTCTATCAAGGTGGACTAGTTTACCGACAACTGTTTCTCCTTGCGCCACCAAACCTGTCAAAATCAAAGCAGCACTAGCGCGAAGGTCCGTTGATAAAACTTCTGCCCCCTGTAAAGCCTGCCCCCCTACAATACGAGCTGTGTCACGGATAATCTCTGAATGCAAGCCCATACGGCGCATTTCCTCCAAGTGTTGGAAGCGATTCTCAAACACCGTTTCCACCATGGTTGATTCCCCTTTTGCAACTGTCATCAGAGCTGTAAATTGTGCCTGCATATCTGTTGGAAATCCTGGATGTGGCAAGGTTTTTACATGAACAGCCTTGAGATTTTCAAGTTGAGAACGAACACGAATACCTTCTGATTCCTCTGTCACTTCAACGCCCATTTCAAGTAGTTTTGAAATCAAGGGACGATTATGCTCCCAGACTGCATCACGAACGAGAACATCCCCACCTGTCATAGCTGCTGCTACCATAAAGGTTCCAGCTTCAATACGGTCCTGTACTACAGTATGAGTCGTACCATGGAGGTCCTCAACACCAATCACGGTGATTGTTTCTGTGCCAGCTCCCTTGACCTTGGCTCCCATTTCATTAAGGAAGATAGCGAGATCAACAATTTCTGGCTCACGCGCAGCATTTTCAATGACCGTTACACCATCAGCTAGAGTTGCTGCCATCATGAGGTTTTGTGTTGCGCCGACACTAGGGAAGTCCATGTAGATATGAGCGCCATGCAAGTGGTCTGCCTTGGCTTCGATGTAACCAGCTGCCTGAGTGATTTTTGCCCCCATAGCTTCCAAACCTTTGAGGTGGAGGTCGATCGGACGACTCCCGATGGTGCACCCCCCTGGCATAGAAACTTTGGCATGTCCTACACGAGCAAGGATTGGTCCCAAGACAACGATGGATGCTCGCATCTTGCTGACATATTTATAAGGAGCTTCCTCCGTGATATCACCAGTCGCATCGACCTCGACAATATGAGCTTCCTCATCAAAGTCCACCTTGGCATTCAGACCACGAACTACTTGATTCATGGTGAAAACATCTGACAAGATTGGGACGTTCTGCAAGACTGTCTTACCCTTGCTTGCTAGAATAGTCGCTGCCAACAAGGGCAAGACTGCATTCTTTGCTCCCTCAATCGTCACACTTCCGACCAGACGATTATCTCCGCCTTGAACCACAATTTTTTCCATAGTTGTTTCCTTTACTTTTGATTTTATAATAGTCCTCTAAGTGCTTCTTGCCACAGTTGGTACAAACTGATAAAGAATGAACTCAAGATGTAGCCCATTACAATACTACAGAAGCCGACCAACAGACGAACTTTTTTTGTGTTAGTAGCAGTTACTTTTAAAACCTTTTCCCATCTTACAAGATCTTTTAAAAGGTAAAAACTCAAATAAATAAAGAGTATATGACTACTTATAGTGAATAATAATTGAACCATTTGACTATTATACCATCTTATCCGCTTGCGCGCTAGTTTTCGATTTTTCTACAAATTAGGGATTGTTTTTGAGGTAATCAATCGCATCCTGCAGGGTCTTAACAGGAACGATTTTCATCTCTGTTTTAATCGTTTTAGCAGCTTCTAAAGCTGTTTCATAGTTGCTTTTCGCATTTGGATCTGCTTTTTTTGCTTCCTCAGTGACTGGATTGTCAGGGGCAAAAAAGACGTTGGCTCCCTGACGAGAGGCTGCAACTACTTTTTTGTCAATTCCACCGATGTCGCCAACATTTCCGTCCCGATCAATGGTTCCCGTTCCCGCAACGATACGGCCATTACGAAGTCCTGGATCTGCTATCTGGGTGTAAATAGCTAGACTAAACATAAGACCGGCACTTGGTCCCCCGATACCAGCTGTTGAAAAGCGAATGGGAACATCACTGGTCACTTCCGTACGGTCAATCAAACCAATCCCAATCCCGTTTTTCCCGTTTTCGAGAGTGATAATTTTACCTTCTGCAGACTTGACTTTTCCGTCTTCTTCATAGGTTACCTTGACCGTGTCCCCTAATTGTTGAGAGTTGACATAGTCGACCAAGTCTTTTGAACTGTCAAATGTTTTGTCATTAACAGCCGTCACGGTATCTGCGATGTTCAGAATGCCCTTAAAAGTTGAATTGTCCGTCACGGTCAAGACATAAACTCCCAGGTACTTGAGTTCGATATCCTTACCAGCCGTCTTCAGTCCTTGATACTTGGCCATGTTTTGAGAAGTTTGCATATAGAACTGATTGATCCGCATAAACTCTGCATCCGTAGAGCCACCCGTAGTCTCCTTGGCACTTCTAATATCCGTGAAAGGTGTTAACCAAGCATAAACAAGATGCGACAGGGTTGCGTGTCGAATCCCAACTGTCACAAACTGGTAAGCTCCTGCTTCCGTATCCTCTGTTTCATTGACTTTCAAAACTTGGCGAATATCTTCCGCTCCACCTGGAACTTCTATGTAGTAAGGTAAAGGTACTACAAAGGCTAAAAAAGTCAATACTAGTGCTAGGATGACATATAAGGGCCATCTAGTTTTTTTCTTCATGTTCTAATTCCTCCACAACACTGTTTGGGACATATTGCTGAATCTCCTGACCAAACTTCAGAAGTTCTCTCATGGCTGAAGAGCTAATATAAAGATGCTCTGGGCGACTATATAGGTAAATGGTTTCGATTTCTGGAGCCAGTTGATGATTGTAGTAATCAAAACTAGACTCGTATTGCAAGTCGGTGGTATTTCGCAAGCCACGGACAAGGGTCTTAGCACCCAATCTTCTTGCAACATCTACGACTAGTTGGTCATGAGAAGCCAGCACCTCTACATTATCTAAATGCGCCACCGCTTTTTCGACTGCTCGTTTGCGATTTTCAACGGGGAGAAAGCCTTGTTTGTGGGGATTGTAGAACACCCCGACATAGAGCTTATCAAAGAGTTTACTGGCACGTTCAATGATATCCAGATGTCCATTTGTCATCGGATCAAATGAACCTGTAAATAATCCAATTTTATCTGACATAGACTGTCACCTTACTAATCCCATATATTTTTTCCTTCCAGATGCCTAAGCAGGCGATTTCTTCTGGAAGTTCTACAGACTTATCGGTTTCGCAGACAACCATGATCTCGTCGGAGAAAAGGTTTCTTTCTGCCATTTTTTCGATATCTGCAACGATTTGTTCCTTGGCATAGGGAGGGTCTAAAAAGACCAGATCAAAGGGACCTGTTACTTGCTCCAAAGCACGCTCAGCTTCCATCTTTAAGAGCTGAAATTTGGAAACTTCCTTGGTCATTTGGATATTTGCAGCGACGATAGCTTGTGCCCTTCTATCCCGTTCCACTAAGACAGCATGGGACATCCCTCTTGACACAGCTTCAATAGACAGACCACCACTGCCAGCATAGAGATCCAAGACACGACCACCCTCAAAATAGGGACCTATCATGTTAAAGATAGCTCCACGCACCTTATCTGATGTCGGCCTCGTCGTCTTGCCTTCTAGCGTCTTGAGGGGACGCCCTCCGTAGATTCCTGATACGATTTTCATACCGTTTATTATACCAAATTATAGGCAAAAAGAGAAAGAAAACCGAACCTTGCGGTTCGATTCTCTACAAAATATTTTCGTACGTATCGCGGACTTCTTGAGGCCAAACACTAGTCTGAACTTCTCCAATGTGTTTCTTGCGAAGTAAGAACATGGCCATCCGAGACTGTCCGATACCCCCACCGATTGTCAGTGGGAAAAGACCGTTAAGCAGGGCTTTATGCCATTCCAGCTCAAGCCGATCTTCGTCTCCTGTAAGAGCCACCTGGCGACGAAGTGTATCCTCATCTACCCGAATCCCCATTGAGGAAAGTTCAAAGGCACAACCAAGAGATTCGTTCCAAACTAGAATATCGCCATTCAACCCTTTGTAGCCATTTTCAGACTCTGTTGTCCAGTCATCGTAGTCAGGCGCACGTCCGTCATGCGGTTTCCCGTCAGGCAATTCGCCACCAATACCAATCAAGAAGACAGCACCAAACTCTTTACAGATTGCATTTTCACGCTCTTTCGGTGTCAAATCTGGATAGCGTTCCACCAACTCTTCTGTATGGATAAAGGTAATTTGTTTTGGCAAGATGGATTCAATATCGTAGCGCGCTTCTACGGCTAGCTCTGTCAGACGAATAGCCTTGTAAATCTTCTCAACGGTTTCTTTGAGATAAGCGATATTGCGTTGACCATTTGGAATCACTTTTTCCCAGTCCCACTGGTCCACATAAACTGAGTGAGTCGCATCAAGCGAATCTTCATCTGGACGAAGGGCCTTCATATGAACAAATAGACCTTCACCTTCTCCAAAACCAAAGCGAGCCAAGGTGTGGCGCTTCCATTTGGCTAGTGAGTGAACGACTTCATAAGTTTCATCTGGGATCTGCAAGACCTTTACGGATACTGGATGTTCAACACCGGACAGGTTGTCCTGCATCCCATCACCAACCTTGCTCAAGATAGGACCTTGAACTTCAACAACTTCTAACTTATCTTTCAAATACTGGGTAAAGGTGTTTTTGACAAAGGAAATCTCTTCTTGCTGATGAATAAAACTTTTCTTCATAAACGGCTCCTCAAAAATTAGTTAAAAGCATTATACACCTATTTCCAAGAAAAGAAAAGAGTAAATAAGAAAAAGTCAGTGCTCTTTTAAACACTGACTCTGTCATTCATTAATCGTTTCGACCAAAGATTCGTAAGATGCTAAGGAAGAGGTTGATAAAGTCTAGGTAGATGCTGAGAGCCATTGAAATGACCCAACCTGTCGCTACTTGTCCTCGTGACTGCTCATAAACATAGCGAATCTTTTGGTTATCCCAAGCAATCAAGCCTGAGAAGACCAAGACCATGGCAATACTAATCATGTAGTCAAAGAAGCTATTGGCTAAAAATAGATTCACAACCATGGCAATGATGAGACCAACAAGCGCCGCCATCAAAGCTCGTCCCATTCCACTCAAATCTTTCTTAGTGAAAATTCCGATTGCCGCCATGACAAAGAAGAGAAGAGCGCTGGATACAAAGGCTGATAAGACAGTCCCAGGTGTATAGAAGGCTACGACAAAACTAAGCGTAAATCCATTTAAAACAGAATAAACTAAAAATACTGGGAGAGCTGCTGGGCTGTTTTTGGCAGCCATGCTACTTGCAACAAAGACCAGAGCAAGTTCTGCAAAAGTTGCAATCATCAACCAGAGACGGCCATGCATTAAAAAGTAGATCAATTGAGACTGAAAAACTGTCAACATCAAAGCTGACACGAGAGCTGATAGACCAATCCCAAGTCCCACAAAAGCATAAACTTTAGCGTAAAATTGATTGAGACCTGAACGTTCTTGAATAATTGTTTGATTCATTCCGATTCTCCTTTTTCTATAATTATGTCTTGATTATAACAAAGATTTTATAAATTAGCTAAAATAAAACATCAAAATGCCTGCGGCAATGGCAACATTGAGACTCTCTGCTCGGCCTTTCATGCCAATATGAACCAGCTGGTCAGCACTCTCAGCCATGACAGAACTAATCCCCTGCCCTTCATTTCCCATGACTAAAGCAAAATTTTCTATAGGAGAAAGCTCACGATAATCCTTGGAATCTCTCAATAAGGTCGTTGCCAGAATGGGCAAATCGCTCTTCTTTGCTTCTTCTATAAAGGTAGCAACAGGCAGACGATAGATGGACAAATGAAAATGGCTTCCTTGCATGGAACGCAGAGTCTTGAGACTGTATATATCTGCTGACTTGTCTGAAACAATGACCCCTGTAAAACCTGCAGCATCCGCAGTCCGAATCATGGTACCTACATTACCAGGATCTTGGACATCTTCTAAAAACAGAAACTTACCCTGACTAAAATCAGGCAGACCCACTTCTTCTTTTTGAATAACAGCGACAATGCCTTGAGGGGTTTGCGTATCTGCTAAATCTCGCAAAATCTCCTCTGAAACCCAGACAGTTTGAGGAAAAGTAGCTAACTGATCTCGGTAACTTTCTAAGGCAAAAATCTTCTCAATCATCACTCCAGCTTGAACAGCTTCTTCAAATAAGTGCCAACCTTCAATCAAATAGGCATACTTTCGATATTTTTTTTGATGCAATTTCTTGGCATTTTTTACCACAGAATTGGCTTTTGAGGTTATAATAGTCATAGAAGTATTATAACACAATCAAAGGGGTTTGGTATGCAAAAGGTTAGAATGATTGCCCAAGGTAGGGTGCAGGGTGTTGGTTTTCGCTGGGGCGTTTATACTTTAGCGCTTGAAATTGGTGGCATCACCGGTCGTGTCTGGAATAATGACGATGGCACAGTGGAAATTCTCGCTCAGGCAGACTCTTCTGCCACCATGGCAAAATTTATACAAGAAATCCGAAAAGGTCCGACACCCTTTTCAAAAGTTACCTATCTAGATGTACAAATGAGCAACTTTTCATCCTATCCAGACTTCAAAGTCGCAAATTAGGTCTCTAGAACTATTGTATATTTTACAAAAAAACAGTAGAATAGAAAGGTATAATTTTTAAAGAAGGAATGAAAACATTGAAATCTATTAAACGTTTTGCCCTCTCTGCTATGGGAGTGGCTATGCTACTCGTCTTGACAGGCTGTGTCCAAGTAGACAAAGCAACAGGACAACCTACTGGTTTTATCTGGAACACTATCGGATCGCCTATGGCAGAGGCTATCAAATACTTCGCTACTGATAAAGGTCTAGGCTTTGGTGTGGCTATCATTATCGTAACCATTATCGTACGTTTAATTATTTTGCCACTTGGTATCTACCAATCATGGAAGGCAACGCTTCACTCTGAAAAGATGAATGCTCTCAAACATGTGCTCGAACCACATCAAACACGCCTTAAAGAGGCAACAACTCAGGAAGAAAAACTAGAAGCACAACAGGCTCTCTTTGCTGCACAAAAAGAAAACGGCATCAGCATGTTCGGTGGTGTAGGATGCTTCCCTATCCTCATTCAGATGCCTTTCTTCTCTGCTATCTACTTTGCAGCCCAGTATACTGATGGAGTATCTAGCTCTACCTTCTTGGGTATCAATCTCGGTTCTCCAAGTATGATCCTTGTCGCCTTCGCTGGTATCCTCTACTATCTCCAATCACTCCTTTCACTTCACGGAGTAGAAGACGAGATGCAAAGAGATCAACTCAAGAAAATGATTTACATGAGCCCACTCATGATTGTCGTCTTCTCCCTCTTCGCACCAGCCAGTGTGACACTTTACTGGGTTGTCGGTGGTTTCATGATGATTCTCCAACAGTTCATCGTTAACTATGTTGTTCGTCCAAAACTTCGTCAAAAAGTACGTGAAGAATTTGCCAAAAATCCACCAAAAGCAAGTTCAGCATCAACTACAGGCGGGCGAAAAGATATCACTCCTAACCAAGTAACTGCAATTACGACTACTAAGAAACATAAAAAACGTAATGCTGGTAAACAACATTCTAGAAAATAAAGTAACGGCTTAGCTGAAAGGCTAGGCCTTTTTTGCATCACAAAAGCCTGATGTTTCCATCAGGCTTCTTTTTTATCCATGTACACGTTTCATATAGTCTTGATAGCTTTCTGTATCCATGAGTTTTTTGGCATTCTTGACACGGTCTGCTGTTGGTGGTTTTACCCCTTCAAGTGAGTATGGAATTCCAAGTTCACGCCACTTGAATTCTCCCATAGTGTGATAAGGTAGAATTTCAAACTTATCAACGTTTTTGAGGGTTTTGACGAATTTACCAAGTTCGATCAAGTCCTCATCTCTATCTGTCAAGCCTGGAACCAGCACATGGCGAATCCACACAGGCTTCCCAATATCTGATAGATATTTTGCACAAGCCAAGATGTTTTTATTGGTTTGGCTGGTAACAATTCTGTGTTGTTCATCGTTGATTTCCTTGATATCCAAGAGAACCAAATCTGTCACCGCCATGAGTTTATTAAACTTTTCGAGATAACGTGGTTTATTACGGAACGGAAGGGCACAGGTATCCAAGGTACAGTGGATTCCTTTTTCCTTGGCCTTGGTAAAGAGGGCAATTAGGAAATCAATCTGTAAGAGGGCTTCTCCTCCACTAACAGTGATTCCCCCCTTGTCTCCCCAGAAACCACGGTAGCGAAGGGCTTCTGTCAAGACATCGTCTACTGTCCGTTCGCGTGATTTATTGGTCTCCATAGCCCATGTATCAGGGTTATGGCAGTACTGGCAACGCATGTGACAACCCTGCAAAAAGACAATGAAACGAATTCCAGGGCCATCTACCGCCCCAAAACTCTCTGTCGAATGCACCATTCCTGTCACTTGTCCATAGTCAATTGTTTCTTCAGACATATCGTCACCTTCCTTGAAACCGTTTTATAGTTTTATTATATCACGAGTAAGGTGAAAAACAAGGTTTTTTTGTCTATTTTTTAGAAAGCAATCTGTTTTTCACTTTCATTTTCAATTTCTTTTAATGATCCGATTAAAAATCAAAACCATACAAGGTTGCGAAATAGTCCTCAGGGCGCTCTGCACGGCGGATTTGGCGGGCTTTTCCTTCTTCGGTATAGAGGATTTCTGCCGAGCGTAGTTTGGCATTGTACTGATAACCCATGGAGAATCCATGTGCACCTGTATCATGAATTACCAGCAAATCACCGATTTCTGTATGAGGTAGTTCGCGATTCACTGCAAATTTATCATTGTTTTCACAGAGTGAACCGACCACATCTACCACCTCAACTGGTCCGCCTGCTGGGTGGGTCAGATTAGTAATATGGTGGTAGGCCCCATACATGGCTGGGCGCATGAGGTTGACTGCCGAAGCATCCACACCCAGATAGGTACGGTAGGTTTTCTTTTTATGAGTTACTTTGGTGACGAGAACTCCGTGAGGCGCCAGCATAAAACGACCCAATTCGGTAAAAATCTTGACCTGACCAAGTCCTGCAGGTGTGAGGACTTCTTCATAAACCTTACGCACACCCTCACCAATCATCGCAATATCATTTGGCTCCTGGTCTGGACGGTAATTGACACCAATACCGCCGGAAAGATTGATAAAGTCTAGTGAAATGCCCAACTTTTCCTTGATTTCAACAGCCAATTCAAAGAGCTGACGTGCCAACTCTGGATAATAGAGATGGGTGACAGTATTGGATGCTAGGAAAGAGTGAATCCCAAAAGTCTTGGCCCCTTTTTCCTTCAAGATGGCAAAGGCTTCAAAAAGCTGCTCCTTAGTCATCCCAAACTTGGCTTCCCCGGGATTGTCCATGATATCTGTTCCTAGCTCAAAAACGCCACCAGGATTGTAACGACAAGAGATGATTTCTGGAATGCCTGCTGCACGCTCTAAATGTTCAATATCTTCAAAGGCATCCAAGTTAATGGTCGCACCCAATTCACGCGCATAGGCATATTCCTTGTCAGGCGTGTTGTTAGAAGAGAACATGATTTCAGAACCCGGAAAATCCAGTTTATGGCTCATCAAGAGCTCCACATAACTAGAACAGTCCACACCACAACCTTCCTCTTTGAGAATTTTCAAGATGGCTGGGGTTGGAGTAGCCTTAACTGCAAAATATTCTTTGAATCCCTTATTCCAAGAAAAGGCCTGGTTGACTGCTCGCGCTTTCTCGCGAATCCCCTTCTCATCATACAAGTGAAAAGGAGTCGGGAACTCTGCAACAATTGTTTCTAAATCTTCTCGACTGATAAATGGTGTTTTCATAAGCATCCTTCTATTCTGTTTGCAAAGAAAGGCTGGGACAATCGTTCCAACCTTTAGTTCTATCTCTTATTTGTCTTCGTCAAAGATATTTCCAATCTCAACATCGATGGATTGGTTCTTAACATCAATATTGGTTACTTTCAAGAGTGACTTATAATCAAACTGCTTTTCACGTTCCTCCTGGGCATTATCTGCAAAGACTGCAACACCAGCCAATTCAGAGTCGAACTCACGCAAGAGACTAATCATCCCATTGACAGTTCCGCCACCTTTTAGGAAGTCATCCACGATCAAGACTCGACTGCCTGCCTTGAGGCTGCGTTTTGAAAGGAACATTTTCTCAATGCGGTCACCACTTGAACCTGATACATAGTTGACACTGACCGTTGAACCTTCTGTGATTTTCAAGTCACGGCGCACAATAACAAATGGAACATTGAGAACGTTGGCAACTGCATTTGCAAGTGGAACCCCTTTAGTCGCTACTGTCATAACGGCATCGATTTTTTGGTCCATAAAACTCTTGGCAATGATGCGTCCAATATTTTTCAAAATGGCAGGCGTACTAAGCAGATCAGACAGGTAGATATAGCCGCCCGGCAAGATACGGTCACTTTCTGAAAGTTTGTCACGCAAGTCTGCGATCATTTCTTTGGCTTCATGACTAGAGATTGATGGTGTAAAGATAACGCCACCACCTGCTCCAGTCACAGTCTGAATATGGCCGATTTCAATTTCCTCAAAGGCACGTTTGATAATCACGATGTCCTCTGAAATCGATGATTTAGCAGATTCGTACTTTTCCGCAAAGGTGTTGAGACTTGTTAGTTTGTATGGATTATTAATCAAATAGTTGGAAATGACAACCATCCGATCACTTCTTCTTAATTTCATTTCTATTTACCATTCCATTTAATTTTGATATTTTATCCATTATACCATATTCACATAAAAAAACGAACATTATTGCGTAAAAAATGCTCGTTTATCTTAAATTATTAATCTAAATCTGGTTTATAGAAGGAACGATTGTCCATAGCGAAGATTTTATTGGTCATCTCTCCTTTGTCCACCAAAGCTAGAGCTGTTGACATCATCATCATGCTGGCATCTAGATTGTCAATCATGTGAATAATCTCTGCCTCCATAATGCGTGGACGGACTGGACTTCCATACTCTAGCAAGCCATGATGACTGAGGATGACATGGCGTAATAGCACCACTTCTTCTCTGGTATCATCGATGCCGAGTTCCATGACTGTCTTGGTAATTTCACTATCGATGAGGGCGATATGGCCGATGAGATTGCCTCGCACTGTGTACTCCGTCTGATCAGGACCACTGAGTTCTAAAACCTTGGCCAAGTCGTGCAACATAATCCCAGCATAGAGGAGGCTCTTATTGAGCTGAGGATAGATGTCGCTAATGGCATCTGCCAAGCGCACCATGGTTGCTGTATGATAGGCCAAACCCGTTTCAAAGGCATGGTGGTTAGTCTTGGCAGCTGGATAGGAGTAGAATTCCTTATCATACTTGGTGTAGAGACTGCGAACGATACGTTGCCAGACAGGATTTTCAATTTTGAAAATCATTTGCGACATGTAGTCACGGATTTCCTTGACATCGACTGGAGACTTGACCTTGAAGTCAGCTGGATCGTTGGGTTCGCCAGGCTGAGGTAAACGAAGGGTAATTTGATTGACTTGAGGAGTGTTGTTATAAACTTCTCTGCGCCCCTGCATGTGGACTACTTTCCCTGCGGTAAAAGCCTCAACGTTATGAGGTTGGGCATCCCAGAGTTTCCCTTCAATCTCGCCACTATCGTCTTGGAAGGTAAAGGCTAGGTAGTTTTTCCCAGCTCTTGTCTGTCTCAGGTCAGCTGATTTGATCAGGTAAAAGCCTTCAAACAGCTCATCTTTTTTCATGTGACTAATCTTCATATTCTTCCTCATCTTCTTGGAAATGGAGTAGATCAAGCGCAGGCTCACCTTCTGATAACTCAATGTGACGGAGCGTTCGCTCAATAGCTGTGGTGCGACGGTTTAATAATTCATCAATATTGCCAGAGGCATGTTGAAGATGTTTTTGTGCCTTAACCAAAATCCCCCCGAACTTGCCAAACTCGGTCTTGACGCTAGCTAGGGTCTTGCTGATATGGTCGGCACTCTTTTGGATATTGAGGGTTTTGAAGCCAACTGATAGGGAATTAAGCAAGGCTGATAGGGTACTTGGACCCGCGACAATAATCTGTTCCTCCCGTCTCAAATCATCAAAGAAGACCGGATTGCGGACGATTTCTGAGTAGAGTCCCTCTGTCGGAACAAACAAAACTCCAAAATTGGTCGTTCGAGGTGGCGCTATGTACTTGCTCTTGATATCCTTGGCAAAGCGCTTGACGCTTGCTAAGAGAGATTTACGACAGCGTTCAATCTCGTCCTTATCACCTGCTTCATAGGCTTCTTCTAAGCGGTAATAATCCGCCAGTGGAAACTTGGAGTCAATTGGTAGGTAGACATATTCCTGATCGCCTTGCCCAGGTAACTTGATGGCGTACTCTACTCGCTCGCTAGAGTTTTCAACCGTTGCAAATTCTCGTTCGTACTGGGCAGGTGTCATGATGTCTTCAATGATTTGCCCCAGTTGCAATTCACCCAGAATCCCTCGCGTCTTGGTCCCAGAGAGAACCTTGTTGAGGGCCCCGACATCGCGGGCAACTGTCTGCATTTCTCCAAGGCCACGATTGACAGACTCTAGTTGCTTGGAAACTGTCTCGAAGGAAGCCTGCAAGCGTGTCTGCAAGGTCTTTTCTAGCTTTTCCTCGACCGTCTGGCGCATTTGTTCTAAACGTTGCTCATTGGACTCCTGCAGGGCTTGGAGACGTTGGTCGGTCTTGTCTCTGGTTTGAAGGAGATTCTCGTTCATCTCCTGTCTAACTTGAGTCAAGCCTTGGTGCAACTCCATTCGCACTTCTTGCAAACGATCGCTGACAGCTACTTCCAGATCTTTTTGGTCTAACAGGCTGGCTTGTCTGGCTTGTTCAAAGCGATAATCCAACTGATCTGACAGATGATCTGCCTGATCCTCCAAACTCTTGGCTAGGTACTTGTCTTGCTTATCCTGCCTTTGCCAAATCAGAAAGAGTCCAGCTAGGTTGGCAATTAATAATAGTAATAATACAGTCTCCATCCTACCTCCTGTCCTTGCTATGCAGCACGACGACATAGCCATCTGGGCAAGTTACCGCAACTTCCTTATCTATATATTCGTTAGAAGCGTACACTTTTTTAAAGAAAAAATTTTCCTCTGTCAATTCGTACTTGGCTCCGATAATGGTCAACTGGCTATCCCGAACTGGCATAAAGGCTAGATAATCATAATCCGAACGGGGTTCTAGCTGACTGGTCCCTTCTGGACAATAGGCAATCAAATTTTGCCCGTCCTCAATTTCTATCTGGCGCATATAGGGGGCCAACTTAGGATTGCTAGGTAGAAAAACATTAGCCAGCATATGATCAATGCGACCGCCAAGAGCACCGAAAATAGTCACCCGAGCCTGAGGACTTTGCTCAAAGATGGCTAAGAGAGCCAATTCCAGATCTGTATCATCCTTTTCTGGATGGGCTTGGACAAAATGCTGGGCACGTTTTTGAATCAACTGACGTTCGTCCGCAGTCACCGAATCAAAATCCCCAACTGCTAGAGTCAGAGGCAGATCTTCTTCCAAGACCCAGAGCGAGCCTCGATCCACACCGACAAAGCAATCAAAATCCGTACGGTAGTGACCGCGTTCTCCGCCTGCAAAAACGGCAACCCTAGCCCAGTTGTTTTCTGAGAGTTTGTACTCGCTCATTGACATCTCCCTTAAAGACATAGGAACCTGCTACAAAAACGGTCGCACCAGCTTCTTTGGCTTGAGCAATGGTCTGATTATCAATCCCACCATCCACTTCAATTTCAAAGTTCAAACCTTTTTCCTGACGAAGGGCAACCAACTCACGAATCTTATCCATGGTTTCAGGCAGAAAAGCTTGACCACCGAAGCCAGGGTTAACTGTCATGACTAAGACTTGATCAACTAGGTGAAGAACGTGCTTAATGGCTTCAACAGGCGTACCAGGATTGATAACAACCGATGGCTTGACACCTAGAGAACGAATCTTTTGGAGGGCACCATGGATATGAGGCGTTGCTTCGACATGGATACTGATGATGTCTGCACCTGCACGCGCAAAATCTTCTAAGTGGTGTTCAGGATTTGCTACCATCAAGTGGCAGTCAAAGACCATCTTGCTATGGGGGCGAAGACTTTCGACCACACCTGCACCAAAGCTGATTTGAGGCACAAAGTGACCATCCATGATATCGATATGGGCATACTCGGCTCCAGTTGCTTCTAGACGTTTGATTTCACGTTCAAAGTTGGCATAATCTGCTGCCAGAATTGACGGAGCAATCTTGTATTGAGACATAGGTTTCTCCTTATTTTGGGATTTTTTTGCTGACTTTTTTATAGGTTTCTCTGCGATTTTCAATCTCACTGAGGAATTGCAGGTAGTTGTCAAAACGGAAGGTTGCAATGACACCTTCTTCTACAGCTGGCTTAACCGCACAAGACGGCTCATGGGTATGAGTACAAGTACGGAACTTACAATCTCGACTGACACTGGCAATCTCTGGAAAGGCCTGGTTCAGCTCTTCAGCACTTGACACTTCATAATCCAGCGATGAAAATCCCGGCGTGTCCGCAATCTTTCCACCATTGAGATTGTAAAAACTAACAGCTCGAGTGGTATGGCGACCACGACCTAGACTGTCTGAAATTTCTCCTGTTTCAAGATTGAGGTCCGGTGCGATTTTATTAAGAAGAGTTGATTTTCCAACACCTGTCTGCCCCATAAAGACTGTAACCTTGCCTGTTAACAAGGGCAGGAGTTCCTCCTTACTGGTCACAAAGTCATAGCCAATGGCACCGTAAGTCTGCTGGTAAAAATCCAGTTTTCCTCTATCTTCCAGCAAGTCCATTTTAGAAATATAGACGATAGGATGGATACCCTTGTGCTCCAAAAGAACCAAGAAACGATCCAGCAAATTGCTGTTGAAGTCAGGTTCCTTGACGGACATGATCACCACAGCTTGGTCAATATTGACAATGGGCGGACGGACCAGACTATTTTTCCGTTCGTGAATCTTGAGAATATAACCTTCAGAATTTTCCTCCGCAGAAAAATCTACCCAGTCTCCGACGTATGGCGTGTGGCCTTTTTTACGGAAATTCCCACGCGCGCGTGTTTGATAGACCTGACCCTCACTCTCCACGTAGTAGAATCCTGCCAAGGCTTTAATGATTTGTCCCTGCATCTTAGAATCCTTGTCCTTTAAGCGCATCTGAAAGGCTAGCAAATTCTTCCAAGCTTAGTGCTTCCCCACGCACACTTGGTGACAAGCCTGCTTGGTCCAAAGCCTTGGTCAGCTTATCCTTGACTTCTTCGGTCTTGCCAAAGTAGCCTGTTAAGTTGTTCCACAAGGTCTTGCGACGATGGGTGAAACTAGCCTTGGAAATCTTAAAGAAGAACTGTTCATCTTTCACTGCTACAGCTGGCTCTGGACGGCGCACCATTTTTAAAATGGCTGAGTCCACATTTGGCGCTGGCACAAAGACCGTACGAGGCACGATAAAGGCAACCTTGGCTGTCATATAATACTGCACAGCAATCGACAAACTACCATAAGCCTTGGTATTTGGCTGTGCTGAGATGCGATCCGCCACTTCTTTTTGCATCATGACGACAAACTCACTAAAAGGAATTCCACTCTCGATCAAGTGCATGAGAATAGGCGTCGTAATGTAGTATGGCAAGTTGGCTACTACCTTGATTGGTAGTTCAGGATTTTTGAAATTCTGGATATACTGCGCCAAGTCAACCTTAAGAATGTCCTCGTTTACTACAGTAACATTGTCAAAATCACGTAAAGTATCTGCTAAAATTGGCACCAAACGGTGGTCAATCTCAAAAGCCATAACTTCTGCCGCACGCTCAGCCAAAAACTCCGTCAAGGCACCAATTCCTGGGCCAATTTCGATGACATTGACCTGGTCATCAATCTCAGCCGTATCCACGATTTTTTGAAGGATATTGGTATCCGTCAGGAAATTTTGCCCGAAGGATTTTTTAAAGGTAAATCCGTGACGCTCCAGCACTGCCTTGGTCACGCTATAATCTGCAATTCTCATCTATTCTCTTTTCTAATTATTAGCTAAAAATAATATATAGAAGCCACACAATTCCTAGTACCAACAAAATCCAAAATACAAAAAGAACACGATGTTTGTTCCCTTTTGAATCAGCTCCAGTCATATCAAGTGCTTTTTTATTTTCTTGGGGGTCCATTTTCTTCAACTCATCATGATAGGCAACCGAATCTAGAATATTATCTTCTGGCAATAATTCTGAAGCATAATAATCAGGAAAACCCATAGCAAGACCAATTAAGTTCTTTTCTGTCAAAGAAAAATCTAAATCTTTAGGTTGATTTCCCCGAATAGCTCGTATGTTTTTTAACAGTTTATCAGAAACAACAGACACTTGGTCCATAAAAACAACATCTAAAAGATCAAATCCAAGCACATCACCGTCTTTTACGTTTGCAAGAATATAACGAACAAAGGCATCATATAGTTGCAAGGCTTGCGGGGCATTTTCTTCTAAAAAAGACCGATTTTGGAGGGCATTTTGCTGGAATTTTTCAATAGAAAGTAAGATATCTACATTCTGCTCTTGGTAAAATTTTTCTGCTTCCTCTTCATCTTCTTCGAGTTTTTCTGCTGTTTCCCAGAGAGCAATAGGAGCTTTTAAATCTTCTTCATCCCAAAACAATTGCCAAAAATAAGGTATTGTGTAAATTCCCTCTGTTAGAATACGGGCTTCATCTCCGTTTTTTAAGTAAATATAACTTCTATTTGCCATATCGTTTCCTTTCACCATTTTTATGAAGGCTTTACCTTCCGTCAAAGTCACTCCAAACAGGGCCAACTGTTTAGATCACCTCTTGTTGTCAAAAAGTCAATGCATATTGTTCTAATTTTCATTCATTATCTTTTAAGAAAATCATTTATTCTCTTTTCTAATAGGAACGGCGATATATCCAAACAAATTCATTTCCTCTAGAACTCTGATGAATCAGGTCTTTTAAATAGATACTGGGATTCGTCAGTTCTTTTGTTTCTGTATGATAGCTTGTTATTGTCTTTCCACCATGTCGGAGAAGCCACTCTGTATCCAATCTAGGCAGATATCTGTCCTTTTGAAGAAAACTACAAAGATCCTTAACTGTCATATCCTCCGGGATATCAAGATCCATCTGATGAGAAAAAACATCATCCCCCATGCAGATAGACTCTCTGTCAACTCGGATTTTCATTTTGCTCTCTCCTTATAAGTTTCTATTTGAACACTATCAAAATAAATCTAAGTACCTCTATTGTAACACATTCCCTTTGTATTTTTGGGCTATCTAGCTATTATCATAACTTCCCATAGCCTCTTCCACTTCTGCCAAGGTTATCCCAAATAACTCCAACCGCTTGAGCAGCTGTTTTCCATTGGAATAGCCGATGCGGAGCTGTTCGCCTAGATACTCTCGGCGTCTACGACTGTCTGCTCCCGCTAGGAAACCTAGGCGAATCAAGTCACCACGACTGATGTTAAACTCGTTCTCGTTTTCAAATTGCTCTGTCACCTGAGCCAGCGCTGTTTTTAGGTCTTCATAGCTGGCGTGTTCGATTCCCAGAGAACGTCCCTTGGACTTGGATTTGGGAACAGCCTCATCTCGCTTGAGAAAGGCATGCTGCACAGTTGGAATGGTCGTCATAATCATGCGCCGAATCCGCTCCCCATTAAAATCTGGATCTGTAAAAACAATGACTCCATGCAGTTCATGCAAGCGACGAATGCGCTCTATATCCTGGTCATTTATTGCGGAACCTCGTGTTTCATAGGTCTCTACATCAAAGTAACGTTTGAGATTGGCCGTATCATCGCGACCTTCGACCACGATGACTTGGGAAATTTTTTCTTTCATCACTTGCTGTCCAATCCGAAGATTCGCTCTGCATTTGCAGTCGTTGCTGCTGCTAACTCTTCTGTCGTCATACCGCGCAAGTCCGCGATAAAGTCCACGACATAGCGGGTGTAGGCTGTCTTGTTTTCACGACCGCGCTTGGGAACAGGTGCCAAGTAAGGCGCATCTGTCTCAACGAGTATTTTATCCAAAGGAAGTTCTCTAGCAGCTTCTTGGATATCCGTCGCTTTCTTAAAGGTTACCACTCCCGAGAAGGAAATAGTCATACCAAGCTCGACAAACTTTTCTGCCCACTCAAGAGAGCCTGAAAACGAATGCATAATCCCACCACGAGGACCAACGCCCTCGCTCTTAATAATCTCATAGGTATCTTCCAGCGCATCCCGGGTATGGACCACAAAAGGCAAATCCAAGTCCTTAGACAACTGAATCTGACGACGAAAAACCTGCTCCTGCACTTCCTTAGGTGCGGTCATCCAATGGTAGTCCAGACCAATCTCACCCAAAGCAACAACCTTGGGATGCTTAAGCTTTTCAAGCAAGTAAGCCTCGACCTCGTCAGTATATGTACCTGCTTCAGTCGGATGCCAGCCAATAGTCGCGTAGAGTTGCTCATACTCATCTGCCAACTCTAGGGCACGTTCAATGGTTGGCTTGTCAAAACCAACAATATTCATCTGTGTCACACCCATCTCAGCAGCCAAGGAGATTTCTTCTGCCTCACGTCCTGCAAATTCCTCTACATTTAAGTGTGTGTGTGTATCAAAAATCATCTCTTCTAACCTCGTTTTCTTCCCTCTATTATACCAAAAATAGCATCCCTCGGCTTGTAAAAATATTCTAATATCAATCGTTCTCCCTTGACTGCCTTTTTTCAAAGCAGTATAATAACACTTATTGAAATTTTTAGTAAAGGAAAAAAAATGTTTAGAAAATTAAAATATACCTTTATCGGTCGGCCACTCAAGTCTCTCACAGACGGCGAAGGGGGATTATTAGGAAAAATGCAGGCACTTGCAATGTTATCCAGTGATGCCCTGTCTTCTATTGCCTATGGACCTGAACAAGTCATTCTCGTTTTAGTCAGTCTCTCCCCTCTCGCTATTTGGTGGAGCCTCCCTATCGGTATCTTTGTCCTCTTACTCCTCGCTAGTTTGACCATTTCCTATCGTCAAATCATTCATGCCTATCCTCAAGGTGGAGGGGCTTATATGGTCACTCGGGAAAATCTCTCCCCTGAACTGGGCTTGATTGCAGGAGGCAGTCTCCTTGTTGACTATATGCTGACAGTAGCCGTATCCGTTGCGTCTGGAGCTGATGCTATTACTGCAGCCATACCCGCCCTCCATCCCTACAATCTTCATATCTCTATTTTCCTAGTCTGCCTGCTCATGCTCTTGAATTTAAGAGGATTGAAAGAATCTGCCAGTTCTCTGATGATTCCCGTCTACCTCTTTATCTTCAGTACCGTCTTTCTCTTGCTTTATGGATTCTTTCAACTATTTACAGGTTCCCTAAACTATCAGGCGACTTCAACCATTGGACAAACTGTTCCGAGCCTTTCCATCATTCTCCTATTGAGAGCCTTTACCAGCGGTTCGGCATCCCTGACAGGGGTTGAGGCTATTTCAAATGCGGTACCATTTTTCAAAACTCCAAAAGAAAAGAATGCTGCTCAAACCTTGACCATCATGTCACTGATTTTAGGATTTCTTTTTGCAGGCATCACCTTCCTAAACTACTGGATGGGCATCACGCCTCAAAACGGAGAAACCATCCTTTCGCAAATGGCCAAGGGCATTCTTGGTGATTCATTTTTTGGTCATGCTAGCTACTATCTCTTCCAGTTCTCGACAGCCTTGATTCTAGCTGTAGCTGCAAATACTGGATTTTCAGCCTTCCCTATGCTGGCCTACAATATGGCAAAAAACAAGTACATGCCCCATCTCTTTATGGAAAAAGGGGATCGTCTTGGCTACTCCAATGGTATCTTAACTCTGGCTTTTGGGGCTATGATCCTTCTTCTCATTTTTAATGGGAATACTGAACGCTTGATTCCCCTTTATACTATCGGGGTCTTCGTTCCCTTTGCCCTATCTCAAACTGGGATGATTCGTCATTGGAAAAAGGAAAAAGGAGCAAACTTCTTAAAACCTGCCTTTGCTAATATCCTTGGGGCCATCATTTGTTATGCCATTGTCCTCATTTTACTCCTCTTCAGACTAGGTGATATCTGGCCATTCTTCCCAATTATCCTGGTCTTGACCTTCCTATTTTTGTCCATTCACAGTCATTATCAAAAAGTGGCAAAACAACTACGACTCTACGAAGGAATCGAAAAACGCACTTATGACGGCAACCTTGTCCTTGTCCTAGTAGGAAATGTCACTCGGGTAAGCGTGGGAGCCATTAACTACGCTCAAAGTATCGGTGACGAAGTGTTGGCCATGCACATTTCTACTAAAGAAACGGCAGAAAAAGACCAAGAAATTCTTCAAGAATTTGCCGATTACTTCCCAAATATCACTCTGAAAAATATCAACACTAGCTACCGAAACATCATCACCCCTAGCGTCAAGTATGTCAAACGAATCGCCCAAGAAGCCAAGCAGAAAAACTATACCGTTACTGTCCTTGTACCACAGTTCATCCCAAACAAGCCTTGGCAAAATATCCTGCACAATCAAATGAGCCTCAAACTAAAATACGCTCTCAGATGGCATGAAGACGTCGTTGTCGCTAGCTACTCTTATCACTTAAAAGAATAAACAAAAGCTCAAAATCATTTGTTTTTGATTTTGAGCTTTTTTATCTGAACTTCTCAAATTTTCTTATAGATTAGAGACTTATTCCATGATACAAAACTCATACGGAAATGTATGAATCTTTCACTATCTATACTTGTTGAGCAAAACAAAAGCCAGTAGACTCGAGTTCCTACTGGCTTCTTTGCTGAATTTGTTTGGATTATGCAGCCAAAACTTTGCGTCCTTTACGACGACGAGCTGCCAATACGCGACGACCGTTTTTAGTTGACATACGGTTACGGAATCCGTGTTTGCGCGCACGACGAATTTTACTTGGTTGATAAGTACGTTTCACGATGAATACCTCCTCATAGATTTTGTATTCGTTTAGCCGGCTATAAAGTGATCAGTTACTAAACATACTTTACTATTCTATCTGATTCTGATACTTTTGTCAATAGCTCTAGGCAAATGTTTCCAGCTTTTTCTCATGTAAGCCCTATCTACGATACTGTTTCAAGAAACGAGTCATCTTTTCTTGGATTTGTGCTAATTCATCTACACGAGGAAGATAAACAATACGGAAATGGTCTGGTTCTTGCCAGTTAAAGCCGCGACCATGAACCAAGAGAACCTTTTCCTGCTTCAAGAAATCAAGAACGAACTGTTCATCATCATCGATACGGTACATATTGCGGTCGATTTTAGGGAAGATATAAAGACCCGCCTTAGGCTTGACCGCAGATAAACCTGGAATATCTTGAATGGCATTATAGATAAAATTTCTTTGCTCATAGATGCGACCACCAGGAAGGAGCAATTCGTCCACTGACTGGTGCCCACCTAGCGAGGTTTGTACAACTTGCTGGGCTAAAACGTTGGAGCAAAGACGCATATTAGACAGCATATTGAGACCTTCGATATAGCCTTTAACATGTGTCTTAGGACCAGACAAGACCATCCAGCCCACACGAAAACCAGCGATACGATGCGATTTTGACAGACCATTCATGCTGACACAGAAAACATCTGGAGCCAGACTAGCTACTGAGACATGCTCATGATCGTCCATGACCATACGGTCGTAAATTTCATCCGCAAAGATAATCAAGTCGTTTTGACGGGCAATCTCAATAATATCCAACAAGAGTTCCTTGGGATAAAGGGCTCCTGTCGGATTATTTGGATTGATGAGAATAATAGCCTTGGTGTTTGAAGTGATTTTTGACTTGATATCGTCAATATCAGGGTACCATTCTGCAGCCTCATCACAGATATAGTGAACGGCATTTCCCCCAGCTAGGCTGACAGCCGCTGTCCAGAGAGGATAGTCTGGCATAGGCACCAAGACCTCATCTCCATTGTCCAAAAGCCCTTGCATGGACATGACAATCAGCTCACTGACACCATTTCCAAGGTAAATATCATCAATATCCACATTTGGGAATTTCTTCAGTTGGCAATACTGCATGATAGCCTTACGCGCCGAAAAAATACCCTTGGAATCAGAGTACCCTTCGCTATCACGCGCATTCATAATCAAATCATGAATGACCTCATCTGGCGCTGTAAAGCCAAATTCTGCTGGATTTCCTGTATTCAGGCGTAAAATCTTTTCTCCATTTGCTCGCATACGCATGGCTTCTTCTAAAACAGGACCACGGATATCATAAGCAACATGCTCTAGCTTGCTAGATTTGTTAAATTCTTTCATCTTTTTTCCTCAATTCGTCAGGATAGTAACATTATACCACTAGAAAGTCGCTGCGACAAGCTTCCATAAACAAGGAAACAAAAGAAAAAACATTGACAAAGAGAATCCTCACTAATTCTCTTTTCTTTTATTTCTATATACGCACTAAGTCTATGACCAACAATATGGTTTAAAATATGATTTTTACTTTACTTCTTTAGTGAAAAGGGTTACAATAAAAGCAAGAAAATTTCAGGAGGTTTCATTATGGCACAACGTTACCAAAATGTTATGGTCGCAATTGATGGTTCTAAAGAAGCGGACTTGGCTTTCGTCAAAGGTGTTTACACTGCTCTACGCAATGAATCCAAGCTCACCATTGTCCATGTTATTGACACACGCGCTCTTCAAAGCGTATCTACCTTTGATGCTGAAGTTTACGAAGAACTCCAAGCCGATGCTGAAAGTATGATGAAAGAGTACGAAAAGCGTGCAAAAGATGCCGGTTTAACTGATATCCACATCGTCATCGAGATGGGAAATCCCAAAACTCTCCTCGCTCGGACGATTCCAGACGCAGAAAATGTTGACTTGATTTTAGTTGGTGCCACAGGTCTCAATGCCTTTGAACGCCTCTTAGTCGGGTCTTCATCTGAATACATTCTCCGCCATGCAAAAGTTGATTTGCTGGTCGTGAGAGAAAGTGAAAAAACATTATAATTATTAAAAAAGGAGCCTAGAGCTCCTTTTTGTTACTTATTATTTCTATTTCTTTCTTTATGTCGCTCATAAGCCTTAAGCTGACGTTGTAGCTCCTGTTTAATGGCAGGTTCTGGAGCATATTCTTCTTCCCAGTCATCTGGTTTTAAAATCTTGTGTGTAACTGGGTCAAAATGAGCTTTTCCATCAGGGAAAACCTTCCCCATATTTGCTTCATGGACAATATCAAAAATGCGTTCTGGATCCACTCCCATCAAAACAAAACTACCGTATGTGAAATACAGTGTGTCGATCAAAGCATCCACTTGACCGACCAAGTTTTGCTTAGCAGGTGTCTTTTTCGCCACTTTCTCTGCTGCCTTATCAAGTGCTTCATGCATGCTTGCAAGGGACTCTTGGAATTCTTCCTCCGAAGAACTTGCCGCGCGAACAAACTCTACTAATTCTTCAATTTTAAAGTCTGCGCGGTGGGTTGCACCTTCAACATCCCATGCTTGTGGCTCTTCTTGAGTTCGTTCATCCATCATGTGGTGGAAGGTCTTTACTTTATTAAAGTGGTAGTCCCGACTGACAAACACTTTTTCTGAAGCCAAAACACCAAAGTGCTCAAGCGCCTTGTGGATGCCATCTTGTTGATTACTTGCCGTAATATGCTTAGCAACCTCTTTGGCACTGCTACTGCCATTTCCCATAGCGACTGACATACCGACACCTGCTAACATTTCCAGGTCATTATCTGAATCACCGAAGGCCATGACTTGGTTGAGAGCAAAGCCATATTCTTTCCCGACCCGACAAATGCCTTCTAGTTTGGAATTTCCTTGGTTAATGATATCTGCGGCAAAAGGATTGCTTCGAGTCAATTTCAAGTCTTGAAAATCAGCTGCTGCCTTCTCAGATTCTTCTGGCGTCATCAGCATCAAAACTTGATAAATGGGTTGATTAATCAAGTTAAGCAAGTCGTCTTCTTTTTGAGGAACTGCCTTGCTGACCATTCGATTAAAAGAACGGCTGACGGTTCTTGTCAGCACTGTCGGGATAAAACGACTAACCAGTTGGGAAAAGGATCCGAGACCAAATGACATAATCTTCGAACCAACAACGGCATGCTCGGTTCCAAGAGCGATTTCTTTACGCTCCTTTTTAGCATAAGCAATCAGTTGACGCAGGCTTGACTTAGCAATCGGACTTGCAAAGAGTACCTTTTCTTTATTAAAAATGTATTGGCCATTGTAGGTCACCGCAAAGTCTAGGTCCAAGTCTTCCATCAATTCCTTGACAAAAAACGGTCCTCGTCCTGTCGCTACTCCAACAAGTACCCCTTGCTCTTTGACAATCTTAATCGCGTCCTTAGTGGATTTCAAAACACTCTTGCGATCGTTGACTAGCGTTCCATCGATATCAAAAAAAACAGCCTTGACTTCCATCCTATCCCATTCTCCCCTTTTGTGTTACAATGATTATACCACATTTCAGAAAGAGTGACTAAATCATGCCTAAGAAAATCCTTGTTTTACATACAGGTGGGACTATTTCCATGCAAGCAGACGCCACTGGTGCCGTTGTAACTAGTCAGGACAATCCCATGAACCATGTTTCCAATCCACTTGAAGGGATTGAGGTTCATGCCCTAGACTTTTTTAATCTACCAAGTCCCCATATCAAACCCAAGCATATGCTTGCACTCTATCATAAAATCAAAGAGGAAGCTGATAACTACGATGGAGTTGTGATCACACATGGGACGGATACCTTGGAAGAAACAGCCTATTTCCTTGATACCATGAAAATCCCACACAAGCCCATCGTTCTAACAGGAGCTATGCGTAGTTCCAACGAACTTGGTAGTGACGGTGTATACAACTATCTGAGCGCTTTACGAGTTGCCAGCGATGATAAAGCAGCCGAAAAGGGTGTGCTGGTCGTCATGAACGATGAGATCCACGCAGCCAAGTATGTTACCAAAACACATACAACCAACGTCAGCACCTTTCAAACCCCAACACATGGACCACTTGGCCTCATCATGAAGCAAGAAATCCTCTACTTCAAAACGGCTGAACCTCGTGTCCGGTTTGATCTCGAGCGTATTCAAGGTCTGATTCCCATCATCTCAGCCTATGCCGGTATGACAGACGAGCTGATCGATATGTTAGACTTGGAACAGCTGGATGGCTTAGTCATTCAGGCTTTTGGAGCAGGCAATGTTCCCAAAGAAACAGCTCGAAAGTTGGAAAATCTCCTCCAAAAAGGAATCCCAGTCGCCTTGGTCTCACGTTGTTTTAATGGTATTGCTGAACCTGTCTATGCCTACCAAGGCGGAGGGGTGCAGTTGCAACGAGCTGGTATTTTCTTTGTCAAAGAACTCAACGCTCAAAAAGCTCGCCTCAAATTATTAATTGCCCTTAACGCTGGACTAAAAGGACAAGCCTTAAAAGACTATATGGAAGGCTAATCCTCTTCTCTAGAACACAAAATCAGGAAATCGTGAAGATTTCCTGATTTTTTCTATTTACGTTTTCGTGTAGAGCGACGTTCTGTCAAACCGTGAGGCAAGAGAACTTCACGTTCTTCCAACTCTTCCTTATGCATAATCTTAGTCAACATACGCATGCTGATAGCACCTAAGTCATAAAGAGGTTGGGCAATAGTCGTCAAGTTTGGACGGGTAAAGCGTGAGATTTGTGAATCATCACTAGTAATGATTTCAAACTCTTCCGGCACTGATACACCGTGGTCAGCCAAACCATTTAGGACACCTGCTGCCAATTCATCGCCTGTTACAACTGCGGCTGTAGCTTGTGATGAAATCAAGCGTTCTGCCAAGGCATAACCATCGTCATAGCTGTATTTTGATTCAAAGACCAATCCCTCGCTATAAGAATGTCCAGCTTTTTTCAACGCTTCCTTGTAACCAATCAAACGAACCTTGCCATTGATATCATCGACAAGTGGTCCACTTACAAAAGCAATTTTCTCGTTTTCTTTGAGAAGGTAGCCCACAGCATCAATCGTTGCTTGTTTGTAGTCGATATTCACACTTGGAAGTTGGTGTTCTACATCCACAGTACCAGCAAGAACAACCGGTGTCCGTGAACGAGAAAACTCTGAACGAATCTTTTCAGTCAAGTGATAGCCCATAAAGATAATACCATCGACTTGTTTTGAAAAGAGAGTGTTAACCACTGAAACTTCCTTTTCATCATCCTCATCACTATTTGCTAGGACAATGTTATACTTGTACATTTCAGCAATGTCATCAATCCCCTTAGCAAGCGTTGAGAAATAACCATTGGTAATGTTAGGAATCACAACTCCGACTGTCGTTGTTTTCTTGCTAGCTAAACCACGGGCTACCGCATTTGGACGATAGTCCAAGCGATCAATCACTTCTAGGACTTTTTTTCGAGTGTTCTCTTTAACATTCTTGTTGCCATTAACGACACGGCTAACTGTTGCCATTGAAACTCCTGCTTCACGGGCAACATCATAAATCGTTACTGTATCATCTGTGTTCATTCCGTTTCTTTTCTATAATGAAAATTTCGCTTTCACGCATCTACTTACTCCATTTTATCACTTATTGTAAACACTTTCAAGTATTTTTTAGAGAAACTTTGAAAAAATTTCACAGTTTATTCCCATTTTGAAAAAGCAATTACGATTTCTTGATTTTTAAGACATTTTGCTGTATGATAAGGAAAAATAAAAGGGGGAGGGGACTCTTATGGCTTTTACAAATACACAGAGACGTTCCGCTAGTTTTGGTGTCGTTACCAGCCTGCCTGACGATGTCATTGACTCTTTATGGTATATTATTGATCATTTCCTGAAAAATGTCTTTGAATTAGAAGAAGAACTTGAGTTTCAACTGCTTAACAATAAGGGGACCATCACCTTCCATTTTTCTAGCCAGCACCTTCCGACTAGGATCGATTTTGATTTCAATCATCCTTTCGATCCTCTTTACCCTCCTAGGGTCCTTGTTTTAGACATGGACGGCAGAGAAACCATCCTCCTTCCAGAAGAAAATGACCTATTTTAAAAACTCTAGCTTCTCGGCGCAAACTGCTGAGGAACTAGAGTTTTCTTTTTCTAATAAATGGAGCGACTGACAACTAGACCGTTTGGTTTTGTATACTCTAAGTCAAGATAATCCTGATAAGTCCCTGGTACGATGAAACCTTGGGGACTCAATATATCAGTCCCAGCTTTTCCCACGATAGAGTCTGCTAGCAAGACACAATTGGTACTGAGAACAAAGTAGGTTTTAAACTCAGATGAGCTGAATTTATAGAGTGTCGCATCTGCTTCCTCTTTTAGTTGGTAGGAGTAGGTATGCTTGACCTCTCCCTCTCTTCTTTTCATCAACTGCGAGCTTGGTTCCCAAGGAATTAACAGGTCTTCTATCTCTGCCAAACGAGCTTGGATGGCTGCTTTCTGTTGGTCCGTCAAACTCAGACCATAAGCAAACAAGGTCTTCTGACTCTCCCTCTTGCAGAGTTCGATGTATTTTTCCCGATTGGCCTTAAACAAAACACCGTCTCCGACCATGCCGAATAAACGCTCCGAGTGGGGATCATAGGAACCATAGGAAATAACCTCCCCTTGATAACAAATATCCACATGTCCCATAGCGAGGAAGAAAGAGGTTTCTGAGGTATGGACAAAAATCTCCAGATCAACCGTCTGGTCGTTTTTTCTTTCTGAATGAACTTCCCCTTCTTGACTTTCATGATTTGCCAGCCACTCATTTAGTTTTCGCAAGGTGCTGATAGGAATCAGAGCCGTCACAAAGATCGGCAAGGTCATTCGCATTCGTCGTTTCAGCTTGGGATTGTTTTCTATCTTTTCAAAAAAGAAACCATCCCGAAGGCTACTGGCTCCTAGCATGAGCAAGTAAAACCCAAGCAAGAGCAATTCAAAATTCGCTGCATCGTGAAAAGGAGAGATGCTATAAAGACCGAATCCTATCATCCATACAGCATCAAAGAGATGATGGAGCCGAGGATGAATGGCATTTTTTCGATAGAGGGACCAGGTCACAAGACTAATGGCGCCCGTAAACAGCTGGTAGCTCGCAATGATAAAAACCAGGAGATAGAGGGCAAGGTCTTGCAAGATGATAGAGTCAAACACCAGAGCCGCAACCACTAGCTTAGCCAAGGTTACAAAGATGTTTTCCCGACGTTTTTTATCTTGAAACCAGCGAGTCAACAAGTGCCAAACTGCTGACAAGGAAAAGTAGCCCATCAGCAACTGATACCCCATTCGCGGAATAACTTGTCCAAAACGAATCAAGAGAAGCCCTAAAACAATAGCAAGTAGTCCCTCCCCGATACTCTTCCACTTGCTATAGGTCTCAGAAAGCTTAGGCATTTCCTTGCTCCAACTGGTCAACCAAGTATCGAATTGGTTGTTTTAAGATTGGATGGATAAAATGGGGAGCTATTTCCACTAACGGTTCAAGGACAAAGAGGCGTTCTGCTATATAAGGATGAGGTAAGATGAGGTCGTCTGTATAGATGACTTGGTCTTCTACAAAAAGCAGGTCCAAATCAATCAAACGTGGCCCCCAATGCACCTCTCGAACCCGTCCCATTTCTGACTCAATGGCTAACAAGGTCTCTAATAAGACTGATGCTGGAAGCCAGGTTTCTACTTCAATCACCTGATTGGCAAAGCTATCTTGTTCCACACCACCCCAAGGCTCCGTCGCTAATACACTGGACTCTTTGAGAATATGGATACCTCGAGTCCGCAGTTTATCAATAGCTTGTTCCAAGTTCGCTTTCTTGTCTCCCATATTACTTCCTAGAGCGATAAAGGCCCGTTGCTTACGACGGTGAATGGTCACCGAGCAGGTATCCAACGGTAAATGAACTGGCGCCCAAGGTTTTTTTAGTTCCAACTCAATCTCTTGGACAAGAGGATAGGTCTCAAAGGTACGCTCTACTAGTTTGTAGGCTACCGTTTCAATCAAATCCTCAGTGCTTTCCTGAAACCAAGTCTTCCACTGTTGGCAAAGTTCTCCATAGTGGACAGAAGAAGACAAATCTAACTCAGTCGCTGCCTTGGTCATATCATAGGATAAGCGTGCGGAAATAACAAACTTTTGCCCCAATTCCTTCTCACTTGGAAAGAGTCCATGATAAGCAAATATTTCCAAATCTTTAATCTTTAGCTGATCCATAACTAGTCCTTTCTAGAAAAATCCGCTTAAAGCGGATTCTTTTTATACTCAATGAAAATCAAAGTGCAAACTAGGAAGCTAGCCGCAGGCTGCTCAAAACACTGTTTTGAGGTTGCAGATGGAAGCTGACGTGGTTTGAATTTGATTTTAGAAGAGTATTATAGTCCCATTAAACGATAAGCCTGGTCTCGGAGGTCCTTATCCGTCTCAAATAGGCCACGGGCTACAGTAGTTAAGGTTGCAGTGCCTGGTTTTCTGACACCACGCATGCTCATACACATATGTTCCGCCTCAATAACAACAAAGGCTCCCTTAGCCCCTAGATAGTCCATCAAGGCATCAGCCACTTCAATATTCAACCGTTCTTGAATCTGTGGTTTCTTAGAGTAGACTTCAACCGTACGAGCTAGCTTGGACAAACCTGCCACACGGCCATCTGGAATATAGGCAATATGCGCTCTCCCATAGAAGGGCAAGAAGTGGTGTTCACACATGGTGTGGAAAAAGATATCCTTTTCCACCACCATATTATCGTCGATAATCTCAAAGGATTTTGACAAATGTTCCTCCGCAGTCTGGCCAAGACCTGAAAAAATCTCTTGGTACATACGGGCTACACGAGCAGGTGTCTCCTGTAAGCCCTCGCGGTTAGCGTCCTCACCAACAGCCTCGATAATCATTTTTACAGCCGTTTCAATCTTTTGTGTATCCATTCTCGTTCTTCCTCTCCATCAGATAGGCTCTCACTTGGCTCAAGAAATACAAGGAACCTGTGACAATCCTAACTGTTTGTTTCTCCTCTTTTTTATCTGTCAATTTCTGCTCTAGAAAATCCTGCCAACCTTGGTAATTGAGATTTCTAGACTTGGCTGTCTCTTTCAACACGCTTTCATTAGTCGCCCGACTATCGTCAAAATGGGTTAAAGTCAATTGACTATCTGGCACCGTTTCTAGCAAATCCAGCATATCCTCCAAAGCCTTGGTTTTGATGCAGGTAAAGAGGATTTCCTTATGATAATCCGCAAACCGTTCTCGCAAGGTTGCCAACAAAGCCTTTATCGCATGAGGATTGTGGGCCCCATCCAAGAGCAGCAAGGGGTCACTAGACACGACTTCCAAACGCCCTGGCCATCTGGTTTCTTTCAAAGCTTGAGCAACCAAGTCATTACTTGCTAACTCCCGCCCAGTCTCCTTGCAATAAGTGTCTAGGAGGGCAAGCGCCATCCCCGCATTCTCTATCTGATGCAAACCAATCAGACCTGTCTGGAAGCGACCTTGTCTGACAGCACTTGTATAGTCAAAGATCTCTCCTGTCACCACACTTTCTTGATGACTGACTTGATAATCACTCCCATAGGCAAGTCTCGGCGCATTTTTATCTTCTGCAATATGGTTGATCACAGTCAAGGCTTCTGGAACAATATGACCTGTTACCAAGGGAATACCTTGTTTGATAATACCTGCCTTCTGCTCTGCTATGGCTTCCAAGGTGTCACCAAGTAGGGCTACATGGTCCAGTCCAATGGTTGTAATTCCTGTCAAAATTGGTTGACAGACATTGGTACTATCCAAAAGACCACCCATACCGACTTCCATGATGGCTACATCTACTTGTTCTGAGGCAAAGTAATCATAGGCAAGGGCTGTGATAATCTCAAACTCGGTTGTTCCTTGTAATGCAACGCTCCTCTCCCCCTCAAGCAAAGAGCGATAAACTGCCATGAGGGCCTCCAGCCTCGCTTCTGGGATGGATTCCCCATTGATGCTAATCTGGTCTGTATAATGAATGAGATAGGGCGAGCTGAACACACCAACTCTTAGACCTAGCTTTTCCAGCATCTTTTTCAAAAAAGCAATTGTAGACCCCTTGCCATTGGTCCCTCCGATATGGATGACCTTAAGTTTGAGATGGGGATTGCCTCGTAAAGCTAGGAGTTCCACCATTCGTTCCAAACCGAAATGCGGTTGGTCCGTCCGGTAGTGGGCAATCCATTGATTGTTTTGAATTTCGTTCATCTTACTTATATTGTTTTAAATCTAGATTTTCCGCATCTTCTGCCAATCGAATAGCTGACGCAATTTCAACCGCCATCTTGTGACTGGCTACATCGTGCACGCGCACTACTTCGACACCCTGTCTCGCAGCGATACTAGTTACATGAGCCGAAGCTGTGTCCCGATTGCGGAAACCGACTTCCGTTTCAGGATTAACTTCAAAACCATTTTCTTCCAGGATATTGATAACAAATCGCTTACGCGAAACTCCAAGAAAAATCGGATAGCCTTGCTGGTGTAGTTTATCCAGATCCCGTAGAAGGAGCAGATTTTCCTTCTTGGTCAAACCAAAGCCAATCCCTGGATCCAGCAGGATATTTTCTCTTGCTATCCCGGCTTGATTCGCTCTCACTAGTGCTCGTTCAAAGAAAGCCTCCATCAAGTCTTCGATTGGCATTTTTTCAAAGTCAGCTAACTCTTCCTCTGTAAAAGCTTGTCCAAAACCAAAATGAGGAAAGATGAGCGAGCTAGGATGCTGAGGTCGAGCCATAACTGGATTAAACATGGTAACCACTTTCGCTCCAGCCTTAGCAACCACATCCGCCATTTTCTCATCTCCCATAAGACCAGTGATATCATTGACCAGATTGGCGCCAGCAGCCAAAGCAGCCTCTGCCACCCGACTTTTCCATGTATCGACGGAAATGAGGACATCACTTTCCTCACGGATAGCTTTGATAACTGGAACAACACGCTGGATTTCCTCTTCTATCTCTACATAGCTGCTGCCCGGGCGAGTCGATTCCCCACCGATATCTAGCATGCTCGCTCCTTCAGCTATCAATTTACGAGCTTGCTGGAGCGCCTGGTCAACAGCAAAAAATTGACCACCATCTGAAAAAGAATCTGGGGTTACATTGATAATGCCGCAAATGGCTGTTTTTACGTGGTTGACTTTATTGGACATAACGGTCACTTCCTTAATGTTCTTTACCATATTATCTCTCTATTTTACCATAAAAAGAAAAAGATGGACACGCTAGTATTCATCTTTTCCAAGTAGGTCAATGGCTTAGAATGATAGACCTAGATTTCTACTAATCAATACCAATAAGGCCAACAAACAAAATGCAATACCATTGAGAATCATATGAAGCAAAATGGACATCTCCAAACGCTCAGTCTTATAGGCTGTCCAAGTCAAAACCGTTGACATTCCTCCATAAATAATCACAGAAGGTAGATTGGTTGGCATATGGAGCAAGGCAAAGACGATTGCACCAACAACAAAGCCAAGTTTTTCTTTTCCACGGAAGATCTTTTGGGGAATAATCCCACGACACAAAATTTCCTCACAAATCGGAGCAACCAATACAATCAAGAAGAAGGTAGAAATCAAGGAACTATTCTGAACCAAACCATTCAGTATTGATTGGTTACTGGTTGTTGTTTCATTCATCATGCGAAGCAAAGCTGAGCCCAACAAATTAGTAGCAAAGATTACTAGATAACTCAATACCAAGCGAGCTAGGTCCTTAGCTTTAAAAAAGGATAGATTAAAGGTAGCAAGCTTTGTTTTCCGCGCACCAATGATAAATACCACCAAAACGACAATAGACAAGGCACCAACTAAGAGTCCTGATTGCAAAAGCGGAAATTGTCTAGAAGTCAACCAAGCGGATAACCCTAAAGGAAATTGTGATAGGACAAAAGCTGCTAAAAGGATGAGGATCCACTTCCCTCTGTCCCAAACCTCTCGCCAGATCGTCTTTTCTTTCATGATATACCTCCTTATAGTAAAAGGGGGAACCCCCCTCTTACTATTATATCATTTAAAGCGCCATACTGATATAGTTAAGGATAAACAAGGCATCCAAAATCCAAATCATCGCGTGCACATCCTTGGCTTGACCTTTGACAACTTTTGTTAACGTATAAGTCAAGAAACCAACTGCAATCCCTTGTGTGATAGAGTAGCTGAATCCCATGAAGATAGACGTAAAGAAGGCAGGGACAGCTTCAGCCATATCATCCCAATGGATGTTTTTCAAGCTACCGAGCATCATAATCCCAACGATAATCAAAATTGGAGCCGTCGCAGCTGATGGAACAATTGCCAAAAGTGGACTAAAGAAACTTGAAATTGCAAAACAAACCGCAACCACCAAGGCTGTCAAACCAGTACGTCCACCCGCACCGATACCCGCTGCAGACTCAACATAGGTTGTCACGTTTGAAGTACCTGCGATGGCACCAATTGAAGTACCAATCAAATCAGAGTAAAGAGCCTTATCCAACTTATCTGATTGGTGATTTTCACCATTTGTCGCTACGATACCGACTTTTTCACCTGTACCAATCAAGGTACCAATTGTGTCAAAAATATCTGTCAACGAGAAGGCCAGAATAGCCATAAGTGTTTCCGGTAGACGAGCAGTGTCTGAGATTAAAGCACCCAATCCTTGTGAGCCAAGTGCTGCACCAAAGATTGTCTTCAAATCTTCAAAGGCTGCACCTACATGGTTATTAGAAAAATCAATGCTTGATACATCAACCAAACCAACAGCGATAGCAAGAACTGTCGTTGTTAAGATAGAAAGAATGATTCCTCCCTTGATGCCCTTAATAACAAAGAAAATCGTAATAGCCAAACCTGCAATAGCTACTAAAACAGCCGGATTATTAAAGCTAACCAGACCTGGAACTGCTGAAGAGTTTGCTGTAATGGCTGCTTGGGCCTTATCAGCACCCTCACCAGCAACTGTATAACTTCCTGGATCAATAGAGAATTTCAAAAGACCAGCATTCTTAATCCCTACATAGGCAAGGAAGACACCGATACCTGCTGAAATAGCCGAACGAAGCGCATTGGGAATGGATTCAATAATCATTTTACGAACATTTGTTAAGGTAATGATTAGCGAAATAATCCCACAGATAAAGACCATAGCCAAGGCCTCTTGCCATGAATAACCAAGCCCAAATACGACTGTAAAGGTAAAGAAGGCATTGAGTCCCATACCTGGTGCTTGAGCGTATGGCAGGTTCGCATAGAAGGCCATCATCAGGGTACCAGCTACTGCACCAATAATCGTTGCTAGGAAGACACCTTGAGCAGGCATCCCTGTCTGCGCAAGCATTTGTGGGTTTACAAAGAGAATGTAACTCATTGCAAAGAAAGTTGTTAAACCAGCGAGAACCTCCGTACGAACGTCCGTCCCGTTCTCTTTTAGTTTAAATAGTTTGTCCATCTTTAATCTCCTTTTATTTTTTACGAACAATATTAGTATTATATCATTTATCATTCACCTTTTCAATATGTTTGTTTGATTTATTTAATAAATCAAAGCAACTGAGTTTTTTGTTCTTGTCTGCTTTTCTTCTTTCTTTTTGATATAATAGTAGACATCTTATCTGGAAACGACTAGGAAGGTTTATATGACTAAAAAAATTATCGCAGTCGATTTGGACGGAACCTTGCTTAATGGTGAAAGCAAGCTCTCCGATTTTACCAAAGAGACAATCAAAAAAATTTCAGAAAAAGGACACCATGTCATCATCACGACGGGGCGCCCGTATCGCATGGCAAAAGACTTCTACCGCGAACTAGAGCTACATACTCCTATGATTAACTTTAATGGTTCCCTCACCCATCTACCAGGACAGGCTTGGGAGCACGAAAGATGCTTAACCTTGGACAAAAAATATCTCCTAGATATGGTCAAACGTAAAGAGGATATTCAGGCCGACTTTATTGCAGGAGAATACCGTAAGAAATTTTACATTACAGCTCCGAATGAAGAAATTGCGGACCCTAAACTATTTGGCGTAGAGAACTTCCAACCGAAAAATCAATTCAAACCCGAACGAGTAACCAAGAATCCTAACTGCATTCTCTTGCAAACAAGGGTTGAGGACAAATACGCTCTAGCGGACGAGATGAATCGTTTTTATCAGCATCAACTAGCTATCAATACCTGGGGTGGCCCTCTCAACATCCTCGAATGTACACCCAAGGGGGTAAACAAAGCCTTTGCTCTAGAGTACTTGCTCAATGTGATGAATCGTGATAAAAAAGACTTAATCGCCTTTGGTGATGAGCATAATGATACGGAAATGTTGGCATTTGCAGGCAAGGGATATGCTATGAAAAACGCCAATCCTGCTCTCCTTCCATATGCAGACGAGCAACTTCCTCTGACCAACGAAGAAGACGGGGTAGCCCACGCTTTACAAACTTTATTCCTATAAAAGGGAGGATTGCTATCCTGCAATCTTTCCTTTTGTTTTCATTCTGTTTTCATAAAAGTCACTCATTTTCAGTATTTTTATATTAAATTTTCTATTGCTATTTTCATATATTTTTTAAAATTATTTATATATTAACATTTTGTAAGCCTATTTTCATTGAAAACTTTTACAATTTTCGAAAAAGTAGTTGATTTTTATATGAAAACGATTTATACTAGGTACGTCTGAGGTTTTTTAGGAAACCTATAAGTCAAACATTTTAAAAGGAGGAATGACAATAATGAGTATCGGAATCATTATTGCGAGCCACGGCGAATTTGCTGCGGGTATTCATCAGTCAGGATCTATGATCTTTGGTGAACAAGAAAAGGTTCAAGTTGTAACCTTTATGCCAAATGAAGGTCCAGATGATCTTTACGCTAAATTCAACAACGCTGTGGCTGCATTTGACGCAGAAGATGAGGTTCTAGTATTGGCTGACCTTTGGAGTGGATCTCCATTCAACCAAGCTAGCCGCGTGATGGGAGAAAATCCTGAGCGTAAGTTTGCCATCATCACAGGGCTTAACTTGCCGATGTTGATCCAAGCCTACACTGAGCGCCTTATGGATGCTACTGCAGGTGTGGATAAAGTCGCTGCGAATATCATTAAAGAAGCCAAAGATGGCATCAAGGCTCTTCCAGAAGAGCTTAACCCAGTTGAGGAAGGGGCTAGTGCTGCGGCTGCTCCAGTTGCCCAAGCTGCTATTCCAGAAGGAACTGTTATCGGAGACGGTAAATTGAAAATCAATCTTGCCCGTCTTGACACACGTCTTCTTCACGGACAAGTCGCAACTGCTTGGACACCAGATTCAAAAGCAGACCGTATCATCGTTGCTTCAGATAACGTTGCAAACGACGAATTGCGTAAAGAATTGATCAAGCAAGCAGCTCCTAACGGAGTAAAAGCCAACGTTGTACCAATCAAAAAATTGATTGAGGTTGCAAAAGATCCTCGTTTTGGTAACACACATGCTCTTATCTTGTTTGAAACACCTCAAGATGCCCTTCGTGCCATCGAAGGTGGCGTGCCAATCAAGACCCTTAACGTTGGTTCTATGGCCCACTCAACAGGTAAAACAATGATCAATAACGTCTTGTCTATGGACAAAGATGATGTTGCAACATTTGAAAAAATGCGTGACCTCGGTGTTGAATTTGATGTACGTAAAGTACCAAACGACACGAAAAAAGATTTGTTTGACTTGATTAAAAAAGCAAACGTTCAATAATTTTAATCTGTTTTATCATTTTTGAAAACAGGATTAAATACTTTATTAAAACTAAATAGAAAAGGAATAAAACCATGTCAGATATTTCAATCATTTCTGCTATCTTGGTTGTAGTTGTTGCCTTCCTTGCAGGTCTTGAAGGTATCCTCGACCAATTCCAATTCCATCAACCAATCGTCGCATGTACCCTTATCGGACTTGTAACAGGTAACCTCGAAGCAGGTGTTATGCTTGGTGGATCTCTTCAAATGATCGCCCTTGGTTGGGCTAACATCGGAGCTGCCGTAGCTCCTGACGCTGCTCTTGCATCTGTTGCCGCAGCGATCATCTTGATCAAAGGTGGTAACTTTACTACTGAAGGTATCGCCGTCGCAACAGCCACAGCTATCCCTCTTGCCGTAGCTGGACTTTTCTTGACAATGATTGTTCGTACAATCTCAGTTGCCTTGGTTCACTCAGCTGACGCAGCTGCAAAAGAAGGAAACATTGCGGCTGTTGAACGCGCTCACTACTTCGCCCTTGTTCTTCAAGGTCTTCGTATCGCTATCCCTGCAGCCTTCCTTATCGCTATCCCTGCTTCTGCTGTTCAAGACGCTCTTGGCCTAATGCCAGAATGGTTGAATGGTGGTATGGCTGTCGGTGGTGCTATGGTCGTTGCCGTTGGTTACGCTATGGTTATCAACATGATGGCAACTCGTGAAGTATGGCCATTCTTCGCTATCGGTTTTGCTCTTGCAGCAATCTCTCAATTGACTTTGATTGCCCTTGGTGTCATCGGTGTTGCTCTTGCCTTCATCTACCTTAACCTTTCAAAACAAGGTGGAAACGGTGGCGGCGGAGCTGCGACTTCTAACGACCCAATCGGTGATATCCTAGAAGACTACTAGAAAGGGGAACAATCATGGCTGAAAAAATTCAATTATCAAAATCAGATCGTCAAAAAGTTTGGTGGCGTTCACAATTCCTTCAAGGTTCTTGGAACTACGAGCGTATGCAAAACTTGGGTTGGGCTTACTCACTAATCCCAGCTATCAAAAAATTGTACACTAAAAAAGAAGACCAAGCGGCTGCTCTTGAGCGTCACCTTGAGTTCTTCAACACTCACCCATACGTAGCTGCTCCAATCATGGGGGTTACTCTTGCACTTGAAGAAGAGCGTGCTAACGGTGTTGAAATCGACGACGCGGCTATCCAAGGGGTTAAAATCGGTATGATGGGACCTCTTGCTGGTATCGGTGACCCAGTATTCTGGTTTACAGTTCGTCCTATCCTTGGAGCTCTTGGTGCATCACTTGCTGCATCTGGTAATATTGTTGGTCCTCTTCTCTTCTTCTTTGGATGGAATGCTATCCGTATGGCCTTCCTATGGTATACACAAGAGTTCGGTTACAAAGCTGGATCTGAAATCACTAAAGACATGTCTGGTGGTATCTTGAAAGATATCACTAAAGGAGCATCTATCCTTGGTATGTTCATCCTTGCTGTTCTTGTACAACGTTGGGTATCTATCAACTTTACTGTGAACCTTCCAGGTAAACAATTGGCTGAAGGTGCTTACATCAACTTCCCAGAAGGGCCTGTAACAGGTGGAGAATTGAAGGGAATTCTTGGTCAGGCTCTTAGTGGTTTGAGCTTGGATAGCGTTCAACCACAAACACTTCAAGGTCAGTTGAACTCATTGATTCCAGGATTGATGGGACTTCTCCTTACTTTCCTCTGCATGTGGTTGCTTAAGAAAAAAGTATCACCAATCGCAATCATCCTTGCTCTCTTTGCAGTAGGTATTGCAGCTCGTTTCCTCGGTATCATGTAATCCAAGCCATCGAGAATATAGATAAAAAAGAATCAGGATCAAATCCTGATTCTTTTTGTGTATCAACTTTTTCTTCTAGTCAGATAATGCAGGCTCCCAATCACCACTGCTAGGATGGCTACATAGAGTACTTGAGTGGTTTCTAGAGGCACAAAAGCTCCTCGCAGGATAAAGGTATTGGCAAGCAATCCAACAAGGGCTGCAAGGCTCAAAAACGTGAGCAAGACTAGTTTATATCGATTAAAGGGAATGCTGACCTTGGCAACTAGACACAGACCATTGATCAAAGCAAGGAGGAAGCAAATAAATTTGACCTGACCTGGGACAGTGATAAAGAAGTTCGTCAGGAGAACACTAGCAACCAGAATGCCACCACCAATCGCAGCATTGGTCAAAATATCTCGCATAAAATGTGTGCTAACCTTTTCTTTATTGGACTCAAAAGTTAGGAAGAAGGATGGAATCCCAATCGTAATGGCTGAAATGATTGTAAACTGAATAGGGATAAAGGCAAATTCCAAACCAAATATCACACTCAAAATGGCAAACACGATGGAGAAGAAGGTCTTTGTTAGAAAGAGAGATGCTACCTTTTGGATGTTATTGATGACCCGGCGTCCTTCCATCAAGATATCATAAAATACTGCAAAGTCATCTGTGAGAAAAACAATATTGGAGACGCTTTTGGCTGCGCTGGTAGCACTATTCATCGCAAAACTGATATCTGCTTTCTTGAGAGCCAGAACATCATTGACTCCGTCACCGCTCATGGCAACTGTTTTACCAGCCTTTTGCAAAATAGTCACCATCTTTTCTTTCTGTTCAGGTGTCACCCGACCAAAGATATCGTGTTCCAAGACCACTCTTTCAAAGTCCTCATCACTCACCTTGGTCATATCAATCGCACGGGCTGATTCTTTAAATCCTGCCTTACGAGCGACCCCATATACAGCCACATGATTATCCCCACTGATAATCTTCACTTCAACACCTTGTGACTCGAAATAGTCAAAGGTTTCCTTGGTATTTTCCTTGATCTCATCTGACAGAACGACGTGGCCTAGTAATTTCATATTGGCTGGGCTTGTGATCTGGTCCTTGCTATAAGCAAGCGATAAGATTCGAAAACCTTGCTGTTTTAGATTTTCATAGTAGGCATCCATTGGTTGACTAAATCCTAGAAATTCATAGGCTCCGAAAAAGTAAGTCCCTCCATTTTTAACTTGGACAAAGGAATACTTGTTTTTGCTTGAAAAGGCACCAACTTCTTGAACTTCCCACTTTTTCTCACACGTTAAGTAAGTCTTCAGAGCTCGCGAAGTCGCATTTTCATCCTCGAAATAGGCTAGATAAGAAGACAGTTTCTCTACCAGCTTCGCATCCATTTCTTGGACTTTCATATTACCAGTCGTGATGGTACCTGTCTTATCAAAACAAAGAACATCTACTCGCGCCAAGGTCTCTACACAATATAGCTCCTGCACCAGAACCTTCTTTTTGGCCAGCTTCATGGCAGCTACGGCTAGGGATACGCTGACTAAGAGAATCAAGCCCTCTGGAATCATACCAACCAAGGCACCAGAGCTTCCCAAAACAATCTCAGCATAAGTCCGCCCTAGACTAAAACCTCTGACATAGAGCAGAATGGCAACTGGCACCAGCAAGATAGAGACGATTTTTAAAATCTTATCCATGTAATCGCGCAGTTGAGAAGTGTATTTTTTGAATTCCTTGCTGGATTTTGCCAGTTTGTTGATATAACTATCAGGACCGACCTCCATCGCAGTGACCAGGCAGGATCCGCTAACGACATTGCTTCCGCTCATCAGCTGGTCACCAACTGTTTTAAAGACCGAATCACTTTCACCCGTCAGCAAGGACTCATCAACTTCAATATTCCCTTCAAGCACTTCTGCATCTACAGGCACCTGATCACCCAGATTGAGATGCAGATACTCCCCCAAAACGATGTCCTCTGGATCAATCTCGATTGTTTGACCATCTCGGTTGACTCTGTACTTACTTTTACCAAGTAAACTAAGCTTTTCTAAGGCATTCTTTGAGCGCACTTCTTGGAAGATACCGATGGCTGTATTGATAGCAATCACACCTAAAAAGAGCATATTCTCAAATCGCAAGGTTGTGGCTACCAGAACTGCCAGAGCCAAGTTCATAGCATTAAAAAAGGTAAAGATATTTGAAAAAATGATTTCCTTGGTTGTTTTATAGGGTTTAATGTCACTGATATTTCGTTGACGATCCTTGATGTCTTGACTGCTTAAATACTTCATTTCTACTCCGATATCCTTTTGTACTACTATAGTAACACATATCTTTTCCTCTGTCACTTAAAGACTCAAAATAAGAAGAATTCCCTTGGCAAGCATTATCTATCACTACTTTAAGAAGCACTTAAAAACAAAAGAGGCTAGGATTCCCCTAACCTTTTTTCTTTATGCTTTATTCTGCCAAGGCTCCCATTGGATCCCATGGTGCGAGTACGATTGGTTCTGCTTCATATGCGGCTTGTTCTTCTGCTGTCAGCAATTCCTTACGGACAACAATTTGGTAAGTGTATTCATCCATCCAAGCGTCTGAGGCAACAAAGTAACCATCTGTACCGACCTTGTCTCCCCATGAGTTTTCAACCTTCCACTTGGTTGACTTACCATTTTCGTCCAAGTCCACACCTGTCAAGACCATGGCGTGGGTCATCAAGCTTTCACTATATTCCAAACGTCCAGCTTTATCTTGAGTGAGTTGAATGTCCATGCTTGACTCAAAGTCATAAACATCTGTCGCAAGGATTCCAGCTTTACGATTGCTGAGCTGACCGACATCTGAACCAAACCAAACAGTCTCACCTGTTTGCATTTGGGCAATCGCCAATTCTTTCAAGCGCTTCATTGGAACATTGATGTAGCGAACTGCACGGCTACCAACGACATTCCCCAACATCTCAACTGTATAAGATTTGCCGTAAGGCTTGTCAGCAGTTGGAGCATTGATAACAGAAACGTAGTCTTCTAGAGGAAGGTCAACATATTCTTGTAAAATTCTTGTGGTGTGATTCCTTTTTCACTTTGATAATTGTCATCCTTATCGCGATAAGCAAAGTCAAATTTACGTGGTGGAAGTCCTAGTGACATAGCAAGGAAGTTAAAGATTTCTTGCAAGAGGTCTTCTTTCTTAGCTTGAACAGTCGCTTGGTCTGCACCAGAAGCGAGCAAGTCACGCAAGATTTGAGCATCTTGGCGAAGCAATTTGTTGAGAATAGCATTTAGCTCACGGCTGCTGCTAGATGAAACAGACTCAGGATAAACAGACTTAGGAACGACACCATATTTCTCAAAGAGGGCAACGACCATATCCCACTGACCACCGTCTTGTTGAGGTGTTTGGAGTAGGAAGCTAACCTTGCGGCTAGTCAATTCTTGGTCTGCAGTCACAATGACTTGTTCCAAAAACCAGTTTGATTTCTCATACTTGTCCCAGAAGAAGGTGTGGGCTTGTGACAATTCAAAGTTTTCAAGTTTGTATTGAGAGATGAGTTTGTGACGGAAGGTGTTAAGGGCTGCAAACATCCAGCAACGACCAGATGCTTTCTGGTTGGTCACCTTGTCCTTAGTCAAATCAAGCGAGAAAACAGGTGTATTGTCTACATGGCTTTGACGACGTTCTAGAGCTGCAAAAATTCCGTTGTGGCTTGCAGCATTTTCAATCGCTTGGTATTTGATATTTGCTTCATAGTTAGCAAATAGTTTATCAGTAAATGATTCTTGAATCGCGTTCATAGATTCCTCCTTTTATTCTACTGTCTATTATAACTCTTTTCACAAAGGAAGCAACTGAAAACATAAAAAGGCAAGGACATTCTCCTCGCCTTTTCTAAAATAAATCAAATTAAACAATACTCGCAAGGAGAACCTCTAACTCCTCCTTGGTCAGACGACGCCATTCTCCTCGTTCTAAATTCTCGTCCAAAGCTAAAGTTCCCATCGTCAAACGTTGTAGGTCCACTACTTCCTTGCCACAGTAGGATACCATACGCTTGACCTGATGGAACTTCCCTTCTGCAATGGTTACACGAACCAAACTTTGATTCTTTTCTGTATCTGTAGAAACAAGCTCCAGTCTAGCAGGCTGGCAGGTAAAGTCTTTGAGAGAAATGCCCTTGGCAAATGTATCCACATCTTCTTGGCTCATGATGCCCTCGACTTGAGCCAAATAGGTCTTATCCACATGACGTTTGGGTGAAAGAAGGGCATGAGCCAGTTGACCATCATTAGTCAAAAGCAAAAGACCATGGGTATCAATATCCAAGCGCCCCACTGGAAAGACTTCCTTGGCGCGAGCATAGTCATCTAACAAGTCTAAAACAGTTCTATGCTTGGGATCTTCAGTCGCCGAAATGACTCCTTGGGGCTTGTTCATCATGTAGTAAACAAACTCCTCGTACTCCAGCACTTGACCGTCAAAGCGAATCTCATCTCTTTCTTCATTGATCTGCAGTTTAGCTGATTTTTCTTTCTTGCCATTGACCGTCACGCGTCCAGCCTTGAGCAAGTTTTTGACCTCTGTCCGACTTCCCACAGCGCAGGCAACTAAAAATTTATCTAATCTCATAAAACTATTATATCATACTCAAAAGGAGGCTAGCCCAAGTGACCAACCTCCTTTCCTTTTCAGAGTCGGAAAGCTAACTTCCTCTGTCCCAGAAGATAGCTAAGACAATCATGGCACCGAGAACTGCTGGAATAATGGCTGTACCGTTTAGGCTTGGCCCCCAAGAACCAAAGAGTAATTGTCCTAGAAAGGCACCAATCCAACCGAGGAACATCTTCCCAAAGCATCCCATACGTTCTCCACGATTGGTGATAGCTCCAGCTAATAGTCCGATTAAAAGGCCGACAAACATGCTTCCAATCATAGCTTCTCCTTAATTTGCCCAGTCTCCATTACGGAAGAGGGGTACGCGTGTTCCATCCTCACGGATACCATCGATATCCATTTGACTAGAACCAATCATAAAGTCCACGTGAACATCTGAACGGTTAAGCCCTGCAGCTTCAAGCTCTTCTTCGCTCATCTCTGCTCCACCGACGACGCTAGTCGCATAGGCTGCGCCGATAGCCAAGTGGTTTGAAGCATTCTCATCAAAAAGGGTGTTAAAGAAGGTAATGCCTGACTGAGAAATTGGACTTGGATCTGGTACCAAGGCACATTCACCCAAGGCACGCGCACCCGCATTTTCAAAGACAAGGTCTTTCATGACCTGATCACCCTTCTCAGCAGTGATATCCACGATTTGACCATTTTCAAAGGTCACTTTAATCCCTTCGATGATATTTCCATTGTAGCTAAGCGGTTTTGTAGAGGTTACACAACCATCTGCACGACGGAAGTCAGGCGCCGTAAAGACTTCTTCTGTTGGCATATTTGGTAAGAACCCTTCTCCCTGTGCATTGATAGCACCAGCTGATTCCCAAACGTGGTTCTTAGGCAAACCAAGTGTCAAATCTGTCCCTGGCGCTGTGTAGTGAAGGGCTGAGAATTGCTCTTTATTGAGCATTTCCGCCTTGCTCTTAAGGATGGCTGCATGTTCTTCCCAAGCCTTAACAGGATTGGCTTCGTAGACACGGCAAGTTTTGAAGATTTGGTCCCAAAGGAGATCAACTGCTTCTTCATCGCTCGTAGCATTTGGAAAGACTTTCTTAGCCCACTCAAGTCCAGCAGCGGCCGCCACTGTCCAGCTAACCTTGTTGGATTGAGTTGCGATACGCATTGGCTTCATGGCAAGTCCCATAGCTTTAGCAGAAGCTGAAAGCTTGTCAGCGTCCACTCCGTTCAAGGCACCTGGATCAGACGAACGGACACCAAGACGGCTAGCCTTGTTTTCCAAGAGATAGTTCATCTCAGCAATCTTGTATTCTGGCACATTGTCTAGACGCTCCATCGGCGCGTGGAGGAATTTCTCGCGATTGATTACATCATCTGTCCACTGAACGATGACCTCATGCGCACCCAAGGCATAGGCTTCCTTCACGATCAGATGAGCCAACTCGCGTTGCTCCACATCAATAGAAAGAGCCAAGGTGTGACCAGGTTGCACGTTAATTCCGTTCGCAACCAATAATTTCGCATATTTTTCTAGATTTTCTTTAAAATTTGGTAAAACCATTCTATTCTTCCTTTTCTATTTTTCTTTTAAAGCAGAAAACAATCCTGCTAAAGCAATGGCACCCGACAGAAGCACTGTCGATAGGATAATTGTTTCATCTGCCAGCTCTAGCTGATAGTCAAAAACCTTTTCAGCTGGTTTGTCTTCCGCAAAGATTCTAAGTTTCATAAAGATGTTCTCCGTTCTAATTCTTAAAACAAATCATCAAACAAACTCAACTGGTTGTCCTCTGGCATATTGCCGAGAATCCCCATTTCATCCATCTTCTCAACCAAGGTTGATGAGAGCCCACCGCGTTTGCGTAGTTCTGTCTTAGAGAGGAACTCACCCTCTTCACGCGCTCGCACCAACTGCTTAGCAACGTTCTCCCCCAGACCATCCATTGCTACAAATGGCGGAATGAGGGTATCCCCATCGATGAGGAACTCTGTCGCCTGACTACGGTAGAGATCGAGTTTGCCAAACTTGAAACCACGTTCCCACATTTCATTGACAATTTCAAGAGTTGTATAGAGGTCAATCTCCACATTAGAGGCTTCATTGTTCTTCCGTTTTTCAGCGATTTCTGCCATTCTGCGTTTGATGGCATCCAAACCCGCTCCCATAGTCTTGATATCAAAAGCCTTGGCACGGATTGAGAAATAAGCACAGTAGTAATAAATGGGATGGTGAACCTTGAAGTAGGCCACACGCAAGGCCATCATAACGTAGGCTGCCGCGTGAGCTTTAGGGAACATATATTTGATTTTCCCACAGGACTCTATATACCACTCTGGCACCTTATTGGCCTTCATAGCCTCGATATAGCCATTTCGCTCCTCTTCGGAAATCTTTAGCCACATGCCTTTACGCACCCGTTCCATGATAGTAAAGGCCATCTTAGGTTCGAGACCTGCATGCATGAGGTAAACCATGATATCGTCCCGACAACCGATAACAGTTGATAGGTCCGCAATTCCTTTCTTGATCAGATCCTGGGCATTTCCCAACCACACATCGGTACCGTGGGACAGACCAGACAGCTGAAGCAACTCCGCAAAGGTTGTAGGATGCGTCTCATCTACCATCCCACGTACAAAGTTGGTGCCAAACTCTGGAATTCCCAGCATACCCGTCGGAGTTCCAATTTGCTCAGGCGTCACCCCTAAAACTTCCGTTCCAGAAAAGAGAGCCATAACGCTTTCATCATCCATGGGAATTTCATTAGGGTCAATACCAGACAAGTCCTGCAATTTCCGAATCATGGTCGGATCATCATGCCCCAGTACATCAAGTTTGAGGACATTCTCATCGATATCGTGGAAGTTAAAGTGAGTCGTCTGCCATTCAGCCGTCACGTCATCTGCTGGATACTGAACAGGCGTAAAATCGTAGACATCCATGTAGTTAGGAATAACAACAATTCCCCCCGGGTGTTGTCCTGTAGTCCGCTTGACACCAGCTGCACCTTGAGCGAGGCGTTCCACCTCTGCATCACGATAGAACTTGCCATAATCCCGCTCGTAGCCCTTTACAAAGCCATAGGCAGTCTTGGCAGCCACCGTACCAACCGTTCCTGCACGGAAAGCATACTCCTCACCAAAAATATCACGCACATCCAAGTGGGCGCTAGGCTGGTCTTCTCCTGAGAAGTTCAAGTCAATATCGGGAACCTTATCTCCATCAAAACCAAGGAAGGTTTCAAACGGAATATCCTGCCCATTTTTGCTGAGTTTATGGCCACACTTTGGACAATCCTTATTGGGCATATCAAATCCTGAACCATAAGAACCATCCGTGATAAACTCGCTGTACTGACACTGACCACAGACATAGTGAGGAGAGAGAGGATTAACCTCCGTAATCCCAATCATAGTCGCAACAAAACTGGAGCCAACAGACCCACGAGAACCAACCAAGTAGCCCCTTTCATTAGAACGTTGTACCAGCATCTGGGAAGCCAGATAAATCACGGCAAATCCATTACCCAGAATAGAGGTTAATTCTTTTTCAATCCGCAAATCAACGATATCTGGCAACGGATTTCCATAAATCTCAAAAGCTTTCTTGTAGGTCAGCTCAGCAACCGTTTCTTCCGCCTTGTCAATGAAAGGCGTGTACAGGTCACTCTTAACCACCTCAACAGGCTCAAAGGTTTCTGCCAAGGCATTGGTGTTTTCAATAACCAGTTTACGAGCCAGTTCCTCGCCCAAAAAGGCAAATTCATCCAACATCTCATTGGTTGTTCGAAAATGAGCCTTTGGCAGAGGAGCCGGTTGGGCATGTTCACCGTGACCAATGGTTCGGTTAATCATAGCCCCCTGTCCCAAACTACGGACGATAATTTCACGGTAAATCTCTTCTTCCGGTTCGATATAATGGACATTTCCCGTAGCCAAAACGGGCTTGCCAAGACGGTCCCCGACCTCTATCAGACTCTTGATAATAGTTTGGAGTTCCTCCATATCCTTAACCTGCTCTTTAGCAATCAAGGGAGCGTAGATAGCTGGTGGCATAACCTCGATAAAGTCATAATACTTGGCCACCTCAACCGCCGCATCCACACCTTGGGAAACGACTGCATCAAAAACTTCACCTTCTGAGCAAGCTGTTCCTAAAATCAAGCCCTCCCGATGAGCATCTAGAACCGTTCTCGGAATCCGTGGTACCCCTTCAAAGTACTTGGTATTGGACAACGAAACCAACTTAAAGATATTTTTTAGACCTACTTGATTCTTGACATAGATGGTCGCATGCTTGATCCGAGCTTTTTTATAAGAGTCTGGACTAATCAAATCAATATTCAGTCTAGCCAGATCAGTCACACCATGTTTTTCTGCTACATCCTTGATAAAGATAAAGAGCAAACGACCAGTAGCTTCCGCATCGTAGTTGGCCATGTGGTGGTGGTCCAGTGCTACACCAAAACGCTTGGTCAAAGGTCCCAAACCATGACGTTTATACTCAGGATAGAGGTTTCTAGCAAACTCGAGCGTATCAATAACTGGCTGGCTAATCTTAGGCAGACCATGACGCTCATAGTTAGCATTCATAAAGCCAACGTCAAAGGTTGCATTGTGGGCAACTAGAACCGTATCCTTGCAAAATTCTTGGAATTCTTGCAAAACTTGTTCCAGTGGTTTGGCATTTTTGACATGGTCATCTGTAATACCAGTCAACTCGGTAGTAAAGGCTGACAAGGGATATCCAGGATTGATAAATTCATCAAATTCAGCAATAACATTTCCCTTGTACATCTTAGAAGCCGCAACCTGAATTAAGTCATTATAGATGGCTGAAAGTCCCGTCGTTTCCACGTCAAAAACCACGTAGGTTGCTTCTGACAAGTCCATCTCCGCTTCGTTGTAAACGATAGGAACACGGTCTTCAACGATATTGGCTTCCATTCCATAGATCAGCTGAATTCCAGCTTTCTTAGCTGCCTTGTAGCCGTGTGGGAAGGACTGAACGTTTCCATGGTCCGTGATGGCAACCGCCTTGTGTCCCCACTTTGCAGCTGTCGCAATGATTTCCTCTACTTCTGGCAGAGCATCCATGGTCGACATATTAGTATGAGCATGAAACTCAACCCGACGCTCACCTTCTGGCATCAAATCCTTCCGCTCATAGTGAACAACTTCCTGCACATCCTGCACGTTCATTGTCAAATCTCGTGTAAAGTTATTCATCTCTACATTCCCACGAACACGAAGCCAGGAATTTTTCTTAATGATGTCAAACTTCTGAGCCTCTTCTTCATTCTTAACCCATTTTTGCATTGAAAAACTTGAAGTGTAGTCCGTCATTTTAAAGTTAATCAAAACGCGACCAGTTCTGGTCACCTTATGCTCCACATCAAAAACGACCCCTTCAAAGACCAAACGATTTTCCTCAGTCGTCACATCAATCATCTGAGTAACTTCAGCCTTATCCAATTTTGGTTTTGCCGCAGCCTTTTTAGCCTGGAAATCAAAGGCCGGCTTCTCTTCTACTGGAGGAGGAGTCATCTGTTCCAGTTGTTCCATAGCACGCAAAGCTTCTTCATTAGCAGCCTGAACGATTTGTTCATTCTCCGTATGGAAGGCTTCCTCCTGCTCCTGCGTAAGGGCATCATTCTTTTCGATTTGGCAGACAAAAGCTGGAAAACCAAACTTTTCAAGTTGCTTTGTTAAATTAGGAAGATGATTTTTCTTAAAGTGTTCCTTATCAATCACCTCTGAACCTTCAATAAAGAGTCGATTTCCCTCTGCACGAACTTGTAAATTCTGATAAAGAGACTTAAACCCTTGGCTAGCACATGGACCTTCAGAAAAAGCCTCCTTATAGTAGGCCTGCAAGAGTTCATTTGAAAATTCTTGAGAGAGAGCTTTGATTTCGAAAACAGCTTGATTCCCTGTCTTAGAAAATTCTTCACGAAGCCCTTTCTTTAATTCTAGAAAGATTTCAATCGGTAAAATATTAGAAAATACAAAATGAAATTCCCAAATCTTACTAATCTTATGAACCACAACACGCTCAATACTTGCATTAACAAGAGCAGGATCCTGTCTCAATTGATCAGAGACTCCTATTTGATTCATTAAAATTTCAAACTTACTTGACATCCAATTTCCTCACATTATTCTCTTACTATTTTACCATAATTAAAGAAAATATATAGTCACTACCATTCCTTAAACCCTGCTAGTTTTCCTAAATTCGGCTCTATAATATTTGTAGTGGGTAAATCCCCTATAGATATTATGGAGCCTATTTTGTTGTAGAAAAAAGTCCCATATGATCTATAATGAAAAGCGACCAAATCATCATTAGAAAGAATCATATGGAACCATTACATTTTATCACAAGACTACTCGATATCAAAGACTCTAATATCCAAATTATGGATGTTGTTAATAGAGATACACACAAGGAAATCATCGCTAAACTGGACTACGACGCCCCATCTTGTCCTGATTGCGAAAATCAAATGAAGAAATATGACTTCCAAAAAACTTCCAAAATTCCTTACCTTGAAACAACTGGTATGCCTACTAGAATTCTCCTTAGAAAGCGACGTTTTAAGTGTTATCAGTGTTCGAAAATAGCGGTCGCCGAAACCTCTCTCGTCAAGAAAAATCACCAAATCGCGACCATCGTCAACCAGAAAATCACTCAAAAATTAATCGAGAAAGTCCTTATGACAGCTATTGCAGAAAGTCTATCTGTCTCTACTTCGACAGTCATTCGTAAATTGAAAGAATTCAAATTCAAGACAGATTCATCTTTTCTTCCAACCCACATGTCTTGGGATGAATACAGCTTCAAGAAATGATTTTCATAACTCCGAACATCAAAAAAGAAAGGACGAAATTCGTCCTTTCTAGATCTTAGCTGACTTCAACCCACTACAGTTGACAAAGAGCCACAAAAAAGAAGATTCTCAGAATCTCCTTAACACATATAAAAAAGATACCCTTAAGTATCCTCGTAATCGATCGGGAAGACAGGATTCGAACCTGCGACACCTTGGTCCCAAACCAAGTACTCTACCAAGCTGAGCTACTTCCCGCGTTAAATAAAAAAATGCA
>NZ_ALJN01000023.1:0-3582 GCF_000287715.1 Streptococcus oralis SK304 | reverse complement strand
GTCCGTAAGCGTTCATTCTCCTCTTGGAGTCGCTCTAGTTCTGTCATTTCTTCCCAAGTTTTCTTCCGTTTAAGTCCCATTTTAGGTACTCTCCCTCTTATTTTCTCAACAATAGTATACCCGTTTTTCTTGTATTGCGCCAGCCAATTTGAAAGCATTCCTTGGTTTGGGAGGGCATAATCAAGACTAACACTTCTTTGCGAATGTCCTTCCAACAGAACTTTCTCAACCATTTCTTGTTTTAATTCAGGGGAATAGTAACGATTTTTTCCTTTTTTGACGAACTCCATTCCGTAACGATCAATCAATTTAATCATGTATCTAAGATTAGAATTGTTTATCCCAAATTTATTTGAAAGCTTCTCTAAGCTATATCCTTGCTTTCTAAGTTCATAGATCTGAACTTTATCTTCATAACTCAATTTCATAATAAAAACACCCCAAAAGTTAGATTTTTTCTGTCTAACTTTTGGGGTGCAGTTCACTAACGGGTGGTTATGATTTTCTTAAATAGCCAAATCAAACTTCAGCTGTGGCTTAACCGGATCATAGTCGACCAACTCAAAGTCTTCCACTTTGATATCAAAGAAATTAGTCCCATCAGGAATATTTAAAACCAAGCGTGGTTGGCAGTTTGACGGCTCACGACGGAGCAATTCCTCTGCTTGTTCAAACTGATTATCATAGATATGAAGGTTGTTTATAAAGTAGAAGAACTTCCCAACCTTCCAGCCGAAATGCTTGGCAATCATCATCTGCAAAGCTACGTACTGCATAGCGTTAATGTGGTGGGCCACTAGCATGTCATTAGAACGCTGAGTCAAGGTCGCATCTAGATAGATTTCCCCATCTACGCGACGGACATCAAACATGGTCTGAAAGGCGCATGGAAGAAGACCATCTGTCTCCTCAAAAGCTTGGTAATCCCAGAGAGAGATGATATTGCGACGATTCCAAGGGTTGGCTTCCAACTGTTTGAGAATCTTATTGATGATGTCGTGTTTCTTAACGACTGCCCCATAGCGCTCACCAATGGTTCCCGTATCTTCCACTTCCCAGTCATTCCAGTAGTGAACATTGTACTTGCTATTCAGCACTTCTAGGCTATTAGACTGATCTTGGTAGATCCAGAGTACTTCCTTGATAGCGGATTTTATTGCAATGGGACGCAAGGTTGTGATGGGAAATTCCCCTTTGGCCAAATCATACTCCGCAAAGGCACCCGTTACGTACTTAGAATTGGCAACTGTCCCATCCTTATACTTAGGACGTGCCTGCTCAGAAAAGACACCTTCCTTAAGAATTCGTTCTATATTTTCTTTAAAAATCGTATCAGCTTTTGTCATTTACTCTCACCTCATTTATTGTCCTAACTAGTATAGCATAAAAAATCTTTTCTACATACTCAGATAATCAATGGCCTTTTTATATTTTTCTAATCCTCCCAAATCCTTGTCAGTAATGGTCTCAAGTCTCGATAAATCTGAATTATGTTTTAGGTCAGCTAATTTTACGGCTCTCGCAAGAGGATTGGATTTCACAGTTTTCAGATAGGTTTGATAGTCTTGTCCCTTTTTCTTTGACAAAATCTGAACGGCTGTAACTACTGTCTCTGGTAAACCAGCATTTAGTAACTCTTCAGCAGTAACAGAACTATCCTCAATAACATCATGTAGTAGAGCCACTGCTTTCTCTTCTTCAGAATCAACTTGGCTCGCAACAAAAATTGGATGTTCTATATAATCTATCCCTGCCTTATCAAATTGTCCTCCATGAGCTTCCGTCGCGATAGACAATGCTAATTCAAGCATGGGGTGTTTTGATGTGTTCATCTAGCGATTCCTTCCCAAAATTAAAACCTATTTCGTTTTATTCGACTTTCAAAAAAGAGCTTGATGGATAACCAAGCTCTATTATCAATCTATCTTATTGCAATACAAGTGATGCTGCTCCGATAACTCCAGCGTCATTTCCTAGAGTTGCAAGAGCCAATTTAGTGGATGTGCGTACTTGTGGGAAGGTATTTTCGTCGTAGACTTTTTGAACACCTTGGAGAAGAAATTCTCCAGCTGCTGACACCCCACCACCAATAACGATTGTTGATGGGTTTAGGATTGAACCGATATTAGCACATGCGATTCCCAAGTAACGTGAGAAGTTACGGTAAACGATCAAGGCAAGGTCGTCCCCTTCTTTTGCAAGGTCAAAGACAGTTTTAGCAGTTACTTCTTCTCCGTCATCAATCAAGCGTTTCAAAGCTGCATCGCCTTCGTATTCATCTGCATAACGACGAGTCAAGTTGACAATCCCTGTTGCTGAAGCAACTGTCTCAAGACAGCCTTTTTTACCACAGGTACATGCGATTGGTTGGTCAAAGTCAACAGTGATGTGACCAAGCTCACCAGCAGCACCAGCAACACCGTGAAGCAATTTGCCTTCTGCCACGATACCGCCACCAACACCTGTACCAAGTGTCATAAAGACAACGTCTGGTTGGTTGTCACCTGCACCCATCCAACGCTCACCGAGAGCAGCTACGTTGGCATCATTGTCGATGAAGAATGGGATACCCAAGGCTTTTTCGATTTTTTCTTTAATTGGTTGAAGAGTTTTCCAGTTCAGGTTGTAGGCACCGATAACAGTTCCTTTCTCACGGTCAACCACACCAGGTGATCCCATTCCAATGCCTCGGAAATCTGTAGCAGACAATCCAAGCAAGTCCAAACGATGTTGAATAGACTCAATCATATCATCTACGATATGGCTTCCCTCGTCCAAAATATTGGTCTTGATAGACCATTTTTCTTGGATTTCTCCCTCTTGAGTTAAAATTGCGAACTTAACAGATGTCCCACCAAGGTCAATCCCAATAATCTTTTGACTCATCGTCTTCTCCTTTTTAATTGAAAATGCTTACAGATATAGTATAACAAAATCATTAGATTTGTGCAAAGCTTTGCATGAAAAAGTTACATCTAATATTTAATAACTATTTATCCCCTAGTTTTTGAATTGCATAGTTTACTTCTTCTTTTGTAAATTGTCCAATCCAAGGAGAAGTTAGCCTCTCATAAATTTTTGTCTTTGATAAATTGGTATTCTTTCGGTATTCTCTTGCTTGAGCTAAGGCATTCGCCTTATAGTCTGCTTGCAAATGATTGATAGCATATTGTGCAGTGTCACTATTAAAACCTTCAAAAATTAACATCTCATAAATTCTTTTTTTTGACAAATGAATCCTATTATAAGCTTTTGCTCTCTTTAAAGCTGCTGAGTATGGATTCCCGGCTGCTGGTTTTGGTTGCCACACACCATCGTATCCTACATAGTAACGACCACCATCTACCCATTTATCCCTTACCATTTTGCCTTTAGAATCAACATAGTAACGACCGCCATCTACCCATTCATTCTTGGCCACCTTTCCATCTGATTTATAATAATAGTATCCTACCCATTTATTGCGGGCAATGCTTCCTTCTGGTGTTAAATCTAGTTTTTGAATTGCATAGTTTGCTTCTTCTTTTGTAAATTGTCCAATCCAAGGAGAAGTTAGCCTCTCATAAATTTTTGTCTTTGATA
>NZ_ALJN01000022.1:0-131630 GCF_000287715.1 Streptococcus oralis SK304 | reverse complement strand
CAGTTATTGGCTGACTTCAACTCTTGTACCTGACCTGTGGCCACGCCGTCTTTGTAGAGTTCTACTTTGACACTATCTACAGGCGCGGATACATCGTTACCAGCTGAATCTTTCCATTCTTTTGTTACCTTGACATCTCTGGTTGGAATTTCCATTGGAGCCCATGGAGTCTTTTCCTTATTGGTAATCGTGAAGCCATCTTTCACGCTTCCCTCATAACGGACGCCATACCATTTGCCTGCAAGCTGAATGTTGTTTGAAATTTCGCCAACTTCTTTGATGGTGTACTGATGGGCTTCTCCACCGAGGGTCGCAGAGACTGGCAGTTTCTCAAAGGTGGCTGTCCACTTGTTGGCTTTGCTCAACTCTTGTACCTGACCTGTGGCCACGCCGTCTTTGTAGAGTTCGACTGTGATGCTGTCCACAGGTGCATCAATCTTGTTGCCATCTGTGCCTTGCCACTCTTTGATCACTTTGACAGCTCGGGTTGGAATTTCCATTGGTGTCCATGGAGTCTTTTCCTTATTGGTGATGGTAAAGCCTTCTTTCATGCTTCCTGCGTAATCAACTCCATACCACTTGCCTGCAAGTAAAATGCTGTTTGAAGTTTCCCCAACTTCTTTGACGGTGTACTGATGAGCTTCGCCACCAAGGGTCGCAGAGACTGGCTGTTGCTCAAAGGTGGTTGTCCAGTTATTGGCTGACTTCAACTCTTGTACCTGACCTGTGGCTACGCCGTCTTTGTAGAGTTCTACTTTGACACTATCTACAGGCGCAGATACATCGTTACCAGCTGAATCTTCCCACTCTTTTGTTACCTTGACATCTCTGGTTGGTGGGATCATTGGAGCCCACGGAGTCTTTTCCTTATTGGTAATCGTGAAGCCTTCTTTCATGCTTCCTGCGTAACCGACTCCATACCATTTGCCTGTCACTTGAATGTTGTTTAAGATTTCACCAACTTCTTTGACGGTGTACTGATGAGCTTCGCCACCAAGGGTCGCAGAGACTGGCTGTTTCTCAAAGCTGGCTGTCCAATTGTTATCTTTGGTCAACTCTTGTACTTGACCAGTTGCGGCTCCGTCTTTATAGAGTTCGACTGTGACACTGTCTACAGGCGCGTCGATCTTGTTGCCATCTGACCCTTGCCACTCTTTTGTGACCGTGATCGCTCGGGTTGGAATTTCCATTGGTGCCCATATTAAAGACCAAATTGCATATAACTCTACATCTTTATCAATTGTTCCTGTCTTAAATGTATCTCCCTTTGAATACATAGTGCCTTTACCGTCAGCTTGTGTATTCCATCCCTTGAAGAGATATCCAGATCGTTTCATCGTACCTTCATCTAAGACAGTTACCTTATCAGTATCGGCATCATTTCCATTTTCTGTAATGGATGGATAGTATTCGTTATTATCCTTTGGTGCTTCTCCAGTTACATCAGCGTGATTTTTATTATAATTTATCTTTCCATAAACAATAATATCGTACTCCGCCTTTACGGTATCTTCAGGTATCGCCTGATCGCTACTAGCCAATGTGTTGGTTGTTGTAACTTCAGCTTTAATTTTTCCCGTAGACTTTCCTCTTATTTTACCACCACCATCAACATCAGCCACATCATTTTGCAACTCAATATATTTTAATTCAGGAGATACAGTAGGATGATCACTTGTTGCAACAGCTTTTGCCGCTCCTTTTTCTGACTCTTCTCCAACATGTATCTTAACAGGCTCTGTTTTTATCTTAGGTACTCTTATAAGTCCGCAACCTATAATTTCAAGAGGTTTTTCTTTTACTAATTCAGGTAATTCAGCTGTTTTATAGCTTGCTCTATCAAAGTCAGAATTTTTTGTTTCTTCCATCTCAGAGTGATTGGCTTTCAATGTTAATTTAGTTTCACCATCTGGCATTGTAACCTTTATCCATTGACCAGCCTCAAGCATAAAGCTCTTTAATTCATATCTTCCATTTTCATCTGTAGTTGAACTATGAATCAAAGTATTAGCAGGAATTAACTTGTTATTAATAGTCACATCATGATCAGGAGAATATAGTTCAAGTTTAACACCTTTTGCTTTTGTTTCCCCCTCATCAAGTTTTCCATTTTCATTTTTATCCCACCATACATCTGAGGACATAACTGCATAATTTCCATAAATATATTTTGCAGGATTTATATATCCACTCGTTTTAACTCCTGTATAATCAGTCGTTTCAAAACTTCCACCAATGTATGCTTCAAGCTCATCAATAGTAGTTTTTTCATGAGTCTTAAGTGGTAATTTAATATTTACTTGACTACCTTTAGGAAGTTCTCCCAAATCAAGTTTAACATGGGTTACTTTTCCCCAATCTTTTACATCCGCTGCAGAAATAAATGTATTTCCACCATCTATGCTATAACTAAATTCTTGTTTACCAGGACGACTATCTCCCATTACCTCAACTTCACCAGTCAAATACATATCCACTTGTGTTTTTGGTGTTTGAACAGTTTCATTATTTTGTGTATAGGATATAGATTTATCCTTTTTAGGAATTTCTAAGATAGCCTTAAAGTCCTTAAATCCATCTGAGTCTGGAGCTTGAACGAAGAAGTCTCCACGTAAATTATCTCTTTCATCTGGATAGAAAGTCTGTGTAGGAAATTTACTTCCCGCTGTTCCATAGACGATATTATCATATTTCCCAGGGAATATATTTGATCCTACCGCCGTATTCTTGGATACAACAACTTCCACCTTGCTCAAATCAATTCCAAATAATTTCTTTTCCTTCGTAGCATCAAGAGCTTTTGCAGCATTTTCAGAAAGTTGGAATAAATCTCCTTCAAGCTTTGCATGGCTATAATATTCATTTTTACTTCCATCCAGCTTCGTTTCAAGTGGGCTCATATCATAATAAACCATTCCATATGGACGATGCTCATTTTCTCCTGGAGATGTAACACTTGTGTATCTAAAACTCTTCAGTGCAATGACAACTGGATCTTCCATAAATTTAAGTACACTATCATTGTAGTAATAATAGTAAGAAAAAGCTTTATTCTTAGTAATTTCTCTAAATTGTCTATTTAAAGCTTGTATGCCCGCTTCTGTAATAGACATTTTAATCCATACTCTACCATCAGCATCTGTAACTTGTTTAATAATAACATTGCCAGATGCATTATCAAATCCTAAAAACTTACACTTATCTACATCTGCAGCAAATTGTTTATCTTTTATTTCTACATAAGCGGATTCAGGAATTCCATAAGGCATCTTACCCGCTTCAGGCATGTCTGAGTTCATAGCATAAGCGTAAGCTTTTGTATTAAATTTAACCTTTTGAGTACTTGTTCCTGATTGAGAAATAGAATTATTTGTATCATTACCTGAAGGCTCAATCACATTATCGGCAGTCTTATTTGTAACAATATAAGTTCTAGTAAGAATACCATAACGTTGCGGTAGTTTTATACTATTCCATGTTCTACCACCAAAGTCTTGCCCTTTTCCTGCATCATGAATATGATTTGAATCTCTACAACTTTCATTATAGTATTTACCTTCTAAATTCTGAATAAAGTAATTAGGTCCATACCAAGCAACTCCCTTTTCCTTCTCTATCGTCAATGGATTGCCTTTAAAATCAGTATTTCTAAGTTCATATTCAATATTGGAAAATAATACTGCTTCTCCTGTTTCTTTATTGGCAAATGGCTCAATATTATATACTCCATCATAAGTTAAAACAATACTTGATAGATGTTCAATATCCCTATTAATTCCAAGGTCTATTTTTGTTCCATCTTCAATATTTCCAATATTATATACTTTTTCTGTACCCTCTATTCCAAGTACATTATCCGCAGTTTTATAAATAATTTTCCAACCACTTAAGGATTTATTTGCTGTAAATTTCCCAGTCAAAAGTCCAGTTTTGTCAGCCTTAGAATCAAGTCCTTTGAGATTCAAAGTTCCCACTGTCAAATCAATTCTTGGATTTTTCGTTACAGGAGAAAATTCTTTCTTCGTTCCATAATCAAAGAACAATTTCCAAGTATCATAAAAACTTCCATTCTCCGCTTGATTTGGATATAATACATTTTCCTTTAATCTATCACCAGTACTCTCAGCTTTCAAAGGTGTACATTTCTTTTGAGTTACAGTTGTCCAGAAGAAATCATCCTTTGCTTTTCCACTCACATTATTAACAGGACTTTTCACAGCTTTATTAGCTTCATAATCAAAATTATCATTTGCATCCGCAGTTGGATCAGTTGATTTTGCAGAATATTTTATCTGCAAATGTCCTGTAGCTGTAGGTGTAACATAAATATCAAATTTACTTTGAGCAAATGACTGTCTTCTAACATTTTCCTTATAGTTACCAGCAAAATGTGTACTTGCATTAAAAGTATCATTGTTTAAGTACTCCCAATGAACTTCAACTTTAGTTACTCTTCCACCAGAAGTGTCAAATTTAACTTCAGGAAAATTATGGACTTTATTTGCTAAATGAACAGGTGAATTTACATCTGCTGTGTGTTCATTACCATCTGCTGTAGTATAAACTACTTTTGCTACTTTATAAGAATCTGTATTCCATGTTTGAGCAGTTCCTTTCCATGCAGTAGGTTGAATTTCTTCAGGAAATTCATAAGTTTCAACTGTTGCACCAGTTTTATTCTTTGGAAAATACTCATTCCATTCTCCATTGGCATCTTTTAGAATATAATATTCATTACTTAAACGTGTATAGCCAACATCAGAATACTTTGCATCTGCAGAAACTGCATTTGCAGTATAAAATCCTCCAGCATTTTTATAAAGTTGATATCCAGGTCCAGCAAAACTATGAATTTCATATCCATCGACAGTATTAGCTTTCATAGTTTTAATCTTTACGCCTTGTCCATCAGCGCTGATAACAACTTCCTTTTTGCCGTCTGTTCCATTTGGAGTTTCAAAAACAAATTCAGGTGTTGTAGCTTCATATAAAGTATCTGAACCAATATTGTCGATTCCATCAGGAACTTGCCAAATAGGTGAAAATCCCTTTGTAAATGCATCGTTCCATTTGTGGTCACTTCCATTATTATAGAGAGGTTTCCTTGGTGTTATGAGATAATAATTTCCCTTTCCATCACCATCATTTTTCATTTCACTGACTGTCGCATAATAAGCAAGATCTAAATCATATAAACCATTTCTGATTTGTAATTTTTGTAAAATGAAATTTCCTTCAACACTTCCATTTTTCGGAACATAAACCTTGATATGTTTTAAACTCATTAGAGGAGTATCCGCGTCATGAATTGTTCCTTGCTTATAATAATAGTAATCTTTGTTACCAGTAAATGGACCACTTGCAGGATCTGTATCATAAAATCTTATGAATCCAGAATTCGCAATCTTCGCCAGACTACTTGCATTTAGATGACGATTTCCTGTTACTGTAGTTTTAGGATCGTCATAATTTGTTGGTGACATTCTCCATTTATATTCTGATGAATTTCCTGTACTATTAATCGGTGTGTTATTTTCTCCTTCACAGGCAGTAACATTCAGTTTTGTTTCAAGTTTTCCTTCAGCAATCCACTTTTTACATTCTTCATCTGTTAAACTACGTCTATTAAAGGCGATATTAAATACCAAACTTGAACCTCCGCCCAAAGATCGAAGGAAATTATCATTGATATCATAGATAATTTTTGTAACTTTATCATAATTAGTTTGTGCTGCTGAATCTAATGGTATTACATTCCCCCTTGCATCAAGCAATGTAATTTTTTCAAACTGAACTCCTTCAATTCCGGGATTCGCTAATTTAAATCCGTAAGTTGGTAAATCGACAACAATTTTTTGATCTCCAAACTCATTACTCCCATCATCTTTTGTACGGAAAAAAGGAGTATAGTTTATGGTAAACAATGTATCCGTCATAGTTGCCAAATTATATGGATTTACTGATGTTCCATCTCCATTTGATGTATCTTTAATCTTATGATTGTCATCATATACCATAAGTTTACCATTATCCATTGGAGCTCCGGGATTCAAAGAAACTGATTTCGTTAAAGATTGATTAAATTTAGGCTTAGTTGTTTCTTCTTTAACTTCTGACTCATCCTCTTTTGTTTCATCTTTAGTTTCCTGCTTATCTTTTTGTTCTTCAGGAGCTATCTTTTCTTCAGCTTCCTTATCAGTTTTTTTAGAATCTGTTTTATTGTCCTGTTTATCTGCTTGATCCTCAGGAGCTATCTTTTCTTTAGTTTCATTACCAGTTTTTTTGACATCTGTCATTGTATCTTTAGCTATTATTCCCTCTGCAAAAGCAACAGTATTCGGAACAATTATCCCTAATAGTATTATAACAACTAAAAAAAAAGTTGTTACTTTTTGCAATGTCATCCCATTATTCATCAAATCTTCTCCACTCAAATCCATATTAAAATATTTTATATTTCAATCTTGAAAATAAAAATTTATTTTTAGATAGTAATTAAATGCCTATAAATATAGCATATCTATAGCAGTTTAAGCATTGAATATTATACCAAGAACAGTTTGAAAAATCTACCTTTTTCATTCATTTTAGCTCTATAATATTTGTAGTGGATAACATCTCCTCAGATATTATGGAGCTTTTTAAACACAGACAAAAAGTAGCAGAAAAACTATAATGAAAGCACCACAGAATTGCTCGAAATAAAATTGGAGGCGACCAACACGCTCGTCAAGAACATGAGACGTCATGCATTCGATTTTTGAAACTTTAAAAACATTAAAACTAAAATTCTTGTCGCTTTCAACATTACAAAAGAAAGAACCAATATGATTCTCTCTCGTACTTAGTTATATGTCGCCCACTACAGTTGAAAAAAAGGCCAAACAAAAGAGAACCCGAAGGTTCTCTTGTTTACTTTTTATTCTACAGTTTCTTCAGATTGGATTTCCACAGTTTCATCTACTGGAGCAAGTTCTGTCTTTTCTTGTTCAGGAGCCAGATATTCTGCGTCATTGATTGCCTGTGGTTCAAGATTACGGTAGCGAGCCATACCAGTACCTGCTGGGATGATCTTACCAATAATAACATTTTCCTTGAGTCCAAGGAGATGGTCTTTCTTACCACGGATGGCCGCATCTGTAAGGACACGAGTTGTTTCCTGGAAGGAAGCCGCTGACAAGAAACTATTTGTTTCAAGTGAGGCTTTGGTAATTCCCATAAGAACTGGGCGACCAGTCGCTGGAACCCCACCGGCGATAAGGACATCTTTATTAGCATCTGTAAAATCGTTAATGTCTAAAAGGGTACCCATGAGAAGATCTGTATCACCTGGATCCATGACACGGACTTTACGGATCATTTGACGAACCATAACCTCGATGTGTTTGTCACCGATTTCTACCCCTTGGCTACGGTAAACTTTTTGGACTTCACCGAGAAGGTAGGTTTCAACTGACAAGACATCACGAACAGCAAGGAGATGTTTTGGTTGGATAGAACCCTCTGTCAATGCTGCACCACGAGAAACTTGGTCTCCAACTTCAACACGCATACGTGCTGTAAATGGAACGACGTATTCACCTTCGCCAGTTTCACCCTTAACAAAGACTTTCTTCGTACGAGTTGACGCGTCTTCTTCGATGGCGGTAACTTGTCCCTTGACCTCTGTGATGACCGCTTCCCCTTTTGGATTGCGGGCTTCAAAGATTTCTTGGACACGAGGAAGACCTTGAGTGATATCGGTATTTGAGGCAACCCCACCCGTGTGGAAGGTACGCATTGTAAGTTGTGTACCAGGTTCCCCGATAGATTGGGCAGCGATTGTACCAACTGCTTCACCAACTTCAACCGCATCACCAGTCGCCAAGTTGATACCGTAACAGTGACGGCAGACACCATGACGAGTGTTACATGTAAATACGGAACGGATAGTCACTTCTTCCACACCAGCATTGACAATCTCGCGCGCCTTGTCTTCTGTGATTAACTCATTTGGACCAATGATGACTTCGCCAGTTTCTGGGTGTTTAACAGTTTTCTTAGTATAACGACCATTGAGACGTTCTTCGAGAGACTCGATCATCTCTTTTCCTTCTGCGATAGAGCGGATCAAGAGACCACGGTCTGTTCCACAGTCGTCCTCACGGATGATAACGTCTTGGGCAACGTCAACCAAACGACGAGTCAAGTAACCTGAGTCGGCTGTCTTAAGGGCCGTATCGGTCATACCTTTACGCGCACCGTGAGTTGAGAAGAACATTTCGAGTACTGACAAACCTTCGCGGAAGTTTGAAAGGATTGGCAATTCCATGATACGTCCGTTCGGAGCGGCCATCAGACCACGCATACCGGCAAGTTGTGAGAAGTTCGAGATGTTACCACGGGCTCCTGAGTCCATCATCATAACGATTGGGTTCTTCGGATCTTGATTATCGACCAAGCGTTTTTCCAATTTCTCACGAGCTGCACGCCATTCAGCTGTAACGGCATTGTAACGTTCATCATCAGTGATCAAACCACGACGGAACTGTTTTGTGATTTGTTCTACACGCTTATGAGATTCTTCGATGATTTCAGCCTTGTCTTCAACCACTGGGATATCAGCAATCCCCACTGTCAATCCAGCAAGTGTTGAATGATGGTAGCCTAAGTCTTTCAATCGGTCCAAGAATGCAGAAGTTTCTGTTGTACGGAAACGTTTGAAAATCTCAGCGATGATATTTCCAAGGTTTTTCTTCTTGAATGGAGGATTGAGTTCAAGGTTGCGAATGGCTTCCTTGATATCGCCACCTAGTGGCAAGAAGTACTTAGCTGGGAGCCCTTCTGTCAAGTTCGCATTATTTGGTTCTTGCAAGTAAGGTAGACCCTCTGGCATGATGTCGTTGAAGAGGATTTTACCAACTGTTGTAAGCAAGACCTTGTGTTTTTGCTCTTCTGTCCATGGTTTATTGAGGCTGTCTGTCGCGATACCAACACGTGAGTGGAGGTGAACATAGCCATTGCGGTAAGCCATGACAGCTTCGTCACGGTCTTTGAAGACCATTCCTTCACCTTCACGACCAGCTTCTTCCATCGTCAAGTAGTAGTTACCCAAAACCATGTCCTGAGATGGGGTAACAACTGGTTTACCATCTTTCGGGTTCAAGATGTGCTCAGCAGCGAGCATGAGGATACGAGCTTCTGCTTGAGCCTCTTCTGAAAGCGGTACGTGGATGGCCATTTGGTCCCCGTCAAAGTCGGCATTGTAGGCTTCACAGACAAGCGGGTGCAAACGAAGGGCCTTACCATCGATCAAGACTGGCTCGAAGGCTTGGATACCCAAACGGTGAAGGGTCGGTGCGCGGTTCAAAAGGACTGGGTGTTCTTTGATTACTTCTTCGAGGATATCCCAGATACGTTCATCTCCACGTTCTACCAAGCGTTTAGCCGCTTTAACGTTTTGCACGATGTCACGGGCAACGATTTCACGCATCACAAATGGTTTAAAGAGCTCGATCGCCATTTCGCGTGGCACACCACATTGGTACATCTTAAGAGTTGGACCAACAGCGATAACGGAACGTCCTGAGAAGTCAACACGTTTACCGAGCAAGTTTTGACGGAAGCGTCCTTGTTTCCCTTTGAGCATGTGGCTCAATGATTTTAGTGGACGGCTACCTGGTCCTGTGATTGGACGACCACGACGACCATTATCAATCAAAGCGTCAACCGCTTCTTGAAGCATACGCTTCTCATTTTGAACGATGATACCTGGTGCATTCAACTCAAGCAAACGAGCCAAACGGTTGTTACGGTTGATAACACGGCGGTAAAGGTCGTTCAAGTCAGATGAGGCAAAACGGCCACCATCCAACTGCAACATTGGACGGAGATCTGGTGGAATAACTGGGAGGATGTTAAGAACCATCCATTCAGGTTTGTTCCCAGACTTGTAAAAGGCATCCAAAACATCCAAACGACGGATAGCTTTGACACGTTTTTGTCCAGTAGCTGTTTTCAACTCTTCTTTAAGTTCAGTAATTTCTTTTTCAAGATCTACTTGTTTCAAAAGGTCTTGGATGGCTTCGGCACCCATCTTGGCAACGAATGATCCATAGCCATACTCACGCAAGCGCTCACGGTATTCGCGCTCTGTCATGATAGACTTGTGCTCAAGTGGTGTATCCTTAGGATCAATCACCACATAAGCCGCAAAGTAGATAACTTCCTCGAGGGCACGAGGGCTCATATCAAGGGTCAAGCCCATACGGCTTGGAATCCCCTTGAAATACCAGATGTGAGATACAGGAGCTTTCAACTCGATGTGCCCCATACGCTCACGACGAACTTTTGTACGCGTTACTTCAACCCCACAACGGTCACAAACAATCCCTCTGTAACGAATGCGTTTGTACTTACCACAAGCACATTCCCAGTCTTTTGTAGGACCAAAGATGACTTCGTCAAAGAGTCCTTCACGTTCTGGTTTCAACGTACGGTAATTGATTGTTTCAGGTTTTTTGACTTCTCCATAAGACCATGAACGGACTTTGCTTGGAGAAGCTAGGGTGATTTGCATACTTTTAAAACGATTTACATCAACCACTATTTCTTCCCTTTCTATTCTAAGTGAACTGCTTATTCTTGTTCAGCAGTTTCTTCTGTTGCTTCCGCTTTTGTTGCTTTCTCTGCTTCTTCAGCTTCAAAGGCTGCTTTAGCCTCTTGTGCTGCTTTTTCGCGGGCTTTTTCAAGATCATCTACGTGGATGACATCTTCGTCCATTCCTTCATCCAAGTCGCGAAGTTCCACTTCTTGGTCATCTTCGTCAAGGACACGCATGTCAAGACCAAGAGATTGCAATTCTTTCACAAGAACTCGGAATGATTCTGGAACACCTGGTTTTGGAATTGGTTTTCCTTTTGTAATAGCTTCATAAGCTCTCAAACGTCCGTTAATATCGTCAGACTTGTAAGTCAAAATTTCTTGAAGGACATTTGACGCACCGTAGGCTTCAAGGGCCCAAACCTCCATCTCACCGAAACGTTGTCCACCAAACTGAGCTTTACCTCCGAGTGGCTGTTGAGTAACGGTTGAGTAAGGCCCGACTGAACGCGCGTGCAATTTATCATCAACCATGTGGTGGAGTTTGATCATGTACATGACACCAACTGATACACGGTTGTCAAATGGTTCACCAGTACGGCCATCGTAAAGGATTGTCTTGGCATCGCTATCCATACCTGCTTCTTTGACAGTGTCCCAAAGGTCTTCAGAACTTGCTCCGTCAAAGACTGGTGTTGCGATGTGGATACCAAGAGTACGTGCTGCCATACCAAGGTGGAGCTCCATAACCTGACCGATATTCATACGTGATGGCACCCCAAGTGGGTTCAACATGATATCGACTGGAGTTCCGTCTGGAAGGTAAGGCATGTCTTCTACAGGAACGATACGAGAGACAACCCCTTTGTTTCCGTGACGTCCGGCCATCTTATCTCCGACCTTGATCTTACGTTTTTGAGCGATGTAGACGCGAACCAGCATGTTAACGCCTGATTGCAACTCATCTCCATTTGCACGTGTAAAGATCTTAACATCACGAACGACACCATCGGCACCGTGTGGTACACGAAGAGAAGTATCACGCACTTCACGAGACTTGTCTCCGAAGATAGCGTGCAAGAGACGTTCTTCAGCTGAAAGATCTTTTTCACCTTTAGGCGTTACTTTACCTACAAGGATATCGCCTTCTTTAACCTCAGCACCGATACGGATAATTCCCATTTCGTCAAGGTTTTTAAGGGCATCTTCCCCAACGTTTGGAATCTCACGAGTAATTTCTTCAGGCCCAAGCTTTGTATCGCGCGTTTCTGATTCGTATTCTTCAAGGTGGACAGATGTGTAGACATCGTCTTTCACCAAGCGTTCGCTCATGATAACGGCATCTTCGAAGTTGTAACCTTCCCAAGTCATGTAGGCAACGATTGGGTTTTGTCCAAGCGCCATTTCTCCATTTTCCATAGAAGGTCCATCTGCGATAAAGTCGCCTTTTTCAACGACATCGCCGACTTTTATGAGCGTACGTTGGTTGTAAGCAGTACCTGAGTTTGAACGACGGAATTTTTGAATGTGATAAACATCTAGGGAACCATCTTCACGGCGAACTTCTACCTTGTCCGCATCTGCGTAGGTAACTTTACCATCATGCTGAGCAATAACCGCAGCTCCAGAGTCATGGGCTGCTTGGTATTCCATACCAGTACCAACGTAAGGTGCTTTTGGATCAATCAATGGCACAGCCTGACGTTGCATGTTGGCACCCATGAGGGCACGGTTGGAGTCATCGTTTTCCAAGAAAGGAATACATGCAGTCGCAACGGCAACTACCTGTTTTGGTGAAACGTCCATGTAGTCAACTACTTCTGCTGGATACTCTTGGTTGACCCCTTGGTGACGTCCCATGACAACCTTCTCAGCAAAAGTACCATCTTCGTTGAGGCGAGAGTTAGCCTGTGCTACAGTAAATTCATCTTCTTCATCGGCTGTCAACCAAACGATTTCGTTTGTGACTACACCAGTTTCACGGTCAACCTTACGATATGGTGTTTGAACAAATCCATACTTGTTCAAGTGACCGTATGATGACAAGTTATTGATCAAACCGATGTTAGGTCCTTCAGGTGTCTCGATTGGACACATACGACCGTAGTGAGTGTAGTGCACGTCACGTACTTCATATCCAGCACGGTCACGAGTCAAACCACCAGGTCCTAAGGCTGACAAACGACGTTTGTGAGACAACTCAGAAAGTGGGTTGTGTTGGTCCATGAACTGGGACAATTGTGAGGAACCAAAGAATTCTTTGATCGCAGCTGTCACAGGGCGGATGTTGATAATTTGTTGCGGTGTCAAAACTTCATTGTCCTGAACAGACATACGTTCACGGACATTACGTTCCATACGAGAAAGTCCAAGACGTACTTGGTTGGCAAGCAATTCACCAACTGCACGGATACGACGATTTCCAAGGTGGTCGATATCATCCACACGACCGATACCTTCTGCCAAGTTGAGGAAATAGCTCATCTCTGCAAGGATATCCGCAGGAGTTACAACACGAACCTTGTCGTCTGGATTAGCATTTCCGATGATGGTTACAACACGGTCTGGGTCCGTTGGGGCAACAACCTTGAATTTTTGAAGGACAACTGGTTCTGTCAGAACAGCTGCATCGTTTGGTATGTAAACAATCTTGTTCAAGTCGCCATCCAAGTGGCTCTCAATACTTTCAATCACGCTACGAGTCATAACGGTGCCAGCTTCTACCAAGATTTCACCCGTTTCAGGATCTACCAATAGCTCAGCGATGGTTTGGTTGAGCAAGCGTGTTTTGATGTTCAATTTTTTATTAATCTTGTAACGACCAACGGCTGCTAAGTCATAGCGACGCGGATCAAAGAAACGAGCCACAAGCAAGCTACGTGAACTTTCAGCGGTCTTAGGCTCACCTGGACGAAGGCGTTCGTAAATTTCTTTCAAGGCTTCGTCTGTACGAGAGTCCATTGGATTCTTGTGGATATCTTTTTCAACAGTATTGCGAACCAATTCGCTATCACCAAAGATATCAAAGATTTCATCATCACCTGAGAAACCAAGCGCACGAACCAAGGTCGTAAATGGAATCTTACGAGTACGGTCGATACGAGTATAAGCGATGTCTTTTGAGTCGCTTTCAAGTTCCAACCAAGCTCCACGGTTAGGGATAACAGTAGAGCCGTAACCCACTTTACCGTTCTTGTCTACTTTGTCATTAAAGTAAACACCTGGTGAGCGAACCAACTGAGAAACGATAATACGTTCACCACCATTGATGATGAAAGTACCCATCTCAGTCATGATTGGGAAATCACCAAAGAAGACTTCTTGAGTCTTGATTTCGCCTGTTTCTTTATTGATCAAGCGGAAGGTTACAAAAATTGGGGCTGAGTAGCTAGCATCGTGGATACGAGCTTCTTCGAGCGTGTATTTTGGTTCCTTGATTTCATAGCCAACAAATTCCAACTCCATTGTGTCTGTGAAGTTTGAAATTGGCAATACATCTTCAAATACTTCCTTAAGTCCGTGGTCTAGGAAATCTTTGAATGAATCCGTTTGAATTTCAATCAAATTTGGTAAGTCAAGAACTTCTTTGATTCTTGAAAAACTACGACGGGTACGATGTTTCCCGTATTGAACGTCATGTCCTGCCAAGATGATTCTCCTTTGTAAATAAATTCCAAGCCTTGTCAATCAGGCTTTTCTAATCGTCATATGGTTTTAAAAACCCCTATCACCGTGTCCCTTTGATGAATTTTCAGAATCTTTAAATCTTTGTTACAAGCACTCAAAAACCTGAAAAAAAGCACAAAAAGAGCAGCTAAATCTGACTTTTTCAGAAGATTTAACTGCTGTGAGCCTTGTCTGGACAATATTTCAGACAAAACCTACGACAAATGATTACTCATATTATACCTTATTTAGCCAGATTTTTCAAGGTTTTTTTACTACTTTTTAAACAATCTTTTCCTATATATTATTTTAAAATTTCAAGAGAATGAAGCATTATATTTTCTCTTCAAAACTAGGAAAACGCTTGCACTAATGTTTACCTCGTGCTATACTGTTAGGGAACAACTACACAAGGAGAATTGTGATGAAAAAGATCCCATCTCAAACTGAGAAAAAAATGATTTATGGTATCCGTTCCTTGAAGAACGGAACTGGTTCTATCCTTATTGGTGCCAGCATTGTCTTGCTTTCTGCTGCAATGCCAACTATTTCAGCTAACGAAAACCTTCCTCAAACTCAGGAAAATACTAGCGCTGTGACCAAGGCCCCTACTGAGACTGAAACGAGTCAAACTCAAAAGGAAACGCCTATTTCTGAACAAAAGAATGCAAACGCTTCCCTTGACACTAAAAAGGAAGCCCTAGCAACTGACACTGCTCTAGCAGCTGAAACACCTAAAAAAGAAGACGCTACTACAAGCCAGCCCAACAGCAAAGAAGAGAAAGTAGATACTAGCACTTCGACGCCAAGTTCTGATCAAAAACCACAAGCAGACACTAGTTCTGAAGAACCAATCGAAGACAACTACTTCCGCATTCATGTGAAAAAACTTCCTGAGGAAAACAAGGATTCCCAAGGTCTTTGGACTTGGGACGATGTTGAAAAACCTTCTGAAAACTGGCCCAATGGAGCCAAGTCCTTCAAGGATGCCAAGCAAGATGACTACGGCTATTATCTAGATGTCAAACTCAAAAATGAGCAAGCCAAGAAGGTCAGCTTCCTCATCAACAATACTAAAGGGGATAACCTGACAGGGGACCGTTCGGTAGAGCGCCTCTCTCCAAAAATGAACGAGGCCTGGCTAGATGAAAACTACAAGGTATACAACTACCGTCCTCAACCAGCAGGAACTGTCCGTGTCAACTACTATCGCACCGACGGGAACTATGACAAAAAATCTCTCTGGTATTGGGGCGATGTCAAGAATCCAAGCAGTGGAGAATGGCCTGACGGGACAGACTTTACTGCAACTGGAAAATATGGCCGTTACATTGATATTCCACTCAATGAAGCTGCAAGAGAATTTGGATTTTTATTACTAGACGAAAGCAAGAAAGGCGATGATGTGAAAATCCGAAAAGAGGATTACAAATTTACAGATTTGAAAAATCACAGTCAAATCTTTCTCAAAGATGATGACGAAACCATCTACACCAACCCCTATTACGTGCACGACATCCGCATGACTGGTGCTCAACACGTAGCTAAGTCTCGTATTGAAAGCAGCTTTTCTACCCTAGTCGGAGCCAAGAAAGAAGACATTCTTAAGCACTCCAACATCACTGACCATCAAGGGAACAAAGTAGCCATCACAGACGTGGAAGTAGATGAAGCTGGTAAGAAAGTGACCTACATTGGCGACTTCTCTGATACCCAACACCCTTACACTGTCAGCTACAATTCAGACCGTTTTACCACACGTTCAAGCTGGCGCCTCAAGGATGAGACCTACAGTTATGACGGTCCACTCGGCGCAACCCTAAAAGAAGATGGCAAGCGTGTCGACCTTACCCTCTGGTCTCCAAGTGCTGATAAGGTTTCCGTTGTCGTCTAAGACAAGAAAGACCCTGAAAAAGTGGTCGGAACTGTCGCTCTTGAAAAAGGAGAAAAAGGAACCTGGAAACAAACTTTGGACGCAAACTCAGGTCTAGGTATCAGCAACTACACTGGCTACTACTACCACTACCAAATCGAGCGCCAAGGTAAAACTGTCCTCGTTCTTGACCCTTATGCCAAATCATTAGCGGCTTGGAATAGCGACCTAGCAAAAACAGATGCCGCTCATAAGGTCGCTAAAGCTGCCTTCGTCGATCCAGCAAAGTTAGGTCCGCAAGACTTGACCTATGGGAAGATTCGAAACTTCAAATCGCGTGAAGATGCCGTTATCTACGAAGCTCATGTTCGTGACTTCACTTCGGATCCTGCCATCGCAAAAGACTTGACCAAGCCATTTGGTACCTTTGAAGCCTTTATCGAAAAACTAGACTATCTCAAAGACTTGGGTGTGACTCATATCCAACTCCTTCCAGTCTTGTCCTACTACTTTGTCAACGAATTGAAGAACCAAGAACGTTTGTCTGCCTATGCTTCAAGCAACAGCAACTACAACTGGGGATATGACCCTCAAAACTACTTCTCCTTGACTGGTATGTACTCAAGCGATCCTAAGAATCCAGAAAAACGTATTGCCGAATTCAAAAATCTCATCAACGAAATCCATAAACGTGGTATGGGGGCTATCTTGGATGTGGTCTACAACCATACTGCCAATCTCGACATCTTTGAAGACTTAGAGCCAAACTACTACCACTTTATGGACGCAGACGGAACTCCTCGTACTAGCTTTGGAGGTGGCCGTTTGGGAACAACCCACTACATGTCTAAGCGTGTCTTGGTAGACTCCATCAAGTATTTAGTCGAAACCTACAAGGTGGATGGTTTCCGATTCGATATGATGGGTGACCACGATGCAGCTTCAATCGAAGAAGCTTACAAGGCTGCACGCGCCCTCAATCCAAACCTTATCATGCTAGGTGAAGGCTGGAGAACCTATACTGGTGATGAAAATACGCCTGTACAACCTGCTGACCAAGATTGGATGAAACATACCGATACTGTCGCTGTCTTTTCAGATGATATCCGTAACAACCTCAAGTCTGGTTATCCAAACGAAGGCCAACCTGCCTTTATCACAGGTGGAAAACGCGATATCAATACCATCTTTAAAAATCTGATTGCTCAACCAACTAACTTTGAAGCAGACAGTCCCGGAGATGTTATCCAGTATATCGCAGCCCATGATAACTTGACACTCTTTGACATCATTGCCCAGTCTATCAAAAAAGACCCAAGCAAGGCGGAAAACTACGCTGAGATCCATCGCCGTTTGCGACTTGGAAACCTCATGGTCTTGACTGCTCAAGGAACTCCGTTTATCCACTCTGGTCAGGAATATGGACGTACCAAACAATTCCTTGACCCAGCCTACAAGACTCCTGTTCCTGAAGATAAGGTTCCAAACAAGTCTCACTTGTTGCGCGACAAGGACGGCAAGCCATTTGTCTATCCTTACTTTATCCATGACTCTTACGACTCTAGTGATGCTGTCAACAAGTTTGATTGGACCAAGGCAACAGATGGTAAAGCTTTCCCTGAAAATGTCAAGAGCCGTGACTACATGAAAGGATTGATCGCTCTTCGTCAATCGACAGATGCCTTCCGACTCAAGAGTCTACAAGATATCAAAGAACGCGTCCAACTCATTACTGTCCCAGGAAAAAATGGTGTTGAAAAAGAAGACGTGGTCATCGGCTACCAAATCACTGCTCCAAATGGAGATATCTACGCAGTCTTTGTCAATGCAGATAATAAGGCTCGCGAATTCAACTTGGGAACTGCCTTTGCTCACTTGAGAAAGGCTGAAGTCCTGGCAGATGAAAATCAAGCTGGACCAGTAGGAATCGCTAAACCTCAAGGTCTCGAATGGACTGAAAAAGGCTTGAAATTGAACGCTCTCACTGCCGTTGTTCTCCGCTTGTCTCAAGGTGGTGCCATCGTCGCTCCAGCTGTGGAAGAAAAACCAGAATTTGATCTTTCTAGCTTGGAAACCCAACAAGACCAAGCCCAAAACCTAGCAGCAAATCCTGACACTCAAGAAACTGCTGCAGAGGCTCTTTCTCAGAAAATCCTTCCAAACACAGGAACTGAGAGCAAATCCCTTCTTGCCCTAGCTGGATTCAGCATCCTCGCCCTTCTCGGACTTGGATGGTTGATGAAAAACAAGAAAAAGAACTAATACTCAATGAAAATCAAAGAGTAAACTAGGAAGCTAGTCGCAGGCTGCTCAAAGCACTGTTTTGAGGTTGTGGATAAGGCAAAGCTGACCTGGTTTGAAGAGATTTTCAAAGAGTATAACCTAGCCCTCCTATAGAAACAACACCCCATGGTCAGAAGAATCTTCTAGTCATGGGGTGTTGTTTTTTATGATACACTTATCTATCAAATCATATATTCTACACTATAGCTAGCGTCTGATAAGATACGAGCCAGAAACTGCTTGGTTCGTTCTTCTTGTGGACGGTTAAAGAAATCGTGGGGATTATTCTCCTCTACGATACGGCCTCCATCCATGAAAATAACGTGGTTAGCGACATCTCTAGCAAATCCCATCTCATGCGTGACGACCACCATGGTCACACCTTCTCCCGCCAACTGTTTCAGAACATCCAAAACATCTCCAACCAACTCAGGGTCTAGTGCTGATGTTGGTTCATCCAGCAAAATGACCTCGGGCTTGACGGCAATAGCACGCGCAATTCCTATTCGTTGTTGTTGCCCTCCAGATAGCTGGGAAGGGTAGTAGTCTTTGTAGGCCAGTAAACCAACTTTCCCCAAGGCAGATTCTGCACGTTTGAGCGCTTCTTCCTTGGGAACTTTACGAGCCACGATCAGGCCTTCTAGAATATTTTCCAGAGCAGTTTTGTTTGCAAAGAGATTGTAGTGTTGGAAAACAAAGGCTGTTTTTTGGCGAATTTCTAGAATGTCTTTCTTGCTTAATTTGGCTAAGTCATAAGTTTTTCCTGCCAAGGTCAAACGGCCACTGTCAGCTTTTTCTAAGTGGTTGAGACAACGGAGAAAGGTCGTTTTCCCCGAACCTGATGGTCCTAAAATAACAACGACATCCCCTTGGTTAACCTGAAGATTGACATCCTCCAGTACCTGCCTATCTCCAAATGTTTTTGCGATATGTTCTACTTGTAACATCCTGTCCTCCTATACAAAACGCGCGCTAGATGCTTTTGCTCTCTTTTCTTTTTTCACATAGCCTTTCTCCAATAGGGAGAAGCCCCACTGAATCAAACCACAAATCAAAATATACTGCAAAAAGATTACAAAATAAGACTCAAAATACTGGTAACCGTAGGATGCTTCCACACGAGCAATAGCGGTGATATCCTTGATAGTCATAACAAAGACCAGGGAGGTCCCTTTGACGATATTGATTACCAGATTGGCCAAGTTAGGCAAGGCTGAGCGCAAGGCTTGAGGAAAAACAATCCTTAGATAGGCCTGGGTCGTAGTCAGCCCAATCGCATGCGCCGCCTCTAGTTGTCCCTTGTCCACCGTCAAGATAGCTGAACGCAAAATCTCCGATAAACTCCCGACTGTCATCAAACTATAAATAATGAAGGCATAGTAGAGAGGATCAAGCTTGAAAATATCAAAGTCGCTTCCTATGCTTTTGAGAAGTTGATTCAGCAGACTTGGAAACAAACTATAAAAGAAGAGAATCAATAAAATCGGAGGAGTCGCTCGGATAAACGCCAGATAGACCAGAGAAAAACTCCTCACCCCTCGAACCTTGTAAATCTGCCCCAAGGCCAAAAATAGAGCCGGTAAAAAGCTTAAGACCATAGCCACAATCATGATAATCAAGGTGATTGGCACACCCTTCAAGGTCTCAAGAAAGGTCTTTACAATATAGTCTATATCCATTTCTTACCTCCCTTTTGTTTCCAAAGACTTCTCAAGCAAACGACTCAAGATAGAAATAACCAAGGCAATCCCCCAATAAAGAAGCGCAACTGCCGTATAGGTTTCCAGCGAGTAGTTCCCTAAATTGCGACTGATCAAGAGATTGCCTGCACCCATAACATCAACGAAACCAATCGTATAGGCCAAGGCAGCATCCCGCATGAGATTGAGAATAGCGGTCGTTATATTGGGAAGAGCAACCTGAAAAGCTTGGGGAAAAATGATTCTCCAAAAAGTCTGACTTGGAGTCAAACCAATACTAAGCCCGGCCTCTGTCTGCCCCTTTGGAATAGCTTGATAGGCCGCCTTGAAGACCTCGGCAACAATAGCCGCAAACAAGAGAATCATCGTCAGGAGAACAAAAATAGTTTTAGACCAGTTGTTGATATCCAAACCCAGCCACCATTTCAGAAATTCTGGCAAGCCATAAAAGACTAGAAAAAGCAAGACAATCGGCGGTGTACAACGAAGGGTAAAGATATAGCCTTTGGAAATCGCTGCAAAACTCTTGTCTTCTCCTACTTGTGCCCAGGCCAAGAGACCTCCAAAAAGGGAACCAAGAAGAGTAGTAAAAAAGAGAATGGACAAGGTCATAGGAAGCGCCTGCCATAAGGTCGGCAAAAACTGAAAGACCTTGGAAAAATCATAAGAAACCATGCAAAACCCTTTCTAGTCTTGGAATTTCTGGTCTAGACTTTGTCTACGTAACTAAAGACATCTTCTTTGAAATATTGCTGAGATAGCTTAGCAAGCGTGCCATCTTCTTCCAACTCTTTGATTGCTTTTTCATATTCTTTAGCAAATTTCTCACCCTTTTCATCACGGTGAATCAATGGATAAGTTGGAATGCCCTTATATGGGAACCAGCTGAGTTTGTCCGCATATTGGTGGTAAGGGCCATCTTCTGCGGTAACTGCTTTTTCAAAGGACAGTTTGATATCAAAGAAGGCGTCATAACGTCCTTCTAAGACCCAGGCATAGGCATCTGCCACCTTAAAGGATTCCGCTGCTGTTAGCTCAATTGGTGCATCTTGATGTTTTTCGTTGTAGCTAGTGATGACATTCCATTGAGCATTCTGTGGAGAGATAGGAACCAATTTCCCTTTATTCTTGGCAAAGTCATCAATGGTTTTGTATTTTTGTTCGTCTTCTTTTCTGACAGTAAATCCGATAATACTCGCTCCGACTGGTTCAGATGGAATGACAAACTTTTTAGCTCGTTCATCTGTGTACCAAGCTCCCTTGGTTCCGATGTCATACTTGCCTGATTCCAGACCAATCAAGAGATCGTCATCACTGGTACCCGTATATTCAAATTGATAGTTTGCCAACTTCTCATCAACAGCCTTCAAAACAGCTACTTCATAACCATCTGATTCCCCTTTTTCATTGACAAAGTCATAAGGGACGTAGTTTTGTGTATGGGCAACCTTCAAGGTTATGACTTCAGCAGACGAAGCCGTTTCTCCCTCCTTGGCTGGAGCGCCAGCTAAACTTCTCCCGATAATCGTTGCCCCAATTACTGCAACAACTGCTACACCACCGATAATCCATGCTTTTTTACTCATCTTTTTCTCCTTTAGTTTTCAAGCGCTTCTCTCACCCACTGGATACGTTCAACTGCGATATCACTTGGAATGGTACAATCTGCCCCAAGTACCAAGCCCTGTTCCCCAGATTCTGCAACTAGTTTCTTTGCCTCAGCCTGAATGGCGTCCTTGCTACCAGTATACAGCAAGCCCGTCTTGCCATTTTCGAATCCTCCAAGAACCGTACGTCCCTTGAAAATCTCACGTCCTTCCTTGAGAGTGATTCCCTCTGGTCCTACAGCCCAGTTAAAGACTTGGGCTGGATAGTCAACAAAAAGATGAATATCATTTCGCGCCCCCTCGTAGCCACAGATATGAAGAACAGTAACACCACCAACAGCACTAGTTGCTTCCAGAACTGTTATCTCGCTAGGTGCAATGACGGCTTGATAATCTGCTGCCGACACTCGATGATCTTGGATACTCTGCACGCTGAGGTAGATTCCGTCAGCGCCAGCCTCTTTGATGACGGCTTGGCTGAGACTCGCAATATCTTCTGCAATCACATCCAACACCTTCTTCAGGGCATCAGGATCTTCCACCAGAAAGTCCGCAATAAGGTCATCTCCGCCAGACACTTCCCCAAGTAGCCACTTGAGATAGGTCACAGGGGCAAAAATATTGTAAATTGCAACGATATCTTCTGTGAACTCTTGCTTGATTTTCTGAACCAAGTCCACCTGCTCTTTTATCCAAGCGTGATCTGGTCCGAGTGGTTGAATGGTCGCCAATTCTTGAAGTGATTTTCCTTTAGCAATCGCTGGATTTGGATAAGCAAAGTAGCCATCACTCATGAGTTTGATAAAGTCTGGCTGAACTTCTCGGATAAAGCGCTTATGCCCCTCGATATTCTTCTCGATAATGGCTGGATTTGAGAAACCGTCTAGCCATTCGTCTTCGGATGTGAAATGGTGCCAAAAACCAACTGGCACACGATCAACCTTCTCACCTTTAAATGCTTTTAAAACCCATTCTTTTTTTTCTGACATTCTTATTCTCCATTTCTTACTTTTTCAACTAATAAACTGATTGCGATATCATTCGAGCGCAGAAAGGGGAGACTGGACTTGGAAAAATCCTGAACTCCACGACATCTCTCTCCATTTTTGCAGTGCCCATTTTTTACGACGCTTATGGCGACCAAGGCCAGCAAACCGACAACTGCAATGAAGCTAACCCATCTTTTACTTTTCATAGCTCCTCCTTTTAGAGAACAGCTGCCTGCCGAATCCAGTCCAACCTCTCTAAGTCAAAGTCATCTGGAACAGTACAGTCAGCTCCCAGAAGAACACCTTTACTACCCGCTTCAGCCAGCAACCGTCTCGTTTCATCTTGCAATTCCGCCTTGGACCCTTGATAAAGCAAGCTTTTCTTGCCATTTTCAAATCCACCTAAAACGGCCTTGCCTGGAAACAACTCCTGACCCTGTGTCAAACTAACATCCTCATGGTGGGTCGCCCAGTTGACCACTTGAGCTGGATAGTCCTTAAATATCGTCACATCATTGCTCGCACCTTCAAAACCACAGATATGGAGGATATTGGTCCCACCAACCTGATTGGCTGTCTCCAAAACTGCTATATTGCTCGGTTCGATATAGGTTTGATAGAGTGCTGGTGTGATGCGCTCATCTTGAACTTCCTGGGTGCTGAGGTAAATTCCATCAACACCGCCTTGCTGGATGATTTTCTGAGTTAGGATAGCAATATCTCCTGCAATCACATCTAGAATCGCTCTAAATTGCTCAGGATTTTCAAGCAATAAATTAGCTACTTCCCTATCTCCTCGAGAAGTTTCTGTACGGAACCAGCGCTTGAGGTAGGAGATCGGTGAAAAGATATTGTAGAAAGAAGCAATCTCTTCGGTAAAGGTCTCTCGAATCGCTTGTACCACTTCCACCTGTTGCTGAATCCATGGGTGTTCCTCACCAATCGACTCAATAGAAGTCAGCTCCTGAATGCTTAAAATCTTAGGATTATAGACATTACTTGGATAAAGGAAAAAACCGTCGCTCATAATTTTGACAAAATCAGGACGAATCCTTTCCACATAGCTGCGATGCCCTTCAACACTCTTTTGAAAGATACGTGGATTATTTAATCCTTGCCCCTTTTCTTCGAGTGTTACAAAATGAAACCAAAATCCCACAGGAACTCTTTCCACTTCATCGCCTCGAATCGCTCTAAAAACTAGATCTCTTTTACTTGCCATACCTCTCTCCTTCCATTTGGATTGAAACCATCTTACCACTCCTTTTTCCCTTTTCCCAATATATATTGACTATTAACTCGATTGGAAATTTTTATATCTATAAAGAAAAAATCCCTGAAAAGCTTGATGTTACTAGCCTTTCAAAGATTCACTTTATTTTCATTTATTTTTTAAAAGAGAGTTGATATAGATTTTCTATCAAGTCGATTGGATTTTTTTATAACCATCTTCATTCCCAAATTAAGTACATAATTTTATCCTGATACCAAATTACTACTGAAAAATTTATTTTCTCCCGATATTCCCTTGCACAAATCCCGTGAAAACGCTACAATATTAATAGACTATTATTAGGAGGATGGGATTATGAAAATATCCAAAGTTACCATTACAATTGCTTCTACACTTACTTCCGTCATTTTACTGACTGGCTGTGGCACAAATTCGGCAAATTCACAGACAACACAAAGTAGTACATCTGATAATCAGGTTACAATGACCTATGATCAGTTGCGTTCAAGAGAAAATACTATGTCAACTCTTTGGTATCAAAAAGCAGCTGAAACCAAGGCGCTCTATCTACAAGGTTACAATGTCGCTACTGATCGTTTGAAAGAACTACTAAAAACACAGACAGATAAACCCTACTCTATCGTTTTGGACTTGGACGAAACCGTACTAGACAACAGTCCTTATCAAGCGCAAAATGTCAAAGACGGAACAGCATTTACCCCAGAAAACTGGGATGTCTGGGTAAAAAAGGCCGCAGCCAAGGCTGTACCAGGTGCTAAAGACTTCCTCCAATTTGCAGACCAAAACGGTGTCCAAATTTACTATGTATCTGACCGCACGATAGATCAGGTAGATGATACGATCAAAAACCTAGAAAACGAAGGAATTCCTGTACAAAGCCGCGATCATCTCATGTTCTTAGAAAAAGGCGTCAAATCTAAAGAAGGTCGTAGACAAGCGGTCCAAGAGAAAACCAACTTAGTCATGCTACTAGGAGACAATCTTGTGGACTTTGCAGAGTTTTCAAAGACCTCTGAAACTGAGCGCGACCAAAAATTAGAGGAATTACAAAAAGAGTTTGGTGAGAAATTCATCATTTTCCCTAACCCAATGTACGGATCATGGGAAAGCACTGTCTACAATGGTAATAAATTGGATGCCAAGGGTCAAACTGAAGAGCGCCAAAAAAACTTACAAGGTTTTGATAAATAAAAGAGCTATATACCAGTTTACACCAACCACAAGATATCGTATTTGCGAGAATAGCGAAAAAAGACGATTTCCAAGCGGAAATCGTCTTTTATATAGGACAGACCTCTCCAATTCAAAATGTACTTCATTTAGTATAGATGTAACCATAAATCATATTTTCTAAGTGGTTTATACATGACTGTCCGTCAGGGAAAGCAAATATGCAAAATTTAGAAATTTTGATATAATAGAACTATCAAAAAGTAAAGGAATGATTGGTATGAAAGCAATCACAGCTCACAGCTCACAGCTCACAGCTCACAGCTCACAGCTCACAGCTCACAGCTCACAGCTCACAGCTCACAGCTCACAGCTCACAGCTCACAGCTCACAGCTCACGCTGATTATGTAATCAAGCGTATTTTTTGTCAAGCCCTAAAACAGACTTTTTCACATTTTTGTGAGAAGGTCTTTTCTGTTGTGTATGAAAGTGAGGGACTTGTATGAATCAGGCATTCGAAACAGCGATTCAACAAGCCCTACGAGAGGTGGTAGAAAGCTTTGATGAACAGTATGTAGCTGAGGGACTATTAAAAAAAGATGCTATTATAGTAGATTTAGATAATTATAAACCTGAGTTGGTTGAAAAGATTTTGACAAATGCAATTCTAAATGAAGCATTTACCGAGGATATTGCTGGTGCGACAATTTTGAAAATCAATGATATCATTCAAATGCTTGAAGTTGATGAATATTGGTCAAACTCTTACACACGTTACACCAACAAAATCGGATTAGCGGTAAATAATCGCTATTTATATGAAACAACAGATGTTGTCCTAAATTTCCCCTACAAAGATAGTATCTTAAAAGCTGGTATGACTAAAGATGATGTATCGAGGGAAGATGCTGAAGAATCCTTTTTAAATGAAATAGTTGCTCGAGAGGAGATTGATGTCCTCCTTGATGAAAAGATTTTTAAAAATGCTAAGAAATATGACAAAAACGGCTCTTCTCCTGTATCAGAAATCAAGGATACGGATAACCTGATTATCAAGGGAAATAATCTATTAGCACTCCACAGTTTGAAAAAACGATTTGCTGGGAAGGTGAAATTGATTTATATCGATCCACCGTATTATTTTGAGGGGACAAAAGACGCCGATACCTTTTCTTATAATTCGAATTTTAAGTTATCCACTTGGTTAACGTTTATGAAGAATAGACTAGAAGTTGCAAGAGACTTATTGGACGACGGTGGAGTGTTGCTTGTTTCTATGGCAGAAGATGGTCAAGCCTATTTAAAAGTGTTGATGGATGATGTTTTTGCGAAGAATGATTTTGTTGAAACTTTTATTTGGCGGAATACTGATAACGCTGACTCACTTGGGAAAAAAAGTCGTAGCGGTGTAGAATATATCCATGCTTATGAAAAGAAGAAAGACCCAAGTGTTCGTTGGATTGGTAAGGATGCAGAAAATGGAGACGCACCATTATTAAATTCAAGTAATTCTATTGGAACACTTAACTTCAAAGCAGGAGTTATTCGATTTAATATTCCAGATGGACATTATTTTGCTGGGCAAAAATCGTCAGTAGTTCTTGAGGACGATTTAATAATTGAAAATGGTAAAAATAAAAATGCCATTCGGTTGACTGGTAAGTTTAAATGGGGACAAGACTATCTTGATAACGAAGTTTCAAAAGGGGGAGACTTTGTTATTAAATCAGATAAGTTTTCTATTCGTTATCAAAAAGCAGAAGCAGGCAATGTTGCCCCAGAAAAATTTATTGATGAACGCTATCTATCAAAAATTTTTGGAGTGGGCACAAATGAGGATGCTAAAACTCATTTGAAAGAATTAGGTTTTGACTTTTCATACTCTAAACCAGAAAGTTTATTAGCATTTTTTATTAGAGCGGTAACTTCTGAAAACGATATTGTCCTTGACTTCTTTATGGGTTCGGGAACTACTGCAGCAGTTGCTCACAAGATGAATCGTCAGTACATCGGTATTGAACAAATGGATTATATTGAAACCGTAGCGGTAGAGAGATTAAAGAAAGTTATTGATGGAGAACAAGGTGGCATTTCTCAAGATGTTGCTTGGTCTGGCGGTGGTTCATTCATTTATGCTGAATTAATGGACAAAAATGCAACCTTTATTGATGCTGTTCTTAACTCTAAACATTCTGATGAATTAAAGGCTATCTTTGACGACATGAAAGCCACACTTGATTTTGATTTCAGAGTGGATTTACAAGAAGTTGACCAATCTATCTGGGATGAAGATTTTGAAATGCAGAAAAAAATTCTTGTGAAGATTATTGACAAAAACCAGCTCTATCACAACTACTCTGAAATTGATGATGAAACCATTAAATCGCAATTATCCCAATCAGATTATGATTTCAATAAGAGTTTTTATGGAGAGAAATGATGGTTAGAAAAGCAAAGAAAAAAGAACTGATCTTTGAACTCTTCGATGAATTGAAACAGCTGGATATGGATATTTTGAACGAACAGCATGGTTGGGAATTACCACAGTATATTGTAGAAAATCTCAAGCATGAACCACGTTCTTATCAGAGTGAAGCTATTCGCTATTTTCATTACACTCAAGCATCAGATACTTTCAAGTTTCGAAAACCAAGACAGCTGATGTTCAATATGGCAACTGGTTCGGGAAAGACTGATTTGATGGCTGGTTTAATCCTCTATCTTTATAAAGAAAAAGGGTATCAAAATTTTCTGTTTACAGTGAATACAAATGGTGTTCTGAATAAGACTATTGATAACCTAACGAGTGCTCAATCTACTAAGTTTCTTTTCAATTCTAACTTAGAAATTGATGGGGAACATATCTTTATCAACCAGATTTCAGGAAGATTTCCAGATTTTCCTAATAAAAATGTAATTAATATTAAGTTTGTTTCAATTCAAACATTGACAAATGACCTCTTCACACAGGCAGAAAATATCATGTCATTAAAAGATTACCAGAAGACAAAAATGGTTATTCTGGTGGATGAAGCCCATCACTATTCTGCTTCTACGAAAAAGAAAAATAAAGCAGAATTGGAAAAAATCTCATGGGAAAAAAGCCTACTTTCTCTTCTTCACGCACATGCTGATAATCTCTTGCTAGAATTTACCGCAACACTTGATTTTGACGATGAGACCATTTATCAAAAATATCGAGATAAGATTATTTACCGTTATACCTTGGATTCATACATCAAAGAACGATATTCAAAAAATGTAAGACGCATTCAGACGGGTAATTCCAACGAAGATAACATGCTTAGCACCGTTCTTCTGAGTGAATATCGTCGCAAATTTGCTCTAGAAAAATTTGGGATTGAGATAAAACCAGTCATTCTTTTCAAATCACATAAAATTGATGCTTCCTATGAAGCAAATAAGCTATTCAATGAGATGATTGATAGTCTGACTGTGGAAAGTTTAAGATCGTTCCTTATTTCGCAACTGAGAAGTGTATCAGAAGAGCAAAGCCATACTCTACAGCTAGCTTATCAGTATTATCTCGAAAAGGATGATCTTTCAACTGTTGTTCGAGAAATTAAGCGTGGTTTTTCACCAGCTAGAATTCTAAATGCAAATGATTCAGACAGTGGCTCAAAAGGGTTGCTAGAAACAGGACAGTATCAAGCCCTCAATTCGCTTGAATCGCCCAATAATCTGTACCGTGTAGTCTTTGCCGTAGCAAAATTAACAGAAGGTTGGGATGTCCTCAATCTTTACGATATCGTTCGTATTAGCAACTTGGGAAAAATGAATGATAAAAGAGATGCTAAATCAACCAATTCCGAGGCTCAGTTGATCGGACGTGGGGCGCGATACAATCCTTTCTCCTTAAATCAAAAGATTTCTTACCAAAGACGATTTGATGAATCAGATGAAACAGCAAGTCTTTTGTTGGAAACACTACACTACCATACCCTTAATGAGCCACAATACATTAAGAATTTGATGGCATCACTTGATAAGATGAATCTTGCGACTGGGACTGATGAAAAAAATCCTCCAATTGAAATCAAACTGAAACCCTCTTTCAAGAAAACCCAAATCTTTAAAACAGGTAAGCTTTACTATAATGAAACTGAGGAAATTCCTGACAGTCACTATGTAAATTTACGTGCATATGGTATTGAAATTTCTAAGCTAGCCAATGTAACCTATTTTAAATCCACCTATGAAACAGCTTACCTTTCAGCTGAAGCAATAGAGTTAAAAACGTCCCAATTGAGGGGAGTTGATATTCGTTATTTTAAAAAATCAATTAGCCGCTCTAACTTTTTCCGATTTGAAAATCTGAAAAGATATCTTCCAAATCTCAAGTCTATGGAAGATTTTTGGGGAGAAAATTGGCTAGATTTGCAAAATCTTACACTCTCTGTCACAACAGAAAAAGAAACCATTGTAGAAGATTTTTCCGCTATGGAAAAGCTGAAAATTGTTGATAACTTTTTTAACCTACTGGCTGCCCAAATAAAGGCAGGTTATCGCCAAGCAAGAGGTACGAACCGCTTTATCGGATATCCAATTACAGAATATCTCGTTGATTATCGCAAACGAATACCTAATTATGATACAGCTAAACAGAGTGGCTCCTTCATCGAACAAAAAGTAGCTAATATTAGTTTTGAAAAATTTGACTTTTTTGCTTACCAATCTGCTATAATCAATAGAAATGAAGAAAATCTAGTTAATGCTATCGCCAATCATATTGATGAACTAAGAGAACAATACGGTGATGTTTTCCTCATTCGAATGGACGAAAACATGCTAAAAGGGACAGATAAAGTTGAACGATTGAAATTGCACCAATTTGAAGAGAATCCACGGGAAATCAATTTTTCAGGATTTCAACCAGACTTTATCTTACTCCTTCAAAATAAGGATTACTATCTTCAAATCTTCATTGAACCCAAAGGTGAACAATTGGCAGAAAAAGATAGATGGAAGGAGGAACTTCTTTCATATATCAACGACCATCAAGAAGATTTGATTTTTGAAGATGAAATTGATGGAGTTATCATCAAAGGACTTAAATTCTATAATCAAGAAAATAGTAAACAAACGCTCAATCAATTAGCACAGATAGCTCTTGAAAAACCACATTTTGGTGGAAATATTAGGCTGGACTTATTCTAAATATCAAAAAGACGATTTCCGCTTGGATAATCGCCTTTTTTGCTATTTTATCTTGTAGTTGGTATAAGCTGGTATATATTCCCTAGAAAGTATGCTCTATCCCTTGTACCAAAACTGTAGTCCCCATTAATCGGTGTGTAGCTGTCATAGTCTTTCATCTGAATGGAAGTTCTATCTGCGCTATCAAAAATCGTTCTCTCTGTTCTGATTCCCTCTGAGTTTGGGACTGATCCAGACTAGCATAGCAATAATACTTGATTTCTTTTCAGGATAAATAACTTAGTCATTAATACAGTGGCTCCTTACTCAAGGATGTCAAGACAGAGTAAAAAAGCCTAGATCAACTAGACTTTCTTAGCTTATTCTACTGTTACTGACTTAGCAAGGTTGCGTGGTTTGTCCACATCAAGGCCACGGTGAAGTGTTGCAAAGTAAGCGACCAATTGCGTTGGTACCACCATTGAGATTGGTGAGAGGTAAGGGTGTACGGTCGTAAGGACGATATCGTCTGTCTCTTTAGCAACATTTTCTTCTGCGATTGTAAGCACTTTGGCACCACGTGCTGCGACCTCTTGGATATTTCCACGAGTATGGTTGGCAAGGACTGGATCTGATAAGAGGGCCAAAACAGGCGTTCCTTCTTCAATCAAAGCAATGGTTCCATGCTTGAGTTCTCCTGCCGCAAAGCCTTCACACTGGATATAAGAAATCTCTTTGAGTTTGAGACTTGCTTCCATAGCTACGTAGTAATCCTGACCACGTCCGATGTAAAAGGCATTGCGAGTTGTTTCAAGAAGCTCACGAACCTTACTATCAATTAATTCTTTTTCTGAAAGAGTTGATTCGATAGACTGAGCTACGATTGACAACTCATGAACCAGGTCAAAAGCTTTGGCTTTTTCATTCCCATTTGCTTCTCCGACAGCTTTTGCCAAGAAGGCAAGAGCTGCGATTTGTGCGGTATAGGCCTTGGTTGAAGCCACGGCAATTTCAGGACCCGCGTGAAGAAGCATAGTATGGTTGGCTTCACGAGAAAGAGTTGAACCTGGCACGTTTGTCACTGTCAAGCTTGGAATGCCCATTTCATTGGCCTTGACCAAAACCTGACGACTATCCGCTGTTTCACCAGACTGGCTGATAAAGATGAAGAGTGGTTTCTTGCTAAGAAGTGGCATACCATAGCCCCATTCAGAAGAGATTCCAAGTTCAACTGGTGTATCTGTCAATTCTTCCAACATCTTCTTAGAAGCAAATCCTGCGTGGTAAGATGTTCCAGCTGCAAGGATGTAGATGCGGTCTGCGTCCTGAACAGCCTTGATGATAGCTGGATCAACGACTACTTGACCAGCCTCATCTGTGTAGGCTTGGATCAACTTACGCATCACCGTTGGTTGCTCATCGATTTCCTTGAGCATATAGTAAGGATAAGTCCCCTTACCGATATCAGACAAGTCAAGTTCCGCAGTGTAGCTAGCGCGCTCACGACGATTGCCATCATAGTCTTGCACTTCAACGCTATTAGCCTTGACGATTACCAACTCTTGGTCATGGATTTCCATGTATTGGTTGGTTTCACGAATCATAGCCATGGCATCTGAGCAGACCATGTTATAGCCATCTCCAAGACCAATCAAAAGTGGTGATTTATTCTTAGCCACGTAGATAACATCTGGATTTTCAGAGTCAATCAAGGCAAAGGCATAAGAACCACGGATGATGTGAAGAGCTTTTTTGAAGGCTTCAAGAACTGAAAGACCATCTTCTTCTGCAAATTTTCCAATCAAGTGCACTGCGATTTCCGTATCTGTTTGCCCCTTGAAGTGGTGACCTGCAAGGTATTCTTCCTTGATTTCAAGGTAGTTTTCAATCACCCCATTGTGCACCAAGACAAAACGTCCTGTCTCAGAGCGGTGTGGGTGAGCATTGTCTTCCGTTGGTTTTCCGTGAGTCGCCCAACGCGTATGTCCGATACCAGTTGTACCCTCAACACCAGCTGTCTTTGCAGATAATTCTGCGATACGACCGACAGCCTTGACTAAATGATTTTCAGCACCACCTAGGACAAAAATCCCCGCAGAATCATAACCACGGTATTCGAGCTTTTCAAGCCCTTGAATCAAAATATCAGTTGCATTTGTGTTTCCAACAACACCAACAATTCCACACATAGTATATACGACACAGACCAGCTGTGCTTTCTCCTTAAATTGGTATAGTCTGATTTCCCTTTTACAGAATCAGCAAAAACAGTATATACTTGTTTTTCTCACTTGTCAAGGATAAAAATTGGTATAGTTTTTCTATCTGGTATTTTATCAAGATTTCACTTGATACCTGACAAGTCAGCATCAATTACTTATAATAAAAAGAGGAGGTATTTGCCATGTGGTTTTTCTTCGCACTTTTATCAGCTGTCTTTGCAGCCTTAACGTCAATTTTAGCCAAGATTGGGATTGAGGGAGTTCCATCCAATCTAGCAACTGCTATTCGTACGGTCGTCGTCATTCTTATGGCCTGGGCCATGGTTTTCTTGACCAATAGTCAGACCGAAATTGTCAACATCAGTAGAAAAAGTTGGCTCTTTCTCATCTTATCTGGTTTAGCCACTGGCGCTTCTTGGCTCTGCTACTACAAGGCCCTACAGATGGGCAATGCGACTGAGGTATCTGCTGTCGATAAATTCAGTCTCGTCATTACCCTCGTTCTAGCCTTTTTCTTCCTACAGGATATCCTGACGTTTAAAACAATTATTGGCTGTATCCTGATTACGATTGGGACCTTGGTGATGATATTGTAATAAAAAGTGAGATGAACACCATCTCACTCTTTTTATTCTTAAAATCCATTACGATCGCTGAGTTCTTTGAACCAGTGGCCTGATTTCTTCAGGCGACGTTCCTGTGTTTCCAAGTCAAGCTCCACTAGACCGTAGCGGTTTTTATAACTGTTGAGCCATGACCAACAGTCGATAAAGGTCCAAATCAAGTAGCCCTTACAATTGGCTCCGTCTTCAATCGCACGATGGAGTTCACGAAGATGCCCTTTGACAAAGTCGATACGATAGTCGTCTTGAATCATGCCGTTCTCACGGAACTTGTCTTCACCTTCAACACCCATCCCGTTTTCGGTCAACATCCACTCAATATTGCCATAATTTTCCTTGATATTTTGGGCGATATCATAAATCCCCTGCTCGTAGATTTCCCAACCGCGGTGAGGATTGATCTTACGGCCCGGCATGACGTAAGGTTCGTAGAAATGCTCTGGCAAGAGGGGACTGTCTGGATGTTTAGCAAAACGCGGCGCCATAACGCGCAAAGGTTGGTAGTAGTTGACTCCTAGGAAATCAACTGTATTCTCACGAATGAGTTCTAACTCTTCAACAGTGTACTCTGGCAGCAAATCATGCTCAGACAAGATTTCTACCAACTCCTGTGGATAAGCCCCCAAGACAGACGGATCTAGGAAAGATTGGGCTTGGAAGAGGTCGGCAATGCGAGCAGCCTTGACATCTGCAGGATGCTGACTACGTGGGTAGGCTGGTGTCAAGTTAAGGACAATCCCAATCTTAGAGCCAGGCAAAATCTCATGACAGACCTTAACCGCAAGACTACTAGCCAGTTGCGTATGATAAGCAACCTTAACCGCTGCTTTGGCATCTACCTTATGAGGATAGTGGGCATCATAGAAATAGCCAAACTCTACGGGGACAATGGGCTCGTTAAAGGTAATCCATTGGTCCACCAAGTCACCGTAAGTCTCAAAACAAAAACGAGCATAGTCTTCATAAGCCTTGATAGTGGTCTTATTTTCCCAACCATCCCCATCTTCTTGGAGGACAAAAGGCAGGTCAAAGTGATAGAGATTGACTAAGAGACGAATCCCCTTGGCCTTAATAGCTTCAAAAACCTGACGGTAGAAAACCACCCCTTGCGGATTGACCTCTCCACGGCCCTGTGGGAAAATACGAGACCACTGGATAGAAGTTCGGAAGGCTGTATGCCCAGTCTCTACCAAAAGCTCAATATCCTTTTCCCAGTTTTCATAGAAAGTTGATGTTTTGTCAGGTCCAATCCCATTGTAGTAGCGATTTGGCTCTACTTTGAACCAATAATCCCAGAGATTGTCTCCCTTTCCGTCACCAGGTACACGACCTTCTGTCTGTGGTCCAGAAGTAGAGGAACCCCAGACAAAATCCTTTGGAAATTTTAGCATAGCTATACCTCTTCGTTTACTCATTTTCCCCATTATATAGAAAAAACAAGGTAAAAACTAGTTACATTTTTGCCTTGTTTTTCTTCTGATTAAAGTTTTTATTTCTTGCTTAGGATTTCAAGGGTTTCGAGCAAGTTGTCTGCGTGAACTTCGATTGTGTCACCAGTTGCCTTGATCTTAACTTCCACGATACCATCAGCTGCTTTCTTCCCAACAGTGATACGGATTGGCAGACCAATCAAGTCGCTATCGCTGAATTTAACACCGACACGTTCGTTACGGTCGTCTGTCAAGACTTCGTAACCAGCATCCATCAAGTTAGCTTCAAGTTTTTCTGTCAAGGCTTGTGCTTCTTCGTCTTTGACATTGACAGTGATCAGGTGCACATCAAATGGTGCCAATTCTTTAGGGAAGTTAACTCCCCAAGCATAACGGTATTCGCCTTTTGGCGTTTTATTGACAAAGAGGCGAGCGTGTTGTTCCATAACTGCTGAGAGAAGACGGCTAACACCGATACCGTAACATCCCATGATGATTGGCACAGCACGACCATTTTCATCCAAAACATCTGCACCCATGCTTGCTGAGTAGCGAGTTCCGAGTTTGAAAATATGACCGATCTCAATACCACGGGCAAAGTTGAGAACACCTTGTCCGTCTGGGGAAATTTCACCCTCACGAACTTCGCGAATATCCACGTATTCTGCAGTGAAATCACGACCTGGGTTCACACCCGTCAAGTGGTAGCCATCTTCGTTAGCCCCCACAACAGCATTGCGAACATCTTGCACCCTACGGTCTGCAATGATTTTGACATTTTCTGGCAAACCAACTGGACCAAGCGAACCAAAGCCAGCTGAGATAACATTTGCTACTTCTTCCTCGCTCGCAACATCAAAGAAATCTGCACCCAAGTGGTTTTTCAACTTGACTTCATTGAGTTGGTCATTTCCAACTAGAAGGGCTGCAACAAGCTCACCATCTGCCATGTAGAAGAGGGTTTTAATCGTTTGTTCTTCTGGGACATTTAGGAAGGCTGCGACTTCATCGATGGATTTAACACCTGGAGTTTCCACTCGAGTCACTTCTTCTTCCGAAACGACACGGTTACTTGGTTTGTACTCGTTTGTTGCCATTTCTAAGTTAGCTGCATAGCTAGACTCAGTTGAGTAGGCGATGGTGTCTTCACCAGAAACCATCCATTTGAGCAATTCTGCCTTGATTTCTTCTTGCACTTCTGCAGGAATCTCATCAAATGAGGCAACAGATTTGTCCAAGACAACCCAGCGGTCAAGGTCTGTACGGGCTGGTGTGATGGCCATAAATTCTTGGCTATCCTTACCACCCATGGCGCCACCATCACCGATGATAGCCTTGAAGTCCAAGCCACTACGAGTGAAAATTCGTTCATAGGCCGCTTTGTACTCGTCATAAGTCACATCCAAACTATCGTAATTAGCATGGAAACTATAGCCGTCCTTCATGATAAATTCACGCGTACGGAGAAGTCCGTTACGTGGACGTTTTTCATCACGGTATTTCGGTTGGATTTGGTAAAGGTTGAGTGGCAATTGCTTGTAAGACTTGACAGAATCACGAACAATAGCTGTAAAAGTTTCTTCGTGTGTCGGACCTAGGATAAAGTCTGACTTTTCACGATTTTTCAGTTTATAAAGGTCTTCACCATAGGTTTCATAACGGCCTGATTCACGCCAAAGATCAGCACTGAGAAGGGCAGGAGCCAACATCTCCACCGCACCAATCTTATCAAACTCTTGGCGCATAATGTTTTTAGCCTTTTCAATCACACGGTTAGCGAGTGGTAGGTAAGAATAAACACCGGCAGAAACTTGACGAACATAACCAGCACGCAACATAAGGGCGTGGCTGATAACTTGAGCATCGCTTGGCATTTCGCGAAGCGTAGGGATTAGCATTTTACTTTGTTTCATAATATTCCTCGATTATCTAAAAGAAGAGTCGCATAATGTCATTCCAGGTCACAGCTAGCATCAAGACAACCATGATAACTACACCAGCCATGGTGACATAGGTTTCAATTTCTTGTTTAAGGGGTTTCCGGCGGATAGCCTCTAGGATATTGAGCACAATCTTTCCACCATCCAAAGCCGGAATCGGAATCAAGTTAAAAATTCCGATATTGATGGAAATCATAGCTAGGAAATAGAGGACATTCTCAATTCCATTTTTAGCAGCATCGCTACTTGCCTTAAAAATGGCAACGGGACCGCCGAGTTTGTTCAAATCTGGATGGAAAATCAAGTTTTTCAGAGCCGACAGGATACGGAGCCCTGAGTCAGCAGCAGTTGTAAATCCACCAACAAACATGGATAGAAGGTCTGATTTGACTCCCGGTTGAACCCCAAGAATATAGCGTCCTTGATTTTCTTCTGGAGTCACAGTGACTTGTTTTTCGCTACCATTTTCAGAAATGGTCACATCCAAGGTCGGGGCTGTCTTGTCCTTGGTATCTGCTTCCACAGCCTGGGTCAAGTCTTGCCAATTCTTAACCTCATGCGAGCCGACCTTGGTAATTTGAGCGGTCTCAGCTACGCCTACCTTAGCCAAAGCTCCCTCTGGCATGACATGAAAGAGATTGGTCTGAGTGTCTCTAACACCGCCCTGCAGAAAGAACAGGATCCAAAAAACAACAACACCTAGGATAAAGTTATTCATGGGACCTGCAAAGTTGGTGATGAGCTTGCCCCAGATGGAAGCATTTTGGTACTGTACATCCAGAGGAGCGATACGCACTTCGGTTCCATCTGCCTCAACAACTGTTGCATCGTGATCCACTACAAAGGTCTTTTCTTCTTCCAGGACCAAACCCTTGATAAAGAGCTTATCTTCAAAATCAAACTGGGTTACCTGCATAGGAAGAGCCGTTTGATCCAGTTTCTTCCCTGATAGATTGATCCGTTTAACCTTACCATCCTCTGCAAGTGTTAAACTGACTGGAGTTCCTGTCTTGATCTCTGTCGCATCATCACCCCAGCCTGCCATACGAACATAGCCTCCTAGAGGAAGGATCCGAATGGTATAAGCAGTGCCATCCTTACCGATATGGGAAAAAATCTTGGGCCCCATACCAATAGCAAACTCACGGACTAGAATGCCTGATTTCTTGGCAAAATAAAAATGTCCAAACTCATGCACCACCACTATAATCCCAAAAACGAGGATAAAGGTTAGCAATCCAATCATTCAATCTTCCTTTCTTTAAAACAGGCCAAATAAGTGCATCATTGGAAACACAACCAACATGCTGTCAAAGCGATCCAACACACCGCCATGTCCAGGGATAAATTTTCCAGAATCCTTGACACCAAAATGGCGTTTCATGGCACTCTCAATCAAGTCACCAAACTGGCCTGCCACACTGAAGAAGGCGGCAAAAAGGCTCATCCTATAACTTCCATAGGGAAGAGCAACTGTACTGTCCACTAGCATGAAGAGTACTGTTATCAGTACCGCACCTAGAATACCACCGATAAAGCCCTCAATGCTCTTATTAGGAGAAACTCTCGGGGCTAACTTATGCTTGCCAAAATTCACCCCCGTCAGATAAGCTGCACTATCTGTCGCCCAAACGATAAAGAGAGCCAGGAGAACCTTATCAAATCCAGCTATACGAGCATCTAGTAAGGCATTGAAGCCAAAACCAACATAGAAACTCACAGCAATCGGAAAGGCAGCATCTTCAATCGTATAGTTTTTACTGAAAACGGTTGTCCCTAACATTATTGTAATCAAAACACTGTAGGCAACTACATTGCCATCAACCGGCAAAAAAGTTAGGTAATTTTCTAAGGGGATTGTAAGGGCAAAGGTTGCAAGGAGGGTCAAGGTGCCCTCAATGGTCATAGTCTTTAGTCCCTTCATGTGCAGGAGTTCATGAACAGCCAGCATAGATATCAATCCAATTCCTATCTGCAACAAGAGCCCGCCAACAAACAAGACGGGAAGGAAGATAACCAGAGCCAGTCCAGCAAATAGTGTTCTCTCTTGTAAATCCTTGGTCATATTTTCTCCTAAACTCCTCCAAATCGGCGATGACGACGATTATAGGCAAGAATTGCTTCCTGTAGAGCTTCCTCGTCAAAATCAGGCCACAAGGTATCCGTAAAATAGAGCTCACTATACGCCCCCTGCCATGGAAGGAAATTGCTCAAGCGTAATTCTCCACTGGTACGAATAATCAAATCTGGATCTCGCACATCCTTAGGCAAATGTTGGGTGAAGAGATAGTTGCCAATCAATTCCTCTGTGATATCACCCGGATTGATTTTCGCGTCTAAAACATCCTGAGAAATCAGCTTAACAGCCTGTGTGATCTCAGCACGTCCACCATAGTTAAGAGCAAAATTAAGAATCAAACCCGTATTGTTCTTGGTCAATTCCTCTGCTTTTGTCAAAGCTTCAAAAGTCGGCTTAGGCAGACGGTCCGTCTCCCCAATCATTTGAATTTTAACATTATTTGCATGCAATTCAGGAACATAGTTATCATAAAACTCGACTGGCAAGTTCATGATAAACTTGACTTCCTGATCTGGACGAGTCCAATTTTCCGTAGAAAAAGCATAGACCGTAATAACCTTAACGCCCAGTTTGTTGGCTGCCTTGGTCACCTTTTGAAGGGATTCCATCCCTGCCTTGTGTCCGAAAACCCGTGGTTGCATGCGTCTCTTAGCCCAGCGGCCATTCCCATCCATGATGATGCCAATATGATTAGGAACCTGTCTTGGAACCTCTACTTCTGCAGCTTTATCTTTCTTAAAAAATCCAAACATGATCTTATTCCTATTCAAAAATCTATCGTTTTATTATACCATACTTCCCTATTTTCTTCTATTGCTAAGTTACTATCATTACTTGTAAGTAAAAAAAATAAGCCGCCTGATTGGGCGACTTTATTTTATAGGGAGATTATTATGAAAAAGTTTTAGGAGTTTAAGTTAAGTTTCTCTTAACTTATGGACTTAGTATACCGCCCCTAACTTAAATTTTTCTTAAGTTTTTTGAGAAAGTCAGATTTTCCCATTTTTCTTGCCAATTTTTCTTGGACAAGCGTTCTTGATAGAGCTTCATTCGGTCCTCATTCTCTAAGAAATGAGGAGTTGGGGAAACCTGAAAATTCAAAATATCCTCTAAACCATAAGGCGCAAAGAGCTCTAAAGTTGCGTCGGCATGCAAGCGGAGTCCTATAGCCGTACAACGTTCTGGATACTTACTCATAGCATCACGAGAACTGGTATAGGGCGCAGTGTGAGGACTGTGCAGATGCATATAGACCTGATTTTTCAACTCCCACTGGTACTGAGGAAAATCCTCTCTCAGCTTGTTCTCTAGGGATACTGTTTCCTCATAAGAAACATCTGGATCAAAGAAAATCACATCCACATCTGTTTCACGGTCAAAAGGCGATTTGTCTGACAAGAGATTCCAGATGAAATTCCTGACAGAACCTGCCGCCAACCAAGAGTCTTTCAGACCAAGGTCACGAATGATGGTCAGAATAGTCATCATATCCGGATTTTCTCTGAAAGCATCTAGAATATCTTGCTCATTTTTCACTGTATTCATACCCCAAATGTTCATAAGCCTTGGCTGTCGCGACCCGTCCAGAACGAGTTCGCATGATGAAACCTTTCTGGATGAGGTAAGGTTCGTACATATCTTCGACCGTCTCACGCTCCTCGGCAATATTAACCGAAAGGGTTCCCAGCCCAACTGGACCACCACCGTACATCTCAATCATGGTATGAAGGATTTTTTGATCCACATAGTCCAATCCTTCATGGTCAACATCTAGCATGGTTAATGCCTTATCGGTAATGACATCATCAATTAAGCCATTCCCCATTATCTGTGCAAAGTCGCGCACGCGCTTAAGGAGACGATTGGCGATACGAGGAGTTCCTCGACTACGTAGAGCCAACTCTGAAGCCGCCTCATGAGTGATTTCCATCTCAAAAATATCTGCCGTTCGTTCGACAATTTCTGTCAAGTCAGCATGGGCATAGTATTCCATATGACCTGTAATCCCAAAACGTGCCCGTAGAGGATTTGAAAGCATCCCCGCCCTTGTCGTCGCACCAATCAAGGTAAAAGGTGGCAAGTCCAAATGAACACTGCGACTGCCTTCTCCAGCCCCAATCATAATGTCAATGTAGAAGTCCTCCATGGCACTGTAAAGCACCTCTTCCACCGACATGGGCAGGCGATGAATCTCGTCAATAAAGAGAACGTCTCCAGGCTCCAAATCATTCAAAATAGCTACCAAGTCACCCGCTTTTTCAATGACAGGACCAGACGTTTGCTTGAGATTGACTCCCAGTTCGTTGGCAATAACAAAGGCCATGGTCGTTTTCCCCAAACCTGGAGGCCCAAATAAGAGTACATGATCCAGTGCTTCATCCCGCATTTTGGCAGCTTCGATAAAGATTTGTAGCTGATCCTTGACCTTATCCTGCCCAATATATTCACGTAAATACTGAGGACGGAGCGTACGTTCTACTAACTCCTCATCCCCCATGATTTCATTATCTAAAATTCTACTCATGGCTCTATTATATCAAAAATCCAAGCCACAAACAAAAAAGCCACCTGATTGGGTGGCCTCTTTAGGGAGATTATTATGAAAAAGAAAAGTTTAGGATTTCATTAAATAAAGGGTACTCAATGAAAATCGAAATCAGACTAGGCAGATAGACGCAAGCATAACTATAGTTAGCTAAGTCGACTCTAACGAAGGTTGATGAGATTTTCGAAGAGTATTAGGAGGTCTTTATTTAATGATTATATAATACACAAGGAGACTTAAAATTCCCTTAATTTTTAAAATCAATCACTAACAATTTTCTTTAACGGCTGTTTGACCTGCAATACGTCCAAAAGTAAAAATATCCGTAAGCGAATTTCCTCCTAGACGGTTACCTGCATGGAGTCCACCTGCGACTTCTCCGGCAGCATACAAACCAGGGATAATCTGACCGTTTTCATTTAAAACATGTGTTGAAGTATCAATCTTTAGTCCACCCATTGTATGATGAACAGCAGGTTTTCTTGGTGTTGCGTAGAATGGTGCAACCTCACACTTGAGATCGAAACTACCTTTATTAAATTCAGGGTCAAAACCTGCATCTACATAGGAATTGTAATTCTTAATCGTTTCCACTAGAACTTGTGGATCCATACCAATCTGAACCGCCAACTCTTCTATCGTATCTGCACGATAGAGAGTTCCTGCCTTGACTTGGGCATCGATTTTTTCTTGGCTAGTGTTGTAGGCAGTTTCCTTGATGCGGTCATCCGCAATCAAGTAGAACAAGCCACCATTATCAATCGCTGCTTGAGACAGCTTGTCTCTGCTACCGTACTCATCTACAAATCGTTTCCCTTCAGTATTTACCATGATGAAGTTAGCTGGAGGAACTTGAAGTCCTGAGAAGAGAGCTCCTGTCACTGGATCGGATACTGGCATCATTTGACTAAAGCCCATACCCACCAAATCTGCACCTACACTTTGACCTAAAAGAATACCATCCCCTGTTACAGCTGGTGTATTAGATGTGGCAATATCATCTGCAATTTCAGTCCAGTAGGTATTGTATTTTTGTAGCATCTTGGTATTGGCACCAAATCCTCCAGAAGCTAGAACAACAGCATCTGAATTGGCAATGATGGTTTGACCGTTTCGGCCTTCTGCTCTGACACCCTTGACAGCCCCGTCTTTTACAAGCAATTCTTTAACTGGAGAGTCAGTCAAGATCTTACCTCCATTTTCTAGAACATATTTTTGTAGGACGGATATAAAGGCATACCCCATTGGTTGAACCGGCTTATGGCCACGACGCCAAAGGGCTCCAACTGGCATTGTCACTTCACTACGAACAAATTCAACGCCGATGTCTTCCAACCAACGAACAGACTCTAGGGCCCGTTCAGTTAATACAGAAACCAAATCATATTGGCCATGAATTTCATTTCCTTGTAAATCTTTTCGTTTCCCACCGATATAGGTTTGGATACGATAGAGCAAGGTAGAGTCAAACAAATAGCTCGGGTCCTGCAAATACTGCTCAACCTCAACTTTCAAGGCTCTAAAGTCCTCTAGATATTCTGGATCAATCGTTGATTCATCTGTCGCAATCAATTCTTGAAGCGTATGTGCCTCACCTGGATGAGCTGCGAAGGTTCCTTGCCATGCTGGATCTGGTGCATTCATTGGACCACCTGCACGAACAGTATTTCCTCCAATTGCAGGAAATTTCTCAACAACAATTGGCTTCTTACCAGCTTGTAAGACTGCAGCCGCTGCAGCTAATCCAGCTCCTCCGCCTCCGACGATGACAACGTCTGCCTGATAGGTTTTATCTTCTTTATCTAGGGCAGATGGCGCTTTTGAACGCTTGCGTAAAACATCTGGATTTGCACCCGCTTGTTTGACTGCACGCGCAACTCCATCTAAAACACCATTTGAAGTCACAGAAGCTCCTGATACCGCATCAACATTTAATGTTTGCCCCTCAATGATTTCTGCTGGAATACGGGTAAAGACGACATCTGCGATTCCTGAAGATTCTCCAGAAGAATCGATTTCAATTTTTTCAATACGATCCTCAGAAACCGTTACATCCATTGGTAATTTACCATTATGGCCTTCAGTTGTAACATGGTAAGTCCCCGGTTCAAATCGAACTTCTTCAGGAAGATTTAGCTGGTTTGCAATAGATACAAAGCGAAGGAAGCGATAAAAACAACTATCTAGGAAATCTACAGTTCGCTCATCAATCAAATCTCCATTATCATCAAATGCTCGATGAGCTCGACCAAGTAAAAACTCACTACCTGGCATAACTGTTGCATTTACCCCAGGAGCATCCAAAATCTGACGAAGATGAAGTTGGGCACGTGAAGAACCTTGAATATCGTAGGAAGCTCCGACAATCATTGTCGGCTTTCCATCTAGTGGATGAATGTTAAAAGACAACCACTCGAGCAAGCTATTCAAACTTGATGGAATCGTATGATTGTGCTCAGGTGTCGAAATAATGACACCATCAGCTTCTGAAATAGCCTGGTTGAACTTCTGAATAATAGGTGTATCTGTTTGATCATCTGTTTCATTAAACATCGGTACATCTGTTATTTCTAAAATCTCAATATTCGCTTTCTGAGCAAAATGTCTTTTCATAAATTGCAACAAACTACGGTTATAAGATTGTTTGGCATTGGTACCAACAATAGCTACTAATTTCATGGATTGTTCTCCTTTCTTGAAATACTTATGCTTTCAACCATTCTTCCCAGATGAATGATTTTTTTCGATTTGTATCTTCAGGTTTTACTAAAGCTTTTGTTAATTCAACAAAATTTTGAAACTCTGAAAAATGTTCTTCTAGTTCTGCAACCTTTTCAGGATTATTCAAATGACACTCATCATCTAGGACTTGCTCAGAATGACCTAAAAAGAACTCTGTACCAGGCATAACTCTCGCTTTAAGCTCCGGCGCATCTAAAATCTGACGTAAATGTGCCTGCGCTCTAGATGTTCCTAGCGAACCGAGAGAAGCACCTACAATCATCGTTGGTTTATTGATTAAGGCACGACTGGTATAAGCAATCCACTCCAAAGCAGAGGCCAAAGGTGCTGGTATCGTGTGGTCGTACTCAGGTGTTGAAATAATCACACCATCTGCGGCAAGAATTTTTTCTGAAAAAGCTTGAACTTCAGCTGGCGCTTGCTTGTCCTCAGGTTCGTTAAATGCTGGCAATTGTTTGATTTCCAATACCTCAATGTCGGCTTTATCCGAAAAGTGCTTTTGCATAAATTTCAAGAGTTTCCGATTGGTTGAGCGATCTGAATTGGTTCCAACGATAGCAACTAGTTTCATCTTGGTACCCCTTTCATTTATTTAATCTACTTTCATTATACTACTTTAGAAAATCTTGTAAATCCTTGATAATAAAGACCGTGTTATTCTATCAGATTATCGTACTTTAGTACAAGTTCGTGAAAAAATTAACAAAATATCTTCTTAGACTATTGACCAGCTTCCTTAACTATGATATAGTCTTGGTGAAAAAATATACATTTAAGGAGGATGTTTTTATGAAAGAGACATTCAATCGTTGGAGGATTTTAGTCGCGTCTACAGCCATTCTTCTTTGCACAGGTGCCGTCTATTCCTTTTCTGTTTTTGCCGGACCACTTAGCAGTTCAACAGGCTGGTCCATGTCTGATATTATGTTAGCATTTGCTATCAACTCTGCAATCGGCCCTATCCCCATGATTCTTGGAGGTTATTTAGTTGACAAAGGTTATGTAAAATGGACCATTGCCCTCGGCGCTCTCCTATTTGCTAGCGGATTTTACTTAACCGGCTATGCCAATTCACCAGCCATGCTTTATTTGACCTATGGATTAATGGCCGGGCTTGGTCAAGGTTTTGCCTATTCAGGTGCCCTCTCCAATTCACTTCGCCTCTTCCCTGATAAACGTGGCTTAGCCTCTGGAATTCTGACAGGTGGCATGGGATTTGCCGCAGTCATCGCTTCTCCAGTCGCAAGCAGTCTCATTCAACAACAAGATGCCTTCTTTGCTTTTCGTACAATTGGGCTAGTCTATATTATTGTTATCATCTGTGCAATTTTCTTTATCAAGGCAGCTCCAAGCGGCTACCAACCAGCGGGCTGGAAAGCTCCAGTACAAACTAAGCAAGGACCTACTAATAAAAACTGGAAACAAATGCTACAAAGTCCTCTGTTTTACATTATCATTAGCATGTTCTTTGTTGGCGCCTTTTCTGGTTTGATGATTGCCTCTCAAGCATCACCAATCGGTCAATCAATGTTTGGACTCTCTGCAGGCACTGCAGCCCTCTATGTCTCTCTTTATTCAATCGCAAACTCTAGTGGTCGTTTTATCTGGGGATCACTTTCTGATAAAATTGGCCGTTCAAAGACCTTATTGATTATCTATTCTGTCATTGTCCTAGCTTTATTCTCCCTAACTATCGTTCCTGGTCAATTCGGGTTTACCTTAGGAATTATTGGGCTTGGTATCTGCTTTGGTGGTGTTATGGGGGTCTTCCCATCTATCGTCATGGAAAATTACGGTCCTGCAAATCAAGGGGTCAACTACGGTATCGTCTTCACTGGATATTCTTTAGCAGCATTTTTCGCTCCCAAAGTCGCAGTTCAAATGGCAATGGCTAATAATGGAAATTATAGTGTAGCTTTTTATGTTGCTATTGCTTTGGCCTTCATTGGACTTATGCTTACTATTTTTTATATGAAAAAGAAAGCTTAAAACTCGAAAACTTCCTAGATAAGGAAGTTTTTTTGGTATAATAAAAGTAGTAATAGTATATTGGGAGGATTTACTATGGCAGACCGTTCACGTTTCTTACGAGATAACCCATCTGACTTCCCATATGATTTTGAAAAACAAATCCTGTCCAAGCAATCTTCTAATACAATTTACCATTGGCATCCTGAACTCGAGATAATCTATGTCAAAAAAGGAACTGCTACCTTCTATATCAACTCTGAGCGCTTTGAAAGTCATGAGGGTGATATTTTTCTAATTCAGCCAACGTCTCCTCACGCTATCTACCCTATTGAAAATCAAGAACAAATTTCAGCAGTTTTTCGTATCCATTTAGATTTCCTAGGTAGAAGTCAAATTGACAGTTTTAGCCAACGCTATATCCAACCCCTCCACTCTGGTCACTTTTGCCTTACTCCCCAAATATCACCAGGCGATAAGGCCTATGATCAAATTCAATCCTGCCTTCTTTCCCTCTTTTCTATCCTTGAAGAAAAAGGCATATACTATGATCTACTCATAAAATCTAAACTATACGAATTGCTTCATCTTCTCTTTAAGTATCGATATGTCAATCGACACTATACAGATGATACCTACCAAAAATACCAAAAACTAAAAGAAGTGATTTGCTACCTTGAACAGCACTACGCAGAACCCATTCATATTGAGCAACTGGCTGCAACATTTGGATATAGTAAAAATCACTTTATGAGTATTTTCAAGCAACATACTGGAGCCAGTTGTATGGACTACCTGCTCCAGTTACGTCTTGAGAAATCCTGTGAGAAACTCGTCCAAACCAACCTCAGCATTCAAGAAATTGCAAGCCAAGTCGGTTTCACCAACCTTTCAAACTTCAACCGTCAATTTAAACAGCACTATCACTTAACACCTAGACAGTATCGAAACCAACAACTTAAAAATAAAACATGATTCTTTCTCCTTAGTCTTTTCTAAGGAGTTTTTTAACAAAAAAGTCACCTGATTGGGTGACTTATTTAGGAGATTATGATGAAAAAGAAAAGTTTAGGATTTCATTAAATAAAGTTAGGAGGTCTTTATTTAATGATTATATAATACAGGAAAAGGCTTAAACTTTACTTAAGAAAAAATGATTTATTTATCTTTTTCGATCCACCCAAATCATGCCTGTACAATCATAAGTAGATAAGGTTTCAAATCCCAGAGAACGATAGAATCCCAAGGTTTTTTCTGTCTGTTCGGTCACTAGTTGGACTTGATAGGCATCTTTGAAGTCACCTAAAGCCTCTTTCATCAAGTCGCTACCAATCCCTTGGCGCTGATAGCTAGGCAAAACAATCAAATCCTGGACAAAAATCGATGAAAAACCATCTCCGACCAAACGAACCAAGCCCACCACGGCATCGCCATCAAATGCCAGATAAATCGCTAATGAGTTAGATAAGGCCTTCTCCAACATCTGAGGTTGATGTGTATAATTTGTCCATCCAACTGCCTGATAGAGATGCAGAACATCCTCTAGCTTGACGATTTCTTGCCTTCTAATAGTTATCATCCCAACACCTCTTAAAGTTCTCTCAAGCTCTTGTACTGTCGTCCATTTTTATCAAAATTTTCAGGAGCCAGCCATGCTTCCAAACGAGCTTTAACTTGAGGCCAGTCCTTATCAATCATAGAGAGCCAATCCGTATCTCTCGTACGCCCCTTATAAACGACTGCCTGACGGAAAGTTCCTTCATAGACAAAGCCCAAACGTTCCGCAGCTCGTCTGGATGGCAAATTTAGAGCATCGCATTTCCACTCATAGCGACGATAGTTGAGCTCCTCAAAAACATATCGCGCTAGGAGATACTGAGCTTCTGTTCCTATCCTCGTCCCCATAAGAGCAGGAGAAAAAGTGACGGCACCCACTTCTATTACTCGGTTATTCTGGTCAATGCGCATGAGAGAAAAAGTTCCCAAAGCCTTACCAGTTGCCTTGTCTATAATCACGTAGTAAAAACGGTCCTTACGAGTTAACATCTGATTTAAGACGGTAACCAGTTCCTCCATATCTGCCACTGGTTCCTGAAAGAGGTAGGTCCACATCTCCCGAGGTGTATCTGGACCATAAACAGCTAGCAAATCCTCTTCATGCTTTTCCACCGAAAGAGCCTCTATCCGAGCGTAGCGCCCTTCTAAGAAATCAATGGAAGGCAATTCACCTGGAGTATAACCTTCCATTGACTCACCAATCATCTGACCATATTCGTTTACTGGCATCGTTTTTCTCCTTGTTTTACACTGAAAATACTATATCCTAAATTGCTCTATATGGAAACTAGCGTTCTCCTCAAACCTCATCCACTCACTACATTAGTGATTCGTTTTCTTTCTTTTATCTTCTAAGGCTTGATTAATTCGTTGGGTTAGTTTGTGAGTTTGCCAGATCTGGTACAACCATATCAGTCCATAAATTAATAAGAAAAAGAACCAAAGCAAGGGACTCAACAATGCTGAACCCCAGCCAAAAAATAGGTAGGTCAATACTAGAATAGTAGCTGTCGCTAATAAATGAACTCCCACACGCATACTATAAGCAAGAAACTCTAGCCTTTCAAGGATTAAGGTCAATACCCCCATAATTCCACTCATCAAAAACAAAGCTAGAATATTTTTTGTCGTTGGTGCGGGATAGGTAATACCTGAATAAAACTGAGCCAATAACACCAAACTCAAATAAACAAAGGAGGCCGTACGCATTCCCGATACAAAATAAGCAATCAATCGTTTCATGATTTTCTCCTATAAACCTAGATAATCCATTAAGGACTTAACGTATTTCCGACTCACACTCGATTTGAGACCCCGAGTCATCTTAGCCATCATGTTCCCTGAAAAGCTATCCGATAATGACTCTAAATGGTCAATGTTTATAATTGAATGACGCGATATCTGTATAAAGTTACGCCGGTTAATCCGATTCTGAAAGTTTGTCAATGTTTCCTTAGTTTTATAAATCCCGTCTACCGTATAAATGGTCAACAAATTCTTATCGATATCTGCTAGAATAAGATCCTCAATTTTCACCATAACCAGATGATCATCCGTTCGAATAGGAATAACCACATGATTGGTCGTTGAAAATTGTTCTAAATACTCCATGACCTCTCTTGCTTGGTCGGTTAACTGAGCTGCCTGAATTAAAATGTGTGGGTCTTTTTCTGAAAACTCTGTCTTCATTTCAAAACGAATCTTCATTTTCTCTCCAATACATCTTTATTTTCTCTTGCTAAACACTTTAACAAATAAAAGCCAAAGAAGAATAGCGACGAGACTGATAATAACCACTATAAAGTATGTTTCTCCCTTTGTCAATAGTTCTTGCCAGTTGATTTGGATTCCCATTTTTTCTTGAAATTCCTGTAACAGACTGTTGTTTCCTGAAAATGCGGTCTCTAACCGCTCTTTCATCAAGACTTGTCGATAGAGAGAAGCAATATAAGTTGCAGGGGTACATTTCATGAAAAGCTGTGCAGAATCAGGTAATACTCCAATGGGGATATAAGTTCCTACTAAAAATCCAGAAGCAGTTCCCACTATCGTTGCCAGTTTCCCAAGGCTATCTACAGATTGAAAACGGTAAATCAAGAGAACATTTACCAAACTTGAAAGCAGACTGCTTAACAACATAATCAAAGCGATTTCCGGTAAATGACTGATAACTGGGCTCTCTTTAAAATAAAAACTCATAACAGCATACATAAACACCTGCATGACAAAAGAAATGACAATACTACTGATTAGATAGGACGTCTGTAAGCCCCAGTTACCTAAATCTGTCAAGAAGAGATCTTGATCCACTTGATTTTCACGATCCTGTACCATTTGTGTAAGAGCCGTAAAACTGGTTGTCATCCCAGTCACAGCCAAGGTCCCACCCATCAGCCAGTTGTTTAAAAGGTTCGTACTATTAGGGAGTTGGGACCAAGCATCCGTCAAATTCTTCTGCAAAAAAATGATATAAAGGAGGAAGGAAATCAATGCCCCCAATAATGAGAAAAATACTCCCGAACGATTACGAAAATATAAGATAAAATTCCGTTTCAATAAAGCTATCATTAGCGAACCTCTCTTCCTGTAAGTGCAATAAAGGCATCATCCATAGTACCCGGACGAAACTCAAAATAATCAATTTCTTCTCGAACTTTTGCCAAATATTCAATGGCTTCCTGTGGCGTCCTTGGATAAAAAAGATATTCCAACTCATTTTCTTCCTCTACTGTCATTCCAGTCTGTAGCAACTTTTCTAGATCCTTCATTTCCTTAAAACGAATTTTTAGGATATTAGATGCATACTGACTTTTAATAGCAGTCGCAGAACCTTCCGCAATCACTTTTCCATGATCAACGATATAGATTCGATCCGCTTCATCCGCTTCATCCAGATAATGAGTCGTTAAGATAATAGTCATCCCTTCATCCTTTTGTAGTCGATACAGTAGATCCCAGATGGATTTGCGAGTCTGAATATCAAGACCTGTCGTTGGTTCATCCAAGAAAAGAATATCTGGTCGCGAAAGAAGAGCACGCGCAATATCAACCCGACGTTTTTGCCCACCTGACAAAGTTCCATAGAGTTGTTTCTGGAAAGCAGTCAAACCCAGTTGATGAATCAAATCATCCACACGACTTGCTGCAATCTCCTTATACTGTTGAGCACGAATCGTGAGATTTTCCCTAACCGTCAACATCTCATCCAGTACACTAGCTTGAAAAACAACTCCGATTTTCGTATTTGGCGCATATCGAATCTGACCTTGTGTCGGCTTTTTCAAACCGATTAACATGGAAATAGTGGTTGATTTCCCTGCACCATTGGGTCCCAAAATAGCATTGAAACTTCCTTTTTCAAACTCTAACTGAATATCGTCAACAGCCATATGATTGCCATACCGTTTAGTCAAATGTTTAGCTTGTAAGATCATATTTTCCCCTCCTCTTTACCTCACTAGTTTAACAAAAAGAATGAAAGAAAAATCGACTTTTGAGATAAGCAGTTAAAATGAAAGGCCAAGTGGTAAAATAATGGGGTTAAGTTAAAGTAGAGCAGGCTCGTTTTTCTCCTATCGAATCACTAAAGGAAGTTTAAAATCACTTACAACCAAACATTATTTTTTAAAACATGCGCTACAAAAGAGGTATTCTATAGCATCCGGCAGAAAAATCCAGGAGTCAATAGTATTGTTCTCGCTAAACCAAGCAATAAAAAATGAATCAGAAATCATGGCACACACTCCCTTCTAGTAAAATGAAAATGATGAATGGGGCAGGATTGAATTTGAAGCAAGCAAGTATGGTCCTGAATTTGAAACTGCCATTAACGATAAGTCTATCTATTAGGAAAGAAATCTTCAATACAAGCAAAAACAGCTCTTGTTATCCAAGAAGAGCTGTTCTATTTTATGGAAGAGAAAGCTACTAGTGCCCCTTGTGCTTCTCTCTACGTTTTTGCTGTTTGCGTTCAAATTTCTCTTGCTTGAGCAATTGCTTTTGGAGACTAGACTGTTGTTTTGAATGCTTTTTTCGTTCCTCAAACTGCAACTGTAAAAGTTCTTGTGACTTAGAAGAAACTTTCTGCTTCACCTGTTTCTTTACAGCTCGCTGCAGACGCTTCGGATTCTTAATCTTCACATGCTGTTTGACTGTTGCCTCTGGACTAAAAGATAACCGAACAAACTGAGTCTGTAAAAGTTTCAAAATTTCATCCTCTTTTGGTTCCTGACCAAATGTCACACGACAAACTTGATAAGTTCCCTCATACTCTTGTTCAAACAATCCATGCCAAAATCCATCTTCAAAATAAACTGTCAAGCCAATTGAAACAATTTCCACGACAGCACCTCCTTAAATCTATCCCTAAGAATGGACAACCAAGGAGGAAGGTTACTGATAGGCTTGCCTACGTCTGGACTACCAACCAGAACTGTGTTTTTATCTTAGTTGGGACTATTATAGCACGGTTCAGCACTATCTACAAATTTTTCAGATGTGTATCAAAAAAATTTATCGTGGCAAACCAAGAGTCTACACTTTCTTTCATTAATAAGCGCCAATCTTTTCGATAACGATGATTCGGTTGATAAGCAACCGTTAACATATGCCCCGTTTCATGGTATTTTTTAAACAAAATGGATTTCCCTTTATAATGTGAAATAATATCATCTATCGCGGATGACGCATCCCATATTTCATCAACATCGCTTCCTAGTAATAATAAAGGAGAGGTAATTTTACTCACATCAATCTGAGCCCTACTATCTTCAGAAATATGTTTTCCAAAAAACTTGTTTAACAAATAATTTCCTAGTTGAAATTTTTGATACGGAAGTTCTTTTTGCAAATATGTCCAAGAAGATGAATGAGAGTTGAGTTTTCCCTTTATTCCCTCAAATATTACATTTGAGGGGGAATTGAGTACCAAACATTGCACATCATCCAAAATACTTTGTCCAGCCAGAACAAGCTCTGCTCCTTTAGAACGACCATATATTCCTATTTTTGTATTATCAACTTGAGGATGATGATATAGAAAATCTTTCGCTTCCTCCAGACATTCTATCGGAATTCGTTCTAAATTGTGGGGTAATCCCTCTAAACCAAAATAAGCTATCGCAAGACAAATATAGCCTCTAGAAGATAAAAGTTGGGCAATATTCTGAGCTTTTTCAATTCTTCCCTCACTACCACTAACAATAATCACGGCCGGTGCCTTTCTTAACTTTTCATCATAAAATAATCGACCTTGAAAATGCTTATCATAAATATCTTGATACCTTATTCCCAGATTCATATAACGCCTTACAAAACTTTGCTCCGCGACCACATCTTTCCCCAGCCTGATTTTAATTTCAACACCAAAACAATCTCGCAATGGAATTCTATCAAGAGAACTGGGTAATCTCCTTTTCCTATTTTTCAACGGTTTCGCATTAAAGAACAAGCCCATTTCTGAAACCCCTTTATAAGATCCTGAAATAGCTGCTGTCTGAGAGGTATCAATCATACCGCCCTGATCAGATAAAAAAATTGCGGTTGATTTCCACACAACATCATGATCTAAAAATAAGGGAGCATTTATACAGTAATAATCGGACAGGTACATTTCTACACAATACCTTGTCCTTGGTTCTAAACCATTGATAGTAATATAAAAAGATTCATCTGCTAAGTCAGTTTGTGAAATCAGTTCAATGTTTACACTCATATCTTCTCCTTTTGTTAATATGCTTAACAACTAAATTTAAAATTTACCGCGACTTTTACCACGGTAATCCTCCCCATACATTTTCAATATCATCCATCAATTTCACAACTGTTTGAAGCTCCTCCTCGCTATAGTTGTCTAAAACTGAAAAAACTGATTCTTCAATATATGCTTGTTGCTCCTTATGGATTTTAAAAACTTCGATGCCTTTTTCAGATAATCTCAAATATTTATTTTTCCCATTATTCGGAGCAAAATCAAAAACAACTAAATTTTTTTGAATTAATCTCCTAACACTTTGAGTTATTGCACTTCTCGAAACTTTTAATAATTCAGATAATTTCACTAGATTTAAGGGCTGATTTTTCCCAATCACAACAATCAAATGTACCTCATTCAACGTAATGGATTTGTCAATACTAATTTTATGTTGATTTTTTTTTAGCTGTTCAAATGCTAAAATAAATCTATTGAAACGATTATTAAATGTAATAAATTCTTTTTTATCCATAATCTCTCTTTTCTTTGTTAATTATATTAACAAAATAGAAACTTCTTGTCAAATAAAAATCCTCCAGATTCTACTCTGAAGGATTCCTATCTTATTTCACAACGATATTAACGAGTTTAGTTGACTCAAACAGTTTGGGGAACTGTTTGAGGTTGGAAATCAGCAACTAAATTGGTTATTTCACAACAATATTAACCAATTTAGTTAGCTTCAATAGTCTAATAGACTATTGAAGGTGGCAGATAGAGCTAATAAACTCGTTATTTAACGACGATATTAACGAGTTTGTTAGGTACTGCAATCACCTTCACGATTTCCTTACCGTCAATCTCCGCTTTGACTTTTTCGTCAGCCAGAGCGATTTTTTGCAATTCTTCGCGTGATAGGTCTTTAACGACCATGAGTTTGGCACGAACTTTTCCTTTAATTTGGACGACGATTTCGATTTCGTCTTCAACCAATTTGCTTTCGTCCCATGTTGGCCAAGTTACGTAAGAGATGGACTCACCCGTTGCTGCAACTGTTTGCCAGAGTTCTTCTGCCAAGTGAGGTGCAAATGGGGCAATCAATTGGATAAAGCCTTTGGCATAGTCCACATAGAGTTTGTCTTCCTTATTAGCAGCGTTGACAAAGACCATAAGTTGGGCAATGGCTGTGTTGAATTTCATGGATTCGATTTGCTCTGTGACAGCTTTAACGGTTTCATTGTAAACCTTGTCAAGAGCACCATTATTTTCCGCAACAATTTCTTTACTTGTAATCAAACGGTAAACACGGTCTAGGAATTTACGACTTCCTTCCAGACCTTCCTCAGACCAAGCGATGGAAGCATCGAGTGGCCCCATGAACATTTCATAAACACGAAGGGTATCGGCACCATATTGTTCCACCACATCGTCTGGGTTGACAACGTTCTTGAGCGATTTAGACATCTTGGCTGGTGCTTGCTCCAGTTCTTCTCCTGTTTCCGCATGGAAGAAGGAACCGTCACGTTTTTCAACCTTATCAGTCGCTACAAGAGCTCCACGGTGGTCACGGTAGCTTGTTCCCAAAATCATCCCTTGGTTAAAGAGTTTTTGGAATGGTTCCTTAGTCGGAACAACACCGAGGTCATAGAGGAATTTGTGCCAGAAACGAGCGTAGAGCAAGTGAAGTACAGCATGCTCTGCACCACCCACGTAGATATCTACTGGCAACCATTGTTTGAGGAGATCCTCATCGGCCAATTTCTCAGTATTGTGTGGATCAATATAGCGGAGGTAGTACCAACTCGAACCTGCCCATTGTGGCATGGTGTTGGTTTCACGACGACCTTTAACACCATCTTCACGCGTCACTTCCAACCAGTCTGTCAAGTTAGCTAGTGGACTTTCACCAGTACCTGAAGGGCGGATATCCTTGGTTACTGGTAAGACAAGTGGCAATTCACTTTCAGGAACGGCTGTTGAAGTTCCATCTTCCCAATGAATGATTGGAATTGGCTCACCCCAGTAACGTTGACGGCTAAAGAGCCAGTCGCGGAGACGGTAGGTGACTTTTTCTTGACCGCAGCCTTTTTCTTCCAACCAAGCCACAATTTTAGCAATCGCTTCTTCTTTGTTTAGTCCATCTAGGAAGTCTGAATTGACATGAAGACCATCTTCAGTATAGGCAGATTCTTCAACGTTTCCACCTTCAAGCACTTCTACGATTGGAAGGTCAAATTGTTTGGCGAATTCCCAGTCACGTTGGTCGTGGGCTGGAACAGCCATTACCGCGCCTGTACCATAGCTAGCAAGAACATAGTCGGCAATCCAGATTGGAATTTCTTTGCCATTGACAGGGTTGATGGCATAAGCACCCGTCCAAACCCCTGTTTTTTCCTTGGCAAGGTCGGTACGAGCCAAGTCAGACTTGAGACTAGCTTGGTGTTTGTAGTCAGCTACTGCCTCAGCTTGTTCTGGACTTGTGATGGCATCTACTAGTTCATGCTCAGGAGCCAAAACGGTGAAAGTCGCACCGAAAAGAGTATCAGGACGAGTGGTAAAGACTGTAAATTCCTTGTCTGTTCCCTTAACTTTAAAAGTTACATTAGCACCAGTTGATTTACCGATCCAGTTGCGTTGCATATCCTTGATAGACTCTGGCCAATCCAACTCATCCAAGTCATTGAGCAAGCGCTCTGCATAGGCCGTAATTTTAAGCATCCATTGGCGCATTGGTTTGCGGACAACTGGATAGCCTCCACGCTCAGAAGTTCCGTCAGGAAGGACTTCTTCGTTGGCAATGGCCGTTCCCAATTCTTCGACCCAGTTTACTGGCACTTCCGCTTCATAGGCCAATCCTTTTTCGTAAAGTTTGGTGAAAATCCACTGAGTCCATTTGTAGTAGTTTGGATCTGTTGTGTTGACTTCACGATCCCAGTCATAAGAGAATCCAAGTGCATTGATTTGACGTTTGAAGTTGGCAATGTTTTCCGCTGTAAATTCTGCTGGGTCATTCCCCGTATCCATAGCGTATTGCTCTGCAGGCAAACCAAAGGCATCCCATCCCATTGGGTGAAGGACGTTGTATCCTTGCGCACGTTTGTAACGGCTGAGGATATCGGTTGCTGTATAACCTTCTGGGTGTCCTACGTGCAATCCAGCTCCTGATGGATATGGGAACATATCGAGAGCATAAAACTTCGGTTTTGATGCGTCTGTTCCTGTCTTAAATGTATGATGTTCTGCCCAGTAGCCCTGCCACTTAGGCTCAATTTCTTTATGATTGTAAAAACTCATGCTATTTCTCCAATTTTATGATGTTACTATTATACCATTTTTGGGGGAATTTGAAAGACGAGAAATGTTCTTTTAGACTTGGATAACAAGAAATACTGAGTCACAAATCCAACTTATTTAACAGGAAAAAATTAGCTCCTAATCGGAGCTAACTTCTATTGATTATTTGTCTCTTCCATCTTCTCACGTCCGAGCTCTCGATAGCTACGGTCTCCAACGACTTGGACCGTAAACTGGCCGTTCTCATATTCAAGGATGGTCACACTACCATTATCCAGACCATGCGGATGCATGCCATTAATCAGATAAACAATGGTACCAATGGTCATTCCATGGCTGACGACAAGAGCATTGCCCCCACCTTGTTCTTCCATCTCTTTGGCAATCGCTTCAAAGCCTTCCTTGATTCGACCACTGAGTTTTTCCCAACCTTCTGCCCAGCCTGCAGTATCAACCTCAACTAGACCTTCTGCTAGCTCTGCATAGGACAACTGATGAACATGGTCCACATTAAAAATACGAGGAATCAACCCCATAAAGAGGTCCCCATCATAGGCTCCATCAAAGCTACCAAAGCACCACTCACGGATCCGCTTGTCCATGCGGTAAGGGATTTTTCCCTGCAGGCCAAGTTCTTCTAGGATAATTCCCATGGTTTGAATAGTTCGACCTGAATCACTGGAATAAGCTCGGTCAAATTGCAAACCAGACTCTCTCAAGCCAATTCCCAGTTCATGGATTCCCAACTCACCTTCTGCGGTTAGAGGCGTATCACTCCATCCTTGAGCACGTCCAATCGTGTTAAACATCGTTTTCCCATGACGGACCACGTACAATCTTACTTTAGACATTTTCTAACCTCCATTTTCTTCTATTATATCATGGATCAAAGAAATATTCGGCTTTCAAAAGCAAAGCCAACATTTGTAAATTATCCAAAAGAAAAGCTACCCTCATGGTAGCTTCCCTAGAAGATTATTATGAAAAAGTTTAGGATTTCTATTAAATAAAGTTAGGAGGTCTTTATTTAATGATTATAGTATACACAGTTATCCTTAAACTCATCTTAAATCCACTCACTTTTTATTAATTTTTAAAACTATGGATTGGAGCTGGGATTTGGCCACCGCGAGAGATGAAATCGACAGACGAAGCCCCGTTAACCTTCATCACTGGAGCTGTCCCTAGCAAGCCTCCAAACTCAATCATATTGCCTTCTTTGCCCTTTGGAATAATACGGACAGCCGTTGTTTTCATGTTAATAACACCGATTGCCGCCTCATCCGCAATCATAGCTGCAATGGTTTCAGCAGGCGTATCTTCCGGAATGGCAATCATATCCAGCCCAACAGAACAGATAGCCGTCATGGCTTCTAGTTTCTCTAAATTCAGAGAGCCATCTTGCACCGCAGCAATCATCCCCTCATCTTCAGAAACGGGGATAAAAGCGCCAGACAAGCCACCAACCTGGTTACAAGCCATCACTCCGCCCTTTTTAACTTGGTCATTCAAAAGAGCGAGGGCAGCCGTCGTCCCATGCGTACCAACTGTTTCTAGGCCCATTTCCTCAAGGACACGAGCCACAGAATCACCAACCGCAGGAGTAGGCGCAAGACTTAGGTCGACAATTCCAAAGTCAACACCAAGCCGTTCACTTGCCATTTGACCAACTAGCTGACCAATACGAGTGATCTTAAAGGCTGTTTTCTTAACCGTCTCAGCTACTACATCAAAACTCTGACCACGAACTTTCTCCAAGGCGCGTTTGACAACACCAGGACCCGAAACTCCAACATTGATGATGACATCTGCTTCACCGACACCATGAAAGGCCCCCGCCATAAAAGGATTGTCCTCAACAGCGTTCGCAAATACGACTAATTTGGCAGCTCCCATATCTGATAAGTTCGCTGTTTCCTTGACGATACGTCCCATATCTGCAACTGCAGTCATGTTGATACCTGACTTGGTCGAGCCAATATTAACAGACGAACAAACCTTGTCTGTCTCAGCTAGAGCGCGTGGGATAGAATTGATGAGAATTTCATCTCCTTTTTGGTAGCCTTTTTGTACCAAAGCTGAGAATCCACCAATAAAGTCAACACCGATCTCCTTAGCCGCCCTATCAAGAGCCTTTGCCAAAACAACATAGTCTGTCGCATCAGTCGCAGCACCAATCAATGAAATCGGAGTCACCGATACCCGTTTATTAACAATAGGAATCCCTAGTTCCGCAGCAATTTCATCTCCCACAGCCACTAGATTTGCAGCTTTAGTAGTGATCTTTTGGTAAATCTTATCAGCAGCACATTCTATGTCAGGATCAATACAGTCCAAAAGGGAAATCCCCATGGTGATGGTTCTGATATCGAAGTTCTGCTCCTCGATCATGGCAATTGTTTCAGTAACTTGTCTAATATCCATGATGACCTCCTAGATATTATACATAGCATCAAAAATCGCTGCACTTTGAATATTAATTTTAACATTCAAGGTCTGGCCGAAAGCTTCAAACTCATTTCGCAGAGTGGTGAAATCCTGCTTTTCATCACTAGATACGACTGCCATCATGGTAAAATACTCATCCAGTACTGTTTGAGAAATATCGTCAATATTCAAACCCAATTCTGCAATCTTAGTAGACACGCCTGCAACAATACCAGCCTTGTCCTTGCCAACCACTGTAATAATAGCCTTCATCCTTATACCCCATTTCTGCCATTATTAGAAAACCTGAACGTTTTTGATTTTCTTTTTCCTTAGTATAGCATAATTCCGTAAAAAATACTAAAAAACGCCTGCTTACGAAGTTGTTCTTAAACAAAAAACAATTTCGTAAACAAGCGTCTACCCTATCAAATGATGATGAGTGTTCCCGCTAGGACCGAAGTCCCAGCGGTAGACCAGAGCTAGACTAAGAGCACAAGACTCCATCATCATAACACTCAACAAAATTGATGATTTTATACTAATTCAATGATCGCCATTGGCGCAGCATCCCCACGACGTGGTTCAGTTTTAAGGATACGAGTGTATCCACCGTTACGTTCAGCATAACGAGGTGCGATTTCTGAGAACAATTTTTGAAGTGCTGTAGTAGAAGTGTACTTATCAGTTGCTTCATCATAGTTTTCAGATGCGATTTCATTACGTACGAAAGCAGCTGCTTGACGACGTGCATGCAAATCACCACGTTTACCTAGAGTAATCATTTTTTCAACAGTTTTACGGATTTCTTTAGCACGAGCTTCAGTTGTCACGATTGATTCGTTGATCAAAAGGTCAGTTGTCAAATCGCGAAGCATTGCTTTACGTTGTGAGCTAGTGCGTCCTAGTTTACGGTAAGCCATGTATTCCTCCTTTATTTATCTTTTAATCCAAGACCCAAGTCAATGAGTTTGAATTTCACTTCTTCCAAACTCTTGCGTCCAAGATTTCGTACTTTCATCATCTCTGCTTCAGATTTTTCTGTCAAATCATGCACAGTATTGATACCGGCACGTTTCAAACAGTTGTATGAACGCACAGACAAGTCCAGTTCCTCAATCGTCCGATCCAAAATACGATCGTCAGATTCAGTATCAGCTTCTTTCATCACTTCAGTTGACTTAGCAATCTCAGTAAGATTTGTAAACAAATCAAGATGTTCTGTCAAGATACGTGCTGAAAGCCCTAAAGCATCTTCTGGAATAATTGTTCCATTAGTCAAGATTTCAAGGGTTAATTTGTCAAATCCATCATTGCTACCTACACGAGCAGGTTCAACTTGATAGTTGACTTTTGTAACTGGTGTATAAATAGAATCTACAGCAAGTGTTCCAACTGGTGCATTATCTTTTTTGTTTTCATCAGCAGGTACATATCCACGACCACTGTTAACAGTCATTGTCGCTTTTAGGGAAGAACCTTCACCGATTGTAAAGAGATAATGATCTGGATTTACAATCTCAATATCACTGTCAGTCAAAATATCTCCAGCTGTAATTTCAGCAGGACCTTCAACGTCAAGTTCAATGATTTTTTCGTCTTCAACGTATGATTTCACTGCAATCCCTTTAATGTTCAGAATGATTTGCATCACGTCTTCACGAACACCTGGAACTGTGTCGAACTCATGCAAGACACCTTCAATATTGATAGATGTCACTGCTGCTCCTGGTAGAGAAGCTAGTAGTACACGACGAAGAGAGTTACCAAGAGTTGTCCCGTAGCCACGTTCAAGTGGTTCGATTACAAACTTGCCATAATCTTTATTTTCATCAATTTTTGTTATATTTGGTTTTTCAAACTCAATCATTTAGTTACTCCCTCTTAAACGAAAAGCAGTGTAATGCGATGATTATACACGGCGACGTTTTGGAGGACGAGCACCATTGTGTGGCACTGGAGTCACATCACGAATTGCTGTTACTTCAAGACCAGCGGCAGCAAGCGCACGAATAGCTGACTCACGACCAGAACCTGGACCTTTTACAGTAACTTCAACTGATTTAAGACCGTGTTCTTGTGCAGATTTAGCAGCAGCTTCTGAAGCCATTTGAGCAGCGAATGGTGTAGATTTACGAGAACCTTTGAAACCAAGAGCACCAGCTGATGACCAAGCAATTGCATTACCATGCACATCAGTAATCATAACAATAGTGTTATTAAATGTAGCGTGAATATGAGCAATACCAGATTCGATATTCTTTTTCACACGACGTTTACGTGTTGGTTTAGCCAAGACTTTTACCTCCTATATTATTTTTTCTTACCAGCAATCGCAACAGCTTTACCTTTACGAGTGCGAGCGTTGTTTTTAGTGTTTTGTCCACGGACAGGAAGTCCACGACGGTGACGAATACCACGGTAAGAACCGATTTCCATCAAACGTTTGATGTTCAAGTTTACTTCACGACGAAGGTCACCTTCAACTTTGATTGCATCCACTTCACGACGGATAGCATCTTCTTGATCTGATGTAAGGTCACGTACACGAACATCTTCTGAGATTCCAGCAGCAGCCAAAATTTTCTTAGATGTTGAAAGTCCGATACCATAAACGTAAGTCAATGAGATTACTACGCGTTTGTCATTTGGAATGTCAACTCCAGCAATACGAGCCATGTTTTCTCCTTTCTATCTTATCCTTGACGTTGTTTGTGTTTTGGATTTGCTGGGCAAATTACCATAACACGACCATTACGACGAATTACCTTACAGTATTCGCAAATTGGTTTGACCGATGGTCTTACTTTCATTTCTTATCCCTCCAAGTTTTTCGATTATTTAAAGCGGTAAGTGATACGTCCACGTGTCAAGTCATATGGACTCATCTCGACAGTAACACGATCTCCCGCTAAAATACGAATATAGTTTTTACGAATTTTACCAGAAACTGTTGCTAAAATCTGATGTCCATTTTCAAGTTCAACCGTAAACATTGCGTTCGGCATTGTATCGACTACTTTGCCTTCAACTTCAATCACATCGTCTTTTGCCACGCAAAAGCACCTCCATAAATTTCGATTCGATGCCTCAAGACACAGAGGCAACAATTATAAGTCAGACTATCTCAGTATAACATTTGTCGCGATTTTTTGCAAGTACGAAAAACGCTTTATTTCAAATTTGTCAATACTTTTTCGATGTCTTTGAACACATCATTGATATCTTGATTTCCTTCGATATCATGAACTAAACCTTTAGCACGATAGTGAGCAATGATTGGTTCACCTTGTGCAATATTCACATCCAAACGACGTTTAACTGTCTCAGGTTTATCATCTTCACGTTGGTAGTAATCCTCTTCTTTGTAGTCAACTGGTGGATTGAAAACTTTGTGGAAAGTTTCACCTGTTTTGCGGTGAATGATACGGCCACTCAAGCGTTCCAAGAGACAGTCTGGATTCACTTCGATGTTGATTACTCCTTCAAGTTCAATACCAAGTTCAGCCAATGTTTCATCCAAGGCATGAGCTTGTTCAATCGTACGTGGGTAACCATCTAACAAGAAACCTGTTTCTTTGATATCGTCCTGTGAAAGGCGTTCTTTAACAATACCATTTGTAACTTCGTCTGGGACCAACTCACCTTTGTCAATGTATGACTTTGCGAGTACACCCATTTCAGTTTGATTAGCCATTGCAGCACGGAACATATCGCCTGTTGAGATATGTGCAACATGGAATTTCTCCACAATTTTAGCTGCTTGCGTTCCCTTACCTGCTCCAGGTAAGCCCATAATCAAAAGATTCATGATAGGATCTCCTTATTTTGTATTTAAATAGAAGCAGAAATCTATTTCAACCCCTATTTAAAAACAAAATAGAAGAGAGGAGATAAAAATCTGACAAAGTCTTCGATTTTTACACTCCACTCTCTGAGCAATAGTCAATTTTATTTCCTATTACAATTATTCTGTTGTGTCTAAGAAACCAACATACTTACGTTTCAATAGATACCCTTCCAATTGTTTAATTCCTTCAATACCTGTCGAGATAATGATTAGTAGACTTGTTCCCCCAAAAGCAACAACTTCTGAAAGGCCAAATACATCTTTAGCTACGATAGGTAAGATAGAAATAACACCTAGGAAGAGAGAGCCGACAGTAGCAAGACGACGAAGAAGTTTCGACATATATTCTTCTGTCCCTTTACCAGGACGGACTCCATGAATGTAGGCTCCACTCTTTTGCAAGTTTTCTGCTGCTTTCTCTGGATTGATCTGTACAAATGTATAGAAGAATGTAAAGAGAATGATTAACAAGGCATACATAGCAACACCTGTCGGAGACGTTGTAGATAACATTTCCTGTGCTGTACGTACCCAAGCCCAATCATGACCTGTAGCACTCAAAAATTGAAGGATAGCTGCAGGTGCTGCTGTAATGGAACTTGCAAAGATAACTGGGATAACCCCCGCTGGATTTACCTTCAAAGGAAGGTATGAGCTTGATGGAGCTCCTTGAGCAACCTTTGTATATTGGATTGGGATTTTATATTCTGCCTGTTGAACATATGTTGTAAAGTAAACAATCAACAAGACAGCGATAATCAAAATAACAACAAAGATAATAGATGAAGTCAATCGGCTACTTGGGATATTGACAAAGTAGTCAACATAGATCCCCTTGATCATCTCAGGAATTGAAGCGACAATACCTGCAAAGATGATCATAGAAACACCGTTTCCATATCCTTTATCTGTAATTTGTTCCCCAAGCCAAGTTACAATCATACTACCTGCTGTTAGGATGATCCCAATAGTAACAAAGACTTGCGGAGTTAAATCTGTCGTTAATAATTTCGCTCCAGATAGAGTATTAAACCCTGCTGTAATCCCAATAGATTGAACAAATGCAAGCACCAGTGCAATATAACGAGTAGCCTGATTTAGTTTTCTCCGTCCTACTTCCCCTTGTTTGCCCCATTCTACAAACTTCGGTAAAATATCCATTTGTAGCAATTGAACAACGATAGAAGCAGTGATATACGGACTTACTCCGAGTGCAAAAACAGAGAAGTTCTTCATGGCATTCCCTGAAACAAGACTAAGCATGTTTAAGAAAGATAAACCACTGAGAGCTTCTAAACTTTTTGCATTCACCCCTGGAACAGTAATACTTGTCCCAATACGGAAAACAAGAATGATAAAAATTGTAAAGAGAATTTTTGAACGAACTTGTTTAACCTTGAGAGCTTCTTTTAATAATTTAAAAAACATGGGTCACCTCTCTTAGATGACTTCTACAGAACCACCTTTAGCAGTGATAGCTTCCTCAGCTGATTTAGAGAATTTAGCTGCTTTAACAGTCAATTTCTTAGTCAATTCACCGTTACCAAGAATTTTAACGCCTGATTTTTCAGCTTTCACAATTCCTGATTCGATAAGCACAACTGGAGTCACTTCAGCACCATCTTCAAAGACGTTCAATTGGTCAAGGTTTACAATTGCGTATTCTTTAGCGTTGATGTTAGTGAATCCACGTTTTGGAAGACGACGGAACAATGGAGTTTGTCCACCTTCAAAACCAAGGCGAACTCCGCCACCGCTACGAGCTTTTTGACCTTTTTGACCGCGACCAGATGTTTTACCGTTACCTGATGAAGTACCACGACCAACACGGTTACGTACTTTACGAGAACCTTCTGCAGGTTTCAATTCATGAAGTTTCATTTTTATTTTCTCCTCTTTTGTAAAATGCTAGCGCCGATAAGGGAGAAAAGGTTGTCTCCCTTATCAACTCGCCTTTACATTTGTCATTTTAAATGACTATATCTAGTTTTAGGGGATGAGTATTGCCACATCCCCTAAAAATCATTAGTTTACTTCTTCAACTGTTACCAAGTGAGATACTGCAGTGATCATACCACGGATAGCAGCGTTGTCTTCTTTAATAACAGAGCTGTTCAATTTGCCAAGTCCAAGTGCTACAACAGTTTTACGTTGTGATGGAATGCGTCCGATTGGAGACTTAGTCAAAGTAATTTTAATTTGAGCCATTTTATCCCCTTTCTTATGCCAAATCAGAAACTGAAATACCACGAAGGGCAGCAACTTCTTCAGCGCGTTTCAATTGTTTCAAACCTTCAACAGTTGCGCGAACAATGTTGATTGGAGTGTTAGAACCAAGTGATTTAGATGTAATATCTGCCACACCTGCCAGTTCCACAACGGCACGAACCGCACCACCAGCGGCAACTCCAGAACCTTCTACAGCAGGTTTCAACAATACTTTAGCTCCACCGAATTCTGAAAGAACTTCGTGTGGGATTGTTGTTCCAACCATAGGAACTTCAATCAAGTTTTTCTTAGCATCTTCTACTGCTTTGCGGATTGCTTCTGGAACTTCTTGAGCCTTACCAGTACCAAATCCTACACGACCGTTGTGGTCACCGACAACAACAAGAGCTGCGAAACGAAGACGACGTCCACCTTTAACAACTTTTGTAACACGGTTGACAGCAACTACGCGTTCTTCTAATTCAACTGCATTGTCTTTAAATGCCATTTTCTAGTGTCCTCCTATTAGAATTTCAATCCGTTTTCACGAGCTGCATCAGCCAAAGCTTTCACACGTCCGTGATATAGATATCCACCGCGGTCGAACACCACTTCTGAAATACCTTTAGCGTTTGCACGTTCTGCAACGAGTTTACCGACAGCAACGGCTTGTTCAGTTTTAGTTCCTTTTGAAACTTCTTTGTCAAGAGTTGAAGCACTTGCGAGCGTTACACCCGCTACGTCATCAATCACTTGAGCGTAGATGCCTGTATTAGAACGGAATACGTTCAAACGTGGGCGATCAGCAGTTCCAGAGAGTTTTCCGCGAACGCGACGGTGGCGTTTTTGACGGAGTTTGTTTTTATCTGGTTTAGAAATCACAGTTTTCACCTCTTTAGTTTTAAATCGCGTGCTATGCACAAAGTTGGAAAATAGGTTGGTGGTTGAAAATCAACCACTCAACATTATTTACCTGTTTTACCTTCTTTAAGACGAACGTACTCTCCAACGTAACGAATACCTTTACCTTTGTAAGGTTCTGGTGAACGAAGGCTACGTACGTAAGCAGCTGTTTGACCAACCACTTCTTTTGAAATTCCGCTAACAACGATTGTTGTTGGGTTTGGAAGTTCAAAAGTAATCCCTTCTGGAGCTTCAACTTCATCTGGATGAGATTTACCAACAGCCAAAACAAGTTTTGATCCTTGAAGTTGTGCACGGTAACCAACCCCACGCATTTCAAGTTCTTTCTTGAATCCTTCTGATACACCAATTACCATGTTGTTCAAAAGGGCACGAGTAGTTCCGTGGATAGTTTTCATTTCTTTTGAATCGTTTGGACGGTGAAGAGTTACTTCAGTACCTTCCACGCGAATTTCAATATCTTTTGAGAACTTACGAGTAAGTTCTCCTTTAGGTCCTTTTACAGTTACTACGTTGTCATTGTTAGTGACTTCAACACCAGCAGGCAACACGATAACTTTATTACCAATACGTGACATGTTTATTTTCTCCTGTTAAATTGTCAGGCCTAAATGGCCAGTTTTCACGGGGTTAAAGATACTCATTGAGTTCAATAGCTAAATTGAACTCGCTCTAAGAACTGTGCAAAATAAATAAGTTGGCTTGTTTGTAAACAAACTTCTCCGACTTCCTAATTTTGCTTTGTTCTTTACGAGCTTTGTATCTGATTTGAGTTCGAGCTAAGAATTTGGTGAAAAAGATAAGTTTGTCTTAGAGCATCACTCCTGCTACAAACTTTCTATTTCCACAGCATTCTTTTAACGCTCTCACATCATCAATTACCAAACGTAAGCGATAACTTCCCCACCAACATTCTTTTGGCGTGCTTCTTTATCAGTAAGCAAACCTTCAGAAGTTGAAAGGATAGCAATTCCAAGTCCGTTAAGTACTTTTGGAAGATCTTCACGTTTTTTGTAGACACGAAGTCCTGGTTTAGAAACACGTTTCAAGTTAGTGATAACTTTTTCACCGTTTGGTCCGTATTTAAGGAATACACGGATGATGCCTTGTTTGTCATCTTCGATGATTTCAACGTTTTTTACAAAACCTTCGCGTTTAAGGATTTCAGCAATCCCTTTTTTGATATTTGATGCAGGTACTTCAAGTACTTCGTGTTTCGCTTGGTTAGCGTTACGAATACGAGTTAGGAAGTCTGCGATTGGGTCAGTCATAACCATTTTGTTTTTCTCCTCTTACTAGTAGTTTGCAAGTTGCACTTGCTAGTTAACACATGATACAAAGAGCGTAACAGCAAGAGCAAAAATAGGCAATTTGATGCAGGAGCGATGCTCCAAAGCAAATTGGTCTTTTTTGCCAAAGCTGTAGCTCGTGTTCAAATTGGCAAGCCCAACTGAACCCAGGCTAAACTCTGTGTGAAAAAGATAAACTTTCCTAGAAACTTCAGTTTCTTCGTCAAGTTTCCTATTTTCACTTGGAGTTTTGACGCCCTTGATATCTTAAATTACCAAGATGCTTTTGTTACACCAGGAATTTGTCCTTTGTAAGCTAATTCACGGAAGCAAACACGGCAAAGTTTAAATTTGCGGTAAACTGAATGTGGACGACCACATTTTTCACAACGAGTATAAGCTTGAGTAGAGAACTTCGCTGGACGTTTGTTCTTAGCAATCATTGATTTTTTAGCCATTAGATTTACCTCCTATATTATTTTGCAAAAGGCATTCCAAGGCCTGTAAGCAATGCACGTGACTCTTCGTCAGTGTTAGCAGTTGTTACGATAACGATGTCAAGACCACGAGTTTTGTCAACGTCATCAAAGTTGATTTCTGGGAAGATCAATTGTTCTTTCACACCAAGAGTGTAGTTTCCGCGTCCATCAAATGATTTTGTTGGAACACCGTGGAAGTCACGCACACGTGGAAGTGAAACTGAAACCAATTTATCCAAGAATTCGTACATACGTTCCCCACGAAGGGTAACTTTTGCACCGATCGCTACACCTTCACGAAGACGGAAGCCGGCGATTGATTTTTTAGCTTTAGTGATAAGTGGTTTTTGACCTGAGATAAGCGCCAATTCTTCAGCAGCTTTTTCAAGGCTTTTAGCGTTTGATACAGCTTCACCAACACCCATGTTCAAAACGATCTTATCTACTTTAGGCACAGCCATCACTGATGAGTAGTTGAATTGTTCTGTCAAAGCAGGAACTACTTCATTAAGATATTTTTCTTTTAAACGATTTGCCATTATACTTCTCCTTTCCTTCGTGATTAATCAAGCACTTCGCCTGATTTTTTGTTGTAGCGAACTTTTTTACCGTCTACAAATTTGTAACCAACACGACCAGCTACACCATTTTTGTCCAATACTTGAACGTTTGATACGTGGATAGCTGCTTCTTTCTCGATGATACCACCTTGAGGAAGCTCGTTAGTTGGACGTTGGTGTTTCTTAACGATGTTAACACCTTCAACGATAACTTTGTTTACTTTTGGAAGGGCAGTAAGGACAACAGCTTCTGTTCCCTTATCTTTACCAGCAATTACGCGAACTTTGTCGCCTTTTTTTACAAACATTAGGTTTCTCCTTGATTTTTCTTACGCCCACAAGGGCACCCTAGCTTGAAGCTAGGGGACTAGTTTGTTTCTAAAAATTAAAGTACTTCTGGAGCAAGTGACACGATCTTCATGAAGCCACCTTCACGTAATTCACGTGCAACCGGGCCAAAGATACGTGTTCCGCGAGGAGTTTTGTCATCACGGATGATAACAGCTGCATTTTCGTCAAACTTGATGTATGAACCATCAGCGCGACGAGCACCTGATTTAGTACGAACGATAACAGCTTTTACAACGTCACCTTTTTTAACCGCACCACCAGGAGTAGCTTGTTTTACAGATGCCACAATGACATCACCGATGTTCGCAAATTTACGTTTAGAACCACCAAGAACTTTGATAGTCAAGATTTCACGTGCACCGCTGTTGTCTGCGACTTTCAAACGAGTTTCTGTTTGAATCATTTCAGTTTTCTCCTTTCAGGCTTGATTAGATGATAACCGCTTCTTCAACAACTTCTACAAGACGGAAACGTTTTGTAGCTGAAAGCGGGCGAGTTTCCATGATACGTACGATATCGCCTTCTTTGGCAACATTGTTTTCATCATGTGCTTTGTATTTCTTAGAGTAGTTAATACGTTTACCATAGACTGGGTGGTTACGTTTTGTTTCAACTACAACTGTGATTGTCTTGTCCATTTTGTCAGATACAACACGTCCAACAAGAACTTTACGATTATTGCGTTCCATTGAAATTTCTCCTTCCCTAGTCTATTATTTCGCTTCAGATTGAACTGTTTTGATACGAGCGATTTGTTTTTTAACTTCTTTCAAGCGAGCTGTTTGTTCCAATTGACCAGTAGCAGCTTGGAAACGAAGTTCAAACAATTCTTTTTTCAATTCGTTTTCGCGCTTCGCGAGTTCTTCTTGAGAAAGACCACGAAGTTCTTTAACAAATTCTTTTACTTCATTAAGTTTCATGCCTTCTCCTTATTCTGCTTCACGTTTTACGAATTTAGTTTTAACTGGCAATTTGTGGCTAGCAAGACGAAGCGCTTCACGTGCAATCTCTTCAGATACACCAGCGATTTCGAACATCACTTTACCGCGTTTAACTGGTGCAACCCAACCTTCAGGTGCCCCTTTACCAGATCCCATACGCACACCGATAGCTTTAGCAGTGTATGATTTGTGTGGGAAGATTTTAATCCAAACTTTACCACCACGTTTCATATAACGAGTCATGGCGATACGAGCAGCTTCGATTTGGCGGTTAGTAATCCAGTGGCTAGTTGTAGCTTGAAGACCGTATTCACCGAATGCTACTTCTTTTCCACCTTTTGCTTCACCGCGCATTTTTCCACGGAATTCACGACGGTGTTTAACACGTTTAGGTACTAACATTGGTTATTTACCTCCTTTAGTGTTTTTACGAGTTGGAAGAACTTCACCACGGTAGATCCATACTTTAACACCAAGTTTACCGTATGTAGTATCTGCTTCTTCCCAAGCGTAATCGATATCTGCACGAAGTGTGTGGAGTGGAACAGTTCCTTCTGAGTATCCTTCAGCACGGGCAATATCTGCACCGTTCAAACGACCTGATACTTGAGTTTTGATTCCTTTAGCTCCAGCACGCATTGCGCGTTGGATTGCTTGTTTTTGTGCACGACGGAAAGCAACACGTTGCTCCAATTGACGAGCAATTCCTTCACCTACAAGGTGAGCATCCAAATCAGGTTGTTTGATTTCGATGATGTTGATGTGTACTTGTTTTCCAGTCAATTTGTTAAGTTTTGCACGGAGTGCATCAACGTTAGCGCCACCTTTACCGATAACCATACCTGGTTTAGCAGTGTGAAGTGAAACGTTAACTTTGTTCACTGCGCGTTCGATTTCGATAGTTGAAACTGCTGCGTCAGCAAGTTCTTTTTGAACGAATTTACGGATTGCAAGATCTTCATGAAGGTAATCCGCGTATTCTTTTTCAGCATACCATTTGGCATCCCAATCACGGATGATGCCGACACGCATACCAATTGGATGTACTTTTTGACCCACGATGTTACCTCCTTATTTTTCTGCAACAGCTACGGTGATGTGAGCTGTACGTTTGTTGATTGGTGAAGCTGAACCTTTCGCACGTGGACGGAAACGTTTCATAGTTGGTCCTTCGTTTGCGAATGCCTCAGATACTACCAAGTTAGCTTTGTCCAAACCAAAGTTGTTTTCAGCGTTAGCTACAGCTGAGTTCAAAACTTTCAAGATGATTTCAGCAGCTTTGTTTGGAGTGAATGTCAAAATTGCAATAGCGTCGGCTACGCTTTTACCACGAATATTGTCAAGAACAAGACGTGATTTACGAGGTGAAACACGTACTGTACGAGCCATTGCTTTAGCTGAAGTAATTTCTGCCATTTATGTTCTCCTTATTTTCTACGTGTTTTCTTGTCGTCTGCAGCGTGACCTTTGTAAGTACGAGTTGGTGCGAATTCACCAAGTTTGTGACCTACCATGTCTTCTTGGATGTAAACAGGTACGTGTTTACGTCCGTCATAAACTGCAATAGTGTAACCAATGAAACTTGGGAAGATCGTTGAACGACGTGACCAAGTTTTGATAACTTTTTTCTTTTCGTCGTTAGCTTGAGCTTCAACTTTTTTCATCAAATGCTCATCGACGAAAGGTCCTTTTTTAAGACTGCGTCCCATTTTTATGTTTTCTCCTTTAAATGTTGTACCACAGCGGCTTGCGCTCACATGGAGCGCTACCGAGCTGGCGGATTATCTAGCGCTTATGCGACTAGTTTTAAATTATTTCTCGTTGCGACGACGAACGATAAGTTTGTCAGATTTCGCTTTCTTGTTACGAGTTTTAAGACCAAGAGCAGGTTTGCCCCATGGAGTAGATGGCGCTTTACGACCAACTGGTGCTTTACCTTCACCACCACCGTGTGGGTGATCGTTAGGGTTCATTACAGAACCACGAACTGTTGGGCGGATACCTTTCCAACGGCTACGTCCTGCTTTACCAAGGTTTACAAGTCCATGTTGTTCGTTTCCGACAACACCAACTGTTGCACGACAAGTTCCAAGAATCATACGTACTTCGCCAGATTGAAGACGAACAAGAACATATTTACCTTCTTGACCCAATACTTGAGCAGAAGCTCCAGCTGCACGCACCAATTCTCCACCACGACCTGGTTTCAATTCGATGTTGTGGATCAAAGTACCAACTGGAATGTTTGCAAGTGGAAGAGCATTTCCGACTTTGATATCTGCTTCTGGGCCTGAAACGATACGTTGACCAACTTCAAGACCTTTTGGAGCGATGATGTATGCTTTCACACCGTCTGTGTAGTGTACAAGAGCGATGTTTGCAGAACGGTTTGGATCGTACTCGATAGTTTTAACAACTGCTTCAACGTTGTCTTTGTTACGTTTGAAGTCAACCAAACGGTAGAAACGTTTGTGCCCACCACCTTGGTGACGAACAGTGATACGACCGTTGTTGTTACGACCAGCCTTGTTCTTCAAAGCAACAAGCAATGATTTTTCAGGAGCGCTTGTTGTGATTTCAGCGAAATCCAAAGAAGTCATATTACGGCGACCGTTTGTTGTTGGTTTATAAACACGAATTCCCACGATATTTCCTCCTTAGATTATTCAGCCTCAGCAGCAAACAACTCGATTGCTTTTGAATCAGCTGTAAGTGTGATGATAGCTTTTTTAGTTTTGTTAGTAAAACCAGTGTAACGTCCAACACGTTTAGCTTTAGGTTTTACGTTGATTGTGTTGACATTTGCAACCTTAACACCTTCAAAAGCAGCTTCAACAGCTTGCTTAATCAAAAGTTTGTGCGCACGAGTGTCAACTTCAAATACATACTTTCCTGCTTCAAGTTGAGCCATTGAGCTTTCAGTGATAACAGGTTTTTTGATAACATCATACAAATTCATTATGCAAGAACCTCCTCGATTTTAGAGATAGCTGCTTGAGTAACAAGAAGTTTGTCACTATTTGCGATGTCAAGAACACTTGCAGTTGTAGCAGTCGCAACTTTCACGTTTGGAAGGTTACGAGCTGAAAGAGCTGCGAATTCGTTTCCTTCTTCAAGAATAACAAGGACTTTAGAATCGATGCTCAAAGCTGCAAGAACTTTTGCAAATTCAGCAGTTTTTGGAGCTGTAAATTCAAGAGAATCAACGGCTACAAATTTGTTTTCAGCAACTTTTTCTGAGTAAACAGATTTAAGCGCAAGGCGACGAACTTTTTGAGGAAGTTTGTACGCATAGCTACGTGGAGTTGGTCCGAAGACAGTTCCACCACCACGCCATTGTGGAGAGCGGATAGAACCTTGACGAGCACGTCCAGTTCCTTTTTGACGCCATGGTTTGCGTCCGCCACCTGAAACAGCTGAGCGATTTTTAACTTCGTGAGTTCCTTGACGAAGGCTAGCACGTTGGCTGATGATCACATCAAACACAACAGATTGGTTTGGTTCAATACCAAAGATTGCATCGTTAAGAACAACTTCGCCAGCTTGTTTACCAGTTTGGTCGAATAATGTTACATTTGCCATTTTGACTGTATTCCCCTTTCCTTATTATTTACCAGCTTTAACTGCTGACTTGATAGTGATAAGAGATTTCTTAGCACCTGGTACGTTACCTTTGATAAGGATAACGTTCTTTTCTGGAACAACTTGTACAACTTCAAGGTTTTGAATTGTTACGCGGTCGCCACCCATACGTCCTGCAAGGTTTTTACCTTTGAATACGCGGTTAGGTGCAACAGGTCCCATAGAACCTGGACGACGGTGGTAACGAGAACCGTGAGCCATTGGTCCACGTGATTGCCCGTGGCGTTTGATAACACCTTGGAAACCTTTACCTTTAGAAGTACCAGTTACGTCAACAACGTCTCCAGCTGCGAATGTTTCAACTGTGATTTCAGCACCAACTTCCAAGCCTTCAACGTTTTTGAATTCACGAATGAAGCGCTTAGGAGCCGTGTTAGCTTTCGCTACATGTCCTTTAGCAGGTTTGTTGCTCAATACTTCACGTTTGTCATCGAAACCAACTTGGATAGCGTTATATCCGTCTGTTTCTACAGTTTTAACTTGAAGAACAACGTTTGGAGTTGCTTCAATAACTGTTACAGGGATCAATTCGCCAGCTTCAGTGAAGATTTGAGTCATTCCCACTTTTTTCCCTAAGATTCCTTTTGTCATGAGAAAATAGTTCCTTTTCTATATTTTTTTATTCAAAAAGTTTTTAACGAGCGTTTTTTATGCTCAAGGTATCAAGCTTTAGATTAAAGTTTGATTTCTACGTTTACACCACTTGGAAGATCCAATTTCATCAAGGCATCAACTGTTTTTTGAGTTGGGTTAACGATATCGATCAAACGTTTGTGTGTACGCATTTCAAATTGTTCGCGAGAGTCTTTGTATTTGTGAGTCGCACGAATGATTGTGTAGAGGCTACGTTCAGTCGGAAGTGGGATTGGACCCGCAACTTGTGCACCTGTACGAGTAGCTGATTCTACGATTTTTGCAGCCGCTGTGTCAAGCGTACGGTGTTCGTAAGCTTTCAAACGGATACGGATTTTTTTGTTTGCCATCTTTTTCTCCTTTTCGTCTATTTAAGATAATAGGCTAGCTCCACAAGAAAACCGACGCGCGTTGCGTGGCAATGCAACCGAGCGTGTCGCAACCTCTTGCATCAAAGCTAAGGCTGTATTTTACAGCACCATAATAGAATAACACAAAGCCCCTGCGATTGCAAGGGATTTGTAAGCTTTTTTTCGTTTTTTTGGGATGAAACTGTTTTCCTATTTCATCTTCATACAATTACTAATTTACGACTATTAAAACCAATCTTTTCTTCTATATAATATGAGTCATTTTGACTTTGAATTTGTCTTGCGATTGATCCACTAAGATATCTGCTTTAGACTCGGTTTCTCTATAGTAACGCAGATACTGCTCCCGTCTCATCTGATGGCTAGCTAACACAACGGAAGCATCTCGATTTCTCATCATCGTATCTCGAGCTAGACGCCTTTTTATTTCTGTTTCTTCGTCCGCGTAGAAGCAGATGGTTTTGTCAAAGAGTTCCTTGGGTAGAAAGCCCACAGACATCCCTTCAACAATCAGAATTGGTTTTGCTCCAGACAAGATTTCACTAGCCTTCCACGGTTCATCGATTGTTAAGACATCCATACCTGCCTGCAAGGCGAGAATATCTCTCTGCAAACTTGCCAGTTCATGCGCCACTGGCAGACAAGCTGTCACCTTTTGATCAGGTGCTTGCTTTGGTACTACTAGGTGACGTTCTGAGGTGATATAGGGATCTGTTTCTAGCAAATTTACTGTAGTAGAATCTAGGGTTTGATACAATTCATGAGCAAAGGTAGACTTACCTGATGCACCGTGACCGTAAATCCCCAGTGTTTTGACTTTCCCCGTTTCAATCTCTGAAACCAGTTGTTCTATCAGGTCTTTTTTCTTCATTCTCTCTTCACCTGTTCATAGCTTTCTTTTCCGTCATTAAGCTTATCCCAAATCACTACTTGCCCACTTTTGAGGGATTTTTGCACATCAATGATACGTTGATTAGAGGAACCTCGAAACTGGAGCATGAGATTGCGCTTGCTTTTATCATACCGTCCATCGACAAGGATGTCAATCAGCGACAAGAGTTCCAATTTGTCTGGAGTCTCCAGCATCATTTCTTCCCACGTGTAGCCCGTCCAGGACCAGATGTCTTTGTCTGGCAATTCCTTTCGAATGCGCTTAACGAGAGGTAAGAGGATACCTGTATTAAGAAAAGGTTCTCCCCCCAGCAAGGTCAATCCTTGAACATAAGGTTGGGCAAGATCTTCCATGATTTGTTCTTCTAATTCTGCCGTATAAGGAATCCCTGCATTGAAAGACCAAGTCGCAACATTATAGCATCCCTCGCAGTGAAACATGCAACCTGATACATAGAGAGAGTTTCGCACACCTTCTCCATCGACAAAGTTAAAGGCCTTATAATCAATGATTCGCCCTTTACTAAGTTCCTCACTTTTCCATTCACCTGGTTTTGGTGTATTCCATGTCATCCTTTTACTCCAAATCTATCCAGTAACGTTCTACGCCATTGCGAACATCTTCAAACACCCCGCCATTTGATACAATCACCGCTCTACTAGCAGGGTTTTCCACACTACAGGTCACAAGTGCTTTTTTGATGTTCTTTTCCTTAGCAACTTGCAAGCCTTGCCTAAGGGCTTCTTTGGCATAACCTTTGCCTCTTTCGGAGGGACGGATGGAGTAGCCGATATGGCCAGCAAAATTCAGTAATGCCTTATTTAATTTCAACCGTAGATTTAAAAAACCTAAAGCATGCCCCGATTCATCAAACAATGCGAACTGTATCGATGGAACGCGATTTTCAGGCAAGTTTATTCCCATCTCTTTTTGCATATTTGTTTCCAACCACTCTTCATACACAAAGTTCTCTGTATCCCAAAATCCCCCATCATGGGCTGATTGGCTCTTTTCAAACTCTGCCATCATCTCTAAAACTGTTTCTTTATCTGCTAATCTTGGTCTGCGTAGTTCCATCCTTACCTCCCACCTAAGAGAAAAGCGAGAGCGAACTCTCACTTTTATTTTTTCTTGTTCTTGTTTAAAAACTGTTCTCTGAGGTTGAGCAAGCGTTCTTTTTTACCTGTTCCACCTTTCGAGTATTTCTCGTGATAACGGGTCACTTGTGCGCGTCCCTTATCGTCTAATTGGTATTTCCCCATTCCGTCTCTTTCTAGTTTGTTACTTTATGCCCAGGTGTTTTAATGGTTGAACCATTCATATGTTTCACACGCGCAGCGATTTCCTTATGGCGCCCATTGACCATCGGACGAGCCTGAGGGTTACCTAGATAGCCACAAGTTCGTTTGACTACATCTACTGTTTTAGGGTCGCTATTCCCACAGTTTGGACAAGCAAAGCCCCTCTCTGTCGGTTCAAAATCCCCTTCAAAGTCACACTTATAACAATGGTCAATCGGAGTATTGGTCCCTAGATAGCCTACACGATCATAGGCGTAATCCCAGACAGCTTCCAAGGCTTTAGGATTTTGTTGGAGAACTGGATACTCACAGTAGTGGATGAAACCACCTGTTGCACCTGCTTCTGGATAAGCCTTCTCAAAGTCCAATTTTTCAAACGGCGTTGGATTTTTACGAACATCATAGTGGAACGAGTTGGTGTAGTATTCCTTGTCTGTAATATCAGGAATAGAACCGAACTTTTCTGTATCCAAGCGACAGAAGCGATCTGTCAAGCTTTCAGACGGTGTTGAGTAGATAGAGAAATGATAGCCATATTGGTCAGACCACTCTTCTACCCGACGTTTCATATCGCGAATGATATCCAGCGTGAATTCCTTGGCTTCTGGATTGTGTTCCCAGCTATTTCCAAAGAAGACTGTCGCTACCTCGTACAAACCGATATAGCCCAATGAAACTGTCGCACGACGATTCTTAAAGAGCCGATCAACGCTCTCGTCTTTTCCAAGACGGCGTCCGAAGGCCCCGTACTGATAGAGAATAGGGGCGTTTGCTGGTGTTGCTTCCTTGGTCCGTTCAACACGGTAAACTAGAGCATCTTCTGCGATGTTCATCCGCTCGTTGAAGATTTCCCAGAACTTATTCATGTCGCCCTCAGACTCAAGGGCAATGCGAGGAAGGTTGACCGTCACAACACCTAGATTCATACGGCCTGAATTGACCTCGACACCATTCTCATCCTTCCATCCTTGAAGGAAAGAACGGCAGCCCATAGGTACCTTGAAAGAACCAGTCAACTCGATAATCTTATCATAGGATAAGACATCCGGGTACATCCGTTTGGTTGCACACTCGAGGGCCAACTGTTTGATGTCATAGTTCGGAGTCCCTTCTTCCAAGTTAAGGCCTCTTTTAAGCGTAAAGATGAGTTTAGGGAAGATGGCTGTGCGGTGTTCTGAGCCAAGACCCTTGATACGAATGGTCAAGATAGCTTTTTGAATTTCCCGTTCAAAACGACTAGTTCCTAGACCAAAACCTAGTGAAGTAAAAGGTGTTTGTCCATTTGAAGTGAAGAGGGTGTTGATTTCATACTCAAGAGATTGCATGGCATCATAGATGTCTTTTTGGGTTTTCTTCCAAGCATAATCATCCCGTTTTTCAGGCAAGACCCATTCTTTCGCATCTTTGAGGTGCTTTTGGTAATTCTTCTCTGCATAAGGCGCCAAGACTTCATCAATACGGTCAGCTGAACAGCCCCCGTACTGGCTAGAAGCAACGTTGGCGATGATCTGAGAAATCTGAGCTGTCGCAGTCTGGATAGACTTGGGACTCTCTACCTCTGCATTCCCAATTTTAAAACCATTTTCCAACATGCCTTTAAAATCAATCAAACAGCAGTTCGTCATAGGAGTATAGGGGCTGTAGTCCAAGTCATGATAGTGGATATCCCCTTTTTGGTGAGCATTGGCTACGTGCTTAGGAAGCATTTGCAATCCGATTGATTTCCCAACAATCCCTGCTGTCAAATCACGCTGGGTATTAAAGACATCGCTGTCTTTATTGGCATTTTCATTGACAACTGCTTGGTCTTTATTGAGGAGCTTATGGATACTAAAGTTGATATCTGTCGCTTTTGAGCGCTCAAAATCCCTTTGCGTCCGATAAGTGATATACTCCTCAGCCAAGGCATATTCTTTGGCTTCAAGGAGTTCATGTTCTACGACATTCTGAATTTCGTAAATCTTGACACCTTGAGGGAAGCGACTGTGAATTTCGGTAACGATTCTTTCAACTAGACCATTTAGGCGTTTTTCTACTAGAGGCGTAACGTCCATAACCTTTTCCGCCGCCTTGTGGAGAGCCTTGTCAATCTTGTCTACATCAAATACTACACGTCTACCATCTCGTTTTTCAACGAACAAGGTGGGAACGGTTGCAAGCTTTTCTTCTAATACAATCATATCCATGCTCTTTTCTAAAATATTGTTAAATAGTTTATATTCAGTATTATACCACTCTAAAAATAAAAATCAATATCTTGTGTTAAAAATCCTAAAATTTTTAAAATTCCACAAGATATTGATTTTTGTTATTTTGATTTATAAAGTTTGAACTCGCTAGTACTTGTCTGAACCAGCTCATAGTTTTCACTGAGCCAGCTCTCTACATCTGACCACAAGGCAACTTTTTGATTGACCACAATCATCTTCGGTTGATTCTCTTTCAGGTCATTCATCAGTTTGGTTTTATTTTCGTCGCTTGCAGTATAGAGTGTTGGAGTTGATAGAGAAGTCGGCGCCAAGCGTTCACTTGCACGGTAGAAATCAGGACGATCATCCCAAGCATAGACACGATCCTCAGAACTCGTTTGCTGTTTTACCATGCTAGCAAGACGTTCTCTCTCCTGATAAGTCGCTGGATGCGAAAGGTAGCGACTCACGATAGGAAGAACAATAAGATAGGCAAGGACAATCAGTGGTAGATAGAAATTTCCTTTAAGGAAAGAAGTTTGTTTCTCACGTCCTCTTCTACGACGACTGCCTCCATCCGAAACATCTTCCTTGATTCCTGTCAGAAGGAGCAAGACCAAGAAAGGAATTAGTACCACAAGATGAGTACCGTTGATGGGTTCTTTGGAAAAAATCAAGAGCCCCAAAGAAAGCAATAAGCCCAAACTAGCAGCAATCGATAGGGAATATTGCTTAGCTGATTTTGACTGGAACAAACCAGAAAAGAGCAAACTAAGGGAACCTAGCCCAATAGCAAGTAAGCCGTAGAAGGCTGCATTTTCAAGCAAATGCGCATTTGAAAAGAGGCTAAGAGTATTTACCAGATACAAGGTCTGGCTAATGGCATCCCCAAAACTACCTGTTAATACTGTATAGTAGCCCAAAGGATAGAATAAGAGTGAGAAACCTAAGGCTGACGCAAAAAATTGATATAAACCATGAACAAAGTGACCTTTGCCTAAGTTAAAGCCGATAATTCCCAAGGCTAGTGTAGCTGCAAATAAGGCTGTTGGGATTGGCGCAAGGAAGAAAGCGAGAGCAAGGCTCATACCAACACGTAAAAATCCTTTGTCACCGTTTGGATAAGCTAGGTAGTTCGTAACAATGCTAAGTGAATAAAATAGGAAAGGCAAGGCTAGCAAGAGAGCATAGCCACCACCAAAAGCGAGACCTGCTACCAACAAATTAAACACAAACACAAGCTGCTTGGCTTCTTCTACACGGCCTGTAAGAGTATCCGCAGATTTAAAAAGAAAAACACCTGCTCCAAACAAGGCCAACCACTCAACCAAAGCAATCAGAATACTGCCTTGTGAAAGATAGGCAAGCAGGTAATAGAGCAATCCCTCCGTCCCAAAATAATCGGTATACATTTGACCATTTTGATGCAAGGCCCAACCAGTATAAAGATCCTGAGTTTGTCGCGGACTTACTAAACCAAAAATAAGGGGGATAACCACAGAAATAGCTGTAGCCACTAAACTCCAAAGCAAGATACTAAAAAAGGGAATCGGAGCTCCTTCTCGCTTTTCTGGAACGGACCAGTCTTGGTAATGAGATTCTTCTTGTTTCTCATCTATTTTCCCGTATACATTCATTCAATTTCTCCTCTAAGTTTATCTGTTTTAGTATATCAAAATCTTACAGGAATGTCAGCTTGGGATTGATATTTGCTGAATTTCTTATCCAATATCGCAAAGCGTTCGATTTCACGAAAACGGTGAAATAGACTATTTCTATACTCTCTGATAAAATCATCATCTTCTAGATTAAGCATGGTTTTCTCCTTTACTTATCTATTCGTAAGAAGACAAAAAAGATCCAGCCTTGGGCTAGATCTTGATGGATAGTTAGAGCATAGGCGCAAACAACTGGACAATTTCCTTGATCAGGCTTTGATACCAGCTTGTTTTGATGGTGTGGGGATAAATTTCTTGAGAAACTTTAAAAATCTCTTCGAAGTCCCTTTCAATATCGATGATGGACTGCGTCCTATAAAGCAAGACGGCATTTTCATAGTGGTGAAGCAAACTCCGATAGTCAAAATTGATGGTTCCCACAGTAGCTGCCTCTCCATCAACAAGCATTTGCTTGCTATGAAGGAATCCCGGGCTATACTCATAAATTCGAACCCCTGCAGATAACAAGTCTGGATAGGCTCCTCGAGTAACTAACTGAATAACCTTCTTATCTGGGATACACGGCGTCACAATTCGCACATCTACCCCTCTCAGAGCTGCATTTTTGATACTTTCTGTTAGATCGTAGTCAGCAATCAGATAGGGAGTCGTGATATAGACATAATCTGTAGCCTGATTGATAAGGTTTTGATAGACCGTTTTTCCAACCTGGGCTCGGTAGATAGGCTTTGGCCCACTACTGTAAGGAATGCAAAGCCCCATCCCATCTCTAGGTTGATTTTCGAGATGGTATTGGTCAAAGTCACTAATTTCCCCACGGTTGATATACCAAGTGGATAAGAAGAGTCTGGTAAAAGCCTTGACTGCTGGTCCATCCAGACGAATACCGCTATCCTTCCAATAACCAAAGCGTTCGATATGGTTGATATACTCATCTGCCAGATTGACACCACCTGTATAGGCAATTTGACCATCGATAATCATGATTTTACGGTGATCACGGTTGTTATAAGCAACGGTCAAGCGTGGAATCACCTTATTAAATTTGTGGGCTTCAATCCCTCGACCACGAAGCTGGATGGTGTAATCTCCAGGCAAGGTTGCCATACATCCAATATCGTCATAGAGAAGCTTCACCTCTACTCCTTGAGCTGCCTTTTCTTCCAAAATCTCCAAAATACTATTCCACATCAAACCTTCTTCGATGATATAGTATTCGAGAAAGATAAACTTCTCTGCTTTCTTGAGATCCTCTAGCATCTGATGCCACATGCTTTCACCAGATGCAAAAAAATGTGTATCCGTTCGATCATAGACATCGGCATTCGTGTCCATGCTGAGGAGAGATTTGATGACACCGTAAGCCGACTTGTCTTGTTCTTTTAACTCCAAACGGAGAGCTCTGCTATTGTCCTCTCGGTCAACCATTGATTGGAGCTGCTTTAGCTGCTTCATTTCTTTTTTAGATAAACGGCGTTCTCCAAACATGATATAGAGTAAGGGGCCAAATACTGGCACAAAGGCTACTAACAGCCATGTTACTTTACTCTCAGGATTCATGGACCGATTGACAATCGATACAATGGTCGCCATACTCATCAAAATAACTAGAATAATCCAGAGAATCGGAGCCATCTGACCTAGATAGAGAAATAAACCAAAGATGATAAACAACTCTGCCAACATGATGGTAATACTAAAACCATACTTGGACATGAGTAGCTGCATTTTTCTAGCTGTCATACATCCCCTTTCTTTTCTAACATTCTCCTTAATTGCTTGATAAACTAATCTTTCTACTAGTATACCTCAGTTCAGGGGGAGATGGCAACCTTTTACTCTTACCCTTCCATTTTCAGATGCGTATTACAGTTTGAGAGCCAACATATTGACTGTCATACCTGCTGCAGTTCCCATAAGGTAGACGGTATCTCCTTCTTTAACCAATCCATGGTCCAATGAATAGGCCAAGCCAAATGGCACAGAGACTGACACCATATTTCCATAGTCCGTGACGAGATTGAGGTATTGATTCTCAGCCACACCTAGCTTTTCCATAACCAAAGGAAGAGCACGACTTGCTTGGTGAGGAATGATATAGTCCACGTCTGCCAAGGCTAGCTGGGCCTTTTCTTGAAACTCTTCAAACATGACTGGGATTTTACGAGCTGACAAGAGGAGGATTTTCTTTCCCTTCATATCAAACATATAGTTGGTCTTAGTCGCTTCAGAGTACTCTTTTGGTTGAAAAGAAGTCAGACCTCCACGAATCTCCGTATCGTGAGCCCCTTCTGACCAAGTACGTTGGAGACTAGCGACGACCCCTTTCCCCTGATGACTTTTTTGGAAAATAAAGGCTGCCGCCCCATCACTAAAGAGTTCAAAACTTTCTTTTTGCTTGGGATTAAGCCCTAAACTTCCAACCTCACTGGATACAATCAAGACACGATTGTATTCGCCCGCCTCGATCAAGTGGGACATGGTCGATAGAGCAGAAATAAAGCTAGTACAGGTCGTATTGATATCCATAGCTGGAATAGAGAGTCCTTTTGCCACGCGCTCATGAATCAAGGCAGCCGTACAAGGAATAGGCTGAACTCCAACTGCACTAGCTGATACAAGGCAATCGATATCTTTAATATCTAAATTTGCATGTTCAAGCGCACGCTGAATCGCTACCTCTGCCAAGTCGAGTTGCGTTTCTTCATTTTCAACTACACGATAACGGGTCTGGTCTTTGAATTGGACGGTATGCTTGGGAAGGCAAACACCATAACCAGCGATTTCTACATGTCTTTTTACTTCTGTCATTGTCTATTATCCTTTCATAAACGTTGGATTCGTTTGAGTTTACGGCTAGTATCCCAGTGATAATCTGAAAATTGGATTTGAGGAACTATGAACTCTTTTTGCTGGGCCAAGAGTTGGAACTGTGCTAAAATCGCTGTCTCTACGTCCTCATCTCGTTGGCTTAGGCAAACTTCCACTAATTTCTCGGAATGTTGCTTAACTTGGTAATCTCCCACATTCTCCACAAAGAGGATGCAACGTCTGATAAAGTCTGGATAGATCGTTACCTGCCCCCCATTCTGCCCTTCAAAGTAGAAGATATCATCAGAACGTCCTTCGACCTTGTCAATCCGTATATAGCAGGAGCCACAGGGACAAGGCTCCGGATTTTCAACCAAGATATCATTGAGCTGGTAGCGATAAACAGGCTGACTACTTCGTTTAAAGTCCGTAATCACTGGATAAAAACGGCTGTCATCTAGATACTGCTTTTCTACAAAGATAATGTCTTCGTTGAGATGCAAATTGCCAGCTGAGCAAGTGCATGCTAGGAAACCTTCTGTCGCCTGATAAACTTGGTCAATGATGGATAGTGAAAAGGCTTCTGCGATCCGTTCCCCATCCTTATCTTCCAAGATTTCCGCCACAGAGACGATTTTTTGTGGGTGAATGGCTAACTCTCCAGCCTTTAGTCGTTTGCTCAACTCGAGCAACATAGAAGCAGGCGCCACCACAATGGTCGGTTGGTAGCTATTGAGACGCCCGATATGGTCATCCGTATTTTTGAAAATATCAAAGTACTCTAAGCGAATGAGCGCTGTATTGATGGTCTGATAGAGTTCATTGTCAGCTCTTAGGAAAAAGGCGATGCGGTGGCCAAACAGCTGACCCTTGGGCAACATCTTTGCCAAAATAGCTGCTGCCCACATACTGCGCTCTTTCTCGGTCGTGATAAAGAGCCCCCGATGCCCAGATGTCCCCGAAGATAGACCGACAGCTACTTCACCTTTAAGTTCAGTGAAATCACGAGTCTTTTCACTTTCGATGGCTAGAGCTAGCGCTTCATCTCGATCCACTCCTTGGGTATTGAGTTCATTGAAATAGCTCATCATAAAAGCCTTGTCCATATGGTCAAAATCGCTAGGAACCCCATTTTTAAAGTAGGGCGACTCTCGCTTTAAAAAGTTCATATAGGCAGATAATTGCTTTTTCTGATAGTTTTCTAAGGCTTCTCGAGATTTGAAGTTATGTAGCCAACGCGTTTGGATAAAAATTTTAAGAAAGGTTATTTTTTTCATACAAAATTCGCTCAATCCTTTCTACAGGGTCATGGCTGACCAGTACCTCGATACCATCTCTTAGAACATTTTCTAAGAACTCTGTCCCCTTGATATAGTCCACCTTGTTATCTTGAACCAAGGAAGGAATCAGGTGCATCTGTTTGGTGTAAGGCAAGAGGTCAATTCCCCAACAGAGGTCTGCTGCAATGAGAAGCTCATGTTCAGGAATAAAGAGACAGGCTTGCCCCTTGGCATGTCCATCTACTGATGCTACTAGGATACTGCCATCTCCAAAGAGGTCACAAATCGGACCATAGGGAAAATTTGAATAGCGCTGATTTGCCTTGATAACGGTCAGTCTTTTCTCAAAATCAGCTGGTAAAAACTCTTTAAAGACCAAATCCTTAAGCTTGGGTTTCTGGTAAACTTCAAAAACCTCTTGAGTCAGGATAAATTGAGCGTTCGGGAAAAAACTAGCCCCTCCTAAATGGTCTGGATGGAGATGAGACAACATGACATAGGTAATCTCTTCTGGTTTGATTCCTTTTGCCTTCAATAAGTATGAAATCTGATCTTTTTCCGTCATCTGAACAGGCGTTCCTAGCCGATAGAAACCATAGCGAAGCCGGGTCTTAATATCGTAATGATAGCCTGTGTCATAGAGGAGATAGCCCTTGTCCCTGTGTTTGATAAGAAAAACACCTGCTGGAAAGGTCATCTTTTGATTCTTGATTCCCTTAAATAGTAAACCTGTGTAGCTGGTACAGTAGCCTGCTGAGAAATAATCAATACTTTCGATAATCTTGGACATATTGTTCAATCCCTTCCGAAATACTGATTTGAGGGCGATACCCCAAGTCTCGCTCCGCCTTGCTGATGTCCAACGTCTGGCTATAACGGAGCAGATAATAGGTATAGCGTGTCAGAGCCGGTTCACCTTTGAGTTTCAAGACCCTATATAGAAACTCTAAACTACTGGCAATAACTGAAAGAAGAGGAGCTGGCACTTTTCTGTATGTTATTGGATAGCCCAACCCTCTTAAGGTTTCTTCTATCAAATCCTTAAAGGCTCTTGGTTCCCCATTGGTAATATTATAAACTTCGCCACTAGCTTGAGGGGCCTCTAGTGCCAAGCGAATTGCCAGAGCGACATTTTCCACACAGGTCATATCCATGAGCTGACGACCGTCCCCTATCAAGGGAATGCCAATCTTCTGACTGAGTTTGAGAACTCGGGGCAAAATACTGGTATCCCCAATCCCAAAAAGTCCACGAGGTCGTAAGATAATACTCGGAACATCGGGATAATCCTCAAACAGCTTCTCCGAAGCTAGTTTACTACGGATATAGTTGTTAAGCTTGTTTTCCTGCGGAGCTTCGCCTTCTTTGATAGCTAGCTGGTCTCGAGGCGCAGCATAGATGCTAGGTGAGGATACGTAAACCAAGCGTTGGATACCAGTCTCCTGACAAGCCTCTAAAACATACTTGGTCCCTAAGACATTTGTCTGGTAGAAATCCACCCAAGGTCCCCAAACGGTAGAAAGAGCACCCGCATGCACAACCATGTCCATCCCCTGACAAGCCTGAGCCAAATCCTCTTGCTTGGTCAAATCTCCCTGAAAAAATGTTACTAAGGAATTTTCCAAAGACTGACCTGCCTTGGGATTGCGTCCAAAAGCGCGTACCTGATAGCCCTGCTGACTGAGCTCTTCAACAACATACTTGCCTAGAAAGCCCGTAGCACCTGTTACCAATACTTTCTTCATTTTTTACTTCTCCTTGTCCCCTAAGAGCCGATGTATTTCGCTCTTCAGAATCTCTGTTGGCTGATAGATTTGAGCTGCACGACTGAGGTTCTTCAAATCTGGCCAGTTCTCCCGAGCCAATAATTCATCAAAAGCTCGCCCAATCGCTTCCGTATCCTCTCGTTTAGCGGTCAAAGCAATCCCTGCCTCTAAGCCACGAATCGCATAGTCATACTGATCATAGTCATGGGGGAGAATCAAGGCAGGCTTGTCATAGATAATACATTGGTAAAAAATGCCCGCACCGCCATGATGAATCACATAGTCCATCTGGGGAATGTATTCCTTATAGGGAAGATAGGATACCACAGAAACATTGTCCATGAGCTCCTCACATTGGAAGTCTTGTCCGCCAAACCCCAAAGTTACAAAGAAGTGACAGTCCGGATGGGCTTTAGCCAATTGTTGTGTCTGATAGAGGAGATTGTCTTTGGCCCATGCTAGCTGAGTGCCGCAGGATACAAGGACCTTCTTATACCCTGCATAAGGAGCCAAATCGAGGGGATAATTTTCTACCCTCTCAATCGAAGAGCCAAAAGGTCCCACCCAAAGGTAGTGCTCTGGAAAACCACTTTTCAGCTCCAACTCTTTCATCCCAATTCCCAAGATGGAATAGGGTGAATAAATGGTTTCCTGACCTTTCTGATTGTAGAGCTTAAAATCGTAACGTTTCAATCGTTCTCTCAATAAAAAGCTTACGATTCGTTTCCCTAAACGAGTCTCTTTTCTTCCTAGCCATTGCTGAGCAGATTGGAAAGATGTTTTTGGGCTGCCCATTCCTCCAAAGAAACAAGGCGGTCCATCTGTCGTTTCAATGGCAAACTGTGTCGCCATCGTGGTAATCCAGGGAATATTCAACTGTTCCGCTACAAGTCCTCCAGAGAGGGTTATAAAATCCGCAATCACAATATCAGGTCGATTTTCCTGCCACTCTTGCATTAATTGATCTGAAACCACATTGATCAAATCAAGACTAGCTGACAACTGTCGATAAGCAGAAATAAGATTTAACTGCCCTTCATTGTTGGCTACACGCTCAAACTCATCTACACAATTTTCTAAAATGGGAATCACCCGGAATCCCATCTCCTCTGCTACATTTTTTCGTTGCGGTCCTGTAAATAATCGAATCTCATACAAGGGATCCTTCAACAAAGGTGCAAGTAAATTAAGAGTTGGGAAGAGATGTCCACTCAAGGGAACTACAACCACATCAATTTTGATTTTTCTCATATGTCTAGGATAGCAAATTTTTAAAAAAAGAACTACCATAATGATAGTTCTTTCCAATATTATTTATATTTTGAGGAATAAGTCGCTTCCACGCTACTTGATTTTTAGAAGAGTTCTTTGTAGAGAGCAATGGTTTCTTCTAAAGTTGGCATAAATGGATTGCCTGGCGCACAGGCATCAATCAAAGCATTCTTAGAAAGGTAGTCAAAATCAAAGTCTTTTTCTTGGATACCGAGTTCAGTGAGTTTCTTCGGAATACCTACTGTTTCAGACAGTTTTTCAATTTCAGCGATAGCGTAGGCAGCACATTCTTGGTCTGTTTTCCCTTTAACATGGAGACCCAAAGCCTTAGCTACATTGCGGAACGCTTCTGGTACACGCTTGGCATTTTCACGTTCTACAACTGGGAGAAGCATGGCACAGCAGACACCATGTGGCAAGTTATATACTGCACCGAGTTGGTGAGCCATAGAGTGAACGTAGCCCAAACCAGCATTGTTAAAGCTCATACCACCGAGGAAGATAGCATTGACCATACCCTCACGCGCTTCAATATCATGGCCATTTGCCACAGCACGAGGAAGATACTCCTTGATGAGTTCAATAGCTCCGATAGAGAGTTTCTTGGTCACATCATAAGCACCCGGTGTTACCAAGGCTTCGACAGCGTGGGTAAGAGCATCCATACCTGTCGCTGCTGTAAGCGCTTGAGGTTTTGAAAGCATGAGTTCTGGATCATTGACAGAGATGAGGGCTAAGCTGTTCTTATCAACCATTACCATCTTGACCTTGCGTTCTTCGTCAGTAATGACATAGTTGATGGTGATTTCTGCTGAAGTTCCAGCTGTTGTATTGATCGCAACCACTGGCAAGCCTTTTTTAGCAGACTTGTGGAGACCTTCGTAGTCCTGTGGTTTTCCACCATTTGTAGCGATGATTGAGATACAACTAGCTGCATCCTGTGGAGACCCACCACCAAGACTGATGATGAAGTCACAATCATGCTCTTTCAAAGCAGCCACTCCGTCTGTGACGTTCTTGCAAGTCGGATTTGGCTCCACATCGCTAAAGATCACATATTCGATCCCTTCAGCATCTAACGGTTTTAGGACTTTGGGTAAAATATCACTACCTTCGATGAACTTGTCTGTCACCAAAAGAGCCTTTTTATACCCCAGTTCCTTGATATACGGACCTACTTCATTTACAACACCTTTACCAATAAGGTTAACTGCCGGAACGTAAAATGTAGCCATATGTTTTTCCTCCTGCGCCTTTGCGCTATTTGATTATTTACCTTAAGTATACGACCTTACCCTTCATTTTACAAATATTTGTAAGCGCTTTAAATAAAAAAATAGTAAAGAACTACTGGTCACGTTTTTAAACAAAAAAGCTCCAAAAAGATGGATTTTATCTCATTGGAACTTTTACTGAATGATTATTGCTTAGTTAATACCACTCGGTCAGATGGCTCTCGATCCATATCATCGATAATCAATTGATTACCATTAACCGTGTAAATTTTGACATCATCACCGATAATGACACGTTGATTTTCTGGCTCAAAGGTGACTTGCTGGATTTCCTTATCTCCATCTGGCTCGACCTCAGTCCATCTACCAGTTTTACCTGTTACAACAAGAGTGATTTGGTCATTCTCATCTTTTCCAGTATAGGTACCATCGATGTTCGTAGGTTGAGCTACAGTAGTGTCCTGACTTGAGGATGCCTGTGGTTGACTAGCACTTGTAACAGTGCTAGAAGATGATTCTTGTTGAGTAGATGATTACTGAGCAGATTGCTGGGTATAGGCTTGTGCCTTAGGTCCACAAGCTGCTAAAAGACTAAGAATTGCTAAAGAAGCAATAGAAAGTGTGAATGTCTTCGTTTTCATAGCGACTTCCTTTCTTTTGTGCTAATGTTGTTTCTGAAATCGTTTTCAAGTTTTCCTATCCCCAGTATAGCAACTTAAACCTAGAAGGTCAACTAATCTCACGCTTTCCCACCAAACCCGCTCGCACTTCCGAGATAAAGTAGAGGGAGCCCGTCACGAAAAGCAGGTCCTGATCATTGGCATTTTCTTCAAATTCGCTGATAAAATCACGATAAGAGTCAACAAGTTTATAACCAGAAACATCGCTTTCTTCTAAAGAGCCTTGGTAATCAAAGCCAGTCACCTTGACTTCCGCCTCTGGCAAAGCATCTGTTAAATAACCTAGCATCCCTTGATAATCCTTACGTTTAAGGGCGCCAAAAAGGATTTGAACTTGGAAGCCTTGCTGAATTTTTTCCTGAATAAACTCAACTAAACGACTTAAAGCTGGAAGATTGTGAGCCCCGTCTAGGTAGATATGCGGACGAATCCGTTCCAATCGACCGGCCCAGAGGGTCTCTTTCAAGGCCTGTCTGACAAGCTCTTCTTCGACCCTTTCACCTCCTGATGCCATAAACAGAAGAAAAGTTTGTAAAGCCAAGGCGGCATTTTCTTGCTGATAAGCACCTTCCAAACTGATTTCAAGCCGTGAAAAACTTGCTAGCTTACTTGAAAAATCTCCCGCATTTAAGGTGAAGTCTTGCCCGGTTTGATAAAGGTCTACATCTAACTCTCTCGCTTTACTTTGGCAGACAAGCTCTGCTTCTGGAGAAAGCTTAGCAATGACCGCCTTCTTGCCAGACTTGAAAATACCAGCTTTCTGATCTGCTATTTCCTCCAGACTATCGCCCAAGGTCTCCTGATGATCTAGACCAATCGAAGTAATAACTGCAATCTCGCCTGTTACGACATTAGTCGTGTCAAGCAGACCACCAATCCCCACTTCTAGAAGAACCAGATCCACTTCCTGCTCTTTAAAGTAAAGCAAGGCAATCAGGGTCAACAACTCAAAGAAAGACAAGTGGTCATGTGTTTCTAAAAGAGTTTTCTCCATCTCCTTGACTTGGTTAGCTATACGGATAAAGTCTTCATCTGCGATCGGTTGTCCATTGATACAGATTCGATCATGGATACTAATGATATGAGGAGAGGTAAAAGTACCAACTTTTTTACCATGGACGACAAACAACTCCCTCATAAAGGCAATAGTTGACCCTTTACCGTTAGTCCCTGTTACGTGGATAATGGGATAAGTCTTCTCAGGATTCCCCAACAAATCCACAGCTCGCTGCATTCGTCCAAGACCAGATCTAAAGTTTAAACCAATCCGACTATGAAGCCATTCTTCTACTTCAAACATACATGTCTCCTTAACAAAAGTCCAATCAACCACCACATCAAAGTATGATTACAAATAAAAGCGAGGTCGGGACTAAAATCCCGACCTCTTACCTGGTTAGCTAATCACTAGCTACTATGAATTTCAACGTGGGGTAAAAACGTCCACTGGATGTTCCAACTCTTCTAATTTTCAGGAGTTGGGCTAAAAACGTCCCCCCGGACTTACTTACGGTCTTTATTTTTAGCGTAAGGGTAAAAATGTTCACTGAACATTTTTACTCCTCCATAAAGCTGTTGAAGACTTCTTCAATCATGTTCCATTCGTCTTCTGAGTCTTCTGGGATTGGTTGTAATTCGCCTTCTGTTCCGTCTTCGTTTTCGATGAATGAGTAAGCTTGGATTTCAACTTCACCATTTTCATCTTCTTCTGCGTTAACTGGTACAAGCAGAACATAGTTCTTACCAAATTCCTCTTTCCCGTCGATGGTCAAAAGAATTTCAAACAAGGTTTCATTTCCTTGTTCATCAACAAGTGTAATCAATTCGCGTTCTTCGTGGTCATGGTTGTGATCGTGTGACATAGTTTCTCCTCTGTCTTAAAATTTTCTATCTAAATAATTTTGCAAAATCAGCTGAGCAGCCAACTTATCAATAACTTTCTTGCGCTTGTTGCGGCTAATATCTGCTTGTTCAATCAACATACGCTCCGCAGCGACCGTTGTCAAACGCTCATCCTGATAGTCTACTGGCAAACCAAAGAGTTCTTCTAGCTTCGCACCATAGGCTTGACTGGCTTCTACTCGCGGACCGCTGGTATTGTTCATGTTTTTGGGCAGACCTACTACAAAGCGCTCCACCTTATAGCTGTCAACCAATTCCTTGATACGGTCAAAACCGAACTGGCCCTGATCCTCATTGATCTGGATGATTTCAAGGCCTTGAGCAGTGAAGCCTAGGGGATCGCTAATGGCAACACCCACTGTTTTTGAACCGACGTCCAATCCCATAATTCTCATAGATTATAGATCGACTCCTTGTCCTTTAAGGTAGTAGCGTACCAATTCTTCAACAATTTCATCGCGCTCATACTTACGGATTTGATTTCGTGCATTGTTGTAACGAGGAACATAGGCAGGGTCTCCACTCAATACATAACCGACGATTTGATTTATCGGATTATAACCCTTTTCATTCAAAGAAGCATAGACATCTGTCAACGTCTCGCTAATCTCTTTCTTATTGGAATCATCCAATTTAAACCGTACAGTTTCTTCAGTAAATCCCATTCTAACACCCTCTTTCCTTAGAATAGTACTATTATAGCACATTCCCTGACGTTCTACAAATAAGTCAGTCTATTAATTTGGATTTTCTATTGTTCTGTCGCCCCATTTGCCACTCTATCTGCAATATATTGGCTAGGTTCGTTTTTTAAGAGATTTTCAAGACCGATATTTTTTAAATATTCCATCTGAGATGCCTTTTTGACATCCAATACTTGAAAATCATAAGTCGTTGTAGTCTGGATTTCTGTCTCGCTGAGTAGCTTGGTTTCCAGTGTAAATCCTGCTAGTTTACGTGCCTCTTGGATGGTCTCATCCTTCTCTTCAGCTTCTTGAAGCGCTTTTTTCGTCTCCTCTAGCCCATTTTCAGAGATAAAGTTCTTGAGTTCATCCCCGACAGGTCGTTTTTGCTGAATGGTCAAGGTCAAAAATTGATTGCCTTTATAGGTAATGGTCTGAATCTGCTGCGTTCCATTTTCTGACTTCGGCATCAACAAGGTCTTGGTGACAACCGTATTCTTTTCGGCATTGTCCAAAACGGGAAGGTTTGATTGGATGGGGTCAGATGCTGTTGTGGAAGCAGCAGGGGTTTCCTTTTTTTGCCCACATCCCGCAAGCAAAAAGAGAATAGCAAAACTAGCAATTAGTAACTTTTTCATAATTCCTCACATGATTTCAAAACAAAAGAGCAAACAAGGCCAGGAGTCACTCCCAGCCTTGATGTTTTATAGAGCTGCACGTAGACGTGCTTCTGCATTTTCTACATTACGGACAGAGCGTGGCAAGAAGGCACGGATATCATCTTCTTTATAGCCGACTTGCAGGCGCTTCTCGTCAACGAGAATCGGACTCTTTAAGATCCGTGGTGTTTCCATGATTAAGTTGAGCACTTCATTGACACTCAAATCCTCGATGTCAACTCCAAGTGCCTTAGCGTAGCGGTTTTTTGACGAAACGATACTGGCAATTCCATTATCTGTTTTCGTGAGAATATCTAATAACTCTTCTCTTGTAATTCCTTCTTTACCGAGATTTTGTTCTTTATAACTTAACTGGTGGGCATTGAGCCAGGTTTTCGCTTTTTTACAGCTAGTACAACTTGAGACTGTATAAATTTTGATCATGTACCTACCCCTTTCGCTACATGTTACTATCAGTTTAGTCTATTATACCATAAAAAGCATCCGACTTGCGACCTATTTTTAAAAAAATTTAACTTTTTTCGCGATTTTCGTACTTTTTTCTTGACAAATTTAATTTATAACCAACTTCTAAATTTTTTGATATAGATTCGTTTTACAATTGTAACACTTATCATATAAAGAATAATTATCAAAAGCAAAAAGAGGAAATAAATTGGTTTCAAAGGGGTTAAACGAAGGAGGTTAGCAATTGCAGAATAGGGAAGGAAGGTCACAAAACTAGCTGCTAGCAAGGTTGTCCCAAGAACCAACCATGACGGACGGCTTTGTAAGAAAGGGAGTTTTGCTGAACGAAGCATATGGATGACCATGGTTTGGGACCACATGGATTCAATGAACCAACCTGTCTGGAACAGGATGATAAAGCCCGTTGCAGACTCTGCTCCGTGAACATAAGCATGACCTGTCGTCATTGGGACAATGACAAAATAGAGCAAGATAAAGGTCAAAATATCAAAGGCAGAAGAAATCGGACCCATCCAAATCATAAAGCGAGTAATAGACTTAGCCTCCCACTTATGAGGATGCTTCAAAAAGTCTTCATCCACATTATCAAATGGCAAGGCGATGCAAGAAAGGTCATAGACTAGGTTTAACACAATCAAGTGAATCGGAGCCATAGGGAGGAAAGGTAAAAAGATACCAGACACTAAGAGTGAAAGAATATTCCCGAAATTAGAGCTGACCGTCATCTTGATATATTTGGTCATATTGGCATAGACTTTGCGTCCTTCAACCAGACCTTTTTCAAGCACCATCAAATCCTTATCCAGCAAAATGACATCAGCTGTCTCTTTGGCAATATCTACTGCTGTATCAACAGAAATCCCCACATCTGCTACTTTCATAGAAGGGGCATCATTGATCCCATCTCCCATATAGCCGACACAGTATCCATTAGATTTAATTTGTAAAATGATTCGTGCTTTTTGATCCGGAGAGAGTTTGGCAAAGACCGTCACCTTCTCAACTGCTTGGGACAACTCTTCGTCCGTCATGGCATCAATATCAGAACCCAACAAGATTTGATCAACGTCTAAACCAACTTTTTCGCATACTGCTTGGGTTACCTTCTCATTATCCCCAGTCAAGATCTTGGTTTGAACACCATACTCTAATAAAGCTTGGATAGCAGGGGCTGCAGATGGTTTTGGTGGATCTAGGAAGGCAAGATATCCTGTTAGAATCATCTCCTTTTCATCTTCAACAGAGTAAGCAAAACCTTCCTTTAAGCCTGTTTTATAGGCGACTCCCAAGACTCGTAAGCCCTGTTGATTGAGTTGGTCCACTTCTTTTAAGATTTCCACTCGGATATCATCCGTCAGAGGGCTAATCTGATCTTGATATTCCACATGGGTTGAAATCGCAAGCATTTCCTCTAGGGCACCCTTGGTTACCAAACTAACAACTTCGTTTTCATCCTTGACGATGACACTCATCCGTCTACGTTCAAAATCAAAGGGCAATTCATCTATTTTTTGGAAGCTAGTATCCAAATTTTGTAGAATAGCGTGTTCTTTAGCTTCTTTTTCAGTTCTACTGATAATGGCACGGTCCATCAAGTTTTTCAAACCGGTTTGAAAATAGGAATTGAGATAGGCTCGTCTCAACACAGACAAATCCAAATCTCCATGTATATCCAAAGGATATTCAAGAACAATTTCGTCTTGGGTAAGGGTTCCAGTTTTATCCGTACACAGGATATCAATAGCACCTAGATCTTGTATGGCATTGAGTTTTTTAATGACGACTTTTTCCTTGGCCATGATAATGGAGCCTTTTGCTAGACTGGCCGTGATGATCATGGGAAGCATCTCAGGTGTAAGCCCGACTCCTACGCTCAAAGCAAATACGCCAGCCTCTAACCAATCTCCATCCGTCAAGCCATTGGAAAGAAATACGATGGGAACCATGACCAACATCAAACGGATTAAGAGCCAAGAGATACTGCTCATATCCCGTTCGAAAGAGGTGGGCTCGTCATAAGTATTGAGAGTCTGCTCTATTTCCCCCATCATGGTGTCATCACCGACCGCTAGAATCAAAGCCTTGGCGCTTCCTGATATCACGTTGGTTCCCATGAAGGCGAGCGCTTCTGCTTCTAGCAGACTATCAAAATTTGACTGACTCATTTTTGACAAAGCCAATTTTTCAACTGAATCACTTTCACCTGTCAAGCCAGACTGTTGAACAAAAAAATCACGTGATTCAATCAAAAGGAGGTCTGCCGGAATCATATCTCCAGCACTCAATTTGACTATATCTCCAACGACCAAATCCTCAATCGCGACCTCTAAACTCTGGCCTTCGCGAATAACCGTGGCTGTATTCACAATCATTTTTGAAAGATTGGTCGCAGCTTTGTCACTTCGCAGTTCTTGGACAAAGCGAATGCCACCAGAGATTAAAACGAGAACGACAATGATGATAGAGGTCGTCGGATCTTCTTGCCCAGGCTTCGCCAACCAGACGTTGGTCACCATGGAGATCATAGCGATGACAAGAAGGATGATTGTAAATGGATTGATAATAGATTCGTAAATCTTTTTGAGGATACTGTCTTCTTGACCCTTGGTGATGGTGTTTTCACCATATAAATCACGATTCTTTTCTATCTGTTCCTCAGTTAAGCCTGTTAGACTTGTCTTGTAAAAAGATAGAGTTTCGTTTAAAGGTGTATAAATAGCTGCTGCTAATCTTTCTTTTGTAGTTTTCATTGGTTTCTCCTATCTGTATGAATGATGTGTTTCATACACAGAGACCAATCACTTTATAAGGGCAGAACGACACAAATCAGCGATTGGCTGTGTATGTGCGGTTCTGGGTGGTCGTCAATTTGCATCATCTGTCTCCTTTCCCTGTTCTAAAACAGTAGAAAATCCTGCCATAAAATGGCAGGATTAAAAAACTAATTATCTGTTTTTTCGTTCAAGCTTTAACTCCATAGGGCAATGAAATGATCTTAGTCTTGGCCTTCGCGACCAGGACTGTTGACCAACGAGTAGTGTCTCCACTGCTTTGCGGTAGTCATCCGTATCCCTATGGTAGCCTCACCTACCGTTTTCGTCTATCAGTATAAACCTTTAAAATATAAAAGTCAATGATTTATCTCATTTTTTAGATAACAATCAATTCTTTTGGAGCAAGTGTCAATAACTCACAACCGTTATCTGTAATCAGGATATCATCTTCAATACGAACCCCGTATTTGCCTTCAATATAGATACCCGGTTCATCAGTCAAGACCATACCAGATTTAATGACTTCTTTCGAAGTTTGGCTAAAGTAAGGTTCTTCGTGAATATCCAGTCCGATACCGTGTCCAATACCGTGAGTAAAGTAGTCACCATAGCCTGCCTCGATGATAATATCACGAGGGATTTTGTCAAAGTCACAGAAACCTAGACCTGCCTTGGCTTGATCAATCAGAGCTTGGTTGGCTTTCAAAACTGTGTTGTAAATCTCTGCTTGCTCGTCACTGACATGGCCTAGATAGATGGTACGTGTCATATCGCTGACATAGTGATCGTAGAGACAGCCGAAATCCATGGTAATGGCTTCTCCCAACTCTACTGGTTTGTGCATTGGATGGGCATGGGGTTTGGAAGAGTTGATACCACTTGCTAGGATTGTATCAAAGGATAAGCCAAATGCTCCTAGCTCCCGCATACGGAAGTCAAGGAAGTTGGCAATTTCGATCTCAGTCTTTCCAGGTTTGATAAAGTCAAGTGCATCGTGGAAAGCTTGGTCTGAGATAGAACAAGCCTTGCGAATAGTCGCAATCTCCTTTTCATCCTTAATCATTCGAAGTGCTTCAACAAACTGAGTCTGAGGAAGCAAGTCAAGCCCTTCAAAGGCTGCCTGCATACGGTGGTAATAAGAGACCGAAATCTCGTCCTCAAAACCGATACGATACAAGCCCATATCCTTAACAATGCCTGCAATAACAGCCAACTCATCGCGGTCAGCCACAATCTCAAAACCTGTCACTTCTTGCTTGGCTGCAATGATATAGCGAGAGTCTGTCACCAAGACCTGACGGTCACGGCTGATGAAAACTGTTCCATTTGAGCCCCAAAATCCTGTCAAATAGTAGACATTTTTAAGGTTGTTGATAATGATTCCATCTAGTTCTTTTTCTTGCATTTTAGCTAGAAATGCTTGTACACGTTTATTCATGATGTAACTTTCCTTTCAAATAGTGTCCTGTGTAGCTGGCTTCATTGGCCGCTACTTCCTCTGGTGTTCCTGTTGCGATGATGGTTCCACCACCGACACCGCCCTCAGGTCCCAAATCAATAATATGGTCTGCCGTCTTGATGACATCCAGATTGTGCTCGATAACGAGGACGGTATTGCCATCGTCAACAAAGCGAGCCAAGACTTTAAGCAAGCGAGCGATATCCTCAGTATGAAGCCCTGTCGTCGGCTCATCCAGAATGTAGAAAGATTTTCCTGTTGAGCGTTTATGGAGTTCGCTAGCCAACTTCATACGCTGGGCTTCTCCTCCAGAAAGGGTAGTAGCCGGTTGCCCTAGCGTTACATAGCCCAACCCCACATCCTTGATGGTCTGAAGTTTGCGTTGAATTTTCGGAATGTGTTGGAAAAATTCCACCGCATCATTAACCGTCATATCCAAAACCTGCGAGATATTTTTTTCCTTGTAGTGAACTTCAAGGGTTTCACTGTTGTAGCGGGTTCCGTGGCAGACTTCACAAGCCACGTAAACATCTGGTAAGAAGTGCATCTCAATCTTGATAATCCCGTCACCTGAGCAGGCTTCACAACGACCACCCTTGACGTTGAAACTGAAACGGCCCTTCTTGTAGCCTCGTATCTTGGCTTCATTTGTCTGGGCAAAGAGGTCACGTATATCGTCAAAAACTCCCGTATAGGTAGCAGGGTTAGACCTTGGAGTCCGTCCGATAGGGCTCTGGTCAATGTCAATCAAGCGGTCTACATGCTCAATCCCTGTGATCGTCTTAAATTTACCAGGCTTGTCTGAATTGCGGTTGAGTTTTTGAGCAATGGCTTTTTTGAGGATACTGTTGATTAAGGTCGATTTCCCTGATCCTGATACACCTGTCACCGCAATGAATTTCCCTAGTGGGAAGCGAGCAGTGATATTTTGCAAGTTGTTCTCACGCGCTCCTGTCACCTCTATAAAACGACCATTTCCGGAACGACGCTCTGCTGGCACTGGAATGGCACGTTTCCCTGATAAGTACTGGCCTGTGATAGACTTGCTGTTGCGAGCCACCTGCTTAGGTGTTCCTGCAGCAACAATCTCTCCACCAAAAACACCGGCACCCGGACCAACGTCAATCAGATAATCCGCCTCGCGCATGGTATCTTCGTCGTGTTCCACCACGATGAGAGTATTGCCCAAGTCACGCATCTTTTTCAGACTGGCAATCAAGCGGTCATTATCCCTCTGGTGAAGACCGATGGACGGCTCATCCAGGATATATAGGACACCTGATAGGTTGGATCCAATCTGGGTCGCCAAGCGAATACGCTGACTCTCCCCACCTGAAAGGGTTCCTGCCGAACGTGACAGAGTCAAATAGTTAAGACCTACGTTATTGAGGAAGGTCAAGCGATCCTTGATTTCCTTGAGAATGGGACGGGCGATAATGGCTTCATTTTCAGACAGAGTCAACTGGCTCACCAAAGCCAAGTGGTCTGCGATAGACAGGTCTGAGATTTCACCAATATGTGGCCCTTGCTCACCACCCACACGGACAGACAAGGCCTGGTCATTGAGACGGTAGCCGTGACAAGTCCCGCAGGTCAGCTCATTCATGTAGAGACGCATCTGGGTGCGCGTGTAATCACTGTTAGTCTCATGGTAACGACGTTTGATATTATTGACAACTCCCTCAAAAGGAATGTCAATATCGCGCACACCGCCAAATTCATTTTCATAGTGGAAATGAAATTCTTTGCCATCCGAGCCGTAGAGAATCAAGTTCTTATCTTCTTCTGACAAGTCCTCAAAGGGCTTATCAATATCCACTCCAAAGGCTGTCATAGCCTGCTCTAGCATATTTGGATAGTAGTTAGATGAGATAGGATTCCAAGGTGCCAAAGCCCCCTCACGTAGCGTTTTGCTGGCATCTGGCACTACCAAATCAATATCCACCTCTAACTTGATACCCAAACCGTCACACTCACTGCAAGAACCAAAAGGAGCATTGAAGGAGAAGAGACGAGGCTCTAACTCTGGTACGGTAAAACCACAAACTGGACAGGCATAGTGCTCAGAGAACAACAACTCCGAATCGTCCATAGTGTCGATAATCACATAGCCTTCTGCGATACGAAGGGCAGCCTCAATGGAATCAAAGAGACGGCTACGAATGCCCTCCTTGATGACAATACGGTCAACCACGACATCAATATTGTGTTGTCTGCTCTTGGACAACTCTGGCACTTCGGTCATATCATAGACTTCCCCATCCACACGGACACGAACATACCCATCTTTCTGAATCTTTTCAATAACGCTCTTGTGCTGTCCTTTTTTCTTACGGATAACTGGGGCTAAGATTTGCAGGCGCTGGCGTTCAGGTAACTCCAAAACCTTATCCACGATTTGCTCCACAGAAGAAGCCTTGATAGCCCCATGCCCGTTTATACAGTAAGGCGTCCCCACACGCGCATAGAGGAGACGCAGATAGTCATTGATTTCAGTCGTAGTTCCCACCGTCGAGCGAGGATTTTTACTAGTCGTTTTCTGGTCGATAGAAATAGCTGGGCTGAGACCATCAATGGCATCCACATCAGGCTTCTCCATATTCCCCAAGAATTGACGAGCATAGGCTGACAAACTCTCCACATAGCGACGTTGTCCCTCCGCATAGAGGGTATCAAAGGCCAGACTGGATTTCCCCGAACCCGACAAACCGGTCACGACAACCAACTTATCTCGCGGAATCTCCACATCAATATTTTTTAAGTTATGGGCACGTGCCCCATGAATCACAATTTTATCTTGCATCTTTGTTCTTTCTAGTCCATTATTGCTTTCCATTATACCAAAAAATGTGAAATTCTATTACCCAAAAAGCTGTTTTTATAGTATAATAGTACGGTGCAAAAAATGAATCACTGAATAGTAGGAAAGGATAGGGGATATGAAACAAGTTTTTCTCTCAACAACAACTGAATTTAAAGAGATCGACACGCTTGAACCGGGTACTTGGATCAACCTCGTCAATCCTACACAAAATGAATCATTGGAAATTGCTAATGCCTTTGACATTGATATTGCCGACCTTCGAGCACCGCTCGATGCGGAAGAAATGTCCCGTATTACCATCGAAGATGAGTACACTTTGATCATCGTAGACGTTCCCATCACAGAGGAAAGAAACAATCGTACCTACTACGTTACGATTCCGCTGGGGATTATCATCACCGAGGAGACCATTATCACTACCTGCTTGGAATCCCTCCCAGTTCTCGATGTCTTTATCAACCGTAGACTGCGCAATTTCTACACCTTCATGCGGTCACGCTTTATCTTTCAACTCCTTTATCGCAATGCTGAGCTTTACCTGACTGCCCTTCGTTCGATTGACCGTAAGAGTGAACAAATTGAAAGTCAACTTCACAAGTCTACTCGAAACGAAGAGCTGATCGAGCTCATGGAATTGGAAAAGACCATCGTCTATTTCAAGGCCTCACTTAAGACGAACGAGCGCGTGATTAAGAAATTGACCAGCGCAACCAGCAATATCAAGAAATACCTAGAAGACGAAGACCTGCTCGAAGACACCCTGATTGAAACCCAACAGGCCATCGAGATGGCAGATATCTATGGAAATGTCCTTCACTCTATGACAGAGACCTTTGCCTCTATCATTTCCAATAACCAGAACAACATCATGAAAACTCTGGCTCTCGTGACCATTGTCATGTCTGTCCCAACCATGATCTTCTCAGCCTACGGGATGAACTTCAAGGATAATGAAATCCCTCTAAACGGTGAGCCACACGCCTTCTGGTTAATCGTCTTTATCGCCTTTGCTATGAGTGTCTCGCTCACTCTCTATCTCATCCATAAAAAATGGTTCTAAGAGGAATCCCTATGTCTCAGATTGATTTACAGAAACTAACCAAAAAAAACCAAGAGTTTATCCATATCGCTACCCAACAATTTATCAAAGATGGTAAAACAGACGCTGAAATCAAGGCTGTTTTTGAAGAAGTCATTCCTAAAATCCTTGAAGAGCAAGCCAAAGGAACGACAGCTCGTTCCCTCTACGGCGCTCCAACTCACTGGGCCCATAGCTTCACTGTCAAAGAGCAATACGAAAAAGAGCATCCAAAAGAAAATGACGATCCAAAACTCATGATTATGGACTCAGCCCTTTTTATCACCAGTCTTTTTGCATTGGTTAGCGCTCTGACTACCTTCTTCTCTACAGATCAGGCCATTGGCTATGGGTTGATTACCCTCTTGTTGGTTGGACTTGTAGGAGGACTTGCCTTCTACTTGATGTACTACTTTGTCTACCAGTACTATGGACCAGACACAGATCGTAGCCAACGTCCTCCATTCTGGAAATCAATCCTCGTTATCTTGGCTTCTATGGTCCTTTGGTTGGTTGTCTTCTTTGCAACAAGCTTCCTACCAGCCAGCCTCAATCCAGTCCTTGCTCCATTGCCTTTGGCTATCCTGGGAGCTGCCCTTCTCGCTCTTCGCTTCTATCTCAAGAAACGTTTTAACATCCGAAGTGCAAGCGCGGGCCCATCACGTTATTAAGAAAAGTGAAACGCTATGGCATATAGTCAATCTTTAGCTAAGCAGATTCGAAAAATTCTAGCACTCAAACTTCCTCCCCAAATTTTCGAAGAAGAGTTAGAAGAAAAGAAACTGTTTGGTGGCCTGGCCTTTATGATTCGTGGGAAAATGGTCCTTACTGTCAGTTCCAGAAAGGACGAGCTGGTTATGGTGAGAATTGGCAAAGAAACGGAAAAGCAAGTTCTACCCCGAACAGGAGCTCATACCACATTGATGAGAGGGCGACCTTATCATGGCTATATAGACCTAGATATCGAAGGTCAAAAAGAACTTCCTTACTGGATTGATTTAGCTCTCTCCTATAATCAAGAGTTGACCAAGTAACTCATATCTAGTGAGATTAGAGATTAGAAAAACGAAAAGCAACTGCACAAGCGGTTGCTTTTTTCACTTGCTTTCTTGAGATTCAATAGCACTTCTGAGTCTCATTCTTGTAGTTTTCTCTCATCTTTTGTGATAGAATAGGCTCATACTCAATGAAAATCAAAGAGCAAACTAGGAAGCTAGCCACAGGCTGTACTTGAGTACGGCAAGGCAAAGCTGACGTGGTTTGAATTTGATTTTCGAAGAGTATCAATCTATTTCTAGGAGGATGAGATATGGTTTCTACTATTGGTATTGTTAGTTTGTCTAGCGGTGTTATCGGAGAGGATTTTGTCAAACACGAAGTCGACTTGGGGCTCCAACGTCTTAAGGATTTGGGACTCAATCCTATCTTTTTGCCCCATTCGCTAAAAGGGTTAGACTTTATCAAGGACCATCCGGAGGCACGTGCAGAGGATTTGATGCAGGCCTTTTCTGATGATAGCATCGACATGATCCTATGCGCCATCGGTGGGGATGATACCTATCGCTTGCTACCCTACCTTTTTGAAAACGACCAGCTCCAAAAGGTTATCCAACAAAAGATTTTTCTTGGCTTCTCGGATACAACCATGAACCACCTTATGTTGCACAAACTAGGGATCAAGACTTTTTATGGGCAATCCTTTCTAGCAGACATTTGTGAATTAGACAATGAGATGTTACCCTATAGCTTTCACTACTTTAAAGAATTGATCAAGACAGGAAGAATCTCAGAAATCTGCCCTAGCGACCTTTGGTATGAGGAACGGACTGATTTTAGTCCCAAGGCTCTGGGAACAGCTCGTATCAGTCATGTAAATACAGGCTTTGATTTGTTGCAAGGAAATGCTCAGTTTGAGGGAGAAATTCTCGGTGGTTGCCTTGAGTCCCTCTATGATATCTTTGACAATTCTCGATACGCAGACAGCACGGACCTCTGCCAAGAGTACCGACTCTTCCCTGACTTATGTGACTGGGAAGGAAAGATTCTCTTGCTAGAAACAAGCGAAGAAAAGCCTGAACCTGATGATTTCAAAAAAATGTTGCGGACTTTAAAGGACACGGGGATATTTGGGGTTATCAGTGGACTCTTGGTCGGAAAGCCAATGGATGAAACCTTCTATGACGACTATAAGGAAGCACTATTGGATATCATTGATAACAATATCCCGATTGTCTATAATCTGAATGTCGGTCACGCAACTCCAAGAGCCATTGTGCCCTTTGGCGTTCACGCTTATGTGGATACACAGAAGCAAGTCATTCGCTTTGACTATAACAAAAAATAAACAATTTCTCCATTTTTGTGCTTTGGTATTGATTTTCGTTACAATTTGTGTCTGAATTTATTGCATTTTGCTTATTTCTATGATATCTTTTTAAAGGAGGTGTATATGACTAAACAAAAAATAAATCAAATTGTCGGTTCAATTGGAGCCTTTATCGGGATTGTTGTATTTATCGCCTACATCCCACAAATTTTTGCCAATTTACAAGGCAACAAAGCTCAACCATTCCAGCCTTTATCCGCAGCAGTATCTTGTTTAATTTGGGTTATTTACGGATGGACAAAAGAGCCTAAGAAGGATTGGATACTAATTATTCCAAACTCAGCTGGCGTTGTCTTAGGTGGACTGACATTTCTTACTGCACTATAAAAGTTACTAGCATATAATCAAAAAGCTGAGATAATTTTCTCAGCTTTTTCTATTTTCTCAGATAGTTAGACGCTTGGACTCACTAATTTCCGTTTTTCCACTCGCAATCATTCTCGTGGTCATCAACCAGGCCTGCCGCCTGTAGAAAAGACAAAACTGCGACTGGACCTGTAAACTTGAAGCCTTGTTTTTTGAGATCTTGAGACAACTTTTCAGACAAGGCTGTTTTAGCAGGTGCTAGGTGATAGTCAGGAACATCATTCACGATCGTTTTTCCCTCAACAAAGGACCAGAGATAAGCGTCAAAAGAGCCGTAGGTTTTCTGGACTTGCAAAAATGCTTGGGCGTTGGCACGTGTCGCAAAGAGCTTGGAACGATTTCGGATGATGGCTGGATTCTCTAACAAGGCTTCCAACTCGCCATCTGTCATTTCCGCGACACGTTGAACTTGGTAGTTGTAAAAGACTTCTCGGAATCCTTGGCGTTTGTTTAGTACCGTTTCCCAAGATAGACCCGACTGGTAAGTTTCCATACAGAGCAGTTCAAAAAGAGCACGGTCATCATGAAGGGGTTGACCCCACTCTTCATCATGATAGGCCACATATAAAGGATTGTTCATTTTAACCCAACCACAGCGTTTTGTCATATTATTCTCCTATTTTACCAACATCTTAAGGGCCGATTTGATATAGTTCTCAGCTGTATCTGTCGTTCCTTCAAAGAATTTCTTGATTTTCTTGAGCTCAGTCGCCTTGTAGCCCAGTGCCAACATGGCTTCCATGGCTTCTTCCAGTTCTTGGTTTTCAGCGCTGGTTTGCACTGCCACCTTGGCAGGAAGGTCATCGCTAGCCACAACTACCTTACCTTCCAAGTCTAGCACCATCTGCTGGGCTGTTTTCTTGCCAATTTTAGGGAACTTAGTCAAGTAGGTGATGTTCTTAGTTTCAATCGCCTGAACCAAGCCAGCATTGTCATCAGCTGCGATGATAGCAAGAGCTGATACCGGACCAATCCCTGATACCGAAATCAGACTAAGAAAGAGTTTCTTCTCATCTTCTGATCGAAAACCATAGAGCAGATGGGCGTCCTCACGGACAACTTGGTGCACATAAATTTGAGTTTCTTGATTGACCTGACCTGAGTAAGAATAGGGATTGGCTACATGCAAAATATAACCTATACCATTTGCCTCTAGGACGATGTATTTAGCAGTGATTTTGGTAATGATTCCTTTTAAATATTCGTACATAATTTTTCTCCATTATTTTGCCTATCTAGTATACCATATTTCCCCAAGACAGACTGCAACAAAAGGTGCAACCTCTGGTTGACAAATAGTACAGGAGATTGTATTCTCATTATAAGTAAAAATTGTTAGGATAGAGGTAGAAAAAGGAGGATAGAATCATGAAACTCGCAGAAAAACTATTTGAGCTCAGAAAGGAAAAAGGTTGGTCCCAGGAAAAGCTAGCTGAACAAATCAATGTTTCTCGGCAAAGCATCTCAAAATGGGAGTCTGGACAAGTCCTTCCTGAAATCGAAAAAATCATTGAATTAAGCAAGATTTTTCAAGTGACAACTGACTATCTGCTACTGGATGAAAACTCTGAAAAAGATTCCACAGCAGTAATTTTTGAGGAAGACAAGGACAAATACTATAAGGAGGTTAAATCCTTTGGTCTTTGGCAAGTGATTTATATTTTCGTCTTAGCTCTGGCTATCTATCTCTTTTTAGCTGGTTCTAGTTTTCCAGCCGAGTTCACCGCCTGGATTTGGCTGACCTTCGTTCTTTTGATTGCTTCAGCGATTGCTATCAGCAAGACTCTCAAAACCAAACAACGTTATCTTGATAAAGTGATTGGTCTTGAGAATCCCTCAAACCAAGACGACTCTATGAAACCTTGAGTCAATTGAATCATATTTCTCATTACTTTTTCTTGTCAAGCAAGTGTAAACCTCATGGCAAGTTGCCATGTCCATTCAAAATTCCCACCATAGAAAAGCTAAAAAGCCTTGTTCAAAAGGAACAAAGGCTTTTTGTGTTCTTAATATTTCCCCAACTCACGAAGACTCGTATGATTTTCCTGAATACGTCGGAACATCTTTTCCATATCCGACTTGGTAAAATGCACCAAAACAGGACGTCCATGAGGACAGTTGTAGGGATTGTCACATTGAGAGAGCTGATAAAGGAGCTGTCTGGCTGAGTGGTCATCGATACGATGGTTGGCCTTGATAGACCGCTTGCAGGACATCATGATAGCCAGCTCTGCTCGGTATTTCTTGATAGAAACTTCCTTGGTCAAGAGGAGCATGTCGCACATCTCATAGATACCAGACTCGATTTCCTCCTCTACCATCCAAATAGGATGTTCACGCAGGATAAATTGATTTTCTCCGTACTCTGCTAGAAAGACGCCCACTTTCTCTAAAAGTGCCATTCTTTCCCTGAGACGAAGCGCATCATCTGCTGGGAATTCAAAGATGTAGGGCACTAGGAGTTGCTGCTGGCTTTGGTCAACATTGCCAATGCTTTCACGGTATTCCTCGTACTTAACTCGTTCCTGAGCCGCGTGCTGGTCTATGATGTAGAGGCCATCTCGCCCTTGGGCAAAGAGATAAGTTCCATGCATTTGTCCGAAAAACTCCAACTCTGGGAAGCTGGATGTTTCTTCTCGCTCTAGCTTGTCATAAGCCTTATCGAGGCTAGCAAGATCTAACTCTGGATGGTCTAGTTGGTCGTAGTTAGCAGGCTTTCTCTCTGCAAAATGGAGTTTTGCTGGCTTGGTCAACTGGTCCAAGGTTTCCTTGGCAAACAGGGTTAGGTCCCTACCTTCCTCAGTTAATTCAACCTGATGATCAGCCACCTCAGCTTGACTAGGTCTTGAGAGTTCTGTTTTTTCATAGTAGAGCGTATTTTCTTTGAGTGGGAGAATGGTCTGCTCCACCTTTTGACGATTACGCACGGTCGACTTGGCAAGATTTTCTAAAGCATCAGGAATCAAGGCTTGTTCCTTGAGACTATTTGAAATAGCTTCTGAAAGCAGCGCCATCAGTTCTCTTTCCTTAGAAATCCGCACTTCTTGTTTGGTTGGATGCACATTGACATCAGCTAGATAGGGGTCAATATGGATGTGAATGACAGCCAGTGGAAAACGCCCTACCATGAGTTTGCTTCCGTAACCGTCAAGAATAGCGCGATTTAGTAGAAAGTTCTTGATATAACGGCCATTGATGAAGAGACTGATATAGTTGCGATTAGCCCGAGTCAACTCAGGCAGAGACACAAAACCTGTAATTTCGAAATCTAAGTCAGAGTTCTCAATTTCAATCATCTTCTTGGCACTCGCCAAACCATAAATCCCTGCGATGGCTTGACGCAGTTGACCAGTCCCTGCTGTCCGCGTCATTTCCTTGCCATCACTGATTAAACTAAAAGAAATCTCAGGATGAGCTAATCCCAGACGGTTGACAATATCAATGATATGAGACAATTCCGCTTGCTGGCTCTTCATATACTTGAGACGGGCAGGTGTATTGAAAAAGAGGTCCTCCACACAAACTTTGGTTCCCACAGGACTAGTCGCTGGGATGACTTCCTCAACTTCACCCCCACGCGCAACGAGCTTGGTCCCATGACTCGCACCATCCACTGCCGTCAACAGAGTCAGCACACTAACAGAAGCGATAGAGGGCAGAGCTTCACCTCGAAAGCCGAGCGTCCGAATTCGAAAGAGGTCTGCTTGATTTTTTATCTTACTGGTCGCATGACGACGCAGGGCCAATTCCACCTCATCGTGGGCAATTCCATGACCATTATCTGTGATTTGGATCTTCTTAAGACCAGCTTCCTCAATCTCAATGATAATCTGACTAGAACCCGCATCAATGGCATTTTCTACCAACTCTTTGACTACACTGGCAGGGCGTTCGATAACCTCGCCTGCCGCGATCTGGTTTGCCAGTACCTCTGGCAATTCAATAATATGAGACATCTTTCAGCCCCTTTCTGTATCTATTTTCCTAGAAATTGATTAGTGCTATTATACCACATTTCAGATAGGACCGAAAAATCAAGCGCCACATAGACTCCAAATCCCTCCACATAGACAAAGTCCCTTGCCATGGGTCGTAAAATAGTGTTTAATAAAGGTGTACAGGAAGTAATCACAATTTTGTATGAAAATGTAAGGAGAGAAATTTATGAAAGTAGAACTACAGATTAGCGAGTTTTACGAGGAGGAAAAACTGATTGTCCAAGCACCTCAAGAAACCAAAAAAGTCCAAAAAGTCATCGAATTTGCTGAAAATCTTGACCAAAAAGAAACGATCAAAGGAAAGATTGATGATCAGGTCTATCTAGTTGAAATTGGCAAGATTCAGCGCTTCTATATCGAGAATCGAAAGGTTCTAGCAGAAACTGCCAGTCAGACCTACAGCGTTGATTTGCGTCTCTATCAAGTTCTTGAAATCCTACCAACAACTTTTATCCAAATTTCCCAATCTGAAATCGTCAATATCGACTCCATCTCTCATCTCAAGCTCACGCCCAACGGTCTGGTTGAAATTTTCTTAAAAAACGAAAGCTTCACCTACTCTTCACGCCGTTACCTAAAAACCATCAAGGAGAAATTAGAACTATGAAAAAACAAATCTTTCACGATGCAGCCGCTGGTGTACTTATCGGCCTCATCCTCTCTATCCTTTTTTCACTCATTTATGCCCCAAATACCTATGCCCCACTGAGTCCCGATTCTCTCATCGGCCAAGCAATGGTTCAACATCAGGTTCACGGTGCTCTGGTCTTGCTCTACTGTATGGTAATCTGGTCAGCTATCGGCGTTCTCTTTAGCTTTGGTAGCCGCTTATTCAGCCGTGACTGGAGTCTGCTCCGTGCCACACTTTCCCATTTCTTCCTCATGCTGGCTGGCTTTGTCCCACTGGCAACTCTGGCTGGTTGGTTCCCCTTCCACTGGATCTTCTATCTCCAGCTCATTCCAGAGTTTGCGATCGTCTACCTCATCATCTGGATTATTCTCTATAAAAGAGAAGCAAAAAAAGTAGACCACATCAATCAACTCTTGGCCCATAAAAAGTAATAGAGAAAAACCCACTCACAAATGCATGAGTGGGCTCTTTTTATAATTTTTGTTTGAGCTCGACTAAGACATTCATAGCCTGCATAGGTGTCATATTGTACACATCCAGTTTAGCTAATTCTGCTAGGATAGGATGTTCTTCAGGCGCATCAAAGAGTGACATCTGCTCTGTGACAGCACTTGTTTGTCTCATGGGAGCAGGACTTTCCGTCCCTTGACTCTCCAGTTGTGTCAAAATCTTATCCGCCCTTGCTAAAAGTTCTGCTGGTAAGCCAGCAATCTTAGCAACATGGATACCGTAGGATTTGTCAGCTGGACCTGGTTCGATCTTATGAAGGAAGGTGACTTGTCCATCCTGTTCTAAGGTTGCCACGTGAACATTGACCAAGTGTTCCAGGCTAGACCCCAGACTGGTCAACTCATGATAGTGAGTCGCAAAGAGGGTTTTGGCTCCGATATGTTCATGAATGTATTCGATGATGGACTGGGCAAGAGCCATCCCGTCATAAGTCGCAGTTCCCCGTCCTAACTCATCAAAGAGAATCAAGGAATCCTTGGTCGCATGCGAAATGGCATTATTGGCCTCCATCATCTCCACCATGAAGGTTGATTGACCTGAAACCAAGTCATCTGCTGCTCCGATACGGGTAAAGATAGCATCGAAGATAGGCAAATGCGCACTTTCTGCCGGCACATACGAGCCTATCTGGGCCATAACCGCTGTTATGGCTAACTGACGCATGTAGGTAGACTTCCCACTCATGTTTGGCCCTGTGATTAGCTGAATACTGGTATCTTCTGCCATCTGAATAGTATTAGGAATGTAGGTCTGAGCTCCCATGACCTTTTCGACGACAGCATGGCGCCCTTTCTGGATATCGATTTGTGAATCGTCTCCAAACTCCGGTCGAATCAAATGCTGGGTTTCAGCCACAACCGCCAGACTTTGCAAGACATCAACCGTCGCAATTCCTTGGGCTAAAGCCTGCAAACGCTGGATGTACTTGCTGACTTCCTCACGGATGCGCATAAAGATTTCATATTCTAGGTTGGCTGACTTTTCACGCGCCTCCAGCATATCCCCCTCGATACGGGCTAATTCTTCGGTACCAAAGCGTTCTGAGTTTTTCAGCGTTGCCTTGCGGAAAAAGTGGGCTGGTACATTTCCCAGTTGCGAATTGGTCACATGGAAATAGTAACCGTCCTTTTTATTGTAGTCGATCTTGAGCGTGCTGATGCCAGAGTTTTCTCTCTCCTTAGCCTCAATCTCAGCAATCCAGCTAGTTCCTTCTCTGAGCACACGACGGTACTTGTCTAAAGTCTCATCAAATCCCGTACGGATAATGCCACCTTCCGTAATCACGTGAGGAGCTTCAGGAGCAATCGCTGCGCTAATCAAGCTCTCCAACTCAGGAATGGCATCCAACTGTGCGATAAGATAGCCCAGAGCAGGCTGCTCCATGCCTTCTAAAATCGCTCGAATCCGTGGCACACTGGATAAGGTGGTCGCCAACTGCAAGAGATCCTTGGGATTGGTCTTGCCAAAAGAAACCCGACTAGCCAAACGTTCGATGTCATAAACACCCTTGAGACTGTCCGTTAAATCACTGCGCTCAAAGAAGTGGTCAAGAAAGACCTGCACCACGTCTTGACGTTGGACGATTCGCTTCTTATCAATCAAAGGACGATGAATCCAAGAACGCAAGAGCCGCATTCCCATAGCTGTTTTAGTTTCATCTAAAAGCCAGAAAAGACTGCCTTGCTTCTTGCCTGAACGGGCATTCTCAACCAAATCCAGACTAGCCTTGGTCGCATAGTCCATCTGTAAGAAATCTTTGATTTCATAACGGATAACTGGTTTGAGGTGGTTCAATTCCCGCATCTGGGTCCGGTGAACATACTGGAGCAGCTTACTAGATGCCGCTTGCTCCACAGCTGCTAATCTTGAATCCAGTAAATGAAGGTCCTCAAAGACTTCCTTCTCATAGGAAAGTACCAGATTCATCTGGCGACTGAGGATTTGTTCTTCTTCCTCAGACAAGTCATAACCCAGCACCACTTCTCGGGCTTTGAGATTGCGAATTTCCCCACAAACCAACGTGAAATCCAATAGCCCCGTCACATAGAAGTCACCCGTCACTAGGTCCATATAAGCCAGGCCAAATTGACTGCCATCACGGTCTATAGCAACCAAGAAATTGTTCTGACTGTCTGGCTTACTGCTATCAACGACCGTTCCAGGTGTGATGACCTGGACCACCTCTCGCTTGACAACACCAACCGCTTGTTTGGGATCTTCCATCTGTTCGGCTATAGCAACTTTATAACCCTGTTCAATCAGAACATCGATATACTGCTGGGCAGAATGATAGGGGACGCCCGCCATGGGTATCGGATTTTCTGCATTTTTATTCCGACTTGTTAAGGAAATTTCCAAAATCTGTGCTGCATTAATTGCATCTTCATAGAACAACTCGTAAAAATCACCCATTCGAAAAAGCAAAAAAGCATCTGGGTATTGTTTCTTAATATCCACATACTGCTGCATGCCGGGTGATAGCTTTTCTGTTGCCATTTTCCGTCTCTCCTTGCTAAAAATAAGTCTTGAGAGCAACTCCCAAGACCTTATTTATCTTTCATCAAATCTAGCAAACGATCTTCCATCAGCTTGGCAACGTGCTGGTCTCGACAAATAACCAATAAGGTATTAGCACCAGCAACCGTTCCTAAAATCCATTCATCCTTGTTTGCATCTACAATGTTTGCTAAGACTGCAGCTTCCCCAAGTTTGGTATGAAGTACCAAGGTGAACTCAGCTCTTGCAACTCCTTCTAAATGATGAGACAAAAACTCAACTAAATCAATCTTATCTGTCTCATTTGCTAGTACATAATACACCATATCATTTTTCTTAACCTTGGTCAAGCCGATTTCACGCAAATCACGCGACAAAGTCGTTTGTGTCACATAAACATTACGAGCTTCTAAACGATCTTGAATCTCTTTTTGTGTCCCAAGTTTTTCTTCGGTGATCATCTTTTTAATCAATTGATGCCGTTCTCTTTTTCTCATATCATCCTCTTAAGTGAATATTTATAACAAATTTTACATTTATTTTATAACTACTATTATAACATTTTCCACCAATAAAAACTAGACAAATACCGTCAATTATAGACAGAAAGACTATTTTCAAAAATTCTTACCTCAAACATTATAGACAGTTTTAATCACTTCCAGCCATTTTTTGGTTACTTTTTGGTTAGTCTTCTAAATCCAATTTATCCAGTTTTTCGGTTATATTTGATTTCATTTTCTCAGTAACATGAGTGTAAACTCCCAAAGTCATTTTCTCGTTCGTATGACCAACTCGCTCCATAATTGCTTTAATCGGAACTTCTAATTCTGCAAGTAAGCTAATATGAGAATGCCTAAAAACATGAGTAGTTAATACAAAATCTTCTTCTTTTTCAATTTTACTTTTTTTAAAACTACTTTTTAAAAAGTTATTAAACCCTGTAATCATAAAAGGAGCTCCATTTTTCGTAAATATGAATCTTCCTTCACTTTCTAAAAGAAGATACTCTTTTAGAATGCTTACTACTCGATTACTAATACCAACAACTCGATAAGAAGCTAAGCTTTTAGGACTATCTAAAAATATCTCAGCCTTACTTCCATTTGTATGCAATGTATGTTTGACTTCTAACGTTTTATTCTCAAAATCAATATCGTCTATAGTCAAAGCCAAGACTTCTCCAAACCGCAAGCCTGTCAAATACATGAATTCAACAATTAAACGCACTCGCTGATTTTTTTCTTCCTTTTCTAAAAAATTCAAATACTGAAACATTTGAACCCTTGTTAGATACTTATTTTGTTTTCTCCTAATCTCTTTTACATTCTTTTTTCTTTTTGGTAAAACAACCTTTTCAACAGGATTCTCCATTATATAACCAATATCTAAACAATACTTAAAAAACAGATTCAATAAAACTTTCTTATTTTTTCTATGAACTGCAGAACATTCCAGCTCCAACAATATATTCTGAACTATATGACTTGTCACATCTACTAATAAGTAATTCTCTAACTTTCTGACTTCACCTATAATAGTATATTTCTGAGACCTAAACGTACTTCTTTTTAATTCTGTTTCACGAATCTTCAAATACTCTTCATAGGCTTGTTTAACTGTAATATCCCTAACTACCTCCTTCTTCTTTTCTATTTTCTCCCTCTTTTTTTCTATTTTCTCACCCAGCAAAATTCTTGCTTGTTTCTGAGCTTGCCTTGTCTTAGAAGTTAAAGTTATAGAAACTTGTTTCCACTTATTCTCTTCTAAATCAAAATATTTTTCATAATATCTATATTTTCCATTCTCCAATTCTCTAAAAAACATTTTATACTCCTTTTAAAAATGAGTATATCTCTAGTCAATAACTATAGTATATCATTTTTTCAAATCAAATATATCTAACTCTCTCTCTATGCAAAAGAAATAGATAAAATCCTCTCACATTAATCAATACTTTTTGTCCTGTCCTAAAAGATATATCTTTAAATTCTTTCGTCTTTTGACTTTCGTCTAATCGTCTTTCAATAGTTTTAATACTAATCGAAGGAAAATAATTTGCTTTTAAATCCTTCTTTGACACACAAATATCAGGATAATTATTATATAATTTTTCCACTTTTTTTCTCCTCGAAAATACAATTCCCGAACAAAATCTTGATACCTGGTTGACTCTTTCGATCTTATATCCGAACTTTAAGCCATATCCTGGTTTCTTTATGTTCACTATTTTTTTATAAAAAAAACAAGCCATTTCTGACTTGTTCTTTAATATGCACTTTTTTGGTATTCATTCCATAATGCCTGAAGTTCATCTGCATTTTCTAAAACATACTGTCTTATTATTTTCATATCCTTTGACTTTAGTTTCCCATCTCGAAGTTCACCATTCAAAAACATTGAACCAACTTCTTCGCCATGAATATAAATATGAATATGAGCCATCTGACCTTTATGGTTATGTTCATTCGGACGAATCTCAATACCATACTTTAAGAAAGAATACTTAGGCATGTAATAACCCCACGTAGTCCTTCCACGTTTCAAGGTAGTTATCACGATTTAACTCAATTTGTTTTTGGGCAAATCGAATATCATAATCTGCCAAGTCAAAATCCTCTAAGACTTCACCAGTACGAATACTAAATGTTCCAATCAATTCTTCATCATCATACATACGCAGAATAGGATTGTTAGGATTTTTAGAAATATCTTCTTTGGTTACTTCTAAATTTGTAACACCAAACTCTTTAATCATGATTCCTTCTCCTTTCACTTTCTTTTATTATATCACTTTTTCTAAAATTGTCACTTACACTAATTATTCAATTCCAACAATTCACTTTCAACACGTTTCAAAACTACTTGTACTTCTTCTGTACCACGATAACCCTCAAGAGAAGCCAACTGACCTTCTATCCTTCCTAAAATACGCAACACCTTGTCTAGTTCATTATTTTGCTTAGGCTTAGATAGTTCTTGATTCTCAAATTTCAATCTCGTAACTTCTTCCGTCAATCTTGAATTTTGTAATACAACTTCTTTCATCAAATCCATTGTTTCCAAGATTTCTTTAGCTTTTGTACTGTTTTTATACAGATTTTTCCTAGCCATTTTCTCATATTTCATTTCATCAGAAATATATCTTGTATCATCTTTAATAGACAGATGATCTTTGTATAAACCATCATGTTCCTTAGACAACCTCTCGTGTTCCATTTCACGTTCTTTTGACAATGCCTTCATTTCAGCTTTAAGACCACTATTATCTCTAGCTAACTTAATAGCAATACCTACCAACGAAGCTACCGTTGTCAAAATTCCACCCAATGTAACCCAATCCATAATTGAATAATCTCCTATCATTTTTTCTCCTTTCTATCTTATCACATTTTCAATTATGTTATAACTGTTCTAACAATTTTTCTATATCAGGAAAATAAGTATAAGCTACTCCTCTAGTGAAATCAAAAGAATAACATTCCTCAACCAATACAGAAACACTAGCATAATTTCTTTTTGGTAATTTTTGGTTGGCGTGACATCCTTCATAAGAATAAATAACCCTGACATTTTTCCCATATTCACTAACCTCAGCCGTCATCGTTTCAATACCATAACCAGTATCACGACTAGCTGTAAATTCCAAACACTTTTGATTATCTCCTAATCTCTGAGCTAATCTTACAGCATACATTTTCAACAATTCTACTTGATCCATTTTCTTCTCCTTAAAACAACAAAAAAAGGCAGGGTTGCCCCTACCTTAATTATCTACTAAACTTACTTTCACACCTTTCACTGTAAAAGCCTTTCTTCGACTTAAATCTAATCGAATCAATTTGAAATAAAGATCTAATTCTTTTCCAAAAGGATATACTCTAAACACTAAATGAGACACTTCATCTACATCTGAAAATTTCTTTTTCAAGGGAGCTTCAAAACCACTCAACGATTCTCTAAAATAAGCAACACCAGTAAATCTTTCAAAATTCAAAAAACTTAATTCTACGATTTCTTGATAAGCCTCTTTTACTGCACGTTGATTAATCATAATCATTCGCTTCTCAACATCGCTTTCATCAGCATCTACATAGAAATTGATTTCAGGAGGAAAAGGATCAGTCGCCTTCTTAATACCAAGATATTCCTTATTTAAGACATTTTTAAATAAATATCGTTGAAATAGTTTTGTTTGAAACCACTTCATAAACTGACAAATACCAATGCCAAAAAGAGCCATTAAAATCCATAATGAAGATTCATTCTCTTGAAATGGAAAATCCACTGCGATTGAAAAAATCAAAGCCAACACAATACTTTCAAAAAATAAATAAATGAATCTCTCAAAACCAAAACGCAATTTTGAAAAAGGAACAGATAAGATAAAAATAACCATTAAAAATCCTAAATAATTTGAACCAATATCAAGTATTGCTGAAATTTCTTTAATCAGAACAGCACACGCTATCATTTCAAAAACTAAAGATTGCCATTTAAACAACTGACCAACCAGCCAATTTACTCCACAAATTGCAGATAATTTATATCCCAACTTATCTGATTCTTTCAAAATTCTAAAAAACTCTTTCATACTATCTCCTTTAATTCAATTTAACTCGACCCCAGACTGTCGCAACTAGTCCAAGCAATCCCCAAATTGTCGCAAAGATTGTACTTGCTGTTCCAGTATTCGGAAGAACTTTTAGCTGTCCTTCTTTATCTTTCAAAGCGATTGTTCCATCTTGCTGTTTCACAGCGCCAATTTCATAAGGTTCTTTTTCTTGATAATCGCCTTCTTCTGTTTCTACTACTACTTTCCCTTGATTCGTAGATACAACTGTATGACCTGTATTGGTTTCAATCGGAGTTTCCTTAATTTCTTCTTTGGTCACATTCAATGACTGCGGAGTATCTTGTTCTTTTACTCCAACATTTTCTTCTGCCTTTTGTTTCTGTTCCTTGATTTCAGGAGTATCTTCCTTTTCAGGCTCAGTCTTTGACTGCTCCTCTTTTTGCTTTTCTTCCTTCGGCTGTTCTGATGGAGTAGGTGAATCAACCACAATGCCTTTATTGTCCTTCTCCTGCTGTTTCTCAGAATCACCACCCAAATTCAAATTATCATTCACTTTAGGCGCTGGTTGTTCTGTAGGCGCTTCTACTGACTTTTCTTTTTCCGTAGGTGTTACAACAATACCACCTGTTTTATCATCAATAGGCTTCTCGCTTTCACCACCAATCACAACCGTTGAAGACTTGTCTTCCTTTGGTTTCTCCTCCGTCGGTTTTGTTTCTGTAGGCGGAGTCGCTACAATACTTGTCGTATCATTTGCGACCTTACTATCACCACCAAGTGAAAGTGTATCTGCAAAAGTCGTCGTTGCAGAACTCAAAATAACTACTGAAAACAATGTTACTAATTTCTTATTCATATTTCTTCCTCTTTTTCTATTTTCCAATTACATAATAAAAATTTCTTGCTTCTTCAGCACTAAATACACGATAATCTGTGATTCCAGTACCTTGCCCACTTTGAACAAAATTACATTCTGAAATCAGAATAGATCCATCATCTTTGACATCTTCAACAAAGGCAACGTGACCATACGTTTCATGACCACCTGCCTGCCTTCCTTGAAAACTTACTGCTGAGTGCTTTGTCGGAGTATTCGTGACTTCATATCCTGACTTATGCGCCCAATCTTGACCATTTCCCATGTATGGATCAAACTGTATTCCAAATTCTTTCGCACGATTGAAAACATACCAAGTACATTCTCCATAAGGATAGGATTGAGTGATATAACCTTCCTTGGTAATTTCCTTGTCAATGGAGTAGCCGTTCGGTATCTCCATCGCAACAGCTCCAGGAGCAATATCTAAGCTACCAGCTATTGCATTCCCACTTGACGAGCCATCCGATTCGATCGTACCCTTAAAGACTTCATACCACTTCTTGCTATCCTTCTCCAGTTTTTCTAGCTTAGTCTGACCATCTGAAAGCAATACACCCTCATAATGTTCTGACCAATACTTAGCACTTTCAAAAGGATCAGTCGCCTTCTGCATATAGTCCTTGACTTTTTTATAGCCATGATTCAACTCATAGGACATCAATTCCAGTTGAACTGTACTATCTAACGTTCGAGAACTTGCATTTCTCCAGCGATCACCATTGATAGTATTATCCCAGCCTGACCATTGAAAATAACCAGCTACACCTCCTGACGGATTCGTTAGTTTTGGATCAAAGTCACTTTCTCTTTCTGCATTGGCAAGAGAACCACTAGAACCCTCTAAAGTGAATTTCTCTTTAGAGAGTTGCCAGTTTAGAATCTTAATGACATCTTCTGCCCTTTCAACAGAAATATTAGCTTTTTGAGCCACTTCTTGCGCTGTTAGACGTGTTCTCTTTCCAGTCGTACTTCCTGACGAACCACCAGCAGAACTCGTAATCAGTCCACCAAGAAGAAGCATCAAAAACAGAAAAGAAAGCAAAGGTAGAAAGAAGCCAAGCAGGGCAAAGGTTCGTCTAGTCTTTTTCATCTACGTAGCTAACCTTTCTTGTAAACCAAGTCTACCTTTTTTCCTTTGTAGTTTGCGGATTCTTTCTTTGCGTTCCAAGCGTTTCAAGGATGGCAAATCAGCCGTTTCTTTCCATACACCATTTTCAAATTTTCTTGCATTTGGTGTATAGCCTTTAATTTCCTGCTTTCTATACATGCTTTCACGGACTCTATTTTGTAAAGTCTCGTAATTTTCTTTATTTACACTTCGCTTATTTTTATCCTTTTCTCCATAGTTTTTGAAATACTCAACCTTCATCTTAGCTCGGTCAAGCATTTCTCGTCTATGTGCCTTTCTCCATTCAACTTTTTTAGCACGTTTTATCTTACGAGCCATATAGTCATCGTTTTGTGGAATTTCCATTTTGGCTAGATTGCTTCTTTTTTCCAAGCGATTTTCATTCCAGTTTTTCAAGGGTTTTGCCTTGTCACCGACCCATCTTTGAGCATTATTTTTAGTGATTCTTGCCAAGGATTTTACTCGGTTAGGAACTCTATCTCCAACCTTCGTCGCAAATGTTTTTGCCCTTTGCAAGTTCATTCCATTTCCTAGACGACCTAATCGACCTCTTGTCAAACTAGAAAGAGGATTCCCCTTTCCATTCATAAAGGATAGCAGGTTGTGTCTATTCTTAAATAGCCACCAAATCACAATACATTTCAAAAACGTTGCTACAAGACCAGGTCCTCCGCCAAAATCTTCTATGAAACTTGACATATTTCCATAAATAATCGGAACAATAACGCTTGCCAGACTAATAGCAGACGAAATCAACAAGAAGGAGATTCCTTTTTTAGAAATGCCACCAAAATAATGACTAAATTGTGGAAACAGGCTCAAAATTAAAGCAAATGGTAAAATCAATAACAATACTGCATAGGAAAGCAAAATCACTACTCGACCTAGACCCATTGAAAGATACACAACACCGACCACAACGACATCAAAAATCGAGGTAAAAGCATAAGTGAACTTATCAGACCATTCATCAACCAAATTTTGACCTTTGACATCTTCTGTTTCGTTTTTGTCATTCTTTTTGGTCAGGGCTTTAATTTCTTTATCCGATAACTTGAAATTTCCTTTCCCTTCCTGATAATTGGTCAAATCTTGGAAGTCTTCCTCCGAAAGATAATAATTTCCCTCACTATCTTTTTTTGAGTTCATGTTTTTATAAGCAGGGATAATCGTTGAGTTAAAATAGCTTTCAGCCATTGACGTATCTACAGTCCCCACCTTTTTCACAATCTCCGTCTGAAATTCTTTTGTAATCTCATCCGTGACATTATATAGATGAATAGGAAGATAACGCTCAGGACTGCCATTGATTGAAATTTTGGTGAAAAAACCACCAACAACCGCAAAGACCAAGCCAAGTTTCAAAGCCGTTTTGAAAACTTGTCCGCCTTTAACCCAAACAGATAGAATATAGACAGCCATAAAGACACCTGCGATATATTTTGTCGTTGTTCCAAACAAAACAGAGAAAACAGCACTTGCCATTTCTACAACCTTGTTCAAGAAAGGCGATACATCCGTCATTTTTTCAACTGCAGATACTAGACTTACGATGATTCCAAACAAGAATTTAGAGAACCAGAAAATAGCTTGAACGACTTTGTTTATCCAGTAATTTCCGACCTCGCCAAGACCAAACAGACCTTTGTCAAAATAGGCATAGCTGGTCAAGCGTTTCATTTTTGTCTTAAAATTGGCATAACTTAATTTTGTATTGGCTTTTTCTTCCTCTTCCTCCTTTTTCTTTTCTTCTTCTTGCTTCCTTTGAGTTTCCTTAACACTATCAGCAACACCTTGATTGGCATTTGCACCGACAACATCCGAACTTCTTTTCAATGTATCATCAGCAATTTTTTCCAAAGGATCTTTATTTTCAGATGAACTAGGCTTAACAATACTAGAACTTGCACCTGTATTACCGCTATTGGGAAGCGTTAAGCCATCACTAGAACTAGATGAGCTTGTCGAAGAAGATTTATCCTTTACAAATGCTGGAGTTTCAGATAATGTACCATTCGGAAGCGAAACTGTTCCTATATCTGCGAAAGCCAACAAAGGAAAGAGAATAGAGAGTAAAAAAACAAACAGAGCTAGTTTCTTCTTCATCTTTTCTCCTTTACTAACCTGTAGACTTCAGATTCGTTGTAACCGTCGCATACAATGGAGTTATCGAATCATATATCGTACCATCCACTGTAATTCTTTCTCTTCGACCAAAAACGTCCGAGAAGATACATTGACCCATTGTCTGATTTTCAACCCATGCCTTAGACAAGTCATCTTCTTTGATTTTAAGATGTTCCAAAATCGAAGACGTCTCACTATCTTCTGAGAAAGCAAAGACTGTACCAAAGCCTGTACCATCATCTTCAGTTGAAACATCTTTTACAGACTGAGTTACCAAAACCAAGAAATTATTAAACGAACGACCTGTACGCTTGATTCTCGCTAACAATTGACGACCCACAGGTGTCAACAAAATTTGCCAAGCCTCGTCCACATACAACAAGGTTTCTTGTGTTCTATCTCTTTCTCCAAAATCAGCACAGAAAAACGTTAAACCGTACATAACCGCAAGACTCCGTAATTGAGTATCTGTCATATCCTCATACTTAGAAGTCTTAGGCATATCCAAGCCAGCGATTTCAAAAATCGTAATCTTATTGTCCAACTGCAAAGACTTATTAGAGCCATCAGAGAAGCACAGTTTCAACAAGGTGTTTTCGCCCATTTTTGACAAATAACGACCAATTCGTACTACATCTTCGTCTTTTTCTTCTTCAAAAGTCTTAAACAGATGTAACATTCCAACCGTTTCTCCATTTTGTTTCCTATCCCAAACCTTGTCAATATTTTCCAACAAGTAAGATTTCAATTTCTTAGAATCCTCTTTGTCTAACACGGTTGAGATCAAAACTGAAGCAATTTCTGTCAACGTTGTCTTTTCGTCAATATAAGCAAATGGATCTAGCACTCCAATATTTCTATCTTCCTTCATATCCAAGGTTACAAAGTGAATTGATTTGATATACTCCTGAACTTCTTCATAAATATTCTGTTCCTCATACTCCTTCAAAATCTTCATATACTGACTTCGCATTTCCGCTTTAGGGTCAATATAAACAGACTTGATTTTCAAGAAACTATTCAAGGTAAACAACAATTTTGTTAGATACGATTTTCCATTTCCAGTCGCTCCAGTAATAGCAACATGAGGATTATTGGTAATCTTATCCTTAATCCCCATTTTATTCGCCTGAAGCAAGTTTGAAAAGACTAGACGATTACTTGCTTGTAAAGCTGCCTCAAAGTCACCTCCCCAGCTCGCAATCTCATTATCTATTCGACCAATGGGGAAGCCAACCTTGTTTCCTACTTCTTTTGTGACAAAAAACATATTCTGACAGAAACCTTCCAAAGAAGTATATTGCACATAACTTTCACGCTTTTTATCCAACAATTCTGTGAAGCGACCTTTATAGAAAAGATACAACCTATCGGCATAACCTCTTGCAAGAGAACCTTCCAAGTCAGCTATAAGCTTACTTAAAATATCATATCTTTCCTCAATCTCATCTTCATCATCACCAGTCACAACCAAGAAATGGAGAAATTCAACCATTTTTTCTTTACTTTCAACCTTTTCTTGATAGTCAACTAACATTTGATGAGCTTCCAACACTTCCAAACGTTGAATATCACCATCTTCCTCAATTTCAGCAACCACATTCCCCAAATTTTTACGTTTGTTTCTTGCTTTCTTTTTAGAAGAAGAAACACCCTTATCTGCCGAGAACGCAACTTTATAGATACTTTCTACAGGAAAATCTAGCAACTGCAATTCTTCTTGTAGATGAATAGAAGATACATTTTGAGGATAGTCCACAATTGGAAAACAAGCGACCAAATTATCATCATCTTTATTCTCCAATCGCAACACTTTGTGATCTTCAAAATAAATATTTGTATCATCGATATTATCGATACAATTCTTAATTGCATCTACTTCTGTTTCCTTGTCATAAAATTGACCTCGTAAGAATTGTAAACGAGCTAAAAACTCCAACTCCGTTTTTTCAACTTCACGAACTCTCAATTGATGCAAGGCACTTTTTAAAGCATTCTTTTTTAATTGCCAATCCTCATACCAATTTAAAGGAGGTAATTCACCCAGCCCCAACAACTTCAACGTTTCTTTTTTGTAGAAAGACATGCTGTCTTTTAAAGTCGAAACTAAGTCTGGACTGATATTGTTTGATTTCAATGGAATAGAAATATAATGCTTGTACTCAAACAAAAACTCAATCTCATCTTCAATCTTTTCTTGCAGACTATCCATCATCAAATTTGCTAAAGGCGCTGTACCGCTATCTTGGTCAATATCTTGGCGCAAGAGTTCAAATCGCTCATACAAATCTATTGGAATAGGAATCGTATGCAATTCAAAATCACCATAAACCGATAGTTTACTAAAAGCTGAAAAAGCGGTTTGTTTAAACCGCTCACGTCCCCTCTTGTCTATCGTAACTAAAACCTCACTAGGAACTTCAAAAACTGCAAAAACACCACCATTTTTACGTAATATCAAACTATCCGCAAAGTCCCAGTAATTACTCGTAATTTCCACGATAAATCCTTTCTATTTTTACGTATCGTTTACCTTTATTTATATAATACTTTTTACCGTATCTTCCATGATGCCAAAAATAAAAAATGTAATCACGAAGATAAATCACTACCGTTTTACCATCGATTTTATTATTAGTCAGAATTTTCCCCAATTGCCAGCCTAAAGCAGAACCAATAACTAAGCACCAACCCCACTCAAGAAAACCTACTGACATCAAAATAAAAAAGAAAATCGGAGTAAAAAAGACAAAATACAATAAAGTCGACATCTCAACCGCAAAAGGTAAACTAAAATTATCCGATAATTCTTTTACGAATATAGGCTGGTCAAAACCACGCTTATACGAAAATAATTGTTTCTCTTCTTTTTCCATAGGCTTACTTGAAAACTTCTAACAATTTATTAAATAAAGTCGCAGGGGCTTTCAATACAGTTTCTGGACTTAACAAGAACCATAAAATTAGGGCACCCGTCAAAATAGCTACCAAAATTCCCCAAGTCTTTCCTTCCCTCCAAGCTCGAATCGCTTTACTAAATACAAACAATCCAATCAAAGGAACACCCAACTTATCAACTAAATACTGAAAAAAACTCATTTATCTCATTCTCCTTAATTTTCTTTTTTATCCTTCTTCGCATAATCAAATGGAATCTGATGCTCCATTTTATCTACAAAATAACTATCTTTATCTTTCCTCAACTCGAAAGAAAAATTCTCACTATGACTTGTACCCAAAATATCAAAGGTAACTTGTACATAAGCTAGTGTCTTATCACCACCTTTTACAAAATAGGTATAATCAATGCTTTTAACAGTTGCTCCACCAATTGTTTTGATATTTTTTGAGATCAAGTCAAGATTCGATTGACTGCTTGTATAATTCTTGAAAAACAATTCAATAAAAGCAACCAAATCTTTTCTATCATTTTCACTCAGACCATCATTTGCCGTCAAAATCAGTTGTTTTTCTTTGTCAATCTCCTGACTCTTAAAATCCGTAACAGGAGCAAACCAAGGCAAACCATCAACATAATAGCGACCGTCTTTTTCAACGTATGGAATTGAAAACTCGATTGATACACGTTGAACCTTGTTATCAACCTTTGTATCATAAGTCACTGCATAAACTGCAACTCCATCTTTCGCCATCAGCAAACGACCACTTACAATAGTCATATCTTGTTTTGATTGCCCTTGATTTTTAACACTAGGCGGTGTTCCATAGAATTCATTCAAACGCTTTGCGTTTTCTTCACTATCCTTCTCACCTGCCTTATAAGTAAAATAATAGCTTACATAACTATCCAAAAATTGCTCCAACCGTCTATCAATTTCACTATTATCTACTTTAGCAATCTGATTCTTTTCAAATTCCTTCACTTTAGATATATTCTTAATTGATAAAACTCCAGTAGCACCCACAAAAACTACAAAACCAATCAATAAAGAGCCAAAAACTAAATTCGCACCCTTTTGATTGATTTTCTTAGGAGTGTATACTTTCTTATCAGAAAGTTTCTTTAACCTTTCTTGATTTTTTTCTCTTTTTTTAAATCCTCTTATCATTTCAAATAGATTACCTCAATTTTCTTCCTTCCTTTTTTTAAAATTAAAGAACAATTTTTCTATAAAATCCTTGGGGAGTATTTAAAATTTCTCCTTGATCCACAAATCCCTGAAATGCTACTATCCAACTTCCAGTCTCACAGATATAATTTACAACAGATTGATAATCTAACTCTTTTGTTACTTCAAAGAAAGTTTGCGCTTCATCTTTAGAACAAAATCTATAATATGTAGTCACAATTTTAGTTACAGGCACATAACGCTGTAATTGAAATTTCACAATGTATTCATCACCATCATACAATTCCAATACTGCTTTCTTCAGCAAGTAAACTTCGTCCAGCGACATGATTTTATCAACTTCCCAATCCGTAATTCCACAAATGAAAAAGCTATCTCTATCAATTCCTCTTTCATTCATTCTTTCAAGAACTTGATCTTGACTGTATTTCATAATATCCAGTTCACAGAGAAATTCAAAATTTCCTTCTCTTAAAACTCTTATATTTGCTATCATCTTGAAACAAAGTAACCTTTATCTACAAAGCTACCACCTTCTCCCAAACGAACATCTCGACCATACTTTTCATAGTCTAAATATTTCAATATCAATCCTAAATCAAAGCCATTATTCGCTACCATATATGCCCCCAACTCATGATCCGTAGTAATATCAGAATATAAACTACAATCATGAAAGTTAAATTTTAACAAATCTGATACGTTGGAACTTTGTGATTCAATATAGGATAGAACCAAATCTTTGTCTACATCTTTCAAATTTTCAGCAAGTTCATTAAACACAAATAAAGGACTTCTTTCAACTTCTAAATCAGGCAATTCTTCAATAGATTGAATCGTTGTAGAAACATCTTCTACATCATATCCAAATTCAGAAGCTACATATTCAAGTTCAACAGGCAAAGAAAATTGTTTTACTTTCTTTGTCCGATTATCCATAATCAAAGCTGTTAATTCCATTTTTCTCCTTCCTTAATCAACCTTCCACCTGTCTATTTAACTGTTCCAAATCAGCAACACTAAATAGACCATAACCAATAAATGCTGAACCCTCATAATCAACAATTTCAATCTGTTCATCATAAGAGCCAGTCAAACCAATATGAGATAATCTTCCAAAATATAAAGGCAAGCTAAACCAAGCCTGCCTTACATTCTTTGGATTCTTAATCAATACCTTTGAAGCCATTCAGTACCAACCAATCTTTATTGCAGGAAATACCAACTATCGCCCTCATGACCGAGAAAAACATAGGAATCTCCTAAACGACTAGCAATTTCTTCTTCGTGTTCTTCTACATAAGCAGACAAACGATCTTCATTGACTAACTGCTCATATTCTCCATGATTCAAAATACCTGCAAAATCAATCAATGCTTCCTGCGTATCAACTTCTGTAAACGAATTGACATACACATTGTCAGGATTGCACTTATCAAATTGTCCAAACTCCAAACCGTCAAAATATTCATCTAAACGTTCAATAATTTTCTGAGGTTCATCAAGCAACTTTTTCCCATAAGCATAATCTTTACAAACATCAGAATAGCTATCATAAATAACTTTAATACTCATTATTTCTCCTTCCAAACAAAAAAGGAAGTCATTTTTGACTTCCTTCACCATTTTAATTAAATTGAAGCTGAACGCTCAAAACTAGAACCAATCGCAAAGGCACGAGTTGTTACCTTGTTAAGTTGCTTGTTCATATCATAGTAACTATTCAAATCACGTTTGATACACTCAATAACTTGATACGGTAGTTGTAATTCTTCATCATTTTTAAGAAGCGAACTCAATTCACCAGCATGCTTCCACGCTAAATCAAATTCTTTTGACTTCAATTTTTTTGCAAGTTCGTTCGACAATTCAATAACTTGTTTATCTTTTCCTTGTAATGCCATTTTTTTATACCTCATTTTTCTTTATATTTTTTCATTATCCAGCAACTAAGCTGGTGAACGTTTTTTAACTTTCATTCAAAAACTAACCCTCCTATAAAAAACACCATAAATATCATAATAGAAAAATTCACACTCCCTAGCAGTACATAAAAAAGAACAGATACAACCAATCCTAAAATAGAGTTTAAAATCAGATATTTTATGATTTTAAAAATCATCTTAACAATTTTACCCATTTTCAAACCCATCTTTCTAAATGATATTTCTTAACCAGCAACAAATACACACTTTGTCTTTCTTTCTGATCACGTTTCATCAACCCAAAAAGCAGCAACTTTCTCTTAATATCTACTTCGTTTGCTAGAAAATCCTCATACTCTTTAGTAAGTCTTTTTACCTCTTGCCAATCTTTACGACTTTTAGTTTTTCTATAAGTTTGACATTGAAAGTCTATATAATCTTGATAATTTCTAGCTTTATCACTTGTCACAACTCCTTCATAGAAATAACGAGCAGGAATTAAAAAAACTAACTTTCTCAATTTTTCATCAGTGATTTTTTTCTTACTCATAACTAAACCTCTACTTTAAAACATCACTTCTTAATACCTAATTTTTAATAACACCCACAAACCAGTAACAATGCTATGAATAATATAAAATATAATTCCTGCAATAATTAAATCAATAATGAAATCTATCTTTTTAGCTTTTACATCTTCCATTATTTTTTTAGTTAATAAACTAGGAATAAACTTTTTCTTTTTATTTCTCATATAACGACCTCTCAATCTGCCTTTTTCTTAATATCAAGAATCGCATTCACTTCATCAGGCATTCTTAGCCAATCAATCACGTAGTCTTTAAAGTAAGGCAAAAACATTCGCTCAGATTCTATAGGTATAACTGTTAAATTTTCATTTCCTTCAAAAGAAGGTAAATAGTGACTAATTGATTTTAACCCACGATCAGTTGAACATACCAAGTTACTGTTATTTACTACTACAGAATCAGTACCTACTTTCTTGTATACTTTTCTCATAAGCTACCCTCGCTTGCTCCAATTTTTTCCAATTTTTATCACTTATTTCTCCATCAAAGAGAATTTTCTTTAGCTTATTATCACCAGTGATATTCTCCCACTTTTTTATCAAAGCAGTCACACCTGAAACATTTTCATTCAGCCATCTATACTGTTTGTCAAAGAATCCAGTTTCTACAGGTGAGGTTGAAAAACCAATTCTATCAACTTCACCTAGAAGTGAATACCACTCACGATTCAGAACCTTATCTCCATTCAATCTTTCAAATACTTTTATCTTACTGTTAATCACCCAAACAGCAAGTCTAGCCATATCAATTTTTTCATTCAAGGATTTTCTAACAAAGTCCAAAGCGACATCATCACACATTCTTACTTCATAACGATTTTTGAATTTCAATGACGAATGTATCAAATCTATATCAAGTCCCAGCTTCTTTGCCTGCTCAATATCTTTTTGATAAAAACAGAAATGATAAGCAGACTGACGAGAGCCAAAGTAAATCGTTTTTGCTTTTCCATATTGACCATTATCTTCAATCTGCTTCATTGTCAATCGACTTTCAACCAAACCACTATCCCAAAGGTCAACCAGCTTACCAAGTTCAAAATTTCCATTTTCGTTATACTTTTCATCTAGCGCAATATCAAGCCGAGGAATATTCATGAATTTCCCTTCACCTTGTGAAATGGCACGTTCATACTCGAAACAACGAATAAAGAAATCTCTCCAGCTTGACTTCTGCTCATTCTCAAAATACCACTCATACTGTCTGCATGCTTGACCTTTTAACTCAATCATACAGCCCATATCTTCCCTTTTCTTTGAAATGAAAAGATTGATATTTTGAAAAGTATATTTTGTATCATATCCTGAACCACCCTTTTCTTCTTCAAGAAATGGCTTATTTTGAAGGCACAATACTTTAGCTATCACCTCTATATAATCTTGTGTTTTAAACGTAACCTTCACATAGTCAACTTTTCCTTCCAAGGAAAATCCACTATCTCGCACACCTTCCTTAAAAGCTATCAACGCATTCACTTTAGAGTCATAAGACTCAGGAATCTCACCAGCTTCTTTCCATCTATACAATGTTGCTCTATCTATTTCTAAATAATTAGACATTTCCTGATCTGAAAAAGCGTACATCTTTTGTACCTTGTTTAGATTCTCAAATTCCATATTTCTCCTTACTTTTCAATAGTGTTGCATTTTTTAAGCCCAAAAATTCAGTATTATCAAGGCTTTATGCTTCTACGCACATCTTCTACCCCCCTATTAGTCATAGGGGGTTAATTCGCACAATCCAGCCTGCTAGTGACCGCTAGTGACCGCAGTCGCTCGTCGCACTCGCTTCCTCGCTCCTGCTACTAGCTACTAGCAAGCTGGATTGTACCAACTAGCACATAAAAAAGGAAAAAGAGAGCATAAACCCTCTTTCCATCACTCATATTCCTCAAAAGGGAAATCATCTATAATTTCATTCCAGTTTTGACTAGAAATTTCTTTTAATTCAAACAAATCTTTGACCAAAGACATCTGTTTTTTATCCAAGTACAAAATACCATCTTCTCTCAGAACAACCAATTTTTCCTTTTCTTCTAACTTCTTCAAAAGATTTTGAACAGAAGCAAAGCTAACATTGATTGACCTAGAAAAATCACTTGCCTTTTTTAGATCACCAAGATTTCCTTCTTCTTTTTGTCGCCTGCTAGATATTAAATCTTGAACAAGTTCAGGACTTGCCTTCTTAACTTCTCCTTTTTCCAATTCCTCTTGTACTTCCATCTCAGCTTGAAGATTTTCTTTTTCTTCTTCTGACAATTCAGCTTTCGGATTTTCCAAAGGATTGAAAGGATTTCCTCGTCGCTCAATCATCTCATATTCATCAGTAAAGGAGAATCCCTTTTCTAACAAAGGAGAATAAAATTCTCTTGCAACTTCTCCATATACACTAGCATACCCACGACCATAAACTCGTTTACCAGCTAGATATTTCACATACTTAAATTCCTTATTTCTATTGACTTCTCCAAAGGCTAAGTCATATCCAACCTCATCCAATCGACCAACAGAAATTCGGAAATTGATATTCGCTTGTAATTTTGAGCCTAAATCTTCTCTTGAAGGCTTCTGCATAGCTATAACCGCAAAGCAACCAGCTTGCCTTCCAAGTAATAAGAATTGACCCATCGCATTATCCAAACGCTGTCTAGTTTGAAAATCAAGCATAGCACACAAAGCATTGTATTCATCACAGACCAAAAAATAAGGTTCAAGACCATACTCATAGAACTTCTTCAAATCCTTGTCGCCATTTTCTTCACGTTTTTCTCGCATATAAGCATAGCGAGCAAACATAATTTGAACAGCCCTTTCAATCATTGAAACAATATCTTCAACCTGATATGAAATACGACCTTCAAAGGCTTTCTGCTCCGACATAGTAACAAAGTCAGCTTGTTTTGGATCGCAAATATCCACCACTCCAACCTTAGCCATAGCACGAATCAATGTTCTTAGTAATACCGTCTTACCACCACCAGTACCACCACAAACAAGTAAATGAGGATCGTCAATAGGATTCCAATATAGATTTTTCATAAGTTGAATACCCTTATCTGAATACTCCACATCAGTTACCTTGATTCGATTCAAGAAAGCAGAATAAGCCATCTTATAGGTCTTAAACTTAATATCGTCCTGAACTTCCATAAAGTCCATAAAGAAAGTAGTTTCTAAATCACTACCAATCTTCTTGAACTTATCCTGAAACTTATTTCCAGCCATTTTAAAGGCAACTTCCAAATCATACCGATTCTGTTTCAAATAAACCACTGGAAACGTAACCTTATCAACTGTTCCTGATTCGGTTTTAACCTTTTTGGTATAGGTATATCCATTCTCTTTTAGAAAAAAGGCTAGTTTAGCAAGTCTTTCTATCTTTTGAAAGAGGAATACTCTTTCTTGTGATAACCAAGTCAAATAGACACTCACACCAACTATCAAAATCAGCATAACTACTGAAACAACAATCGAGAAAATATCTACAGCCCTTATTTTCTCAAAGTGAGAATAAATAAATAAAGCTAGTATAGGACTAAACAACAAAAAGAAAAAAGAAAAGATATAGTATCTTAGATTCACCATATAAGGTTTAATCTTAATTCCACGATAAGCAGGAAATAAGCTCATATCTCTTCTCCTTTAAAAATTATCCTTTATGCTCTTGTTTTTGCTCAGGTTTTTGTTCCTGCTTCTGTTCTTGTTTTGGTTGACCAAAACCTACACGCTTAACACTTTCAGCACGCAATGAGAAAGCAAGCGCCTTGATTTCAGATACATTGTTATTCCCACGGTAAACCGTATCTTCATAGTCATAAATCCAAATTGTAGCATCACCAACAATTTCAACTTCAGACATGAAAGGAATTTCTTCAATAACAATCCCTTCTTCCAATTTGACAGCAATCGTTTCCTGCATTTTATCAGAAAAAACCTCTGCATGCGTAGGATAATCAACTTGATTACCTTCTACCATTTTCCAGTTTTCATCAAAACCAAGAAAAGTAAGCGTACCGAATTTTTCCTTCACATTCACAGGAATTTTTACATTGTTAAACTTACGAATATTAAAAGCCATTACTTTTTTCTCCTATCTTCTAATTATTTTTCAAATCGCAATTCACTTGCTTCAAATTGAACTTCTTCTTTACGACCAACCAATCGAGTTACAAAGTTAAGTCCACTAGCAGACTTGACCATTGTCAAACCTTTTGTTTTTGGAGTATCTGAATTTCCAAGTCCATAGACACGAATAGTAACACTGTTCTGCTGATCACCTGAAACTTCAAATTCACGAAACGGAACAAAGTTTTCACCATTTCCACTTACAACTTCACGATACTTCGGATTCACTACTACTTTTGTACCAATCGCTTCCAACCCAACAGGGATTTTTTTAATTTTTGCCATTTTTTCAATTTCCTTTTCTATTTACATTTTTTTCAAAAATAAAAAGGTGGTAGTTCCTGTTACTCTACCACCTTTTACAACACATTAAACTATTTTATTCTACTTCTTTCTTACGCTTCAAGCCAAATAAAGCAAGCATTGACAAGATACCAATACCAACAGATCCAAACACACTAGAAGCCTCTCCTGTATTTGGAAGCGATGGTTGCGGTTGCGGTTGTGGTTTACGTGGTTCTTCTGGAGCTGGTTGCTGAGGCGTATGAGTCACTACCTTAGCTTCCATTCCCTGACTATTGACAACATTTACAAATGTGTTCTCAACTTCTCCACTAAAGATTCGCTGAACTTCAACAAAGAAATCGGCGTCAAACGTACCTTTAACACCTAGAGAGTTCAAGAACTCTTTGTCAATAGTGTAAGCCCACTTACCGTCTTTTTCGTTCCATGTTACTTTAACAATCTTCTTGATAAAGTCAGAGTTTGTACTTTGGTC
>NZ_ALJN01000021.1:0-76984 GCF_000287715.1 Streptococcus oralis SK304 | reverse complement strand
TATTCTCATTTACCGTATGCAAGGCCTAAATTTTTCTCAAATTGCTAAGTTGCTTCATCGTCATCCGTCTAGTATTAGTTGCGAGTGGAAATGACATCTAAGAGAAGGACGCTATTCTCTAAGGGTGATAGACTTGACCTGCTTACGGGCTTTCAAAAGGTATTTTAAAAAGTAATCCCGAGTGGATGTTTGACAGTAGTTATCTAGTTTTGTATAGTGAAGGCAAGGTCCTATCTTCTAAATTTAAACTCACCCCATGACGTTATCGTTGGCAAGCTATTAAAGTGGTTTTCTAATGTAAATTACAGTTCTCTGAAAACAGTGGAAGTAGAAACATAAAGTTTTTGAGCGGTATTCGTTAAGGAACGTTTTTAGTAAGTAGTTGAGTCATGTTTTGTTGAACAAGGTTTGAAATCTGGTAATTTTTCTTTACAATAGGAGTACAGATACAAGAACCTATTGTGAGGTGCGATCATTATAGTTCTTATGAGGTTTTGTCTACAACAAAACGGGCTCCATTATATCCGTTATCTGAGTTGATGCTCTTGCCGTGCCAGTGATGGTTGATCCCCCATATCCTTAAAAAATTGATGAAAAGAAGCATGTTGATACTCTCATAGTGTTTCTCTGTAAATGGCTTCTCCAATACGCTCTTCTCTTGTTCGAAGTTCGGTAAATAAGAAAGATTATAGGAGATGATTTCATAGTTAAATTCTTCTAAATTTGTGCAGCATTTTTCCATTGTTTTTGACATCTTAAATTGGTGTTGAAATGGTCATTGCTTTCTTACTTAAGAGAGAAATACTGATGTCTGCGACGAATACGAGCTATTAGACACATAACTTTCATCTTTTCATTGTTCACTATAAAACTGCGATTTTTAATTCGAGAGTGGCTCTACAATAGCCGTAATTTCCTTTATGTTCGGTATAAATAGCTTGTATTTCAGTTTTGATCATTAATCTTATCAAGCTCCTTTAACTGGTAGCAATATGTCGAATGAGTACGTTTGATAATCTTTAGAAGAATATCAAAATGAAACTCCAAGCTTAATTCTGGAACAATTTCTGTCTTTTCTTCCTTCAATCAAAATAAAACTACATTCTTTTCTTGAAAATGTTCTAGAACTGCCATTCGGTTTCAACTAGCCCCGCTTTTTGTTCTTAGTTCATTGATTGGAGATTTATCTTCATAACTCAATTTCATAATAAAACACCCCAGAAAGTTAGATTTTTCTGTCTAACTTTTTGGGGTGTAGTTACCAATAAAGGGCTAAGTGCATTTAGGAGACTACACTTCAAATTCATAGAGTGCTGTAGATAAATAACGTTCGCCGTTATCCGGTGCTAAAGCAAGGACTTTCTTCCCTGTACCTAATTTCTTGGCAACATCAATTGCCCCGTAAATCGCTGCAGCTGAAGAAATCCCAATAAGGAAGCCTTCTTTTCCACCAATTTCACGGCCAAGTGCTAGAGCATCATCTGACGTTACGCGGACGATACCATCATAGGCCTTTGTATCAAGTGTTTCAGGAATAAATCCAGCTGAGATGCCTTGAATTTTGTGAGGCCCTGGTTTTTCACCAGACAAGATAGCTGACTCGTCTGCCTCAACTGCATAAACTTGAATGTTTGAATTTGCTGCTTTAAGAGCGTGAGAAACACCTGAGATCGTTCCACCAGTACCAACACCACCCACAAAAGCATCTAGTCCATCAGAACCGAAAGCAGCCAGTATTTCAGCTCCTGTTGTTCTTTCGTGTACTTCTGGGTTAGCTGGGTTATTAAATTGGAGTGGAAGGAAGCCGTCACGTTCAGCAGCGATTTCCTGAGCTTTGGCAATAGCCCCTTTCATTCCTTCGCTACCAGGAGTGAGGACGAGTTCAGCACTATAAGCTTGGATAATCTTGCGTCGTTCTACACTCATCGTTTCAGGCATGACGATAACAACTTTATATCCTTTAGCGGCACCAACCCATGAAAGACCGATGCCAGTGTTTCCACTCGTTGCTTCAACAATGGTAGCACCCGGTTTTAGAATACCATCTTGTTCCGCTTTTTCAATCATGCTAAGGGCAATACGGTCTTTTACTGACGATCCAGGGTTAAAGGCTTCTAGTTTAACATAGACGTCTGCAGCACCCTCTGGAACAATGTTGTTAAGTTTAACAATCGGTGTTTGTCCGATTAGTTCAGTAATATTATTATAAATAGCCATAGATATACCTCTTTGTATAAGATGATACTAGTATAACGCGCTTAAGGCTATTTGTAAAATATAGAAATCCTATCAAAGTGATAGGATTTTTTTATATCAAAGGTCTAAGCCATTAATTTTTAATCGATTGTGATAAGCCAATTCTAATAAATAGATGTAAAGAGGGAGGATGTCTGTTTTTTTAGGGAATTCAAATTTATGGAAACTCAGATGCTCATTATGTGCTTTTAGAAAGACATTTTCTAAATAAGTAATCGTAATCTCACTATCATCTATACCTGCTCCAGCAGTTTCCATTTCAACGTTTACAATGTTCATCAAAAAGAGTGACTTAGCAGACACCTTGCGACCAGTGGCACCTTGCTTATCAGTAAAAATAATACGGATATTTGTAAAGATAATTGAATCACGAATAGGTTTATACCCGCTTTGAATTTCTTCGTTTTCTAGTAGGTATTGACCATATTCTTTGATAAGAGTCTCTTTCTTTTCCTCGCTAAAGTTTCCAGCAAGTCCTTGAATAAATTTTCCAAAAACCATAATTTCTCCTTTTTTACACTAAGTTTACAGGAACTTCAACCTCTCGTAAACCTTGATCAGTTAAAGTGATTTTTCCATTAAAGAACTCAACGAGAGCAGCTTTGATATTTTCTTTCTCTTCCTTATTAACATAGATCATTGTATCAACTTGATCTGTAAAATTTGTCTCGAGTTCTATGAGTTTATGCTCTCTAAGGAAATTGCCATATTCTTGATACTGAGCGTAAGACATCTGAATGGTTATGCCAGCCTGTTCTTTGATTTCAATAATGCCAATTTCTTTGACAGCCAAGGCCACACTACCTGCATAAGCACGAATCAAACCACCAGCACCTAGTTTGATGCCACCAAAATAGCGGGTAACTACTACACAGACATTGGTAAGATTATGATTTTCTAAGACTCCGAGCATAGGGACTCCAGCAGTACCACTAGGCTCCCCATCATCACTCGTACGCTTGATTTCACTGCGTTCCCCTACAATAAAAGCAGAGCAGTTATGGGTGGCTTTATAGTGTTCTTTTTTGATGGTAGTGATAAAATCACGGGCCTCTTCTTCGCTATAAATACGCTTGACATGGCAGATAAAACGGGATTTTTTGATTTCTTCTTGGACCTGCCCATCCTCTTTAATTGTTCTAAATTCCATGATTTAATTGTACTAAAAAAATACCTAAAGTGCGAGATTTTTACGAATATTAAAGTATGAAAGTAAATCCAAATTACCTCGGTCGCTTGTTTACTGAGAAAGAATTAACTGAAGAGGAACGACAGATGGCGGTGAAACTGCCGGCAATGAGAAAAGAGAAGGGAAAATTGCTTTGTCAACGTTGTAATAGTACGATTCTAGAGGAATGGTATTTGCCTATCGGTGCCTACTATTGCAGGGAGTGTTTACTGATGAAGCGAGTCAGGAGTGATCAAGCATTATACCATTTTCCGCAGGAAGATTTTCCTAAGCAAGATGTTCTCAAATGGCGTGGTCAGTTAACCCCTTTTCAGGAAAAGGTGTCAGAGGGATTGATCCGAGCAGTTAAAAAGAAGGAACCGACTTTAGTTCATGCTGTAACAGGAGCTGGAAAGACGGAGATGATTTATCAGGTTGTGGCCAAAGTGATTGATGAAGGTGGTGCAGTTTGTTTGGCCAGCCCTCGAATCGATGTGTGTTTGGAGCTGTATAAACGACTACAGAATGACTTTGCTTGTGAGATAGCACTACTTCATGGTGAGTCAGAACCCTATTTTCGAACACCACTAGTTGTTGCAACGACTCATCAGCTGTTAAAATTTTATCATGCTTTTGACTTGCTGATAGTGGATGAAGTAGATGCCTTTCCTTATATTGACAACACTATACTTTACTATGCTGTAAAGAATAGTGTAAAGGAGGATGGATTAAAGATATTCCTTACAGCAACTTCTACAGATGAGTTAGATAGGAAAGTTCGCACAGGAGAATTAAAACAATTAAGCTTGCCGAGACGGTTTCATGGAAATCCTTTGATTATTCCTAAACCTGTCTGGTTATCAGATTTTAATCGCTGTTTAGAGAAAAATCAGTTGTCATCTAAGTTAAAGACCTACATTGAGAAACAGAGAAGAACAGGTTATCCATTGCTAATTTTTGCATCAGAGATTAAGAAAGGCGAGAAACTAAAAGAACTCTTGCAGGAACAGTTTCCAAATGAAAACATCGGCTTTGTGTCCTCTGTCACAGAAAATCGATTAGAGCAGGTACAAGCTTTTCGAGATGGAGAGTTGACAATCCTTATTAGTACGACAATCTTGGAACGTGGGGTTACCTTCCCTTGTGTGGATGTTTTCGTTGTAGAAGCTAATCATCGTCTCTTTACCAAGTCTAGCTTGATTCAGATTGGTGGGCGAGTTGGGCGTAGTATGGATAGACCGACTGGTGAATTGCTCTTCTTTCATGATGGATTAAATGTTGCCATCAAAAAAGCAATCAAGGAAATTAAGCAGATGAACAAGGAGGCAGGTTTATGAACTGTTTATTATGTGGACAGACAATAAAGAGTGACTTCACATTTAGTCACCTCTTGCTGTTTAAGAATGAGAACAACTATCTTTGTTCAGATTGTGAGTCTACTTTTGAGAAAATTGGTGAGGACTATTGCCCGAACTGTATGAAAGCAGGCTTGTCAACCATGTGTCAAGATTGTAAACTTTGGTGTAAAGAAGAGATTCGAGTCGATCATAATGCAATCTTCACCTATAATCAAGCTATGAAAGACTTCTTTAGTCGATATAAGTTTGATGGGGATTTTCTACTTAGAAAGGTTTTTGCTCCTGTTCTAGCTAATGAATTGAAAAAGTATGGAGACTATCAATTTGTTGTTATTCCCCTAAGTCCTGAAAGATTGCTTGAGAGGGGATTTAATCAGGTTGAAGGTTTGGTTGAGGCAGCAGGTTTTTCTTTTCAAGATTTACTAGGGAAAAGAGAAGAGACGGCTAGTTCTTCTAAGAATCGCTCGGAACGATTAGCTACCGAAATTCCATTTTTTATTAAAGATGGAATCTCACTTCCTAAGAAGATTTTGCTGATTGATGACATCTATACAACAGGTGCGACTGTCAATCGTGTGAAGCGTCTTTTTGAAGAAGCAGGAGCTTTGGATGTTAAAACTGTTTCCCTTGTAAGATGAGGAAAAAATTTGCAAAATGAAAATGAAAGCGCTATAATATAGTTAGAAAAACAAAAATGTTTAGAAAGAAGGTACTTATATGATTAAATATAGTATCCGTGGTGAAAACCTAGAAGTAACAGAAGCGATTCGTGATTATGTAGTTTCTAAACTCGAAAAGATCGAAAAGTATTTTCAACCTGAGCAAGAGTTGGATGCACGTGTGAATTTGAAAGTTTACCGTGAAAAAACAGCAAAAGTTGAAGTAACGATTCCACTTGGATCTATTACTCTCCGTGCAGAAGATGTTTCTCAAGATATGTATGGCTCTATCGATCTTGTAACTGATAAAATTGAACGTCAAATTCGTAAAAATAAAACAAAAATCGAACGGAAGAATAAAAATAAAGTTGCGACAAGCCAACTCTTTACAGATGCCCTAGTTGAAGATGCAGATGTTGTGCAACCCAAAGTCGTTCGTTCAAAACAAATTGATTTGAAGCCAATGGATTTAGAAGAAGCGCTTCTTCAAATGGATTTATTGGGACATGATTTCTTTATCTATGTAGATGTAGAAGATCAAACAACAAATGTTTTGTATCGTCGTGAAGATGGTGAGGTTGGTTTGCTCGAAGTAAAAGAATCATAAAATTGAAATAACTAATAAGAGTGGTTTACTGATTTGTAAACCACTTTTTCTTGTGCCTATAAGTAAGTAGAAAAACGAGGAAATCCTTGATAAAACAGTCAGAATCGGCCCCTATAATCTGAACTTATAGGGGTGTTTATATTTATTAAGTAGACAAAATAATATCCTAAGGGATAGAATGGGGTTGTCAACAAATAGCGAATACAAAAATGTAAGCGCTCTTATAACAATTAAAGGAGTCATGACTATGGCAACAAAAGAAGAAATTTTACGCGAACTATATCCTGAGGACCTTTTTCACTATGCGGATGGTCTAACTTTGGGAGAAGCAGAGGTTTTACAAGAAACTCGCCGTTTGATTGAGAAATATCTCCGTCCGGTTATTAATGAATACTGGGAAAAACCTGATTTTCCTTTTGAAGAATTCTATGCTGTGGCTAAGGGCGCTCAAATTATGAACAATCCAAAATTGTTTGAGGGACGTGAAGGTAGCTGGAAACCATCTGAACTTTATATTGCCTTCTTGTATCTTGAACTTGCTCGCTTCGATGCTTCTATGGCAACATTCTACACCGTTCATGGCGGACTTTGCTACAACACAATTCTCTTGGGTGGTGATGAGCGTCAACAAAAAGAATTTCTTCCAAAACTAGCTGCATTTGATTGGCAAGGTTGCTTCGCTTTAACTGAACCTCTTTCAGGTTCTGATATTGCTGGAGGACTTGCAACTACTGCAGAACGTGTTGGAGACAAGTGGATTCTAAATGGTGAAAAACGCTGGATTGGTGGTTCAGACACTGCAGACGTTGTTCCTGTATTTGCTCGTGATGTTGCGGATGGCAAGGTGAAATGCTTTATCGTTCGTAAGGGAGCACCGGGATATCATGCAGAACCAATCCCACATAAAATCGCTCTTCGTTGTGTCCGCAATGGCCATATCACCATGAAGAATGTAGAGGTTCCAGATTCAGACCGTTTGGTAAATATCAATGGTTTTGGTGATGTAGCCCGTATCTTGACCTTCACTCGTGCGGACGTTGCTCACATTGCTATGGGAGTGACTTGTGGATCTTATGTAGCAGCTCTTAAATATGCTAAAGATCGCGAACAGTTCAAACGTCCAATTGCCAAATTCCAAATTGTTCAAGAAAAATTGGCTCGTATGCAAGCAAATGCTGTAGCAGTTATTGCTTATTCAACTCGTATTGCTGAGATGCAAGAGAAAGGTAATGAATTGATGCTTAACTCTGCTCTTGCTAAGATGCACAATTCCTTGGTGATGCGCGAAACAGTTGCCCTTGCTCGTGAAACTTGCGGAGGTAATGGTATTACACTTGAGACAGACGTTGCTCGTTTCTTTGCAGATGCTGAATCAATCTATACCTATGAAGGTTCACACGAAGTGAATGCCTTGATTGTTGGTCGTGAGATTACTGGACTAGGTGCCTTTGTTTAATGTCAGAAGGGCGATTGAAGGATTTCTGTTCAATCGTCCTTGCTTCATGCACTGGATTTTTGTAAAATAAGAAGGAGAGAATAATGATATCTAAGGTGATGATTATTGGTTCTGGTCAAATGGGAAGCGGAATTGCTCAAGTATTTGCTCAGGCTGGTTTTACAGTTTACTTAAACGATATTAAAGAAGAATTTGTTCAAAGAGGCTTGAATAATATCACAAAACAATTGGAACGTTCAGTTGAAAAAGGACGGATGTCTGCGGATGAGAAGGATCAGGTATTAGCCAATTTGCTTCCATCTGTTTCATATGAAGATGCGAAACAAGTCCAATTGGTGATTGAAGCTGCAACTGAGAATCGTGAGATTAAGTTGAATATTTTCAAACAATTGGATGAATTGACAGATCCTAAAACTATCTTAGCATCAAACACATCCTCTTTGTCAATCACGGATATAGCTGCTGCTACTAAACATCAGGAGCGCGTGATTGGAATGCACTTCTTTAATCCTGCCCCAATCATGAAACTTGTAGAGGTTATTAAGGCCTTGCAGACTTCAGAAGAAGTGGTTCAGGCGGTTCGTGAATTGACAGTGAAAATTGGTAAAACACCAGTTGATGTTAAAGATTCTTATGGTTTTGTTGTGAACAGAATTTTGATTCCTATGATCAATGAAGCCATTTACATTCTAGGTGAAGGAGTGGCTAGTGCCGAGGAAATCGATGAAGCGATGAAACTTGGTGCAAATCATCCTATTGGACCTTTGGCTCTTGCTGACTTGATTGGGTTGGATGTTTGTTTGGCTATTATGGGCGTCCTAAACCAAGGGTTTGGTGATCAAAAATACCGTCCTGCTCCTCTTCTTAAGAAAATGGTCGAAGCAGGAAAATTGGGACGGAAGACAAAAGAAGGCTTCTTTACTTACTAGACACTGATGGAGGTAGTCATGAAAGACGTAGTTATTGTTTCGGCAGTGCGAACACCTTTAGGTTCCTTTGGCGGGAGCTTGAAGAATGTTTCTGCTGTTGATTTGGGATCTTTGGTAATTAAGAGTGCTTTGGAAAAAGCGAATATTAAACCAGAGCAGGTAGATGAAGTGATTATGGGGAATGTCCTAGGCGCAGGTTTAGGCCAAAACGTGGCTCGCCAAATGAGTATTCATGCTGGGCTTCCTGAATTTACACCAGCCTTTACCATTAATAAGGTTTGTGGTTCCGGTTTGAAGGCAGTGCAGTTAGCTGCTCAAGCGATTCAGTGCGGAGATGCAGATATTGTCGTGGCTGGTGGTGCAGAAAACATGAGCCAAGCTCCATATGTTTTGCCAAGCTTCCGTTGGGGTGGCCGTATGGGAGATTCGAAAGTGGTAGATACCATGATTAAGGACGGTTTGTCTGATGCCTTTAACGAATACCATATGGGAATTACAGCTGAGAATGTGGCCGAAGAATATGGTATTAGCCGGGATGATCAAGATGCGCTTGCTTTGGAATCACAAAAACGAGCAGTGGCGGCTATAGAATCTGGACGCTTTAAGGAAGAGATCGTTCCGGTGGTCATTCCTCAACGTAAAGGCGATCCTATCGTCTTTGATACAGATGAATTTCCTAGAAAAGATGCTAGCTTGGAGAGTCTGTCTAAGCTACGTCCTGTTTTCAAAAAAGACGGTTCTGTTACAGCGGGAAATGCCTCAGGTATCAATGACGGAGCAGCGGCTGTCTTGGTCATGAGTGCTGAAAAAGCTGAAGAACTAGGACTTCCAGTCATTGCTCGCATTCGTTCGTATGCAAGTGCAGGTTTGGATCCTAAGATTATGGGATGTGGACCGATTTATGCGACTCGCAAAGCTCTTGAAAAAGGCAATTTGACAGTTGATGATCTTGACTTAATCGAGTCAAATGAAGCCTTTGCTGCTCAGGCTTGTGCGGTTGGTAAAACACTTGGCTTTAACACAGATATTGTCAATGTCAATGGTGGCGCGATAGCTCTTGGTCACCCAATTGGGGCCTCAGGTTGCCGTATCCTAGTGACTCTGGTACATGAGATGATGAAACGTGATGCTAAAACTGGTTTAGCAACTCTCTGTATCGGAGGAGGGATGGGAACAGCCCTCATCGTTGAACGTTAGTTATTAGAAAACTGAACGTCATTTCCTCTTTTTCAATATTACGATTACAAAATGAGATTTTGATCCGATCTCATAGTTACATACCTTATCAAGTGTCTTTCTCTAAAAGGGCTTGATAAGGTATTTTTATTTTTCCCAAAACTTTAAGGATGGATTGGACGACCATATCCTATAAGCTGAACTTATAGGTCTATAAATAAAGATTAAGTAGACGGATGAAAAAAAAAGTTTATGATGAAAATGTAAGCTCTTACATTTTGTGTTGGTATTTGTTGACGCTGTACTCTGTACTCAAAATAAATCAAGTAGGAGCAGAACAATGAGTAAAACTGTTTTATTAGAGGTTAAGAATGGTCTTGGCTATCTAACAATTAACCGTCCATCGGCTTTGAATGCTTTAAGTTCAGAAGTCTTAAAGGATTTGAATCTCGCTTTAGACCAGATTGAAGCAAGCGAGGACATTCGTGTTGTCATTGTGACCGGTCAAGGAGAGAAAGCATTTGTCGCGGGAGCAGACATTAAAGAGATGGACCAAATGTCTCCAATTCAGGCTCATGAATACATGACCTATGCGAACGACACCTTTACCCGCTTATCTGAATTGACTCAGCCAACTATTTCAGTATTGAATGGTTATGCTTTGGGAGGCGGTTTAGAATTAGCTCTTTCAACTGATATCCGAATCGGCTATGACAAGACAATGGTTGGCTTCCCTGAAGTCGGCTTGGGAATCATTCCTGGTTTTGCAGGTACCCAAAGAATGTCTCGTTTGATTGGTACTAGTAAAACAAAGGAATTAATTTTCACTGCTAGAATGGTTAAAGGACAAGAAGCATATGATCTTGGAATTCTTAACAAGTTGGTATCAGCAGAAGAACTATTGCCTGCGGCAGAAGAGCTAGCAGCAGCGATTATGAAAAATGCACCGCTAGCAGTTGAAAAAGCTAAACATATTATCCAAGTTGGCTCAGAACTCCCTCTGAAAAATGCTATTCGTTTGGAAACAGAAGCGGAAGCTCTACTCTTCTCAACAGAAGATAAGATAGAAGGAATGCGCGCTTTTGTTGAAAAACGCAAAGCTGTCTTTCAACGTAAATAAGAGAGGAGATAGGTTATGAAAGTTGTAACATTGTCTGAAGCTATTTCCTTGATTCATTCAGGAGATAAAGTTGGTATTTCTGGATTTCTTGGAGTGGGAGAACCATTTGAGTTAATTGAGGAACTAGTTCGTCAAAACCAGCAAGATTTGACCTTGGTGTCTGTTGTAACCTCTCAACCAGGTAAGGAAGTTGGAGTTGGTCGTCTTTGTGAAAATCATCAGGTTACAAAGTATATTGCAGCCCATGTAGGAACATCTGCTGCTGCTCAGCATGATTATTTCTCAGGAACCATGAAAGTGGAGTTCACTCCGATGGGAACTGTCGTAGAACGCTTACATGCTGCAGGTGCGGGTCTTGGAGCAGTTTTAACGCCAACAGGTGTAGGAACAATTCTTGAAGATGAGCACGAAAAAGTAACTCGAAATGGAAAAGAATATTTGATTTATGATCCATTGAAGATTGATATTGCCTTGATTAAAGCTACTAAGGCTGATAAATATGGTAATCTTTATCTAGATGGGACTACTAAAAACATCTCTCTTCAACTCGCTCTAGCGGCTGATACAGTCATTGTTGAGACAAACGAGTTGGTTGAAGTCGGGGAAATTGATCCAAATGATATTTACATCCCTGGTATCCTAGTTGACTATGTCGTTCAAGGATTGACACCACAAGAGCATCATCAGATGATGGGAGACTTGTGGACAGAGACAAAAAAACTGGCGGGGGTGAAGTAAAATGAAAGCAAAAGAAATTATCGCAAGACGTGTAGCGCTTGAATTTAAAGATGGAGATGTGGTCAATCTTGGATTTGGGATTCCAAACGCTTCTGCTGATTATATTCCTGAAGGAGTAAATGTTATTTTGCAGGCAGAAAATGGCGCCCTTCGATTTGGAGAAACACCAACTAAGGACACCTATAATGCCAATTTAGCGAACTCTGGTGGAGCTCCTATCACATTATTACCAGGAGCAGCCTTGTTTGATCTACAAACTTCCTTTGCAATTATTCGTGGTGGACACGTGGATGCAACTGTTCTGGGAGCGCTAGAAGTCAGCCAAGATGGTAGCATTGCGAACTGGATTATCCCAGGGAAATTTGCTCCTGGTATGGGTGGCGCAATGGACTTATTGGTAGGTGCTAAGCGTGTAATCGGGGCTATTCAACACACAACTGCTGATGGGGAATCTAAGTTGTTGAAAGAATGTACCTTGCCACTTTCAGCTAAGGGAGTATTGGATCTCGTTATCACTGATTTAGCGGTCTTTGGAATTCAAGATGGTAAGTTCTTATTGAAAGAGTTGGCTCCTGGTGTGACATTAGAAGAAGTTCTTGAAAAAACAGCTGGGGAAGTCATTGTCTCAGAAGACCTAAAAACAATGCCGATTTAAGCAAAAAAAGAGCTATTTTCTACTTAGTGTGTTATGATATAAACTAGATAGTATTGTAAGCGCTTTATATACAACGTTAAAATGAAGTATTCGAAATGTTATTTCGATAAAAAGTCAGTAGACAACTATCAAACACTAGAATAGTTGTCTAATTGACTTACTAAAATAGTGAAGGAAAGCTAGGTGATGGGTAAGTGGATATTATCCAAATGAACTATTTCATCAATATCATAGAATGCGGATGCAACCTTTCCATTGCTGCAAAGAAGATTCACATTAGTCAATCAGCCTTGAGTCAATTCGTGACAAATTTTGAAGCAGCTGAAGGGGTTCAATTATTCAATCGCAAGAATGGAAGATTAGAAAGTTTAACAGAGACGGGACGCAAAATTTATCGTTATGCGACCGAGATTGTGAATCGACATGAAGAAATGCTTTCCATGATCCATATAGAAGCTCAAAAGCAAAAAGGCACCATTAATTTTGGTATTCCGTCCTTGATTTTACGAGTTTATTTTGCTAGTGCCTTGCCTCATTTTCTGAAAAATAATCCTCATATCCATATCCAGGTTACGGAAGGTGGAGGGAAGGAAATTCGTCAAAAAATGGTTGATGGAGATTTGAATCTCTCTATTCTGATAGAGCCTACGAGCCTGGATGCTAAAAAATATGAACAACATATCATTCAATTGGATGAATACGTTGCTTATATGGATAAGGATCATCCGCTGGCTCAGAAAAGCTTGTTGGAATGGTCTGATATTGCTGGTTATGAATTGGCAACCTTCAACAAAACATTTACGACTTATGATTTAGTGACAGAAAAACTTCGTTCACAACGAATTGAGGCTAAATTTGCTTATCTTTCCTCTACTTGGGACTTCCTAGTTGAATCAACTCATCAGACAGATTTGATTGCCCTTTTGCCAAGGCCGGTTGAATATTTTGTGGACAAGAGTCGTTTTAAGGCAGTTAGATTCAAGGATCCTATTCCATTTAATATTTGGTTTTGTAGACCCTATAAAAACTCCTACAATGAAGTAGAGTCTTATATATATGAAGAATTGTTGAAAGATTATTACCAACCGTTTTCTGACAACTAAGCTGAGGTGAATGCGATGACCTATAATGACGTGCTGGCGCGAGAATTGAAGGCAGACGTGAAAGTGTTGATTCGGGACTATTTCAAGTCTCGTGAGGATGAACAACAGTTCCCTAGAGAATTGCTTTATCAGTTTATTGAGCGATTTGATATCTTTTCCTTGCTTTTAGATAGTCAAGATTCTGTTTTGAGAACCGAGTTTTTGACCTTTATTCGCTTGATTTCAAAAGATTTCCCTGCTTTTTCTGCTGTTCTGCTAACTCAGGCATGTTATGGTATCTATCCTATTTTACGATATGGAAGTCAGGAACAAAAATCGCGTTATGTAGAACCATTAGTAAGGGGAGAAATCTTAGCTGGCTTGGGATTTTCCGAAGGAAAATTGATGGAAAGCTTGGAGGTTATTGCAACAACCGCAAGGAAAACAGAGGCAGGTTGGTCTTTAACTGGGAAGAAGTCAATTGTATCAAATTGCCGCTATACAGATATTTTGTTAATCTTAGCCAAGGTTCAGGAAACTAACGGAGAAGATGGATATGGATTTTTCATTGTTGATACGACTCGACCGGGGGTTGCTTTTGGAGATGATATAGCAAAACCTGGTTTACAGGGTTTACCTGTGAATTCGGTAACTTTTGACCAGGTCATATTGCCAGAAGATAGTCTGCTAGGATTGACCTTAAATGGGGAAACTCAGTTAAATGATATTATCAAAAAATTACAGCTAGGATTAAGCGCAATCTCTATTGGTATCTCTGAGGGAGCTTTTGAAAAAGGTCTGGCTTTTGTAAAGGTCAAAAGAGGATTTGGGAAACGATTAATCGATGCGACAGTCTATCAACATCAATTTGCAGACTTGTATACTAAGCTGTGTGCGGCTGAATCTTACTTTGCCTCCTACAAGGACAGGATGAAGGCGGATTCTCTCTTTGTATCTCAGATAAAACTTTATACGACAAAAGTAGCAATTGAGATTTCTGAGGAAATTATTAGATTAATTGGACCTCTTCAAACCTTGGATGACATCCCCATAGACCGTTATCTAAAGGATGCCAAAACGATTGAAATCTATGGAAAATCTGGGGATTCGATTCGTAAAAGAATAGCAGCCCAATGGATAAAGGAGTAAAGCATGGCAGAACTCACCTTACAGGAATATCAATTTCATGATATGAAACTGACATGGCTACGTGGAGCCGATAAATTGACGGATGCAGGGACTCTTTTTGGTCCGGTTCCGAAAGTTGTGTGGTCTCGTTACTACCCAACAAATGATGCTAATATGATGGCAGAATTGACGGATCCTATTTTGATCCAGTACAAGGGTAAAAATTACTTGATAGATGCAAGTTTTGATACAGCAAAATTATCCGATAAACAAAGGCGTAACTTAGGAATCTTGTCTGAAAGTCGGGTAGAAGAAAGTTTAGCTCTTTTAGGACTATCGCCTGAAGACATTGACATCGTGCTGATGACACATATGCACCACGATCATTCTGGTGGCTTGACGTATGTGAATGATCAAGGGAAGCTGGTTTCCAAGTATCCAAACGCCAAGATTATTGTGAATGATGTCGAATGGTATGAGATGAGAAACCCTAATGATCGAACGCGGGGAACTTATCTGAGAGAAAATTGGGAACCGATTCAAGATCAGGTGACGACTTTCTCAGAGTATATCAATGTCGTTCCAGAAATCCAAATGATTCACACAAGTGGTCACAGCAATGGCCACAGTATTATCTTGCTCAAACAGGGGAAAGATACGATGATCCATATGGGGGACTTGATGTTATCACATGTTCATCGAAATCCTCTCTGGGTTCCAGCAGTTGATGATTATCCTATGAAATCAATTTTAGCCAAAAAGAAGTGGTTGCGTCAGGCTTTTGAGAATCATTATAAGTTTTTCTTTTACCATGATCAATTTTTCGCGGTGGTAGAGTTTGACAAGGATGGGAAGGAATTTGTAGATTATGTTCTACGTTCTCGCCCCCCACTTATTCCTTTTACAGATCAGCAGGATCGTAAGCCAGATTTTTTAGGATAGCAGAATATGAGGAGACAAATATAACATTTTCTTGTTGACGGGGATATTGGTGCATCATGCATCCATTTGCCAACAAGAATCAACAGAAAATAAAAGGAGGACTCATATGTCAATTACAAAACTTTTACAGATTCAATATCCAATTTTCCAAGGGGCTATGGCTCAAATCTCGCACTATCAACTAGCAGCAGCTGTTTCTGAGGCTGGAGGTCTGGGAATTATCGCTTCGGGTGGTATGACCGGAGAGCAGTTGCGAGAAGAAATTCGTGAACTGAGAAAGTTGACAGATAAGCCTTTTGGTGTCAACATCATGTTGATGATGAAAAATATCAAGGATATTGTGACCGTTATCATCGAAGAAAAGGTTCCAGTGGTAACTACAGGTGCAGGAACTCCTAAGCATATCATGCCTTACTTGAAAGAAGCAGGAATCAAGGTTATTCCAGTTATTGCCAGTGTCAAGCATGCTCAAAAAATGCAAGAATTGGGAGTTGATGCTGTAATCGCTGAAGGTTCAGAAGCTGGTGGCCATATTGGAGAGACCAATACAATGGCTCTTATCCCACAAATCGTTGATGCCGTAACGATTCCAGTCATTGCTGCAGGAGGTGTGGCAGATGGTCGTGGACTTGCTGCTGCGATTGCCCTAGGTGCACAAGGAGTTCAAATGGGAACAGTTTTTCTTGCTTCAGAAGAATGCCCGATTTCTCCAGCCTATAAAGAAGCTATTTTGGCGGCAAGTGATACAGCGACTGCGGTTACAGGTCGCATCGCGGGAGCGCCAGTTCGTTGTATTCGCAATGAGATGACGGATCACTACATTGAATTAGAACAGAAAGGTACAAACCGAGAGGAACTGGAAGAAATTACGATCGGTTCCCTATCTAAGGCTGTCTATGAAGGTGATACAGTTCATGGTTCAATGATGAGCGGACAAATTGCGGGTTTGGTGAAAGACATCAAACCATGTAAGACTATTTTAGAATCAATTGTGAAACAGGCGCAAGAGTGCCTACAAGACATTCGACTAGAATTAGGTGAATAATGTAATCTAGGCGGAAGATTCTGCACTGATGTGGAAAAAGGAGAGCGAGGCATTTGCTATCCTTTTTTATATATGGTTTTTTAAGAGCATCTTGCTATAATAAAAGCAGTGCTTTCTCTTTAAAGGTCGCTTTTTAAGGGCTTTTGTGATATAATAATGCGCAAGAGGTTTAGAATGAAAAAAAATAATTTAATCCCGTTTTCTGCAGTCTTGCTAGGACTTGCAACTTTCGGAATCTTAACTTTGCTGATTATTTTTTCACATAATCTTGCTGTAACAATCACTGTTTTATTTTTATTTGTACTGCTTTATCTGCTTTTATTTGTATGGCAAAAAAAACAGTACGAAAAGAGCGAAATTGAACAAATCCAATATGTAAATCACCAAGCCGAAAATAGCTTGAGTACTTTGCTTGATCAAATGCCGGTGGGAGTCCTGAAATTAGACTTATCTAGTGGCGAAGTGGAATGGTTTAATCCCTATGCTGAGCTGATTTTGACGAATGAAGAAGGGGAAATTGATGTTGAATTAATTCAAACCATCATCAAGGCTTCTGTTGGGAATCCTGGTTCGTATGCTACCTTGGGCGAAACACGGTATGCTGTTCATATGGACAAGGCTTCGGGTGTTTTGTATTTCTTTGATGTTTCTGGGGAGTACGAAGCGACTGTCGAATTGGTAACTAGTCGTCCAGTCATTGGGGTCATCTCAGTAGATAATTACGATGATTTGGAGGATGCGACGTCTGACTCTGATATCAGCCATATCAATAGCTTTGTAGCTAATTTTGTTTCAGAATTTGCTAGTAAGTATGCTATGTTTTCTCGCCGTGTGGGGATGGATCGTTTTTATTTATTCACAGATTACACAGTACTCGAGGAATTGATGAATGATAAATTCTCTGTTATTGATAGTTTCCGAGAAGAATCAAAACAGAGGCAACTAGCCCTAACCCTAAGTATGGGATTTTCTTATGGTGATGGAAACCATGAAGAGATAGGGAAAATTGCCTTGCTCAACTTGAACTTAGCAGAAGTTCGCGGTGGTGACCAGGTGGTGGTCAAGGAAAATGATGAGACCAAGAATCCAGTCTACTTCGGTGGAGGAACTGCTGCGTCTATCAAACGTACTCGTACACGTACGAGAGCCATGATGACAGCCATTTCTGATAAGATTCGAAGTGTTGACCAGGTTTTTGTAGTCGGTCATAAAAATCTAGATATGGATGCCTTGGGCTCTGCTGTCGGTATGCAGTTGTTTGCAAGTAATATTATTGAAAACAGTTACGCTGTCTATGATGCAGATAAAATGTCAGCAGATATCGAGCGTGCTATCCAGTTCTTAAAGAAGGAAGATACTACGAAACTCTTATCTCTTACAGATGCGATGAAGCTAGTTACAAGCCGTTCGTTATTGATTTTAGTGGATCACTCAAAGACGGCTTTGACCTTATCGAAAGATTTTTATGATTTGTTTACTCAAACCATTGTTATTGACCATCATAGACGTGATCAGGATTTCCCTGAGAATACAGTCATCACCTATATTGAAAGTGGAGCAAGTAGTGCGAGTGAGCTGGTCACAGAATTGATTCAGTTCCAAAATTCTAAGAAAAATCGTTTGAGTCGTATGCAGGCTAGCGTACTGATGGCTGGAATGATGCTGGATACCAAGAACTTTACATCTCGCGTAACGAGTCGGACCTTTGATGTGGCTAGCTACCTGAGAACACGTGGAAGCGATAGTATTGCTATCCAGGAGATTGCTGCGACAGATTTTGAGGAGTATCGTGAGGTAAATGAACTCATTTTACAAGGTCGTAAGCTAGCTTCAGATATCTTGATTGCCCAAGCTAAGGACTCAACCACTTATGACACCGTTGTTATCAGTAAGGCTGCCGATGCTATGCTGGCCATGTCCGGTATTGAGGCTAGTTTCGTTCTGGCAAAAAATACACAAGGATTTATCTCCATCTCGGCTCGAAGCCGTAGTAAAATCAATGTGCAACGCATTATGGAAGAGCTGGGTGGTGGAGGTCACTTTAATCTAGCGGCTGCGCAAATCGAGAATATGAATCTGTCAGAAGCAGGAGAAAAATTGACTCAACTAATCTTGGAAGAACTAAAGGAAAAGGAGAAAGAAGAATGAAAGTAATCTTTTTAGCAGATGTTAAAGGAAAAGGAAAAAAGGGCGAAATCAAGGAAATGCCAACTGGCTATGCTCAAAACTTCCTGATTAAAAAGAATTTGGCCAAGGAAGCGACTGCTCAAGCAGTGGGCGAGTTGCGTGGTAAACAAAAATCAGAAGAAAAGGCTCATGCTGAAATGATTGCCGAAGCAAAAGCCATCAAGGCTAAGCTTGAAGCAGAAGAAACGGTTGTAGAGTTTGTTGAAAAGGTTGGACCAGATGGCCGTACATTTGGCTCTATCACTAACAAGAAAATTGCAGAAGAATTGCAAAAGCAGTTTGGTATTAAGATTGACAAACGCAATATTCAAGTGCAAGCACCAATTCGAGCAGTAGGTTTGATTGATGTGCCAGTGAAGATCTATCAAGATGTTACAAGTGTCATCAATCTTCGTGTAAAAGAAGGTTAAGTTTACAACTTCTTGACAAGATTGTAAAAGGAAGGAAAGTCGGATGGCAGAAGTAGAGGAACTGCGAGTTCAACCTCAGGATATTTTAGCAGAACAATCTGTTCTGGGGGCTATTTTTATAGATGAGAGTAAGCTCGTTTTTGTCCGAGAATACATTGATTCTCGTGACTTCTTTAAGTATGCTCATCGGTTGATTTTCCAAGCGATGGTAGATTTGTCGGATCGTGGGGAAGCGATTGATGCGACGACAGTTCGGACGATTTTGGATAGTCAAGGGGATCTCCAAAATATTGGCGGCCTGTCCTATCTTGTTGAAATTGTCAACTCTGTACCAACTTCAGCCAACGCGGAGTATTATGCTAAAATTGTTGCAGAAAAGGCTATGCTACGTCGCTTGATTTCCAAGTTGACAGAGTCTGTCAACCAAGCCTATGAAGCTTCTAAGCCTGCAGATGAAATCATCGCTCAGGCTGAAAAGGGGCTTATTGATGTTAGCGAAAACGCCAATCGTAGTGGGTTCAAGAACATCCGAGATATTCTAAATATCAACTTTGGGAACCTAGAAGTTCGGTCACAACAAACAACTGACATTACAGGTATTGCTACAGGCTACCGTGATTTGGACCATATGACGACAGGTCTCCATGAGGAGGAACTGATTATTATAGCAGCTCGTCCTGCGGTCGGTAAAACAGCCTTTGCTTTGAACATTGCTCAGAATATCGGAACCAAGTTGGATAAGACGGTAGCTATCTTTTCACTGGAAATGGGTGCAGAAAGCCTAGTAGATCGTATGCTTGCGGCAGAAGGTTTGGTGGAGTCCCATTCTATCCGTACGGGTCAATTGACCGATGAGGAATGGCAAAAGTATACCATTGCTCAAGGGAACCTAGCCAACGCGAGTATCTATATCGATGATACTCCAGGGATTCGGATTACGGAAATTCGTTCGCGCTCACGCAAACTGGCTCAAGAAACAGGCAATCTAGGCTTGATTTTGATCGACTACCTACAGCTTATCACAGGGACTGGTCGTGAAAACCGCCAACAAGAAGTTTCTGAAATTTCTCGTCAGTTGAAAATTCTAGCCAAGGAATTAAAAGTTCCAGTCATTGCTCTCAGTCAGTTATCCCGTGGAGTTGAACAGCGTCAGGATAAGAGACCAGTCTTGTCTGATATTCGTGAATCGGGTTCTATCGAGCAGGATGCGGATATCGTAGCTTTTCTATACCGTGACGACTACTACGATCGTGCTGGTGAAGAAGAGGAAGGAATTCCAAATAACAAGGTAGAGGTTATCATCGAGAAAAACCGTAGTGGAGCTCGTGGAACGGTGGAATTGATTTTCCAAAAAGAATACAATAAATTTTCAAGTATCTCAAAGAGGGAGGCATAAGATGTCAGATGCATTTACAGATGTAGCCAAGATGAAAAAAATCAAAGAAGAGATCAAGGCGCATGAGGGACAAGTCGTTGAAATGACTTTGGAGAATGGCCGTAAACGCCAAAAAAATAGATTGGGTAAGCTAATTGAAGTTTATCCGTCTCTATTTATCGTTGAATTTGGGGATGTTGAGGGAGACAAACAAGCCAACGTCTATGTTGAATCCTTCACCTACTCAGATATCTTGACAGAAAAGAACTTGATTCGCTATCTAGACCAAGAATCCTAAAATGAAGTGAGCTTTGCTCACTTTTTTCTTTTTCTCCCGAATAGTATAAACGAGGGGAACCTCGGAAATTTATATTATTAAGGAGAATGAATGACGTTTTTTAAATCAGGAGTTAAGAAGAGTAGATGTACTCAGTTGAGTGTAGGGCTGGCTACTTTGTTCGTTACGAGTACCTTTTTGTTTGGTGGAGAATCGGTTCAAGCCGATAGTGTAGCGCGTGGAGATGACTATCCGCTTCACTACAAAAATGGTAGTGTTGAAATCGATCAGTGGCGGATGTATTCTCGCCAGTGTACCTCTTTTGCGGCCTTTCGTTTGAGTAGTGTAAATGGCTTTGAGATTCCTCCTGCCTACGGAAATGCGAATGAATGGGGACATCGTGCTCGTCGTGAAGGTTATCGTGTGGATACTAAGCCAGAAGTTGGGGCTATTGCTTGGTCGACAGAAGGTTATTATGGGCACGTGGCCTGGGTATCAAATGTATTAGGGGATACGATTGAGATCGAAGAGTATAACTATGGAGTTAGGGAGAAATACAATCGTCGCAGCGTAAAAGCTAGCTCTATGACAGGTTTTATCCATTTCAGGGATTTATCTGCCAGCCATAGTGCGGGTGAGAATGCTCGTAGCCCAGAACTTCCGTCTAGTGGGACAATAGTATTCACGGGGAAATCGCCTATTATGGACCAACCGTCACGTACAGGACAGGTTATTGACTACTATTATGCTGGTGAGAGTGTGAGTTATGATCAAGTTCTTGAAAAGGATGGTTATAAGTGGCTCGGTTATTTGTCTTATAGCGGTTCTAGAAGATATGTGCAGTATGCAGAGCTAAGCAATACAGAAAAGGGCTGGAAAAAAGAAGGAGGGAGTTGGTATTACCGAGAGAATGGGAAACTCGCAACTGGTTGGAAGAAAATAAATGGCAGTTGGTATCACTTTAAAGACAATGGAACCATGTCAACAGGTTGGGTGAAGGATAGTTCGCATTGGTACTATCTAAAGGCATCAGGGGAGATGCAGACGGGATGGCTCAAGGAAAATGGAACATGGTATTATTTGGAGAGTTCAGGGGCTATGAAGTCTAGCCAGTGGTTCCAGGTAGGAGGAAAGTCTTATTACGTCAATGCTTCGGGGGCTTTAGCAGTGAATACTACTGTAGATGGCTATCGAGTGGATAGTAATGGAGCTAGAATCTAGAAAGAATATAAAAAAGAGGGCTTCACTACCATTTGCCTATTCTTTCCGATGGTATTTTTCCTTGCTTTCCTTTATAATGGGTGTATGGACAAGAAAAAATTATTATTAATTGATGGATCTTCTGTTGCCTTTCGAGCTTTTTTTGCGCTCTATCAACAGCTGGATCGATTTAAAAATGCTAATGGTCTTCATACCAATGCAATCTATGGCTTTCAACTTATGTTGAATCATGTCTTGGAGCGAGTTGAACCCAGCCATGTTTTGGTAGCTTTTGATGTAGGTAAGACGACTTTCCGAACAGAGATGTATGCAGACTACAAGGGGGGGCGTGCTAAAACTCCAGATGAGTTTCGTGAGCAATTTCCCTTCATTCGTGAGTTGCTAGATCATCTTGGGATTCGCCACTATGAGTTGGCCCAGTATGAAGCAGATGATATCATCGGAACCTTAGGTCGCTTGGCTGAGAAGGATTCTTTTGAAGTGACTATTGTCAGCGGAGACAAGGACTTGATCCAGTTGACGGATGAGCATACAGTGGTTGAGATTTCCAAGAAAGGTGTGGCTGAGTTTGAGGCCTTTACACCAGATTACCTTATGGAAAAGATGGGCATTACCCCAGCTCAGTTCATTGATCTTAAGGCTCTTATGGGGGATAAGTCTGATAATATCCCTGGTGTCACGAAAATCGGTGAAAAGACGGGTATCAAGCTCTTGCTAGAACACGGTTCGTTAGAGGGTATTTATGAAAATATTGATGGGATGAAGGCTTCTAAGATGAAGGAAAATCTCATCAATGACAAGGAACAAGCCTTTTTGTCTAAAACCTTGGCGACCATTGAGACTCAGGCACCAATTGAGATTGGACTAGATGATTTGGTCTATAATGGCCCAGATGTGGAAAATCTCGGAAAATTCTACGATGAGATGGGCTTCAAACAGCTTAAACAAGCTTTAAATGTTTCGTCGACGGATGCGCCTGAGAGTTTAGACTTCACTATCGTTGACCAAGTGAAGGAGGATATGCTGAGCGCAGACTCCATCTTCCACTTTGAACTTTTTGGTGAGAATTACCATACAGATGCCTTGGTTGGTTTTGCCTGGTTCTGTGGAGATAAGCTTTACGCTACAGACAAACTTGAGCTCTTGCAGGAGCCGATTCTCAAGGATTTTCTAGAAAAAACACCTCTGAAAGTGTATGATTTTAAGAAAGCGAAGGTTCTTTTAAATCGTTTGGGCTTGAATTTGCAGGCCCCTGCTTTTGACAGCCGTTTGGCCAAATACCTCCTCTCTACTGTCGAGAACAATGAAATTTCAACCATTGCGAATCTCTATGGCCAAACTTATTTGGCTGATGATGAGATTTTCTACGGTAAGGGGGTCAAGAAAGCTATCCCTGAGAGAGAGAAATTCTTGGAGCATTTGGCTCGCAAGGTTGCTGTATTGGTTGAGACTGCACCTGTTTTGCTTGAAAAACTCAGTGAACATGGGCAATTAGACCTTCTCTATGACATGGAGCAACCTCTGGCTTTTGTCCTTGCCAAGATGGAAATTGCTGGGATCAAGGTCAAAAAAGAAACCCTGCTTGAGATGCAGGCTGAAAATGAGCTTGTCATTGAAAAGCTAACTCAGGAGATTTATGAGCTAGCTGGTGAGGAGTTTAATATCAACTCACCTAAGCAGTTGGGCGTGCTTCTCTTTGAAAAGCTCGGTCTTCCTCTAGAATACACCAAGAAAACCAAGACAGGTTACTCGACAGCCGTGGATGTGCTAGAGCGTCTGGCTCCTATTGCGCCGATTGTTAAGAAAATCCTAGACTACCGTCAGATTGCTAAGATTCAATCTACCTATGTAATTGGCTTGCAGGACTGGATTTTGGATGATGGCAAGATCCACACGCGCTATGTGCAGGATTTGACCCAGACCGGACGTCTGTCTAGTGTGGATCCAAACTTGCAAAATATCCCTGTTCGTTTGGAACAAGGCCGCCTCATTCGTAAGGCTTTCGTACCTGAGTGGGAGGATAGTGTACTACTCAGCTCGGACTATTCACAGATTGAGTTGCGAGTTTTGGCGCATATTTCTAAGGATGAGCACTTAATCAAAGCCTTTCAAGAGGGGGCAGATATCCATACTTCAACAGCCATGCGTGTCTTTGGAATTGAACGTCCTGAGGATGTGACTCCAAACGACCGTCGCAATGCCAAGGCGGTTAACTTCGGAGTGGTTTACGGGATTTCAGATTTTGGCTTGGCAAACAATCTTGGTATTAGTCGTAAGAAGGCCAAAGTCTACATTGATACCTATTTTGAACGTTTTCCGGGAATCAAAAACTATATGGAAGAAGTGGTACGTGAGGCGCGTGATAAAGGCTATGTAGAGACCCTCTTCAAGCGTCGTCGCGAGTTGCCAGATATCAATTCGCGCAACTTTAACATTCGTGGTTTTGCAGAGCGGACAGCTATTAACTCTCCTATCCAGGGATCGGCGGCGGATATTCTCAAAATTGCTATGATTCAACTAGATAAGGCTTTAGTTGAGGGTGGTTATCAGACCAAGATGCTCTTGCAAGTGCATGATGAAATCGTCCTTGAAGTTCCGAAATCAGAACTAGCAGCCGTCAAAGTACTAGTGAAACAAACCATGGAAGAAGCCATCCAGCTTAGTGTTCCCCTTATCGCAGATGAAAATGAAGGGGCAACCTGGTACGAGGCTAAATAAGAAAGTTATGAAAGAGAGTTTGAAGCATTTGCCTTCAAACTCTTTTTCATGGTTTTCTGTAAGCAGTTTCCTTGACTTTTCCTTGTATTTGCGTTACTATATTTCCATATAAGATATGGGAGTCTGTGTACAGTCTGAGAGGAAGTGTTAAACTTCGACCGCACCTGATCTGGGTAATGCCAGCGTAGGGAACGATACTTAGCCGAATTCTGCACCTTTTCCATATATGGAAGGGGTTTTCTTTTTGTCAAAAGGAAACCTGAGAAAAGGAGGTTTTTATGAAAGCAAGCATTGCCTTGCAAGTCTTGCCCCTATCACAGGGGATTGATCGAATTGCTATTATCGATCAAGTGATTGCTTATCTGCAAGCTCAGTCCGTGACCATGGTGGTGACACCCTTTGAAACGGTCTTGGAAGGGGAGTTGGATGAGCTCATGCGTATTCTTAAAGAAGCGCTAGAAGTGGCAGGGCAGGAGGCAGATAATGTCTTTGCTAATGTCAAAATAAATATAGGAGAGATTCTAAGTATTGATGAGAAACTTGAAAAGTATACTGAGACGACACATTAGTCTATTGGGCTTTCTAGGAGTCTTGTCAATCTGGCAGTTAGCAGGAATATTCAAACTTTTACCCAAGTTTATCCTGCCAACCCCTTTTGAAATTCTCCAGGCCTTTGTTCGTGACAGAGAATTTCTCTGGCACCATAGCTGGGCGACCTTGAGAGTGGCTTTGCTAGGTCTAGTTTTAGGTGTCTTGATTGCCTGTCTCATGGCGGTGCTTATGGATAGTATGACTTGGCTTAATGACTTGATTTACCCTATGATGGTGGTTGTTCAGACCATTCCGACCATTGCCATAGCGCCTATCTTGGTTTTGTGGCTAGGCTATGGGATTTTGCCCAAGATTGTCTTGATTATCCTGACGACAACCTTCCCTATCATCGTCAGTATTTTGGATGGATTTAGGCACTGTGACAAGGATATGCTGACCTTGTTTAGTCTGATGCGTGCAAATCCTTGGCAAATCCTGTGGCATTTTAAAATCCCTGTCAGTCTGCCTTACTTTTATGCAGGTCTGAGGGTCAGTGTCTCCTATGCTTTCATCACAACAGTTGTATCTGAGTGGTTGGGAGGCTTTGAAGGACTTGGTGTCTATATGATTCAGTCCAAAAAACTGTTTCAGTATGATACCATGTTTGCCATTATTATTTTGGTGTCGATTATCAGCCTTCTAGGTATGAAATTGGTTGATATTAGCGAAAAATATGTGATTAAATGGAAACGTACTTAAAAGAAGCGTTTTGTAAAAAGAAAAGAGGAAATGAAAATGAAGAAAACATGGAAAGTGTTTTTGACGCTTGTGACAGCTCTTGTAGCTGTCTTGCTTGTGGCTTGTGGCCAAGGAACTTCTTCTAAGGACAACAAAGAAGCAGAAGTTAAGAAGATTGACTTTATCCTAGACTGGACACCAAACACCAACCACACAGGGCTGTATGTTGCCAAGGAAAAAGGTTATTTCAAAGAAGCTGGAGTGGATGTTGACTTGAAATTGCCACCAGAAGAAAGCTCATCTGACTTGGTGATCAATGGCAAGGCACCATTTGCTATCTATTTCCAAGACTACATGGCTAAGAAATTGGAAAAAGGTGCAGGCATTACTGCCGTTGCCGCTATCGTTGAGCACAATACATCAGGAATCATCTCACGTAAATCGGACAATGTCAGCAGTCCAAAGGACTTGGTTGGGAAGAAATACGGAACTTGGAATGACCCGACTGAACTTGCTATGTTGAAAACCTTGGTGGAATCTCAAGGTGGAGACTTCGAAAAGGTCGAAAAAGTACCAAACAACGACTCAAACTCCATCACACCAATTGCCAATGGCGTCTTTGACACTGCTTGGATCTACTATGGGTGGGACGGTATCCTTGCCAAATCTCAAGGTGTAGACGCCAACTTCATGTACTTGAAAGACTATGTCAAGGAATTTGACTACTACTCACCAGTTATTATCGCAAACAACGACTATCTCAAAGACAACAAGGAAGAAGCTCGTAAAGTCATCCAAGCCATCAAAAAAGGCTACCAATATGCTATGGAACATCCAGAAGAAGCTGCGGATATTCTCATCAAGAATGCACCTGAACTCAAGGAAAAACGTGACTTTGTCATCGAATCTCAAAAATACTTGTCAAAAGAATATGCAAGTGACAAGGAAAAATGGGGACAATTTGACGCAGAACGCTGGAATGCCTTCTACAAATGGGACAAAGAAAATGGTATCCTTAAAGAAGACTTGACAGACAAAGGCTTCACTAACGAATTTGTAAAATAATGACAGAAATTAGACTCGAACATGTAAGTTATGCCTATGGCGATGAAAAGATTTTAGAGGACATCAACCTGCAGGTGACTTCGGGTGAAGTGGTTTCTATTCTAGGTCCCAGTGGTGTAGGAAAGACCACTCTCTTTAACCTAATCGCTGGGATTTTAGAAGTCCAGTCTGGGCGAATTGTCCTTGATGGCGAGGAAAATCCTAAGGGGCGCGTGAGTTATATGTTGCAAAAGGATCTCCTCTTGGAGCACAAGACGGTGCTTGGCAATATCATCCTGCCCCTTTTGATCCAAAAGATTGATAAGGCAGAAGCCATTGCTCGAGCGGATGACATCCTTGCGACCTTCCAGTTGACAGCTGTACGGAACAAATATCCTCACGAACTTAGTGGTGGAATGCGCCAGCGTGTGGCCTTGCTTCGTACCTACCTTTTTGGGCACAAACTCTTTCTTTTAGACGAAGCCTTTAGCGCCTTGGATGAGATGACCAAGATGGAGCTTCACGCTTGGTATCTGGAGATTCATAAGCAGTTGCAGCTAACGACCTTGATCATCACGCATAGTATCGAGGAGGCCCTCAGTCTCAGCGACCGCATCTATATCTTGAAAAATCGCCCTGGGCAGATTGTTTCAGAAATTAAACTAGATTGGTCTGAAGATGAGGACAAGGAAGTCCAAAAGATTGCCTACAAACGTCAAATCTTGGCAGAATTAGGTTTAGATAAGTAGAAAAATAGGGAGTTGGTGAAGATTATCCTTTACCAGCGCCCTTTTTGTCTATAAATGGAAATTCTTATAGATAAAAAGTGATATAATTGACGTATGGTGATGTGATGAAAAAAGAAGAAATTAAAACATATTTAGATACAGATCTTGAATTTAATGTTAATGGCCGAGGTGCTTGTTTCTTATCCAGCATTTGTGTAGTTGGATATGATTATGAAGGTCAGCAGTTTAATACGATTGATGAAGCTATGGAAGCTAAGGTTTTTGATAGTAAAAGTTTAGTGGATATTTGGGATGAAGTTTTACCACAAGTATTTTAAAATAAAAATATGGTCACATTATTTCAAGAGATAATAGAAAGAGCTTGAATGATGTTAAATAATGAATTACATGACTACGATAAACCAGACTCATCCGATGAAATAGATGAACTCATTATTTCGGAGTCCAATCTTGAAGGGTACAGTGATTTTTACAAAGAAAGTGAAGAGTCAAAAGTTTGGTGGATTGATAAGATAGATGTTAGAGGAGAGCTATTGTTCAGTTTTGATCAGCAAAAAATTTATAATCTTTTTCTTGATTATCCTCACAATATGACGGAAGAAGAAGTTAAAATTTTTGATATCGAAAATCCATTTTGGAGAGATTTTTTTTCGGATAGAATGTCACAAACTATACATTTATTCGTAAGAATTGAATGATATGACTGAAAAAGATTATACACAATAGTAAACATGCTTAGATACAACTAGACTATTTTTGATGTTCAGTCACCTCCCTCATAATTCATTTTTGATGGATACTGTGATATAATTAAGATACGAAGGATAGAGGTTGAGAATCTGTCACCAACGCGCCATTTAGCTAGTGGGTCGAGAAATGCAGGAGCCTCGACAGTCCTGTCTATCCTTGCAAATAAATCAGCCCTTAGAAACAAATCTAAGGGCTTTTTGACCGGTCGATTTTATCAGCAATTTCAACTTTTAAAATTTCATTTTCAAATAATCTCATCCATCGTAAACCTGTTTTAACAGATAAAGCATCATACTCTTCATCAAAAGCATCCTTATCTTCAAAAAGACAAATTCCCTCAAAGGTCTGGTTATCAACATCTGTCATCGTTACAATTTTATTGTTAAACTTTCTAAGTTCCATTTTTATCTTCCTGATTTTGTAGTACTGTAGTTTGTTATATTATTGGAATTCCCTTAACGTAAGCTTCCTTAGCTTTTGCTAGTGTCATCTTGTTGGGACCTCCATCAATATTGGTTTCCCCCGTATTTTGCCAATTACAATGATCACAAATGTCATAAACAGCGGTCAATGTCCCGCAAACCGGACAATGTACATACTCTTCGTCATTAATCATTACTAAGTTTTCTTTACCAATCTTATTCATAATTATTTTCTCCTAATTATCGTTTTAAAATAGTGAAACCAGAAATATTAATTGGCTAGAACTAAATACTTTTAAATTAATCTCTCTTATCTTTCTAAACGTTCCTGAGATAGGATTTCTTAGTTTCTGCAAGAGTCATAGTATCATTATACTTCAATATTGGTTCTATTGCTAATGATTGAGAGAGTTTTCCAGGTATGCTATAATATTACTAGGTATTAAAAAAGCACGTTTGACCGTGCTAGTTTCTTGCCTGCTGAACTCGTCAATATTACGCCCATTTTAGGGCTCTTTTTTGTGCACTTTTTTAGGAACTTTCAAGAAAAACTAAGGCGATTTAATGCCTAATTGTTTTTGAAGAAAGTCAGTATTTCCAAGGGTTGAGCTCTAAAAATTTGACTTATAGAGTGTTAAATGATAGTATAGTCAAAGATAGTCAAGGTTCAAAGAAGGAGTTTGATTTACTATGAGATTTAAAAATACATCAGATCATATCGAAGCCTATATCAAGGCGATTTTAGACCAAACTGGTATCGTGGAATTGCAGCGGAGTCAGTTGGCGGATACCTTTCAGGTTGTGCCGAGTCAGATCAACTATGTAATCAAGACCCGCTTTACGGAAAGTAGAGGTTACTTGGTTGAGAGCAAGCGTGGTGGCGGAGGCTATATTCGTATAGGACGGATTGAATTTTCCAGTCATCATGAGATGCTCCGCGATTTGCTTTACTCGATTGGTGAGCGAGTTAGTCAGGAGATTTATGAGGATATTCTCCAGCTTTTGGTTGAGCAGGACTTGATGACCAAGCAGGAGATGACCTTGCTGACTTCTGTAGCAACGGATCGTGTCCTAGGGGAAGAATCCTCAGTTGTCCGTGCCAATATGCTCCGACAGCTATTACAAGAGGTAGATAGAAAAGAGAAGTAAGATGAACTATTCAAAAGCATTGAATGAATGTATCGAAAGTGCCTACATGGTTGCGGGCCATTTTGGAGCTCGATATCTAGAGTCTTGGCATTTATTGATTGCCATGTCTAATCACAGTTACAGTGTGGCAGGTGCGACTCTAAATGATTATCCTTATGAAATGGATCGTTTAGAAGAGGTCGCTTTGGAACTGACTGAAACGGACTATAGCCAAGACGAAACCTTTGCGGAATTGCCCTTTTCCCATCGTTTGGAGGTTCTTTTTGCAGAAGCAGAGTATGTGGCCTCAGTGGTCCATGCTAAGGTGCTAGGGACAGAGCATGTCCTCTATGCGATTTTGCATGATGGCAATGCCTTGGCAACTCGCATTTTGGAGAGAGCAGGATTTTCTTATGAAGACCAGAAAGATCAGGTCAGAATTGCTGCTCTTCGTCGCAATTTAGAGGAACGTGCAGGTTGGACAAGAGAAGACCTTAAGGCTTTGCGTCAACGCCATCGCACAGTAACTGACAAGCAAAATTCTATGGCCAATATGATGGGCATGCCTCAAGCTCAAAGTGGTGGTCTAGAGGACTACACGCATGACCTGACGGAGCAAGCGCGTTCTGGCAAGTTAGAACCAGTTATTGGTCGTGACAAGGAAATCGCACGTATGATTCAAATCTTGAGCCGTAAAACCAAGAACAATCCGGTCTTGGTTGGTGATGCGGGTGTCGGGAAAACAGCTCTGGCACTTGGACTTGCCCAGCGTATTGCTAGTGGGGATGTACCTGCGGAAATGGCAAAGATGCGTGTTCTAGAGCTTGATTTGATGAATGTTGTTGCGGGAACACGTTTCCGTGGAGATTTTGAAGAGCGCATGAACAATATCATCAAGGATATCGAGGAAGATGGCAAAGTGATCCTCTTTATCGATGAACTCCACACCATCATGGGTTCTGGTAGCGGTATTGACTCGACTCTAGATGCGGCCAATATCTTGAAGCCAGCCTTGGCACGTGGAACGTTGAGAACGGTTGGTGCAACCACTCAGGAAGAATACCAAAAACACATCGAAAAGGATGCTGCCCTTTCTCGTCGTTTTGCCAAAGTGACCATTGAAGAGCCAAGTTTAGCTGACAGTATGACCATTTTGCAAGGTTTGAAGGCTACCTATGAGAAACACCACCGTGTGCAAATCACAGATGAAGCTGTCGAAACGGCTGTTAAGATGGCCCATCGTTACTTGACTAGTCGTCACTTGCCAGACTCTGCTATCGACCTCTTGGATGAAGCGGCAGCAACTGTGCAAAACAAATCCAAGCATGTGAGAATGGACGAATCCGACTTGAGTCCAGCTGACAAGGCCTTGATGGATGGTAAGTGGAAACAAGCAGGCCAGCTAATCGCAAAAGAGCAGGAAGTCCCTGTCTATAAAGACTTGGTGACAGAATCTGATATTTTGACCACCTTGAGCCGCTTGTCAGGTATCCCAGTCCAAAAGCTGACGCAAACAGATGCTAAGAAATACCTTAACCTCGAAGCAGAACTACATAAACGCGTCATCGGTCAAGATCAAGCTGTTTCAAGTATTAGCCGTGCCATTCGCCGCAACCAGTCAGGTATTCGCAGTCACAAGCGTCCGATTGGTTCCTTTATGTTCCTAGGGCCGACGGGTGTCGGGAAGACCGAATTGGCAAAGGCTTTGGCAGAAGTTCTCTTTGACGACGAATCAGCCCTTATCCGTTTTGATATGAGTGAGTATATGGAGAAATTCGCAGCCAGCCGTCTCAACGGAGCTCCTCCGGGCTATGTGGGCTACGAAGAAGGTGGGGAGTTGACCGAGAAGGTTCGCAACAAACCATACTCCGTTCTCCTCTTTGACGAGGTAGAAAAGGCCCACCCAGACATCTTTAATGTCCTCTTACAGGTTCTGGACGACGGTGTCTTGACAGATAGCAAGGGGCGCAAGGTTGATTTTTCAAATACCATTATTATCATGACGTCAAACCTTGGTGCGACAGCTCTTCGTGACGACAAGACAGTTGGCTTTGGGGCCAAGGACATTCGTTTTGATCAGGAAAATATGGAAAAACGAATCTTTGAAGAGTTGAAAAAAGCTTATCGACCAGAGTTTATCAACCGTATTGATGAAAAGGTGGTCTTCCATAGCTTGGATAGCGAACACATGCAGGAAATCGTTAAGATCATGGTGAAACCATTGATTGCTAGCCTAGCAGAGAAAGGCATCGACTTGAAACTGCAAGCTTCAGCGTTGAAGTTACTAGCAAGTCAAGGATATAATCCAGAAATGGGAGCTCGCCCACTTCGCAGAACACTGCAAACAGAGGTGGAAGACAAGCTAGCTGAGCTCCTCCTCAAGGGAGAACTGGTAGCAGGCAAGACCCTCAAAATCGGTGTAAAAGCTGGTCAATTAAAATTTGATATTGCTTAAAAATGGAGAATCAGGAGTTGTCCTGATTCTTTTTGTATTTATTTTTATAAAACCAAAGGAAATAAGTTGACAATATGTAAATATTGGTTATAATAAGAATAGATAGATATTAAGATTTGTATAGAATGAAAAAGAGCAGAGTTTCCTGAAATTTCCACCATTTCAATAGAGCCCTGCTTCTTTTTTTGCGTATGAAATGAAAATAACGTAAACCTAGCCAAAGAGTGAATTTTAGATAGGTTAAGAAGGGAAATAGATGAACATTTTGGTTGTAGATGATGAGGATATGATTAGAGAGGGAGTAGCTGCTTTTTTGAGAGAAGAAGGCTATCATGTTATTCTAGCAAAGGATGGACAGGAAGCTTTGGAGAAATTTCATGAGTTCCCTATTCATCTGATGGTCTTGGATCTGATGTTACCGAAGCGGAGTGGATTTGAGGTGTTAAAAGAAATTAATGGAAATCATGATATTCCTGTAATCGTCTTAAGTGCGCTCGGAGATGAGGAAACTCAGATGCAGGTATTTGACCTTTATGCTGATGATCATGTGACGAAACCATTTTCACTGGCGCTATTGGTCAAACGGATTCAAGCCCTGCTTAGGCGTTACTATGTTGTGGAGGATATTTGGCATTATCAAGATGTGACAGTGGATTTTACATCCTACCAAGCTCGAGTCAAGAACGAGGAGGTTGCAATTAAGCCGAAAGAATTGTTGGTTTTAAAATGTTTAATCCAACATAAGAACCAGGTCTTGAGTAGAGAGCAGATACTCGAGTCTATCTCAAATGATTTTGCAGATTTGCCTCTTGATAGAGTAGTTGATGTTTACATTCGAAATCTTCGTAAGAAGTTGGATCTGGATTGTATTGTAACAGTGAAAAATGCCGGATATAAAATTAGTTTATGATAAAAAACCCTAAATTATTAACCAAATCATTTTTAAGAAGTTTTTCGCTTTTAGGTGCAATCGCTTTGGTCATCCACATTGCCATCTATCTGACCTTTCCTTTTTATTACATTCAGCAAGAGGGTGAGAAGTTTAATGAGAGTGCGACTATTATGAGCAAGTACTTAGAAGGCAAAAATTTTCATGAACTGCCTAGTTTGCTGGAGTCCTATTCGAAATCTCTTCGCATCTCTGCCCATTTGAAAGATGACGTACTGGATAAGAGAATTTCCCTTGTGCACGACTTGGAAATAAAGGAAGGCAGTCCCACTAACTATATCGTAACGATTGACCGTCAGATTGCGACAGCTGATGGTAAAAAGGTAACCATTCAATTTATTCAAGGTGTGGATATTTATAAAGAGGCAACACGGATTATGCTTCTCTATCTCCCTTATACCTTTCTAGCAACGCTTGTATTTGCTTTTCTCTTTTCCTACTTCTATACGAAACGTTTATTGGAGCCTCTCTTTTATATCTCAAAAGTTACAGGTAAGATGCAGGAGTTGGATCATGATATTCGCTTTGATGAAACGCGAAAGGATGAAGTTGGGGAAGTTGGAAAGCAAATCAATGATGTGTATGAAAACTTGCTGACAGTCATTGATGAATCTGAGAGAAGAAATGAACGGATTATCAGGTTGCAAAAGCAGAAAGTTTCTTTTGTTCGTGGAGCGTCACATGAGTTGAAAACCCCTTTAGCCAGTCTTCGAATTATTCTAGAGAATATGCAGTACAATATTGGGGATTATAAAGACCACCCTAAGTATATAGCAAAGAGTATTGATCAAATTGATCAAATGAGCCACTTGCTCGAAGAAGTTTTGGAGTCCTCTAAGTTCCAAGAGTGGACAGAGTGTAGCAAGACCTTGATAGTCCAGACTATTTTGACGGATGTTTTATCTCGCTATCAGGAATTAGCACGCTCAAGAGGAATAGAAATTGAAAATCAATTGACAGATGCTACCAGGGTCGTCATGAGTCTCAAGGCATTGGATAAGGTTTTGACAAACCTGATTAGTAATGCAATTAAATATTCAGATAAAAATGGGCGCGTAATCATATCCGAGCAAGATGGCTATCTTTCTATCAAAAATACCTGCCAACCTCTTAATCAAGAAGAGTTGAATCATTTGTTTGATATTTTTTACCACTCTCAAGTTGTCACAGACAAGTCTGAAGGGTCTGGTTTAGGACTCTATATCGTGAATAACATCCTAGAAAGTTATCAAATGTCCTATAGTTTTCTCCCTTATGAACAAGGAATGGAATTTAAAATTTGCTTGCAAGCAGATTAGTTGTATAAAGCAAAAGAACGGAAATCTCTCCGTTCTTTTTTGTTAAAGTTCACATAGGTTTAACATGAGAATATTATTTTAAATATATAAAAAAGAAAGGATACTGGTATGGTATTTGCGATTATTTTAGTAACCTTCCTCGTTCGATTGATTTTTTTAAAACGTTCGATGGATAATGAAAAACGAATCCTTAGCAAGGGCGGGAAAGAATTTGGAGTTGAGAATACAAAACGATTAACGATGGCTCATATTGTTTTTTATCTCTCCTGCTTCGTTGAAGCAATGGTGCACAAGACAAATTTTGATGGCATAAGCATGGTTGGTTTAGTCTTGCTTATTTTTTCTATGCTGATGTTGATGTTGGTGATTCACTTGTTGGGAGATATTTGGACAGTAAAGCTAATGCTTGTTAATAATCACAAATTTGTAGATCATCCTCTCTTTCGAATTGTGAAACATCCCAATTACTTTTTAAATATTCTTCCTGAGCTAGTTGGTTTAGCTTTGGTGAGTCATGCTTACGTAACTTTTATCTTTATTTTTCCTGTCTATGCGGTTATTCTTTATCAAAGAATAGCAGAAGAAGAGAAATTACTGCAAGAAGTTATCATTCCTAACGGAAGAATGAAAGGATAGCAAAAATAATATAGCAAATTTCACATACAATTCATATTAGCAGGATATACTGTAGTTAATTAAAATTATGGAGGATACAGATATGTTTAAATCAAATCATGAACGAAGAATGCGCTATTCCATTCGTAAATTTAGTGTAGGAGTAGCTAGTGTACTAGTAGCTAGCTTCTTTATGGGGAGTGTTGCTCATGCTGGTGAGATGAGCTCTAGTACACCTACAAATAGTGCCAAGGTCACTGAGCAAACTTCATCTAAGGATAAGACAGGAGAAAACAAAGAAACTTCTTCTGAAAATAATAAAAAAATAGAACCAGCTAGAGAAACTTTGAAAGATGCAAAAGAAAAATTAATAAAAGAGCTAGCGGAAAGTGACCTTCCTACAGATAAAAAAGCAGCATATCAGCAGAAAATCGAACAGGCGAATGATACAGAAAGCTTGCTTTCGATAGATAATGATTTTCACCTAGACTTACTAAAACACCATGAGAAGCAGCATATGGAACAAGAAAGGAAGGAAAAAGAAAATCAATCGAAAGATGAAAACAAGGTAGTTCCTCCGACTAAGGAGAGCTCGGAACAGTCTCACGATACTTCTACAAAAGAGAACACAGGTGCAGCCGCTGAAATTCAAAAACGTTTAAAAGAAGAAATCAGAAAAGGTACCCTACCAACTGAGCGGAAAGATTCCTTGATAAAAGAGATTGAGGGAGAAGATGACCGTGATAACCTAGAAACTTTGGAGAATAGTTATAGAGAGCTGGAAGATACTTTCAAAAAAATCAATGAAGAACTCGACCATCAAAAGAAATTGATTAGCGATATGGCAACTACAAAAGGTATCACCGAAGAAGATAAAAGTTCTTTAGTAGGCGAAATCAATAAAATCAAAGAGCGAATTGTAAATGATTTTAAGAACGAGTCGGATAAATCACTCCAAACGATTAAACAAGAAGTTATTGCTGATCTAGGTAAGTTATTCAAATCTTACAAAGCTTACGTTGAAAAAGAAATTCAAAACTACGTCAATCAACAAGTGGACGAAAACATAAAGGAGAAAAAACTAAACAAAGAAGAAGCAAACGAGGATGCCACAATCAAACAGTTACGCGAGTTGGAAAAAAAGGCGCTTCAGCAACTCGATCAGGCCGCGAAAAATGAAGAGGTGCTGAAGGCTAAACACAGTCTTCTTGATGAGATTGCAAAACTCAAGTCATCTAATGGCAATAAAGAGACAACGAAACCGAGAGACAAACGAAGTGCTAAGGAGACTGATCAGCAAGATTTAGCTAAACAAATTTCAGAAGCTAATCTATCGCTTTCTAATCACATGAGTGAGCTGTTGGATAGAACTAAAAAAGATCTGAAATCTGAGTATGAGTCTAAATTTGATGAATTAATTAAAAATGCCTTAGGAATTGTAAATAAATATAGATCAGAGCTTTCTAAAGCTCAAACAAAAGAGGAACTAAATCGGATTCTAGAAACAGCGAAGTCAGAGCTAAATGCTACTGTGGAGGAATTCAAAAAAGGGTTAACGAAACCAACTGAGCCTCAAAGAAAGCCTGATATGGAAGGTCATATTCCTCCAACTAAAGATGGGAAATCTCAGACACCGACTGAAGAAACGAAAGAGATAGAATCTTTGAAGAATAAGGCTAAGGAAGAGCTAAAAAAACTAGAGCAAGCTTTGGCTGAAGTGAATAACTATCCAGAGTTACCAGAAAATAACAGTGATTATAAGGTGCAGAAAAAAGATATTTGGGAGGATTCTAAAAAGATTGCTCCTGATAAAATAAAAGCATTTAGAGAGCAGTTAGAAAAAGGTTCATACACTGCCAAAACTCTCCAAACGTTTATAGATGACTTTATCTATTATCAAATCCATGCACAAATCGAAAAGATGACAAGACAAGTCGCTCTGTATCGAGAAAAATACGCAAAAATTCCTAGTCTAGAAAAAGAATTTGAATCAGGCATTAAGCAAACGTGGAATAAGAATTATGCTACCTTAGAAGGGAAATATCTAGCGGATTACTTTAAGAGTGAATTTCTTCCATCCTTTAATAAGATTCAGCAGATTGTGGAACTTCAGAAGGCTATCAGTCAGCTTGAAGAAGAAATGAAGACAGTTCCAGATGGAGCTAAGTTAACAGGAGAAGCTGGTTCTGCTTATGAAAAGGTCAGAAATCGCGCAAGCGAAATCATTAAACAAGGGAAAGAGCTTCTAGAACAAGTAAATATTACAGAAAAGCAGCTAGATACTCAGATAGGAGAGCTTCAGAAGAGCTTATCTGAATTGAAGGTGGCGAAGGCCAACTTAGTGCCAAAGAAAGAAGATAAGAAAGAAATTCCAAAACCAGATATGCAACCAAGTCCTCAACCAGAAGGCAAGAAACCACACACGCCGGCACAACCCAGTACTGAGGATAAAAAGCCATCTGCTCCAAAACCAGATTTGCAACCAAGTCCTCAACCAGAAGGCAAGAAACCACACACGCCGGCACAACCCGGTGCTGAAAATCAGAAGCCATCTACTCCAAAACCAGGTATGCAACCAAGTCCTCAACCAGAAGGCAAGAAACCACACACGCCGCCACAACCCAGTACTGAAAATCAGAAGCCATCTGCTCCAAAACCGGGTATGCAACCAAGCCCTCAACCAGAGGGTAAGAAACCACACACACCGGCACTACCAAAGACACATAAAATCTTTACAGCAGCAGATGGCAAGACGAAAGTTTCAGTAATATTTGATAAACCTACAGATGCTGATAAGTTACATCTCAAGGAAGTAACGACGAAAGAATTGGCTGATAAAATTGCTCGTAAAACAGGAGGAGGAACAGTTCGTGTGTTTGACTTATCTCTTTCTAAAGGAGGCAAGGAAACTCATGTCAATGGAGAACGAACTGTTCGGCTCGCGCTTGGGCAGACTGGTTCGGATGTTCAGGTCTATCACGTAAAGGAAAATGGCGACCTTGAGCGTATTCCTTCTAAAGTTGAAAATGGGCAAGTTGTTTTTAAAACGAACCACTTCAGTTTGTTTGCGATTAAGACACTTTCTAAGAATCAAAATGTCACCACACCTAAGCAGACTAAACCGTCTATCCAAGATAGTCAAACACAGATAGGAGAGAGCCAAACTGGAAAATTCCAGAATAAAGAAGTTAATCATAAACCACTGGCTACTGGAAATGAAACAGTGGCAAAAGGGAATCCTACATCAGCAACTGAGAAGAAATTGCCATCTACAGGAGTGGCGTCTAATCTAGTTCTTGAGATCATTGGTCTCCTTGGTTTGATTGGAACTTCATTCATCGCGATGAAAAGAAGAAAATAATGATTCAGTTTTTTAAAAATATCCACTTTCGATATTTAGCATTTGATTGGTTAACCATTGAAGATCCCAAAGATTTTACTTATAATTGGTATCTAATAATGATAAGTCATTTCATATAGAGATGAATCTAAGATATAAAAAGAGAAGGCTAGTGAACCACAAAAGTTAGAGTTTTTATGTTCAACTTTTGAGGGGCAGTATAAAGATGGCCTTCTCTTTTTTGCCACCTTTTTATAAAAAATAATAAAAATATATTGACAAAATAAAAATATAGTATATAATAAAAACACAGAAAATAAAAATATTAAAAATTATAAAAAGGTAAAACGTTTATGAAAAAGAAAACAGCAGTGATATTTGGAACCTTTGCCCCTCTCCATCAAGGGCATATCGACCTTATCCAGAGAGCGAAGCGCCAGTGTGATCAGGTCTGGGTAGTCGTTTCAGGCTATGAGGGAGACCGAGGGGAGCAGATAGGCTTAACTCTTCAAAAACGATTTCGCTATATCCGAGAAGCTTTTCGTGACGATGAGTTGACCTCTGTCTGTAAGCTGGATGAGACCAACCTTCCCCGTTACCCTATGGGCTGGCAGGAGTGGTTGGACCAGATGTTAGCGGAGATTTCCTACGATGAAAACCAGCAAGAGCTGATCTTCTTTGTAGGAGAAGCAGACTACCAGCAAGAGCTATCTAAACGTGGATTTGGCACTGTCTTGCAAGAAAGAAAGTTTGGTATCTCATCGACTATGATTCGAGAAAATCCAAGCAAATATTGGAAATACATCGCTCAGCCCTTCCGTCGTCAGTTTACAAAGAAAGTGTTGATTATGGGGAGTGCCAGCAATGGGAAGACCACTCTGGCCAAGGATTTGGCAAGGTATTACGATGCGCCTGTTAGTCTGGAATACGCGCGTGAGTACCAGATTAAAAATAACGTTCGCGACGATGAATTGACTCCAAAGGATTATTACTATCTTCTGTTGGGGCAGTATGACCAGACCTCCAAGTTAATCGATAGCAATGCCAATCGAGGCCTAGTAATAGCTGACACCAACTCCTTAGTAACCAAGGGCTACTATGATTATTACATGGAGACTGAGGACCAAGGGGACTTATCAGGGGAAACCTTTGACAATCTCTTTGTTTCGATTTTGGCTAAGGAAAAATGGGACTTGATTCTCTTTGTGCAGCCTGTTGGTTCTTATGTCAATGACGGATTTAGAGATATGACCATGGCAGAAGACCACATTCGCTACAGTTTTTCCCACCATTTGGACCAGATGAGAGAGCGATATTTAACCACCATTCCTTTAGTTTATCTAGCGGAGGATTATCTAGGAAATTATGAAGCAGCAAAAGTGGCTATTGATGCCATTTACCAAGCAGATTAGGAGAAAATTATGAAAAAACTAACTGAAAAAATCACACAATTTATCGAAAACTTTAAAAATGTCCATGCCGAAGCCCGCAAGATTGGTTTTGCAGGGATCATGCGCCTGCTCTGGAAAGATCTCTTTGTCGGCCGTAGCCTTTTCCAGTGGTTGTATCTCATCGCCTTGTCAAGTGTTCCCTTGATCTTGGAATTCACGCAAAATATAGAAAGTCATGACTGGCTGAGCTTGTTTGCATCTTGGACTGGGATTGTCTGTGTTATCTTAGTAGCAGAAGGTCGTGCAAGCAATTATCTCTTTGGGGTCATTAACTCTGCTATCTACTTGATTTTGGCTATGAATGCGACTTTTTATGGCGAAGTCTTGACGACTGTTTACTTCTTTGTCATGCAGCCGATTGGTCTCTATGCTTGGTTGTCCAATCGTATCAATGACCAAGGAAAACCAGAAGAATCCCACTTTGAAGCTAAGAAATTATCTGTTCTTGACTGGCTCAAGTACTTGGCCTTGACTGCCATTATCTGGATTGGTATGGGCTTGGCTTACCAAAGTATCCATAGTGCTCGCCCTTTCCGTGATAGTGTTACCGATGCGACCAATGGTGTTGGTCAGCTCTTGATGACACGTCTCTACCGTGAGCAATGGATTTTCTGGATTGCAACCAATCTCTTTAGTATTTATCTTTGGTGGGGTGAAAATATCCACATCCAAGGGATGTACTGGGTTTACACACTCAATAGTCTAGTGGGTTGGTACCAATGGACCAAGGCAGTTCGAAAGGAGGCTTAAAATGGTAGACACGAAGATTCCAGAAGGAATGACGGAAAAAGAATATTATGAAATTCATGCCAGTCAGGAGGAGTTTTTAGACTGGTACTACAGGCAGGAACTCCCTCAATATGAAAAACCAAGTGTGACAGTAGATATGGTGGCTTACTGCTTTGTCGAAGGAAAGATCAAGCTCTTACTGATCCGTCGCAAGGCCCACCCTTATCAAAACTGTTTGGCTCTGGTTGGAGGCTTTATGGACAAGGGAGAAGATGCTGCACATGCCTGTCAGCGCGAAGTGAGAGAAGAAGTCAATCTCGATCTACCTTTGGAAAAAATCGAGCAATTGATAACCGTATCGACCCCCGGTCGTGATCCACGGGGCTGGACGGTGACCATTGCCCACTTGGTGTACCTACCTAGTCGTGCCCTAGACCTCGTTCAGGCAGGTGACGATGCCAAGGATGTCGTTTTCGTAGATGTCGATTTTCAGACAGGCAAATGTTTCCTAGAGGGAGTGGAGCTGGACGAGCAAGCCTTCGCCTTTGACCATTATGCCATTATCCAAGAATCCATCAAACGAATTCAAGGCCGTCTCGACTGGAATCCGACCTTCCTTTATCTGCTGGAGGAAGAGTTTACTGTCTATGAAGGAACCGAACTGGTCAATCTCATCAACCCAGGTCGGCCCATCGTCAGCAATAACTTTCTCGTAAAATACGGCGAATATGTAGAAGAAGTCGGGCTCAAACGAGTGCCTAAAAAGAAACCAAGAAAAACCTATCGATTGAAATAAAAGTGAGGTCGGGACAAAGTTCCCGCCCTCTTTATTTATTATCATTTTTTATGAATGGCTATCTTTCTTAGAATTACACAAGAGCGATGCAAAAAATAGGACTCTAATATAAAAAATTTTCTATTTTTTCGTTTCGATTACGAATTGAAATAGTGGAGGGAACAATTTTTAAAATAGTTTATCTAAATAATTGACAGATTCAAGGTCTAATGTTACAATTATATTACAAAAAGATTTCTTAATATTTCAAAAATGTTACAAAGGAGTAGAAAAATGAAAAAGAAAACCTATATCAAATTGATGGCAGCGACTGTATTGGCTTCTACCTTGCTACTGGGAGCTTGTGGAAATAAAAACGAAACCGCTCAAACCAGTAGCTCTGCCAAGACAAGTCAATCATCAAGTTCCAAAGCAGCTTCTTCTAGCAAAGAAAGCAAGACTCAAAAATCTTCAAGCTCAGCTTCATCTGAAAAGGCTCAGGCATCTTCTGGTCAGTCTTCTACAACAGCAGATCAGTCACAAGCGAAACCAGCGCCTGAATCAAGACAAGAACAAGCAGCTCCTAGTCAACAAGCTCCAGCTCAGGCTCCATCAACTCAGCAAGGTTCTCAAGCCCAGTCTAACCAGTCAGGCTATGATCCAACAACTGACCGCAAACTTCAAGACAAGCAAGCAGAACACAACAAACGCTACAAGGGTGTTTTAACCATGGTCGATGGTGATTTCTCAGCAGCTGCAGGCAACTGGAAGGGAGCGAATGGCGAAACTATTACGGTTTCATCAGGGGGCCAATTTACAGTAGAAACTGCAGAAGGAAAGAAAGAAAACTACTCTATTAGAGGCTACTCTTACACCCTTGATGATGGCAAGTATAATGCTAAAATCGGAGGAGGAAAAATCATCCAAATTACAACAGGTGCGGATGGTAAAGTTTCAAGCGTTGCCTTGATTCAATAATAAAATTTTGTGTTTTAACTCTTACTAGAAATCGTTCTGTAAAAGAGTGAATCAACTGTTTTTCACTTAGTTTCTCCAAGAGAAAGTGGTATAATAAAAAAATCAAAGGAAAACGAGTGATAATACATGGCGGATAAATTAATCTTACCTCAAAACACACGATTGATGGGAGTATTTCTTGGGTTTGTAGGTGGTTCTTTGGATGTGTTTTGCCATATTCAATACCATAGTTTGGTAGCGACACAGACAGGGAATATTCTCCTACTTATATCTGATTGGCGCTACTCAAATGTTATCAATACGATGTTGCGATTCTGCTCCATTATTTTCTTTTCTCTAGGATTTCTGTTTGCATTGCACATGAAAGAATACCGCAAAACGGCCTACTGGCGGGTTAAGATGTTGCTCCCCTTATTTATCGGGACCCTTATCTTGCCTTTCTTTTCACGATTTCCTCTATTAGAAGTTCCTTTCATTGCTTTTGGAACAGGAATGATGATGCTAACATTTACGGGTAGTTTGATTGAAGATCATCCCTATGTCATTTTTATGACATCTGGAAATTACCGAAAGATGTTGACCGCTTTGTATCGCATTGCTAGAAGAGAAGGAAATATCCAAGAATACCGTCGTCAAGCCTTAAATTATGGGATTGTTGTGGGAAGTTTCATAGTGGGGGCAATCAGCTTGGCTGTATTGATGCATTTTCTTCATGAATGGTCTGTTTGGATTATCAGCCTCAATTTGTTTTTGATTATGTCCTACTATATAGCTAGAGTGAAGCAATTAGATTTACAAGATGAAAACATATAAAAAACGGCAAAACTCAAAAATGAGTCTTGCCGTTTTTGTAAGTTGTAGATGTGAGACTATGCTTTGTCTAATTGCAAGAGGGCTTCAATTTCTGCCAGAGTGCTAGCTTGTGAAATGGCTCCACGAAGTTTGGCTGCACCAGATGTTCCCCGAAGGTAGTGAGGAGCGAGTCCACGGAATTCACGAACTGCAATGTTTTCCCCTTTGAGGTTAATCAAGCGTTTCAAGTGTTCGTAAGCAATTTTCATCTTGTCTTCGAAGGTCAAATCAGGGAGGATTTCTCCAGTTTCAAAATAGTGATTGATCTGGTTGAAGAGGTAGGGATTTCCCATAGCTGCGCGACCAATCATAACAGCGTCAGCCCCGACTTCTTCGATACGCTGTTTGGCTTCTTGGACTGTACGGATGTCACCGTTGGCGATAAATGGAATCTTTGTCAGGGCTTGGGCTACATCGTGCAAGGTCTCAAGGTCCGCATGACCAGTATACATTTGTTCTCGGGTACGACCATGCATAGCGAGGGCAGAGACACCAGCAGCCTCAGCTGCGAGGGCATTCTCCACGGCTAGGGATGGATCAGACCAGCCTGTACGCATTTTGACGGTGAGGGGGATATCAAGGACAGATTGAACCTTGTTGATGATAGAGTAGATCTTGTCTGGATCCTTGAGCCACATAGCACCAGCTTCGTTCTTCACGATTTTGTTAACTGGGCAGCCCATGTTGATATCGACGATATCGGTCTTGGTGTTTTCTTGGATGAATTCTGCTGCGCGTGCGAGGCTGTCTTCATCGCTACCAAAAAGTTGGATAGAAACAGGGTTTTCGCCTTCATCGATATGAAGCATGTGCAGGGTTTTTTCATTGTTGTATTGGATTCCCTTGTCAGAGACCATTTCCATGACAACGAGTCCAGCTCCGAGCTCTTTTGCGATGGTACGAAAGGCTGAGTTGGTGACACCAGCCATGGGTGCTAAAACGGTACGATTGGGAATCTCAACATTGCCAATCATAAAGGATGTATTAAGATTTGTCACGAATGAGTTCCTCCAGGTCGTTTTCATCAAAGTTATAAGTTGTTTGGCAGAATTGACAAGTGATCTCTGCCCCATGGTCTTCCTCTTTCATTTCCTGTAAGTCTGAGTTCGGAAGGCTGGCAAGAGCGTTCATAAAGCGATCTTTGCTGCAGTCGCATTGAAAACGGATTTCTTCTTCAGATAGGCGTTTGTAGGATTCGTCGCCGTAGATAGCTTTGAGGAGTGATTCGATATGGTCGTCGCTTTCCAGAAGTGTCGAAATAGCTGGCATTTCTTGGATGCGTTTTTCAAAACGGGCAATCTCTTCTTCCTTGGCTCCTGGCAAGACTTGGAGAAGAAAACCACCGGCAACCTTGACCTTGTCGTCTTTGTCTAAAAGAACATTGAGGCCGACGGCTGAAGGAGTTTGTTGGCTTTCTGTCAGGTAATAGGCCAAGTCTTCACCGATCTCCCCAGAGATGAGAGGAGTCATGGAGTTGTAGGGATTTCCAGTACCATAGTCTGTGATAACGAGAAATTGACCATTTCCGACAAAAGGTCCAACAAGGACTTCACCAGTTGCAGTCTTTTTGATGTCAACACCTGGATTTTGCACATAGCCTTTGACGTTGCCCTTGGTATCTGCGACAGTGATAATCGCGCCTAGTGAGCTGGTCCCAAGAACTTTAACAGTTAGCTTGGTATTTCCTTTTTCATTGGCTGCGAGAATTTGGCTAGCGATAAGGGTACGACCAAGTGCGACAGTTGAACTGGCTTGAGTTTGATGTTTTTCTTGAGCAGTGCGGACGGTTTCCGTGCTATCAAGGACAAAAGCACGAAAAGCTCCGCTTTCTGATATTGTTTTAATAATTTTATCCATAGCTACTATTTTAGCATAAAAATGCCCAAAGGTGGAGCCGTGTGTTTGTTGTTATTCTTTAAACTGTTTAATTTCTGATGACTGGTATAGGAGATTTATAGAAATGGAAATCTTTGCCTGCATCTGCTGTTAACATTTTAATTTATCTTAAAATAACCTAAAACGAACTTTTAAGTTATGGTAAACAGTTGAAAAAAAGGTTGATAAAGTGGTAAAATGTTAGGAAGATAAGTTACTAATAGTGCGTATTTGTAGTCGATAGAAATGATATATTAATGGATAGCTTATGAAAAAACAACGAAACCTACATGTATTTTTAGGCCGGACGGCCCTATATTTTGTAATCTTACTTGGCTTGCTTTATTTTTTTAGTTACCTTGGGCAGGGACAAGGTGGCTTTATTTATAATGAGTTCTAGTTTAAAGGAGAAAAAGAACTGTGTCTAATAAACCGATAAAAGATATGATTGAAACGATTGAGCACTTTGCTCAAACACAGCCAACATATCCTGTCTACAATGTTTTAGGTCAAGAGCATACTTATGGCGATCTGAAGGCTGATTCAGATAGTTTAGCTGCAGCTATCGATCGACTTGACTTGCCTGAGAAATCTCCAGTCGTCGTTTTTGGTGGTCAGGAATATGAGATGTTGGCTACCTTTGTAGCGCTGACTAAGTCGGGTCATGCCTACATTCCAATTGACAGCCATTCAGCTTTGGAACGAGTTTCTGCTATCGTAGAAGTTGCAGAGCCAAGTTTGATTATTGCCATCTCAGATTTTCCATTGGAGCAAGTCTCTACGCCAATGATGACTTTAGCTCAGGTTCATGAAGCCTTTGCTCAAGGGGCTAGCTATGAGATTACACATCCAGTCAAAGGAGATGATAATTACTACATCATCTTTACTTCTGGTACGACCGGTAAGCCTAAGGGGGTGCAGATTTCCCATGACAATCTCCTCAGCTTTACCAACTGGATGATTACAGATAAGGAATTTGCGACGCCAAGTCGTCCACAAATGCTGGCTCAGCCCCCTTATTCTTTTGACCTATCTGTCATGTACTGGGCACCGACCTTGGCACTTGGTGGCACGCTTTTCGCTCTTCCTTCAGCCATTACTCAGGACTTCAAAAAACTCTTTGCGACGATCTTTTCCTTGCCAATCGCTATCTGGACCTCAACACCGTCCTTTGCAGATATGGCCATGTTATCAGAAGACTTTAACAGTGAGAAAATGCCAGGAATCACGCATTTCTACTTTGATGGTGAAGAATTGACGGTCAAAACAGCTCAAAAACTGCGCGAGCGATTCCCTGATGCTCGTATTATCAATGCCTACGGTCCAACAGAAGCGACAGTAGCTTTGTCAGCAGTTGCCGTCACTAATGAGATGTTGGCGACTCTCAAACGCCTGCCAATCGGCTATACCAAGGCTGATTCTCCAACCTTTATCATTGATGAGGAAGGGAAGAAACTGCCAAATGGTGAACAGGGAGAAATCATCGTTTCTGGGCCAGCTGTTTCAAAAGGTTATATGAATAATCCTGAAAAAACGGCAGAAGCTTTCTTTGAATTCGAAGGTCTTCCAGCCTACCACACAGGGGATGTAGGAACCATGACAGATGAGGGCTTGCTTCTCTATGGTGGACGCATGGATTTCCAGATTAAGTTTAATGGTTATCGCATTGAACTTGAAGATGTCTCTCAAAACCTCAACAAGTCTCGCTATATCGAGTCGGCTGTTGCTGTCCCACGTTATAACAAGGACCACAAGGTACAAAATCTACTGGCCTATGTCATCCTAAAGGACGGCGTTCGTGAACAGTTTGAACGTGATATCGATATTACCAAGGCTATCAAAGAAGACCTAGCAGATATCATGATGTCTTATATGATGCCGTCTAAGTTTCTCTATCGAGATAGTTTGCCGCTAACGCCTAATGGTAAAATTGATATCAAGGGCTTGATTAACGAGGTAAACAGTAGATGATGGAGCTTTATAAACAGCTACCTCATTTGGAACCTTATGGTGATCTTCAGTACTTTTTATACGTAATTGCTGCGACTTTACCTATCTTTATTGGTCTTTTTTTCAAGAAACGTTTTGCCTTGTACGAGGTGCTCGTTAGTCTCTTCTTTATCGTCACCATGTTGGTAGGTGGAAAGACGAATCAAATAAGCGCACTTATCCTTTATGTTATCTGGCAAGTACTTCTTGTATCTTTCTACAAAAGGTACAGGAAACAATGGGATAGTAAATGGATATTTTACCTAGTTAGTTTTCTATCCCTATTGCCTATCGTCTTTGTGAAAGTATCTCCTGCTATTCATGGACCTCAATCTTTGTTTGGATTTTTAGGGATTTCTTACTTAACCTTTCGTGCTGTTGGGGTTATCGTTGAGTTAAGAGACGGTGTCATTAAGGATTTAACGATTTGGCAATTCTTACGTTTTCTTCTCTTTATGCCGACTTTCTCGAGTGGTCCCATTGATCGTTTTAAACGCTTCAATGAAAATTATGAGACCATTCCTGAACGGGATGAGTTGATGGACATGCTAGAAGAGGCTGTCAAGTATATCATGCTTGGCTTCCTTTACAAGTTTATCTTGGCCCATGTTTTGGGAGAGATATTACTGCCTCCGCTGAAAAATTTGGCCTTACAGACAGGCGGTTTCTTTAATCATTATGCTCTGGCGGTGATGTATACTTTTGGTCTAGACTTGTTCTTTGACTTTGCGGGCTACTCTATGTTTGCCTTAGCCATCTCCAATTTGATGGGGATTCATAGTCCCATCAACTTTAACAAGCCTTTTTTGTCAAGGGATTTAAAGGAGTTTTGGAATCGTTGGCACATGAGTCTGTCTTTCTGGTTCCGTGACTTTGTCTTTATGCGGATGGTCATGGTGTTGACTAGAAAGAAGGTCTTTAAAAATCGCAATGTCACTTCAAGTGTAGCCTACATTCTCAATATGCTGATTATGGGATTTTGGCATGGTGTGACCTGGTACTACATCGCCTATGGACTTTTCCATGGGATTGGGCTAGTCATCAATGATGCATGGGTTCGTAAGAAAAAAGCGCTCAATAAAGAACGGAAAAAAGCTGGAAAGGGTTCCTTACCTGAGAATCGCTGGATTCAGTTGCTTGGCATGGTTGTCACCTTCCATGTCGTGATGGTTTCATTCTTAATCTTTTCTGGATTTTTGAATGATTTATGGTTTAAAAAATAAAAGGATATAAAAAATGGATATCAAATCAGAAGTTATTGAAATTATTGATGAGTTGTTTATGGAAGATGTTTCTGACATGATGGATGAAGATCTTTTTGATGCCGGTGTCTTGGATAGCATGGGAACGGTTGAATTGATTGTTGAGATTGAAAACCGTTTTGACATTCGTGTTCCAGTGACGGAGTTCGGTCGTGATGACTGGAATACGGCTAATAAAATCGTAGAAGGTATTACGGAGTTGCAGAATGCTTAAACGCTTGTGGCTGATCTTTGGGCCTATCTTCATTGCTGGATTTTTGGTTCTTCTACTCATCTTTTTTTATCCAAGTACAACAAGCCATAATCTGACGGAGGAGAAATACTCCGCGGCTTCTATTAGTACAGAGAGCTTTAAGGAGAGAAGTCAAAAAGTGAGGGCTCTTACGGATCCAAATATGCGTTTTATTCCTTTTCTAGGGTCCAGTGAATGGATTCGATTTGATAGTGTCCATCCAGCTGTTTTAGCAGAAAAATACCATCGTCCCTATCGTCCTTACTTTTTAGGTCAAGCAGGAGCAGCCTCTCTAAATCAATATTTTGGTCTACAGCAAATTTTGCCAGAAATAGAGAATAAGCAGGCGGTATTTGTGATTTCGCCTCAGTGGTTTACGGAGACAGATTATGAACCCGCAGCGTTTCAGAGATTTTTTAACAGTGACCAATTGACAGCTTTTTTGGGAAATCAATCTGGTGACATTGCTGCAAAGCATGCGGCTATTCGATTGTTAAAGCAGAATCCTAATGTTGCATTAAAAGGCATTGTTCAAAAACTGTCAAAGGGTGAAGAATTATCAGAGGTTGATCAAGTTGCTATTGATATTTTTGCGCGATTCAATGAAAAGCAATCCGCTCTCTTTGGACAATTCTCCATTCGAGGAAAACTCAAGTACAAGGAACACGTGGAGAACTATTTAAAAGATCTTCCAGATCAATTTTCTTATGATGAGTTAGAAAAAATTGTTCGTAAGGACGCAGAGGCAAATACGACCAATAACGATATGGGGATGGAAAATCATTTCTATACGAGAGAGGTTAAAAAGGATTTAAAAAAATGGGAAGGGTATCAAAAAAATTACAACTTCCTCAAGTCCTCTGAATACAATGATTTGCAGCTGGTCCTCAATCAATTTGCTAAGTCGAATGTCAATGTGCTCTTTGTCATTCAGCCGGTTAATAAGAAGTGGATGGAGTACACAGGGCTCAGCGAAGAGATGTACCAGCATGCAGTGGAGAAAATTCGTTACCAATTAGAAAGTCAGGGTTTTACTAATATTGCAGATTTTTCAAAAAATGGAGGGGATCCATATTTTGTTAAGGATACCATTCATCTAGGATGGTTGGGTTGGCTGGCTTTTGATAAGGTTGTCAATCCTTTCTTGACGGATCCGAAACCAGCTCCAGACTACAAGATGAATGACCGCTTCTTTAGCAAGGACTGGGCGACCTATGATGGGAAGATCAAAGATTTCCAATAAAATGAGCTAAAAGTTTGGGATTTGAACCCAAACTTTTTTGTTTAAATGGCGAATGTTTTAGATGAAAATAAGTCAAAGGTTTCAAATTTTCTAGAAATATCGTATAATATAAAGGAAAAAAGAAAAGAAAAGGATTTCAAAATGAATAGACGTTCTTTGTTACCTGTCTTGTCGACAGCTCTATTAGCCCCAGCCTTTTTAGCTGGACAAGTCTACGCTGAGGAAGCAACAACTCCTGCAGAAAGTTCGGCTGTTGTAGCAACTCCCGCCACGTCGGCGACTCCAGCTCCTGTTGAGAGCCCTGCGGTACCGGAAACTTCAGCAACTTCAGAAGCGGTTGCACCTGCAGAAGCTCCGTCAGCTCCTGCTGAATCTACTAAAAGCGAAGAAAAGGACACCGTTATCTTACACACCAATGATGTCCATGGTCGTATCGTAGAGGAAAAAGGAGTAATTGGAGATGCCAAGTTAGCGACTGTCATCGAGCAGGAACGTGCGAAATCAAATCAAACGACTCTCGTCGTAGATGCGGGAGACGCCTTCCAAGGTTTGCCGATTTCCAACTCTACGAAGGGTGAAGCGCGTGCTGAAATTCTCAATCAGATGCAGTATGATGCCATGGCAGTAGGAAACCATGAGTTTGACTTTGGCCTTGATGAAGTTAAAAAATACAAGGAAATTCTGAAATTCCCATTACTTAGTTCAAATACCTACGTCAATGGTGCTCGTCTCTTTGAAGCTTCTACAATCGTTGATAAAGATAAGACTGTGGAAGGTGATGAGTTTGTTGTAATCGGCGTGACAACACCTGAAACAGCTACCAAAACTCACCCTAAAAATGTCAAAGGGGTAACCTTTACAGATCCAATCTCCGAGGTGAATAAGGTTATAGAAGAAGTCCAAGCCAAGGCTCGTGCAGAAGGTAAGGACTACAAACACTATGTTGTGCTGGCTCACTTGGGCGTGGATACCACAACCCCAGTAGAATGGCGTGGTTCAACTTTGGCAGAAGCCTTGTCTAAAAATCCTCGTTTGAAAGGGAAACGCGTAACAGTAATCGACGGTCACTCTCATACAGTAGAATCAACGACTTATGGAGACAATGTTACCTATAACCAGACAGGAAGCTACCTTCATAATGTAGGGAAAATCACCTACAAATCACGTCAGCTTTTGGGAAATCCAACTCAGATTGCGGCTGCTGATGCTAAAAAATTACCAGCCAATCCAACAGTTGAAAAACTAGTCAAAGACATTAAACAAAAATACGATGCTGAAAATGCTGTTGAAGTCGTTTCAAACAGCCCTGTAGAACTCAACGGAGATCGTGAAAATGTTCGGGTTCGTGAAACCAACCTCGGAGACGTCGTAGCGGACTCCCTCTATCAGTATGGTCAAACAGGATTTAGCCATCCTACTGACATCGCTGTGACAAATGGTGGTGGCTTGCGTGAAACTATTGCAAAAGGCAAACCGATCACGAAAGGAAATGTCATTGCCGTTCTTCCATTTGGAAATACCATCTCACAAATCCAAGTGACTGGGCAACAAGTATTGGATATGTTTGAAAAATCACTCGGATCTATCTTGCAGGTCGATAAGGATGGCAAGAAGGTCTTGGATGAGAACGGACAACCATTGCTAGAACCAAGTGGTGGCTTCTTGCAAGTTTCGGGTGTGAAGGTCTACTATGATACCAACCTACCATCAGGAAAACGTGTCTTGGCCATCCAGGTCAAAAACCGTGCGACTGGTCGTTATGATCTTCTGGACCTCGCAAAAACTTACTACCTTGCAACTAATGATTTCTTAGCTGCAGGTGGTGATGGCTACACGATGTTAGGTGGTGCGCGAGAAGAAGGTCCTTCTATGGATGCTGCCTTTGAAGAGTATCTGAAAACCGCTGATTTGACCCAGTATGAAAAGATCAATCCGAACTCACGGACGATTTCTGTGGATTCTAAAAACTTTAGTCTACCAGTAGAAACGCCTCAAACGAATGCAGCTGCTAGCGATGCGACTACAAATGTACCACTTACTTATGAGGTGGCAGGTCAATTTAGCAAGAAGGCAGTTGTCTCAGAAAAAGTTCTCCCAAATACAGGAAGTGAACAATCCATCTTCTTGCTCTTGATGGGAATGGTAGCTGGTTTGGCAGGTATCTTATCGAGCCGAAAACCAAAGCTAAAATAGGTTAAATTTCACATCTAGAAGAGTCTAGGGAAACGTTTTTACGCCTTTTTCCCTTGACTCTTTTTTGGTTTATGATATAATTAACCAGTAAAGAATCGGTGGCTATCTATGCTTTTTACAAAAAAGATAGCTAGGGAAGGAGTAACACATGAGACAGCTTGCACAGGAAATCGATAACTTTTTAAACGAGGTGATCTTGAGATCTGAGAACCAGCATGAAATTCTGATCGGGCATTGCACGAGTGACGTTGCCTTGACCAATACTCAGGAACACATCCTCATGCTCTTATCAGAAGAATCCCTAACCAACTCGGAGTTGGCCCGTCGCCTCAATGTCAGTCAGGCGGCAGTGACCAAGGCTATCAAGTCTTTGGTAAAAGAGGGGATGTTAGAGACATCCAGAGATCCAAAGGATGCGCGCGTGATTTTTTATCAGTTGACTGATTTGGCTCGACCAGTAGCGGCGGAACACCACCACCACCATGAGCACACGCTCTCAGCCTATGAACAAGTAGCAAATCAGTTTACTCCAAATGAACAAGAAGTCATCCAGCGGTTTTTAACTGCTTTAGTAGGAGAAATCAAATAATGCGGTATATTACAGTAGAGGACTTGTCTTTCTATTATGACAAGGAACCTGTCCTCGAGCACATCAACTACAGTGTTGATAGTGGGGAGTTTGTCACCCTGACTGGTGAAAATGGAGCTGCTAAGACAACGCTTATCAAGGCGAGTCTAGGCATCTTGCAGCCAAGATTTGGCAAGGTAACCATCTCAAAGACAAATACTCATGGGAAAAAGCTTAGGCTAGCTTATCTTCCCCAGCAGATAGCCAGTTTTAATGCTGGCTTTCCAAGTACGGTTTATGAATTTGTCAAGTCGGGTCGCTATCCGCGAAAGGGCTGGTTCCGTCGCTTGAATGCTCACGATGAGGAGCATATCAAGGCCAGTCTAGACTCAGTTGGTATGTGGGAACACCGTGACAAACGAATTGGTTCCCTTTCGGGAGGGCAAAAGCAACGAGCAGTGATTGCCCGGATGTTTGCTTCTGACCCAGATATCTTTGTCTTGGATGAGCCGACGACGGGGATGGATGCTGGAAGCAAAAATGAATTTTACGAACTCATGCACCATAGTGCTCACCATCATGGCAAGGCTGTTTTGATGATTACCCATGACCCTGAGGAGGTCAAGGACTATGCGGATCGCAATATTCATCTAGTTCGTAACCAAGACTCGCCATGGCGTTGTTTCAACGTTCACGAAAGCGACCAGGAGGTGGAACATGCTTAGTTTGTTATCCTATGACTTTATGCAGCGTGCCTTCTTGGCTGTCATTGCCATGAGTCTCTTTTCTCCAGTTCTTGGGACTTTCCTTATCTTACGTCGTCAGAGTTTGATGAGTGATACCCTCAGTCACGTTTCTCTATCAGGAGTAGCCTTTGGTCTGGTTTTGGGAATTTCTCCAACCATTTCAACCATTGCTATTGTCTTAATCGCTGCAGTCTTTCTAGAATATCTCCGGACAGTCTATAAGAACTTTATGGAAATTGGAACTGCCATCCTCATGTCAACAGGACTTGCAGTGTCTCTTATCGTCATGAGTAAGGGTAAAAGTTCTAGTTCTATGAGTTTGGACCAATATCTCTTTGGTTCGATTGTGACCATTAGCCAGGAGCAGGTGATTTTCCTCTTTTCCATTGCTGCGGTCGTTTTACTCTTGACTTTCTTATTCTTGCGACCAATGTATATCCTGACCTTTGATGAGGACACGGCCTTTGTGGATGGCTTGCCCGTTCGTACTATGTCCATCCTCTTTAACATGGTGACAGGGGTGGCCATTGCCCTTATGATTCCAGCAGCAGGAGCTCTTTTGGTGTCGACTATTATGGTCTTGCCAGCTAGTATTGCCCTTCGTTTGGGGAAAAACTTTAAATCTGTTATGTTGCTAGCCAGTGCTATTGGCTTTTTGGGAATGGTGGCAGGACTTTATATTTCCTACTATGCAGAAACCCCTGCTAGCGCTAGTATCACCATTATCTTTGTAGCTGTCTTTTTGTTAGTCAGTCTACTGAAACGTTTTATCAAATAGGAGAATCAAATGAAAAAAATTAGCTTACTACTGGCTAGTCTATGTGCCCTGTTTTTAGTGGCTTGTTCCAATCAAAAACAGGCAGATGGGAAGCTAAATATCGTGACAACCTTTTACCCTGTCTACGAATTTACCAAACAAGTCGCAGGAGATACTGCTAATGTAGAACTTCTAATCGGTGCTGGTACAGAACCCCATGAGTATGAACCGTCTGCCAAGGCAGTTGCCAAAATCCAAGACGCAGATACCTTTGTCTATGAAAATGAAAATATGGAAACTTGGGTTCCTAAATTGCTAGATACTTTGGATAAGAAAAAAGTGAAAACCATCAAGGCGACAGGTGATATGCTCCTCTTGCCAGGTGGTGAAGAAGAAGAGGAAGGGCATGATCATGGTGGTGAAGGTCACCATCACGACTACGATCCCCACGTTTGGCTTTCACCAGCACGCGCCATTAAACTAGTAGAACATATCCGTGACAGCTTGTCAGCAGATTATCCTGATAAAAAAGAGACTTTTGAGAAGAATGCGGCTGCCTATATCGAAAAATTGCAAGTCTTGGATAAGGCCTACACAGATGGTCTCTCTCAAGCCAAACAAAAGAGCTTTGTGACCCAGCACGCTGCCTTTAACTACCTTGCCTTGGACTACGGTCTCAAGCAAGTATCCATCTCAGGTCTCTCACCAGATGCAGAGCCATCAGCAGCACGTTTGGCAGAATTGACAGAGTATATCAAGAAAAACAAGATTTCTTATATCTACTTTGAAGAAAATGCCTCACAAGCCCTAGCTAATACACTCTCAAAAGAAACAGGTGTCAAACTAGACGTGCTCAATCCGCTAGAAAGTCTGACAGAAGAAGCAACCAAGGCTGGTGAGGACTATATCTCCGTGATGGAGAAAAACCTCAAGGCTTTGAAACAGACAACGGACCAAGAAGGACCAGAAATCGAGCCAGAGAAGGAAGAAAATACCAAGACAGTTCACAATGGTTACTTTGAGGATGCAGATGTCAAAGACCGTACCTTGAGTGACTATGTAGGCAACTGGCAGTCAGTTTATCCTTTCCTTGAGGATGGAACCTTTGATCAAGTCTTTGACTACAAGGCTAAGTTGACTGGTAAGATGACCAAGGAGGAGTATAAGTCCTACTATAGAAAAGGCTATCAGACAGATGTGACCAAAATCAACATCACGGATAACACTATGGAATTTGTTCAAGGTGGCCAAAGCAAGAAATTCACCTATAAGTATGTCGGCAAGAAAATCTTGACTTATAAGAAAGGCAATCGTGGCGTGCGCTTCCTCTTTGAAGCGACAGATGCGGATGCTGGACAGTTCAAGTATGTTCAGTTTAGTGACCACAATATCGCCCCAGTTAAAGCAGAACATTTCCATATCTTCTTTGGAGGTACCAGCCAAGAAGCCCTCTTTGAAGAGATGGATAACTGGCCAACCTACTACCCAGATAACCTATCTGGTCAAGAAATCGCCCAAGAAATGTTGGCGCATTGATGCAAGAGAGAATCCCGCAAATCTGCGGGATTTTTTGCTAGAAACGATTATCTGAGTAGGCTATGGGCGTTATAGTATCACAGATGTACTGTTCACAATGTGATAAAGAAGTCATTATCTATTGGCTGATTCTCACTAGCTGAAGAATGTAAAAGCTACGATTGTACAAATTATAGAATCTTTTCAGGGGATTTAGGAAGGGATCTTAGTCATCTTGACGTTGCTATCGCTTTTTGTTATAGTCAAGGAGAGAGCAGTCTGGAACAATAGTTTATTCACAGTCTGTGGATAAGTCTAGGGGGAAATGATATATAATCCAGGGCGATGAAGCATCCTAAGAATAGTTCCGTATATTAGTGACTTGCTAGAGAGCTATCAGAACCCTAGTACAGAGCTATTTGACAAAGGTCTGTTTAGGGTGAAAGCTTCCAAGTCTAAGAGCTGGATTCTGGAGAAACTAGTTTTTAGGAATATTTTCTTATCCACAATCTGTGGATAACTTTGTGAACAAGAGAAAGAGATGTGAGATGATGACGAAAATAAAACCGCATGGACCATTACCAAGTCAGGCCCAGCTAGCTTATTTAGAGGATGAACTAGCTGCCTTTATCCATTTTGGCCCCAATACCTTTTATGACCAAGAATGGGGAAGTGGGCAAGAGGATCCCAAGTGTTTTAACCCGACCAAGTTAGATGCGTGTGAATGGGTTCGGGTACTCAAAGAAACAGGTTTTAAAAAGCTGATTTTGGTGGTGAAGCACCACGATGGTTTTGTCCTCTATCCGTCAGCTTACACAGATTATTCGGTCAAGGCTAGCCCTTGGAGGGATGGAAAGGGGGACTTGCTCCTTGAGGTTTCCCAAGCTGCGACTGAGTTTGACATGGACATGGGAGTGTATTTGTCTCCTTGGGATGCTCACAGTCCCCTCTATCACGTAGACCGAGAAGCGGACTACAATGCCTATTATCTGGCTCAATTGAAGGAAATTTTGTCAAACCCTGCCTATGGGAATGCCGGTAAGTTCTCTGAGGTGTGGATGGATGGTGCTCGAGGCGAAGGGGCCCAGAAAGTCAACTATGAGTTTAAGACCTGGTTTGAAATCATTCGTGACTTGCAGGGCGATTGTTTGATTTTCTCAACTGAGGGAACTAGTATTCGCTGGATTGGAAATGAACGAGGTTATGCAGGGGATCCCTTGTGGCAAAAAGTCAAACCAGACCAGTTAGGAACAGAGACGGAATTAGATTATCTACAGCACGGAGACCCCTCGGGTACGTTGTTTTCAATCGGTGAGGCAGATGTTTCCCTTCGGCCGGGTTGGTTTTACCATGAGGATCAGGATCCCAAGTCTCTTGAGGAATTGGTCGAAATCTACTTTCACTCAGTGGGGCGGGGAACCCCTCTCTTGCTCAATATTCCGCCAAACCAAGAAGGACTCTTTGACGAAAAGGATATCCGGCGACTGTATGAATTTGCTGCCTACCGTGACACACTCTATAGGGAAGATTTAGCTCTGGGAGCCAAGGTATCTGGCCCTGCTCTATCACCAGACTTTGCTTGTCATCATCTGACAGATGGACTGGAGGCTAGTTCTTGGGCAAGTGATGCAGAGTTGCCAATCCAATTAGAGCTCGATTTAGGATCACCTAAAACTTTTGATGTGATTGAGTTAAGAGAAGATTTGAAGTTGGGGCAACGCATCGCTGCTTTTCATGTTCAGGTAGAGTTGAATGGTGTCTGGCAGGAGTTTGGATCTGGTTATACTGTTGGCTACAAACGTCTCTTACGAGGATCAGTCGTTGAGGCGCAGAAGATACGTGTGACCATTACAGAGGCACAGGCTTTGCCTTTGTTAACCAAGATTTCACTCTATAAAACACCCACCTTGTCGAAAAAAGAAGCTGTTCAGCAACTAGAGTTCTCAGAAAAAAGTCTAGCTGTGACCAAGGGAGAAAATGTCCGCTTTACAGTGAAGCGAAGAGAATCTAGCAGTCCTTTAGAAGCTAAGATTTCGATTCAACCAGGGACGGGTGTGCATGGTGTCGCTTATCGGGACGAGATTCAAGTCCTTGCTTTTCAAGTTGGCGAGACTGAAAAAAAGCTAACGCTACCAACCTTGTATTTTGCAGGAGATAAAACCTTGGACTTTTATCTGAATCTGACGGTAGAGGGGCAGCTGGTTGACCAGCTTCAGGTCCAAGTTTCATAAAAGAAGAACCTTTGCGCGATGCAAAGGTTCTTTTGGTTAGGAGTGATTTGGTAGCCAGCTGAGGGTGAAGGTCAGTTGCTCAGCTTTCAAGAGGTCTTGGTGTTGGATGCTAGATACTGGGGTCTGGTCCAATCGGCATTCTTTGACAAAGTTGAAATGGCTGTGGTTTTGCTCAGCATGGATATCCAGCCATTCATTTTCCTTAGCCAGGTAGATACGGAGATGGTTAAAGAGAGGAATTCCGAGATCGTAACTTGATTTGCCCGGACAGGTCGGGTAGAATCCAAGAGCTGACCAGATGTACCAAGCAGAGAGACTACCATTGTCCTCATCGCCAGGATAAGCTTCCCAGCTTGGGTGAAAGGCTTTTTGACGCAAGGTCTTGATGAGTAGAGCAGTGTAGTCAGGGTAGTCACTGTAGCGGAAGAGATAAGGGATGTGGAAGCTCGGTTGGTTGGAAATGGCGATTTGCCCAAAAGGAGCGGTAGCCATCTCGCTCATCTCGTGAATCTCGTAACCATAGCCGGTGGTTTCAAAGAGGGGAGCACCCTGACAGGCTTTCAAAAGATAGTGGCTGAAGGCTTCTTTTCCGCCCATAAGCTGGATTAAGCCTGGGATGTCGTGGAGAACGCCTAAAGTCGCTTGAATGGCAGAGCATTCAGCGTAGTCTCGTCCCCAACTATACAGAGAGAAGTCAGGGCGGAAGTTTCCTTGACTATCTCGCGCACGCATGTAGCCCATCGCAGTGTCAAATAGATTGCGGTAATTTTGTGACGAAGTTCTATAAGTTTCCGCGATGTCATTCTGACCAAGCTTTTCGGCACAGCTGGCGATACAAAAATCGCTATAGGCGTAGTCAAGGGTGTGACTGACACTTTCGTGGTGGTCGGTAGAGAGATAACCTAATTCTTGGTATTGGGCTAGTCCGTGACGACCATTGATGCCGAGAGGGTCGGACTTAGTGGCTGTCTCCAGCATGGCTTGGAGGAGTTCTTCTTCCAAGTCGGGAGCCATATTCTTGCAGGCGCTATCTGCGATAATACCATCTAAAAGGGTACCAGGCATCATGCCCCGTTCATCTGGAGCTAGCCATTTTGGAAGGAAACCAGTATCGCGGTAGCTATTGAGAAAGCCTTCTAAAAAGCGACGATAATGTTCCGGTATGACAAGCGCAAAGAGGGGGAAGGTGGTGCGGAAGGTATCCCAGAAACCATTGTTGCTAAAGAGGACACCGGGCTTGACAGTACCAGTAGCCAGATCCATGTGGATGGCTTGCCCTGATTTATCAACCTCATAAAAAGTCTGCGGGAAGAGGAAGAGTCTGTAAAGGCAGTGGTCAAAGAAGGTTCGGTCAGCCTCTCCTGTCTCGATAACGTCAAAACGGTGGAGAAGATTTTCCCAGTCTGCTTGGGCACTAGCTTTACAGCTGTCAAAATCTTCTTGAGGTAGATTAAGCAGAGCTTGAGAAGGCGATATGAAAGAAGTTGCTAGTTGGATCTCAGCATGACTGCTTGCTAAGTCAATTCGCCAGTCTCCACTTTCTTGGCTGACAGCAAGAATATCCGTATTCATTTGTAGAGCAGTAAACAGTATCAGAGGATTTTTGGTAGTCTCAGTTTTGCCTTCTTGTCGTAGGGAAAGAGTTCGCTTATCTACTTGCTTGACTGTCAGTTCATCTGCTGCGTGAAGATAGAGGGAGAGGGCTTTGCCTTGCTTTTGATCCAAACGAATAGAAGCGCCGTAGCAAGTCGGTGTCAGTTGGCTTGCAATCTGATAGCGAAGGGAGAAAATCTTCAGATAATGAGGTTGGAAAGAGGCCTTATCCATATCATAGGAGGATTGACGGTGAAAGAGGCTGTCTCCAACTAGCTGGCCTGTGACAGGTGTCAGAAGGAGCCAAGAGTAGTCCCCGATCCAAGGGCTGGGCTGGTGGGTTAAGCGAATCCCCTGAAAGATGGGCAGATGCGGATCGAAAAACCAAGCCCCCTCCTGGTCACTGGTCTGAGGCACAAAGTAATTCATCCCAAAAGGCACGCCCGTGTAGGGCAAGGTATTTCCCCGAGAGAAGGCATGCTTACTAGCAGTGCCAAAGCGGGTATCGATGGTCTCAAGTAGTAGTTTCATGGCTATCTCTTTGTAAACGTTTTATATAGTATAACATGAAATGAACAAAAAAGCTTCAGATCAATATAAATTTCTTAAAGCTTGATCATCTATGATATGAATGGTACGACGAACTTTTCGAATATAGTGATGTTCTTCAAAAATCTTAAATTTTCGCGAAATAGTTTCGGGCCTCGTTCCAAGGTAACTAGCAAGTTCCTTTTCTGAAATTGGCAAAGTGAAGGTGAGTTTAGGATTGTTACTTTTTTCGGTAAGATGAATAAGATAGCAAGCTAGGCGTTGTTCTATTTTTTCAAGGGCCAATAAGGTGACTTGTTCTTCCGTCTGGATTGCTTTTCTGGCATTAAGACGTAGAAGTTGCCAACTAAAATGTGGAAAGCTCTGGAGAAGGTATTGAAAATCCTTTTTATGAATGACACAGATTTCTGTAGAGACCAAGGCTTCCCCGTAGAGATCCTGATTATTCTCTCCAAAGAGATAGTTTTCTCCTTCGTAATTTCCTTTTCCAACGATACGGATACATTGTTCGATTCCATCATTAGTCAGACGATAGACCTTAAATTGTCCTCTATTAACAATGATTAAAGTTTCTTCGTCAAAGGGTGAGAAAATCAACTCGCCCTTTTTAAATTTCTTATGGTGAAACAGACTATGAATGCCCTGAAGTTCATCATATGATAGTGTGCTAAAAAGAGGGACTGTATAAAAGCATGGTTGGGACATAGGAACTCCTAATTTTGAATAAATTTATAGAAACTTGACGAATATCAATTTTTTTATCATTTAGATGCAGTAAAATAAAAAACACAATATATAGCGTACGTGTATTTAAAAAACACAATATATTGTACCAAAAAAGGAGGAGTCATGCAAAAAATTAGATTTTATTATATTAGTTTAAGTGGGAATACAAGTTCTTTTGTACAACGGGTCAGTCAATATATAAAGACGACGCATCATAGAGAAGTTGAGTCTTTGAATATAAAAGATTTAAAGGGGAAAGCGATTACGGTAGATGGTCCCTTTGTCAGTTTTTTACCAACTTATCTAGAGGGGGGAAATGGAATTGATACTGGATTCCAAGAAATTCTAACGGGAAACCTTCGAAAATTTTTGGAGTATCAAGGAAATTTTCGTTATTGCTTAGGAATTATAGGAAGTGGTAATCGAAATTTCAATAAGCAATTCTGTCTAACGGCTTTTCAATATGCAGAGCAGTTTGGCTTTCCTGTTATAGATGTTTTTGAATTACGTGGGACAGATGAAGATGTAGAGAGGATCTCCAAACATATTTTAGCTAGTTTTGAGAAAGTGGAGGAAAAAATAGATGTCAGCTACTAAGAATTATTTTGTTTTGAACAATATGGTGAACATTCCAATTGATGGTGAAATTCCTCTTTACTATGATAGAGAGGCCTTAACAGACTATTTAAAGAATGAAATTGAACCTCATACGATGCATTTTTCAAGTTTGAAAGAACGTCTCCAGTATTTAATTCGAGAGAATTATGTGGATGAAGAGGTTGTGAGCTTGTATCGTGGGGAGTCTGGTGAGATTGATAGTAATTTTTTAGAGGATTTATATCAAAAGATCAAGGAACATGGTTTTGCCTTTAAGAGTTTTATGGGAGCTTATAAATTTTATAATCAATATGCACTAAAGACTGATGATTCCAAGACCTATTTGGAATCGTTCGAGGATCGGGTGTTCCTTAATGCCCTCTATCTAGGAAATGGCGATCAGAACTTAGCGACAAAAATTGCAGAGGAAATGATCACCCAACGGTACCAACCAGCGACCCCCACATTCTTAAATGCAGGGAAAAAACGGCGTGGTGAGATGGTTTCTTGTTTTCTAATAGATCTCGATGACTCTATGTTATCTATCGGACGTGGGGTCAACTCTGCTTTGCAACTTTCTAGACTTGGTGGTGGGGTTGGAGTGAATTTATCGAACCTACGTGCGAGTGGTTCTCCTATAAAAGGAATTGAACATGCTTCTTCGGGAGTGCTTCCTGTAATGAAACTACTAGAAGACTCTTTTAGCTATAGCAATCAACTAGGACAGAGAAATGGGGCAGGGGTCGTTTACTTAAACGTTTTTCATCAGGATATTCTTGCCTTTTTATCGACAAAGAAGGAAAATGCAGATGAAAAAATTCGTGTTAAAACCCTCTCCCTGGGGTTGGTCGTTCCGGATAAGTATTACGAGCTGATTAAAACAAATCAACCCATGTATCTGTTTAATCCTTATCATGTTGAAAAAGTCTATGGGAAACCTTTTTCGTACGTAGATATCACGGCTGAATACGACCGATTGGTTGCAAATCCAGCTATTGAAAAGACAGTTATTCAAGCGAGAGAATTGGAACAGGAAATTTCCCGCTTGCAACAAGAGTCTGGCTATCCTTATATTTTAAATATCGATGTCGCTAATCGTGCGAATCCCGTCAAGGGGAAAATCATTATGAGTAATCTTTGTTCGGAGATTTTGCAACCACAGACTCCATCCGTATTGAATGATGATTTGTCCTATCATGAGGTGGGAACGGATATTAGTTGTAACCTTGGATCAACTAATATTGTTAATTTACTAAAATCTGAAGATTTCGCTGCCTCTGTTGATGCAATGGTTCGTGCCTTAACGACTGTTACGGATCTAGAGTCTGTTGAAGAGGTGCCTACAGTAAATAAGGGAAATCGTCTCTACCATACGATAGGACTCGGAGCGATGGGTTTACACACAGCTTTTGCTTTGCACCAAATCAAGTATGGTTCAAAAGAATCTCTAGAATTTACAGAAGCTTACTTCTTGGCATTGAATTATTATTCTTTAGTATCCAGCAATAGAATCGCAAGAGAGCGGCATGAGACATTTTATGAATTTGCGGATTCACGCTATGCCGATGGAAGTTACTTTTCACCATATGTAGAGCAGGATTTTGTATTTAGATTTCCTAAGATAGCAGCCATTTTTAAGGATATTCCTATTCCAACGAAAGAAGATTGGAAGGTACTAAGGGAGAAGGTCATGAAAGATGGCCTCTACCATCGAAATCGTTTAGCAGTGGCGCCTAATGGTTCTATTTCTTATATCAACGAAACGAGTGCTTCTCTTCACCCGATTACTCAGCTGGTAGAAAATCGGCAGGAAAAGAAGGTGGGATCGATCTTTTATCCTGCTCCGTATCTGTCCAATGATACCTTACCATTTTATGAGACTGCTTATAACATGGATCAGCGTAAAATTATTGATGTATATGCAGTCGCACAAAAACATATTGATCAGGGAATGAGTTTGACTCTCTTTATGCGTTCTCAATTACCTGAAGGACTGTATGAATGGAAAACTAAGGGAAATACAATGCTAACGACACGTGACTTGAATCGCCTTCGGAATTACGCATGGCGAAAAGGGATAAAATCACTTTATTATGTCAGAACCTATACAGAGGATGACGAATTTAACAGTGTAAATAGCTGTGAATCTTGTATGATTTAAGGAGAGAAGATGTCAAAAAAATTTCTATATTACAAAGCAATCAACTGGAATGAGATTGAGGATGAATTAGATAACGCTACGTGGGAGAGAGCGACATCGTTATTTTGGCTAGACAATCGAATTCCAATTGAAAATGACAAACCTGCTTTTAATCGTTTGTCGGCAGAGGAGAAGCAGGAATTAAATCGCTCGCTGATCTTTCTTGCAAATTTATCAACTTATCAGTCGTTAGAGGCGGAGGAGTTTATACGGCATAGTGAACGCTCGCAACAGGAGGTTGCTATTGTAAACAATCTACAGTTCACTGAAATGGTAAATACCAAGGCCTATAATACTATTTTATACTCCTTTAATGAGGACGAGCAGGAGGTGGCATCCTTATTTGAGTGGGTAGATCAGCATAAATTGGTAGTGGAGCGACTAGAAAGAGTCGATACGGTATATCATAGTAAAAATGCGATTCAGAAGCGCTTTATGGCTACTTGTGTGGAAGGAATTATGACTTATAGTCAACTTGCTTTTTTGATGAAATTGAGGATTCAAAAGGGCTTTACTAATCTTGGCGAAATGGTGAAAATGATTCTCTTGAATGAGTCATTGCATTGTGACTATCTGATACATAAAGTCAATCTTCTTTTGGCAAGAATGGATAGAGCTGACCAAATCTCATTTCAAACCTGGGCTATTGAAATGATTGATAGAATCTTAGAAACAGAGGGGAAGATTATTTGTGAACTTTATGTAGATGCTGACATTCAAAAATTGGCGCGGAGCCTTGTACAAAGAGAAGCCAATCGTTTGTTAGAGAGTATCGGGGTTGAAGAGAGATACCCAGTTGATAGAGAGATTCCCTCCACACTTGATCGAGTGTTGAACAGATTGAGAAAGCACGAGCTTCTCGGGAAGATGTCTATCCATAGGATAGAAGAATCGCGTGATGATGATTATAATTTTTGAGGAGGATTTACATGTTACATCGGACATTGAATTGGAAAGAAGTTGAGGACGAGTTAGACGACTATGTTTGGGATAAAGCCACGGCACAATTTTGGATTGATACTCGTGTTCCAGTATCAAATGATTTGCTTGATTGGAAGCAATTATCAGATCCGGAAAAAGAGGTTGTCAAGAAAGCGGTAGGGGGCTTGGCTTTGCTTGATACGCTTCAATCTGAAGAGGGGTTGTATTCTATTAAACAGCATGTTCGAACTCGCAAGGAGAGAGCGGTTCTGAGTGATTTTACATTTATGGAATCTATTCATGCTAAGACATACGGTACCATATTGATTTCGTTAAATACTTTTAAGGAAATTGAGAAAATATATGATTGGATGAATCAGGATCCTAAAATGCAGTATAAGGCCCAAAAGATAAATGAGATGTATCAGCATGGAACCCCTCTACAGGTGATGGTTGCGAGTGTGTTTTTAGAAGGAATCCTATACTATAGCAACTTTTTCATACCGCTTTGGTATCGTGGACAAAATAAACTGGCTAATCTAGCAGAGTTAATCAAATTAGTAATTAGGGACGAATCTGTACATGGGACTTATCTGGGATATAAGTTTCGCTTAACTTTTGATGAGCTCTCAGAGGCAGAACAATATGAGTTCACAACTTGGATGTATCGTTTTTTAGATGATCTTTTAGAAAATGAGTTTGCATATACAGATGAAGTCTATGCACCTATTGGTTTGGCAGAAGAAATAAAGGTATTTGTTAAATACAATGCCAATAAAGCGCTACAAAATATGGGTTTTCAAAGTTATTTTTCGAATATCACAGCGTCTGATGTGAATCCAATTGTCATGAATGGTATTTCGATTGAAACTGCTAATCACGATTTCTTTTCTCAAGTGGGTGCGGGGTATCTAATGGGAAATGCAGAAGCAATGCTAGATGATGACTATGATTTTTAGAATAAACGAAACAATAGGAATCTCTACTTAATTTTTTCATAAGTTTGTTTCAAAACGCCTTTAGTTTGTGTATATCTTTTGGAGGCGTTTTTTTTTATACTGAACATGAAACTTGTTTGAAAGAGGAAAAAATACTATGATTTATTCGAAAGAAATTGTTAGAGAATGGCTGGATGAAGTAGCAGAGCGTGCCAAGGACCATCCGGAGTGGGTGGATGTCTTTGAGCGTTGCTATACAGACACCTTGGACAACACGGTCGAGATTTTAGAAGATGGTTCAACTTTTGTCTTGACTGGGGATATTCCTGCCATGTGGCTTCGGGATTCGACAGCCCAACTCAGACCCTACTTGCATGTGGCTAAAAGAGATGCCCTCCTGCGTCAGACTATTGCAGGTTTGGTTAAGCGTCAGATGACCTTGATTCTCAAGGATCCTTATGCCAATTCCTTTAACATTGAGGAGAACTGGAAGGGGCACCATGAGACTGATCACACAGAGCTTAATGGCTGGATTTGGGAACGAAAGTACGAGGTGGACTCGCTTTGCTATCCTTTGCAACTGGCTTATCTCCTTTGGAAAGAGACTGGCGAGACCAGTCAGTTTGATGAGACTTTTGTCGCAGCGACCAAGGAAATTCTTCATCTGTGGACAGTGGAACAAGACCACAAGAACTCTCCTTATCGTTTTGTCCGTGATACGGACCGCAAGGAAGATACTCTGGTAAATGATGGCTTTGGACCTGACTTTGCAGTGACTGGTATGACCTGGTCAGCTTTTCGTCCGAGTGATGACTGCTCCCAGTATAGCTATTTGATTCCGTCCAATATGTTTGCCGTAGTTGTCTTGGGGTATGTGCAAGAAATCTTTGCAGAATTGAATCTAGATGATAGCGAGAGTATTATTGCATACGCTAAGCGTCTCCAAGCAGAGATTCAAGAAGGCATCGAAAATTATGCCTACACCACCAATAGTAAGGGCGAAAAGATTTACGCCTTTGAAGTGGATGGTCTAGGAAATGCTAGCATCATGGATGATCCAAATGTACCAAGTTTGTTGGCGGCGCCTTATCTGGGCTATTGCGATATTGAAGACGAAGTGTATCAAGCCACACGCCGTACCATTCTGAGCCTTGAAAATCCATATTTCTACCAAGGAGAATACGCTAGCGGTCTCGGAAGTTCTCATACCTTCTATCGCTATATCTGGCCGATTGCCCTTTCTATCCAAGGCTTGACAACAAATGATAAGGCAGAGAAGAAATTCTTGCTGGATCAGCTGGTTGCTTGCGATGGAGGCACAGGTGTTATGCACGAAAGCTTCCACGTGGACGACCCAACTCTCTACTCTCGTGAATGGTTCTCCTGGGCCAATATGATGTTCTGTGAGTTGGTCTTGGATTATCTAGATATTAGCTAATCAGTTCTTTAGTTAGATAGAAATAAAAATTTAAGTTAGAATGAGGTTTTACTTCATGGAAAATGTTGTAGTTCATATTATCTCACACAGTCACTGGGACCGTGAGTGGTACTTGCCTTTTGAAAGCCACCGGATGCAGTTGGTGGAGTTGTTTGACAATCTTTTTGATCTCTTTGAAAATGACCCTGAGTTCAAGAGTTTCCACTTGGATGGACAAACTATTGTCCTTGATGACTACTTGGAAATTCGCCCTGAAAATCGCGATAAAGTCCAAGGTTACATCGACCAAGGCAAACTCAAAATTGGTCCCTTTTACATCTTGCAGGATGATTACTTGATTTCTAGCGAAGCCAACGTCCGTAATACCTTGATTGGTCAAGCAGAATGTGCAAAATGGGGCAAATCAACCCAGATTGGTTACTTCCCAGATACCTTTGGGAATATGGGACAAGCGCCTCAAATCCTTCAAAAATCAGGTATTCACGTGGCAGCCTTTGGACGTGGTGTGAAGCCGATTGGATTTGACAACCAAGTCCTCGAAGATGAGCAGTTCACGTCTCAGTTTTCAGAAATGTACTGGCAGGGTGCAGACGGAAGTCGTGTCCTCGGTATCCTCTTTGCCAACTGGTATAGTAATGGGAATGAAATCCCAGTTGATAAGGATGAAGCCCTGGCCTTTTGGAAACAAAAACTGTCAGACGTGCGTGACTACGCTTCAACCAACCAATGGTTGATGATGAACGGCTGTGATCACCAGCCTGTACAGCGAAATCTGAGCGAAGCTATTCGTGTGGCCAATGAACTCTTCCCAGATGTAACCTTTGTGCATAGTTCCTTTGATGACTATGTCCATGCAGTAGAAAGTGCTTTGCCAGAGCAGTTATCAACGGTTACAGGTGAGTTGACAAGTCAGGAAACAGATGGCTGGTACACACTTGCCAACACTTCTTCATCACGCATTTACCTTAAACAAGCCTTCCAAGAAAATAGCAACCTCCTAGAACAAGTGGTGGAGCCATTGACTGTCATCACTGGTGGGCACAACCATAAGGACCAGTTGACCTATGCTTGGAAAGTCCTTCTACAAAATGCGCCACATGACAGTATCTGTGGCTGTAGTGTGGACGAGGTTCACCGTGAGATGGAAACACGTTTTGCCAAGGTCAACCAAGTTGGAAACTTCGTTAAGACCAATCTTCTCAATGAGTGGAAGGGTAAAATTGCAACCCACGAAGCGCAAAGCGACCATCTCTTTACTGTCATTAACACAGGTTTGCATGACAAGGTTGATACGGTCAGCACCGTGATTGATGTGGCGACTTGTGATTTCAAAGAATTGCACCCAACAGAAGGCTATAAGAAGATGGCAGCTTTGACCTTGCCAAGCTACCGTGTCGAAGACTTGGAGGGGCATGCTGTAGAAGCGAAAATCGAAGATTTGGGAGCTAACTTTGAGTATGATTTGCCAAAAGACAAGTTCCGTCAGGCTCGTATCGCTCGACAAGTGCGCGTGACAGTGCCTGTTCATCTGGCACCACTTTCTTGGACAACCTTCCAATTGCTCGAAGGAGAACAGGAACACCGTGACGGTATTTACCAAAATGGAGTGATTGATACGCCATTTGTAACGGTCAGTGTGGATGAAAATATCACAGTCTACGACAAGACAACTCATGAAGCTTATGAAGATGTTGTTCGCTTTGAAGACCGTGGTGACATTGGAAATGAGTACATCTATTTCCAACCAAAAGGAACAGAGCCTATCTACGCTGAGCTGAAAGGCTATGAGGTCTTGGAAAATACAGCTCGTTTTGCTAAAATCTTGCTCAAGCATGAATTGACAATTCCAGTAAGTGCAGATGAAAAACTGGATGCGGAACAAAGAGGCATCATCGAGTTTATGACGCGTGAAGCTGGGCGCTCAGAAGAATTGACAACCCTTCCTCTGGAAACAGAGATGACCGTCTTTGTTGACAATCCACAAATCCGCTTCAAGACTCGCTTTACTAACACAGCCAAGGACCACCGTATCCGTCTCTTGGTTAAGACTCATAACACGCGTCCAAGCAATGACTCTGAAAGCATCTATGAGGTGGTGACACGACCAAACAAACCAGCTGCTTCTTGGGAAAATCCTGAAAATCCACAACACCAACAAGCCTTTGTCAGCCTTTATGATGATGAAAAAGGAGTGACAGTGGCCAATAAAGGATTGCACGAGTATGAAATCCTTGGAGACGATACCATTGCTGTGACCATTCTTCGTGCCTCAGGTGAGCTAGGTGACTGGGGTTACTTCCCGACACCAGAGGCTCAGTGCTTGCGTGAGTTTGAAGTTGAATATGCTCTTGAATGCCACCAAGCACAAGAACGCTTCTCAGCCTTCCGTCGTGCCAAAGCCTTCCAAACGCCATTCACTAGTCTTCAGGTTGCTAAACAAGAAGGAAGTGTTACAGCGACTGGTAGCCTCTTGAGTCATGCGGCACTCAACTTACCACAAGTTTGCCCAACAGCCTTTAAAGTGGCGGAAAATGAAGAAGGATATGTACTTCGTTACTACAATATGAGTCAAGAAAATGTGCGTATATCAGAACACCAACAAACCATTTTGGACTTACTTGAGCGACCATATCCAGTTCATTCAGGACTCTTAGCGCCACAAGAAATTCGTACAGAATTGATTAAAAAAGAAGAAATCTAACAGTTTTAAAGTGTTTTATAACTAATGCTATGAGATAGAAAGGAGGGGCGAAAGAGTAAGGATTGACTACTGATTCGCCCCTTTTTTGGTGAAAATATGACCATTGCAACCATTGATATCGGAGGGACTGGGATTAAGTTTGCCAGTCTGACTCCTGATGGAAAAATACTAGATAAGACAAGTATCCCAACACCAGAAAGCTTGGAAGATTTACTGACTTGGATAGATAAATGCTTGGCAGAGAGAGATTATAACGGCATTGCCATGAGCGTTCCAGGCGCGGTCAATCAAGAAACAGGTGTGATTGAGGGAATCAGTGCGGTACCCTACATCCATGACTTTTCTTGGTATGAGGCTCTTGCTCATCATCAGCTGCCTATCCATCTAGAAAATGATGCCAACTGTGTTGGACTTAGTGAACTGCTAGCACATCCAGAGCTTGAAAATGCAGCCTGTGTCGTGATTGGGACTGGAATCGGCGGAGCTATGATTATCAATGGCAAACTTCACCGTGGTCGCCACGGCTTAGGTGGTGAGTTTGGCTATATGACAACCATTGAACCAGCTGAAAAGCTCAACAACTGGTCGCAACTAGCATCTACAGGGAACATGGTTCGATACGTAATTGAAAAATCTGGTCAGACTGACTGGGACGGCCGCAAGGTTTACCAAGAAGCTGGAGCTGGCAATGCCCTTTGCCAAGAAGCCATTGAGCGTATGAACCGTAATCTGTCGCAAGGTTTGCTCAATATTCAGTATCTCATCGACCCAGACGTCATTAGCCTGGGAGGCTCTATCAGCCAAAACCAAGACTTCATCCAAGGCGTCAAAAAAGCTGTTGATGCATTTGTCGAAACCTACGAAGAATACACGGTCGCACCAGTTATCCAAGCTTGCACCTATCATGCAGATGCCAATCTCTATGGTGCCCTTGTCAACTGGCTACAGGAGGAAAATCAGTGGTAAGATTTACAGGACTTAGTCCCAAACAAGAGCAAGCATTAGAGTTGCTTAAAAAGCATATTTCGCTAGCAGATGTAGAGGTAGCAGTCGCTCAGTCTGACCAAGCCTCTATCTCTATCAAGGGTGAGGGAGGCCACTATCTACTGACTTATCGCAAACCTCACCAACTTTACCGCGCCTTGTCTTTGTTAGCAACAGATCTAGCAGAAGGTGATAAGGTAGACCTTGAAGAACAAGCTGCTTATGAAGATTTGGCTTACATGGCAGACTGTTCGCGAAATGCAGTGCTAAATGTCGCTTCTGCCAAGCAGATGATTGAGGTCTTGGCTCTCATGGGCTACTCAACCTTTGAGCTTTACATGGAAGATACTTATCAGATTGAGGGGCAACCATACTTTGGTTACTTCCGTGGAGCCTATTCAGCAGAGGAGTTGCAGGAAATCGAAGCCCATGCCCAGCAGTTTGATATGACCTTTGTGCCTTGTATCCAGACCTTGGCCCACTTGTCGGCCTTTGTCAAATGGGGTGTTAAAGAAGTGCAGGAACTTCGTGACGTGGAGGATATTCTCCTTATCGGCGAAGAAAAGGTTTATGATTTGATTGATGGGATGTTTGCCACTCTGTCTAAACTGCAGACTCGCAAGGTCAATATCGGGATGGACGAAGCCCACTTGGTTGGCTTGGGACGCTACCTCATCTTGAACGGTGTTGTGGACCGTAGTCTCCTTATGTGCCAACACTTGGAGCGCGTGCTGGATATTGCTGATAAGTATGGTTTCCACTGCCAAATGTGGAGCGATATGTTCTTCAAACTCATGTCAGCAGATGGCCAGTACGACCGCGATGTGGAAATTCCTGAGGAAACTCGTGTCTACCTAGATCGTCTAAAAGACCGTGTAACCTTGGTTTACTGGGATTATTACCAGGATAGCGAAGAAAAGTACAACCGTAATTTCCGCAATCACCACAAGATTAGCCAAGATATCGCCTTTGCAGGTGGTGCTTGGAAGTGGATTGGTTTTACCCCACACAACCATTTCAGCCGTCTAGTGGCTATCGAGGCCAATAAAGCCTGTCGTGCTAATCAGATCAAAGAAGTCATCGTAACTGGTTGGGGGGACAATGGTGGGGAAACTGCCCAGTTTTCTATCCTGCCAAGTTTGCAAATCTGGGCAGAACTCAGCTACCGTAATGACCTAGACCGTCTGTCTGCTCACTTCAAGACCAATACAGGTCTTTCGGTTGAAGACTTTATGCAGATTGACCTAGCCAATCTCTTGCCAGATCTACCAGGCAATCTCAGTGGTATCAATCCCAACCGCTACGTCTTTTATCAGGATGTTCTCTGCCCTATTCTTGACCGACACATGACACCTGAACAGGACAAACCTCACTTTGCTCAAGCGGCTGAAACTCTTGCTTCTATCAAAGATAAAGCAGGCCTCTACGCCTATCTCTTTGAAACTCAGGCTCAGTTGAACCAGATTTTAAGCAGTAAAGTGGATGTGGGACGACGCATCCGTCAGGCCTACCAAGTAAACGATAAGGAAAGTCTACAAGAAATTGCAAGACAAGAATTGCCAAAACTCAGAAGTGAGATAGAAACCTTCCACAAACTCTTTAGCCACCAATGGCTGAAAGAAAATAAGGTCTTTGGCTTGGATACGGTCGATATCCGTATGGGCGGACTCTTACAAAGGATTAAGCGAGCAGAAAGTCGCATCGAGGCTTATTTAGCAGGTCAGCTTGACCGTATCGAAGAATTAGAAGTCGAAATCCTACCATTCAACGATTTTTATGGAGACAAAGACTTTGCAGCCACAACAGCCAACCAGTGGCACACCATTGCGACCGCTTCGACGATTTATACGACTTAGGAGTAGAATATTGACAAACATCTTCTTTATAAAAAGAAGATGTTTTTGCTTAAATATAATATTTAAAAATAGATAAAATATAGGAAGTGGGGGATATTTGATAGAATAACATATTCAGCAATACATGTGCTTAAAAGCTATATGAATCAAGAATTTTATTAAATTAGGTGGTAGATTTTAACTGTATCAGTTGAATTATCAGAAGTCAAAATGTATAATGTAAAATAGAGGTTTTCTATGCGTAGAGGTTGTAAAAGTCCATTTCTAATAAAATAGTCATATGTCAAACTTAGAAAGGAATATAGAAAGTGAAAAGTTTTAAAATTTACAAGGGAAGACATGAAAAATTTTCTCTACGAAAGAAAAATGTTGGACTTGTTTCGATTGCAATCGCTAGCTTGGCGATATATGGAGTAGCGCTTGGCACACCAACTGTACAAGCAGATGAAAACAACAATCTGAGCAGTCTAGTAGAGACTAGCTCGATAACCAATGTAAAATCAGAAAAAAATAATTCTCAGCCAGCAGTTGTGGAGCCAGAGAAAGTAGCTTCAACCACAGAAGTTAAGGAAACAGAAAAAGCTGCTAGTCCAGCACCAACTGTTGAACAAGCAGAAAAGAAAGTGTCAGTTTCAAAAACTGCCCCTGAAGTGGAAGGAGCAGACAAAAAATCCGTAGCGCCTTCAAACTCGACGGCAGTCGCAAAAGAAAATCCAGCACCTGTTGAGTCTAAGCCAGTTGAAAAGTCTGCTGATGGGCAAACAACAGCTACTCCTCGTTCGACTGCTCCGGTACGTACGCGCAGAAGTTTGCAACAAAACCCAACTCAAATCTCGAATTTTTCAGTAACGGTTACGACTAAAGATGGAACTGTTATGCGTTCAGGTGATACAAAACCTTTGCCTGCTCAAGAAGTTCCCTTTGACAAGGTTCAAATGGACTTTAAAATCATACAAGATGGGACGCTGAAAAAAGGTGATGTTCTCCGTATTCCAGTCAAATTGGGAAATAATGCCTACGGTGCTTACTATGCAAATCTTGGTTCTGGAACAGCAGAGCGTATCGAGGGTGTTGGAACAATTAAATTTGTGCATTCAGATCCCAATAATTTGGCCTATGAAATTACATTAGACCAAAGCTTCCAAGATATGCCTCAAAATACTGAAAAGACGGTATCGGTTACTCAAAAGGCAGCGACTATTGGGAAATTTACAGCAAAATCAAGTTATGAAAATATTATTTTAGAAATAAATGGCAATAAATTTACTTTTAAACCAAAACCAAGGACATTTGAGAAAGCACAGGCCCCTTTTGCTGTTTATAATAGCGCAAGTAGCGATAGAGCGAATTCAATAAAAATAGGCACTTCAACTGGAGATGCAAATTATTATAATAATTTATTGTCAAGCGATGGTACCAACCCTGGACAAACAGGAATTCCAAATGGTGATATCATTTCTGTCCATCGTATAAAACCAGGTAATGGGTCAAAAATTGTTAGTATCAAACCAGACCTTAAAAGATATACTTCTACTTTAGCAATTAGTGAGGATGGAAAATATCTTGTTAAAGGAGATACTTCAACTTCTATTAGCATCAATTCAGACCCAGATAACAAATTAGTTGAACTGCCAGCAAATTCAACTGATGAAGAGATTATTAAGGCATTAAAACAAGCGGGTAAAAACTCTTCGGTTGTTATTGATAATGGAGATGGGACCTACACAGTTGCTATTAATTTAGGAAAAATGACAGGAAATGGTGCTACTACCTATCATGATATTTGGCCAACTGACGACTATGCTCAAATGGGCGATCAATATCAGGAAATCAACAGAACAGAAGAAGTCAATAAAAAAGTTAGTGCTATTTTAAAGGATGCTAGTGTCATTCAAGGAACTGGGCATTCAACACGAATTACTTTTGCAGATTCCTCAATTAAGAATACTATAACGAATGAGTCAAGAAGTTATAGTTATAACGTTGATGACAATGGTAATGTAACTAAGCTTAAAGAAGAAACGATTTCTGCCACAACAACCCCATCCGTTGCGCGTGCTGAAGGTCAGAAGAAGATTACAATACACTATGTCGATACAAACGGCAAGGAAATTGAAACTCAGGACTATAAATATGGTTATCCAGCAGGAGGAACTGCCACTCCAACCCCTGATTATAACGCTAGCCCAAAAACAATTACAGGCTATACACTTGTAACAGCTGATACGGCAATCGCGTCGTATGGTACACAGTTAAAGACTACTAAACAAATTCCATTCACTAGCAACGACCAAGAATTTTATTATGTCTATTCAGCTAAAAAATCTAGTGCCAAAGTTACGTATATTGACGATGATACTAATGGAGGAAAAGTTCTTGAAACGAAGGATTTGAATGGTTTTTATGGGCAGACTGATCCTTATCGAACAGCTGAAACCATTAAGACGTATACCGATCAAAATTATGAACTTGTTTCAGACAATTATCCAGCAAATGGTGTGACTTACAATGAAAATCTTCAAACCTTTGAAGTTCATTTGAAACACAAAAAGACTTCAGTAGCAGAAGAAAAGACGGTTAAGGAAACTATCCATTATACATACGAGGGCGGTGCACCAGCAGCTCCAGACCACACTAGTAGCTTAAAATTCACCAGAACAGCAACAACTGACCTTGTTACAAATATTACAACTGGTGATTGGACGGCGGAAAATGGAACAAGTTTTGCAGCCGTAACATCACCAACAATCAAAGGTTACACTCCAGACTTAGCAGAGGTTCCAGCAGTTGACAATATTACGGCTAACAGTTACAATATCGAAAAGACAGTTGTTTACAAAGCTAATCCAGCTAGTGCAAAGGTAACTTATATTGATGACACAACAGGTGAAACGCTTGAAACGAAGGATCTGAATGGACTTTATGGTCAGACTGACCCTTATCAAACAGCTGCCACTATTAAGAAATATACCGATAAAAATTATGAACTTGTTTCAGACAATTATCCAGCAAGCGGTGTGACTTACAATGAAACTCTTCAAACCTTTGAAGTTCATCTACGTCATAAGGGAGCTGCAGTTCTAGAAACAAAGACAGTCACAGAGACCATCAAGTATGTTTATGAAGATAACACACAGGCAGCGGATACGAAGGTTCAGACTTTGAAGTTCTATCGGATTAACACCAAGGATCTGGTGACTAATAAGATTGTCTATAAGGGTCCTTGGATCCTGTCTACCGGAACCTTCCCAGAGGTAGTTTCTCCAAAGATTGATGGTTATACACCAGATAAGGCAACTGTAGCAGCCGTTGAACAGATTACGGGAGATAGCGCAGATATTGAAGAAACGGTTACCTATAAAGCAGATAAGCAAAAAGTAACCTATACCATCATTGACGACACTGCCCAAAAAACGCTGAAAGATAAGGAAGTACTTACCAGCGGAGGCTCTGATACTCCTCTTCCAGACAGTGCTCGAGAAAAATATGATTTAATGGTGAATGCTTATCTAGCTCAAGGTTATGAATTGGTTTCGAAAGACCAGCTTCCAGCTAAGTTTGACCTTGACAGTAGCCACGATCAAAATGTGGTTGTTCACTTGAAGCATGGTACAACTGATATCCAAGAAAGCAAGTCTGTAAACTTGACTGTTCGTTACCATGGTGCTGGCGGACAAACACCAGCAGATAAGGTGCAAACAGCGATTTGGACTCGTACCGTAACAAAAGATAAGATCACAGGCACAGAGGTTTCAACAACACCTTGGACAAGCGACAAAGTAAACTATGATGCTGTTCCGTCTCCAATGATTCCTGGTTATAGCGTGGATGTCGAGACGGTGCCGTCTGAAGCAGTTACTCAAGAGAATATTGTTAAGGATGTATATTACACAATCCAAACGCAAAAAGTTACTTATACAGTTGTAGATGAGACAACAGGTCAGACTCTGGAAAATCAAGTTGAATTGACAACAGGCGAGTCTGGTGCTGCTCTTCCAGCTGCAGCACAAACGAAATACGACACCGTAGTCGCAGGCTACTTAACACAAGGTTACGAAGTGGCTTCTAAGGATGAATTGCCAGCCCAATTTGACACTGACAGCAGCGTGGACCAAAACGTGGTGATTCGCTTGAAACACAAAGTGTCAACTTCTACAGAAACCAAGACTGTAACGCAAACGATTAACTACGTCTACGAGGATGATAATACACCTGCAGCTCCAGAGAAGAAAGCTAGTTTGACTTTCACTAGAGAAGTGAAAACAGATGAAGTGACGAAGGATGTTACACCGGGGGCTTGGACACCATCTACTGGCACCTTCCCAGAGGTAGTTTCTCCAACTGTTGATGGCTACACACCAGATAAGGCTAAAGTTGACGCAGAAAACGTAACTGCTGATCAGGCTGACATCAAGGTTACGGTTAAATTCAAGGCAGATAAGCAAAAAGTGACTTATACAGTTATTGATGATACAACTAATACCACTTTGGAAGATAAGCAAGAGCTTACAAGTGGGAACTCTGACACTCCTCTTCCAAATGGTACAGAAGCGAAGTAT
>NZ_ALJN01000020.1:0-44602 GCF_000287715.1 Streptococcus oralis SK304 | reverse complement strand
TCATTTCAGTCGCTTAACCAATTGGAACAAGCTATTGTGGACTATATTGATTACTACAACAACAAACGAATTAAGGTCAAACTAAAACATACTAAGGTTAGTAGTGAGGGAATCTCCGACGGGAGAAAGTACTCACTACTTTTTCATTATGTTAAAGTAGAGGTGTCTTGTTAAGTCAATAAGTTCTTTGGTGCTAGACGTCGTAACTAAAACTGATAAGACCCCCGTTTTAGGAAGAATGTTATCAAAGTATGTGGGACGAAAAACGTCGAGTATTGAAAATGACATCACTAAAGCAAGGAATCATTCAAGACAAAGAGGTAATATCATGCGAGTAGTTTTTGGGATTGACGTGAGTAAAGCAAGTTCAGAAGTGGCCATCTTGGTCAATGGAGAGAAAATACATGGCTATACCATACCCAATGATGCCATCGGATTTAATCGACTACTTGGGGACTTAAAGACTGTTCACCAGTCAGAGATTGTCTTCAAGGCGACTGGGGTCTATTCTCGTCGTCTTCAAGCCTTCTTTTCGCAGACTTCTATGAGAAACGGAAAAGACAATCGCAAGTGACTTCAACCAAACCACACACGATTGCCTCTATACATCGTCTCATTAGAACAATGTATTACCTCATAACGCATAACAAACTTTATGATTATACTTCCACCCAAAATCGGTAAAATTGTTTATGCCATATCATTGTAACGCCTTATCAAAAAAATCACCAGATAAGGTGTTGGTTTAGTGTACACTTTTTTCATTAAACTTTCGTTCAGAAAAAGACAATTTCCTTAGTTTGACTATGGAAATCAAACTATTCTTCATCAAATACCTTGATATACTTGACAAATGATAGAAAAGGACCTAGTCCTGTGCAATACAAGACTAAATCCTTTCAATAACTATTTGTCCAACTTTTTGGGGTCAGTACACTCACTGGGTCTTTTTTCTTTCTTTGACTATAAACGTGTTATAATGATAGTATGAATTTTCAAAGGGGTGCCTTATGAAGGGAAACAGTATTATTAGAAAAATGATCGAATCTGATACCGAACACTTATCCCAAGGTTTTATCAATCAAGGTTGGCTGGGTAGAGAAGAAATTTTGGATAGATATTTTCTTGAACAAGAATGTGGGGAGAGAGAAGTCTTAGTTGCAGAGGTTGAGGGTGCTTTAGCGGGTTATATCACAATTTTGCCCTGCGCTAAGCAGGGGCCTTTTGCAGAAATCTATCCAGAACTCTCAGATTTCAATGTCTTTGAGCCCTTTCAAAATCAAGGTATTGGAAATCTCTTGATGGAAGAAGCAGAAAAACGAGTTAGGCTCATATCGGATAAGGTGACCCTTGGTGTTGGTCTCCATTCAGGGTATGGACCTGCCCAGAGATTGTACATCAAACGAGGCTATATTCCAGATGGGACGGGTGTTTGGTATCAGAACCATCCAGTGGCGATGAAAGCTACTTGTGAAGATATCGGTGACCTTGTTTTATATCTGTCAAAAGATTTGATTTAAGATAGATCTTATAAAGTTTAACTTTAAAATAGTAAGAAGTCGTAAATTCCTTTTTCATTAGAGAGGGATTTTTTTGTTAGAAAAAGAGATGTATTCTATGAAACGATAAAATATAATTATTTGAATTATCAAAATAAAAAATAAATATTCAAAAGATGGTAAGGTTTAGAATTTTAAAAAATATTTAATAAAAGTTTAAGATGGAAGGTTTACACAGTGTAAATTATATCATTACAAAAATATTACGATTATTTAAAATTAAATTAAATGCAATAATATACTTAGAAAGATTTGACATATAAATTAATTGACGGTAAAATAATTACGAAAGTTAAATTAATTGATATTGGAACTATCAAATGTACTAATTAATCTGATGTGTCAAATTTTATTATAGTAGAAGGATACAATAATGAAAAAACTGAAAGTGATGCTTGTTTTTGGAACACGACCTGAAGCCATCAAAATGGCCCCTTTAGTGTTAGAATTGCAAAAACATAGTGACAGCATTGAGACGATCACAGTTGTGACAGCTCATCATCGTCAAATGCTGGATCAAGTTCTTGAAACGTTTCGCATCGAGCCGCATTATGACCTGGATATTATGGGGAAAAATCAATCCCTCTTGGATATTACTGGAAAAATTTTAGAAAAGTTTGATCCAATTGTTAAGCAAGAACATCCAGATATGATTCTTGTTCATGGAGATACAACGACAACTTTTGCAGCAAGTTTAGTTGCTTTCTATAATCAGGTACGTATCGGCCACGTTGAAGCTGGTCTAAGAACATTTGACAAGTATTCTCCTTTCCCAGAAGAAATGAATCGTCAGATGACAGATAATCTTGCTGATCTTTATTTTGCTCCAACTAGTGAGAGTAAAGATAATCTCCTCAAGGAAAATCATCCTGAGTCTGCTATTGTCATTACGGGGAATACAGCCATTGATGCCTTGAAATTAACCGTTCAATCGGATTACTATCATGAAGTTCTAGATCAATTGGATCCAGATAAGAAACTTGTATTGGTAACCATGCACCGTCGTGAGAATCAAGGTCAACCAATGAGAAATGTCTTTACAGCTTTACGTGAGATGGTAGATCTTCATCAGGAAATTGAAGTTGTTTATCCTGTTCATCTTAGTCCTGCTGTGCAAGAAGCAGCCAAGGATATTCTAGCTGGTCATGATCGCATCCACTTGATTGAACCTTTAGATGTACTCGATTTTCATAATTTGGCTTCAAGAAGTTATTTTATCATGACCGACTCTGGCGGTGTTCAGGAAGAGGCGCCTTCCCTCGGAAAACCTGTTCTAGTCCTTCGTGACACGACGGAACGCCCAGAAGGGGTTCGTGCAGGAACCTTGAAGTTAGTTGGTACGAATCCAGCACGTGTGAAAGAGGCTATGGTAGTACTCTTAACAGATGAAACTCTTTATAGAAAAATGTCTCAGGCACCAAATCCTTATGGAGATGGAAGAGCATCTGAACGAATCGTTCGTGCTATACAACATTATTTTGGGATGGCTGAATCTGTATCTGAATTTAAAGAGGGGGAAGAGGCGTGATGAAAACATGGAATAAATTTAGGAATTGGCTCCTCGCTTTTCTGGGGTGCGAGTCGCTTCTTTTAGGGCTTTCTTTTTTCTTTGCTCGAGTAATCATTTTAGAACAAATCTTGTTTTTAGCTTTAGCCTTGTTTGCAGTGTTAGTATTATCTGACCTTTTGCTTACTTGGACCCTTATCTTAACATTTGGGCTTGGACTTATCGTTTTGGTGGCGGGTGTGGTTTATATCCCAATCATTCAACTGGTCTTCTTATTAATCAGTTTTCCTCTTTTGATTGGGATTCTACTTAAGGTTCGTTATTATTTCTTCAAGGTGGCCTCAAAGGTACAAGAACAAGAGGACGAAGCTCGAGCAGATTACCATGCTATGGTAACTGAACAAAGTGATGTGACGGTTCAATCTCTATTGCTTCATTGGGCACATGAAGATTTGTTCTTCCAGATTAAACCGAAAGAACATAACCAGATGCTCAGTCGTATTCAAGAGGTAATTTCTCAGGAATTGAGTTACAACGATAAACTCTATTACGTTTCAGATGGGAATTTTCTTGTTTTATCTATTAGTAGTCAAGATTCTTTGAAGCAACTCTATTTGAATGGTTTACAGGAGAAACTAGGCAGTTTAGTTTTTCATGGAGAAGATGGAAACCAAGGAATTCAATTTCAAACAGGTTACCTGATGATTAATTCTGAGAATAGAAGTAAATATAAAGACTACTCTGATGTTGCTAGTCATTTAAAGCGTCAACTCGAGACGGATGTAATTGTAGAATATTAGGAGGAAAACATGACTTTGACCGAACTATTTTTTGGTATTGCTTTGGGACTCAGTCTCTTTTTTGGCATTTGTTTTGTCATACTATTTATTGCTTATAATGTACTTTACCATCGAGTGAATAAAAATTTTAAGGCGGTGAATCATGATTAGTCAAATCTTAATGATTTTTACTCTGCTTACTATTTGGATTTCTCTGGCTTGGGGTTTGGTAATTCTCTTTTCAGCTGTACACTTTTGGTTTAAGCACAGTGATTTTCGTGTAGATACTTCGCCACTACCTTATTATCCTAAGGTTACCATTGTTGTACCTGCCCATAATGAGGATGTGGTTATTGCCCAAACGGCAAAAGCTATTTTGGACATGAATTATCCTCACGATCGTGTGGAGTTACTCCTGTTTGCGGATAACTGTTCGGACAACACTTATGCTGAATGTTTGTCTGTACAAGCCATGCCTGAATATGCAGAAAGAAATCTTACTATTATCGACCGTACTGGTACGGGAGGAAAAGCAGGTGTTCTAAACGATGCTTTGGAGATGGCAACAGGTGAATACATCTGTGTCTATGATGCGGATGCCATGCCTGAAAAAAATGCCCTATATTTCCTTGTCAAAGAAGTGATGAAAGACCCAGAACGCCACGTGGCATCTTTCGGTCGCAACAAGACTCGAAATGCCAATCAAAATTTCTTGACACGCTGTATCAACCAAGAAATCGTTGTTACCCAGCGGGTGCACCATGTTGGGATGTGGCATCTCTTTAAAATTGGTCGTATCCCAGGAACCAACTTTATCATTCAAACCGACTTTGTAAAGAGTATCGGTGGTTGGAAAAATGGTGCCTTGACTGAGGATACCGATATTTCTTTTAAAATCATGCAGAGTGGTAAATTGATCGCCCTTGCTTATAACTCAGAGGCTTTCCAACAAGAACCTGAGACTTTAAAGAGTTACTATATGCAACGGAAACGCTGGGCTAAAGGAAACTACGAAGTTGTTCTCTCAAATTTTAAGCATTTATTTGGCAGAGCAAACTGGCGCGTTAAACTAGAAGTCTTTAACTATTCTTGTGTTTTCTTTTGGTTTAACTTTGCCATTGTCCTATCGGATTTGATTTTCCTAGCGAATGTGCTAGCGATCTGTCTTAATCTTTTCTTCCCAGATGTCAGAATTCCATTTGCTTTTGATGCGGATAATATTTACATCGCCCAGCTCATGCTCTTCAACTGGATTCTCATGATTGGTCTCTATTTGATGCAAATTATGACGGCATTAGCAAGTCAGTTTGGACAAGCGACGACAAAACAAATCTGGTTAGCCTTGGTAGCCTATTTCTCTTATGCACAGATGTTTATCGTTGTATCCGTTGACTCCATTTCTTCAATCGTGTTGGACAAAGTACTCCGACGGAAAGAAACCAAGTGGGTTAAAACCAAGCGATTTGCAGGATAGGAGGTTCTATGAAAACGAATAAATTAAAATATGTCTGGTTTGTGCTCATTCTTTCTATCTCTTGTTTAACCTTGTTTTTGGCAAGGGGAAGGAGTAGAATCGAGATGCGCAATCGTATTTACCGCCAATGGAGTCAACAGTTTCTTGTTACAAAAGGCGATCAGTCTTATGTTCGTACGACGAGTGATTCGGAGGGAACAACAGTTCTATCTGAAGCCCAAAGTTACGGCATGCTCATAACGGTTTTAGCAGCCCAAAAAGGGCAAGCAACACAAGCAAATTTTGATAGCCTTTATCGCTATTACCAAAATCATCGTATCGAGGGAACGCAGTTGATGTCTTGGAAGCAAGTGATCACAAATGGTAGCGAAACGGTTGAGAAGCAAAACGCAACTGATGGAGATCTCTACATCGCTTATTCTTTGATTGAAGCTGCCAAGCAGTGGCCAGATAAGGCTCAGGAATATGAAGGACAAGCCAAAAGTATCTTGATTGATATTCTTCGATTCAATTATAATGAGAAGACTGGTGTCCTAAAAGTAGGAAATTGGGCCCAAAAAAATTCAGATTTTTACTATCTGATGAGAACATCTGATACACTACCTCATTATTTCCAAGTATTTTATAATCTAACTGGTGATAAACAATGGCTAGATATTAAGGATAAAATGCTTGGGCAATTAGAGCAAATTAGTTCTCAATCTGAGACAGGTCTCTTGCCAGACTTTATCTGGGTAGAGAAGTCAGGTGCGCGTGTTGCTAAAGCAAATACTATTGAATCTCAATATGATGGGGCGTATTCTTATAATGCTTGTCGCTTGCCTTATCACTTATCTCAAAGTCAAGACGAAAGAAGTCAAAAACTCGTTCAAAAGATGATGGATTTCTTTATGAAAGAACAACGCATTTATGCTGGTTATGACATGAATGGAACTGCCCTCAATCAATACCAGGCAGGTAGCTTTCTGGCACCGATTACCTATGCGTCTGACAAGGGAGAAGGTTATCTGAAACTTCTTCAGCAAAATAAATACATTTTCACACAAAATTTACCTTTGGACAACTACTATGATGCAACGATGATTACTATGATTGCTATGGAGTTGTTCTAGGATGAAGAGGGCTAGTCTTACTGGCTCTCTTTTTGATAGGATTTTCATCTTTTTTCAAAAAAGGAATTTCATCAGCTTTATGGTATAATGGAAAGAGTAATGGAAAAAAGAGGTAGAGAGATGGATGCGAAATTAAAATACAAGGCAAAGAAGATTAAAATCATCTTTTTTGATATTGATGATACCCTGCGTACGTCAAAGACAGGTTTTATTCCAGCTACAATTTCCACTGTCTTTAAGCAGTTGCGTGAAAAAGGAATTTTAACAGGTATTGCTTCTGGACGTGGTATTTTTGGAGTTGTTCCAGAGATTCGTGAGCTCAAGCCGGACTTTTTTGTAACCCTGAATGGAGCCTATATCGAAGATAAAAAAGATCAGGTCATTTATCAACATCAGATTGACAAGTCAGATGTTGAGGAGTATATCTCTTGGACCAAGCGAGAGGGAATTGAATATGGCTTGGTTGGCAGTCATGACGCCAAGCTCTCTACTCGAACAGAACTGATCAGTGAGGCTATTGATCCGATTTATCCAAACTTGGATGTTGATCCTGACTTCCATGAAAAAGTAGATATTTATCAGATGTGGACCTTTGAAGATAAAGGAGATAGCTTGCACTTACCAGAGTCTTTATCAGATAAACTTCGCATGGTGCGTTGGCATGAACATTCATCTGATATCGTGCCGATTTCAGGATCCAAAGCAACTGGTGTAGCCAAGGTTGTGGAACATCTAGGCTTGAAACCAGAGAATGTCATGGTCTTTGGAGATGGTCTTAACGACTTAGAACTCTTTGATTATGCTGGAATCAGTATTGCTATGGGAGTTTCCCACGAAAAGATCAAAGAAAAAGCAGATTATATTACAAAAACAGTAGAAGAAGATGGCATTTTTGATGCCTTAGAAGGATTTGGTATGGTAGAAAAAGAATTGCATTTCCCACAAGTAGAAATTGAAACAGTAGAAGGTCCTCTAGCGACTATTAAGACGAATCATGGAGACTTGCGTATCAAGCTCTTCCCTGAACAGGCTCCCAAAACAGTAGCAAACTTTGTCGCTCTTTCAAAAGATGGTTACTATGATGGAGTGATTTTCCACCGTATTATCAAGGACTTTATGATCCAAGGCGGAGACCCAACTGGTACTGGTATGGGGGGAGAGTCTATTTATGGACAAGCTTTTGAAGATGAATTTTCAGAAGAACTTTATAATGTTCGTGGGGCTCTTTCTATGGCTAATGCTGGTCCAAATACCAATGGCAGTCAGTTCTTTATCGTGCAAAACCAACACTTGCCCTACTCTAAGAAAGAGATTGCGCGTGGTGGCTGGCCTGAACCAATCGCTGTGATCTATGCTGAACAAGGTGGAACTCCTCACCTAGACCGCCGCCATACTGTTTTTGGGCAATTGATCGATGCAGAATCTTTTGCAGTCTTGGATGCCATTGCAGCTGTTGAGACAGGCGCTATGGACAAACCAGTTGAAGATGTAGTAATTGAAACGATTGAAATTGAGGACTAAGATGAAAATCGGTGATAAGCTAAATGGGCGTATTACAGGAATCCAGCCCTATGGTGCCTTTGTTGAGTTAGAGACAGGGGTGATTGGGTTGATTCACATCTCGGAGATTCGAACGGGATTTATCGAAAATATCTATGAAGTTTTGAAAATTGGTGAAGAAGTGCAAGTTCAGGTTGTTGATTTAGACGAATTTTCAGGTAAAGCCAGTCTATCTATTCGCACTCTGGAGGAAGAAAAACATCAGCTACCAAGACGGAGACGTTTTTCGAATGATCGGATCAAGCATGGTTTTGCTCCACTTGGTCGAATGATGCCTGTTTGGACGCGTGAAGCCCTTAACAATCTGAGAGAGAAAAACTAGTTTATTAGATTTCGTATTTTTAAAATCAATATATGGAAGAACAATTATTAAAACCAGGAGAGCGCATCAACCAGCTCTTTTCGACAGATATTAAGATCATTCAAAATAGAGAGGTGTTTAGCTATTCGGTGGATAGTGTTCTCTTGTCGCGCTTTCCTCGCTTTCCTAAAAATGGCTTAATTGTGGACTTTTGTGCTGGAAATGGTGCAGTTGGACTTTTTGCAAGTAGTCGTACCAAGGCAAAAATTCTCTCTGTAGAAATTCAGGAGCGCTTGGCAGATATGGCAGAGCGTTCGGTTCGATTGAATGGCTTGGAAGAGCAGATGCGGGTCATCTGCGATGATTTGAAAAATATGCCTGCTCACATCCAAGGAAGTAAGGTGGATATGATTTTGTGCAATCCACCTTATTTCAAGGTCGATCCACATTCCAATCTCAACGAGAGTGAACACTACCTCCTAGCAAGACACGAAATTGCAACTAACCTAGAAGAAATTTGTCGAAGTGCTCAGAGTATTCTCAAATCCAATGGCCGTTTGGCCATGGTTCATCGTCCAGATCGGCTCTTGGATATCCTAGACATGCTCAAACGCCACAATTTGGCACCTAAGCGCCTGCAATTTGTCTATCCTAAACGAGAGAAGGAGGCCAATATGCTCTTAATCGAAGCTATCAAGGATGGATCGACAAGTGGCTTCAAGGTCCTGCCACCACTCATTGTTCACAATGATGATGGTTCTTATACGCCAGAAATTCAAGAGATTTATTATGGATTATAAGGCTTATATGTATGTGGTGGAGTGTCGCGACGGTTCGTACTATACGGGCTATACAACGGATGTGAAAAAACGCCTTGCCGTTCATAATAGTGGTAAGGGAGCCAAGTATACTCGAGCTCGCTTGCCAGTCAGGCTCATCTATGCTCAAGGTTTTGCCAGCAAGGAAGAAGCCATGTCTGCAGAGGCTCTCCTCAAACGAAAAAAACGTCCACAGAAAGAACGATTTTTATCCGAAAATCAAGAGAAAAATCTAGTCAACGATATTGATGGCTAATGAGGAGTCCTTTGGCTCCTCTTACTTTTGTCAAAAGAGGAAAAAAGTGCTACAATAAGATGAATAAATTAAATGAGGTATTATCATGTCTAAGATTCTAGTATTTGGTCACCAAAATCCAGACTCAGATGCCATCGGGTCATCTGTAGCCTTTGCTTACCTTGCAAAAGAAGCTTATGGATTGGACACAGAAGCAGTTGCTCTCGGTACTCCAAACGAAGAAACAGCCTTCGTTTTGAACTATTTTGGCATAGAAGCACCGCGTGTTATCACATCTGCTAAAGCAGAAGGTGCAGAGCAAGTCATCTTGACTGACCACAATGAATTCCAACAATCTGTATCAGATATCGCAGAAGTAGAAGTTTACGGAGTTGTGGACCACCACCGTGTGGCTAATTTTGAAACTGCAAGCCCACTTTACATGCGCTTGGAACCAGTTGGATCAGCATCTTCTATCGTTTACCGCATGTTCAAAGAACATGGAGTAGCAGTTCCTAAAGAACTCGCAGGTTTGATGCTTTCAGGTTTGATTTCAGATACCCTTCTTTTGAAATCTCCAACAACTCACCCATCTGATAAAGTCATTGCTCCAGAATTGGCAGAATTAGCTGGTGTCAACTTGGAAGAGTACGGTCTTGCTATGCTCAAGGCTGGTACTAACTTGGCTAGCAAATCTGCTGAGGAATTGATTGACATCGATGCTAAGACATTTGAACTCAACGGAAATAAGGTTCGTGTTGCCCAAGTCAATACTGTTGATATTGCTGAAGTCTTGGAACGCCAAGCTGAAATCGAAGCAGCAATGCAAGCGGCTAATGCGGCAAACGGCTACTCAGATTTTGTTTTGATGATTACAGACATCGTCAATTCAAACTCAGAAATCCTTGCTCTTGGATCAAACATGGACAAGGTGGAAGCAGCTTTCAACTTCAAACTTGAAAACAACCACGCTTTCCTTCCAGGTGCTGTTTCACGTAAGAAACAAGTGGTGCCTCAGTTGACTGAGAGCTTTAATGGGTAAGTTCCTGATGTCAGTTCAAAATAGGAAAGGCTAGTTTGTCTTATATCGAAAGGAGTTTTAACTCCTTTTTTTCTAGGAGAGAAGCATGTTAGCAAATGGCGATTTGATTTTTGTAAGAGATGAGTCGGATTTGGGGCAGGCCATTCAGGATTCTACTGGGAACTATAGTCATGTAGCTATCTTTTTAGACGGCTTTGTTTATCATGCAACTAGTGAAGTTGGTGTTATCTGTCAAAAACTAAGAGACTTCTTAGAGCCAGCTTGTCTGTATGATCTTTATCTTTATCCAAAAATAGATATTCAAAAAGTAAAGAAAAGAGCTAACCAGCATCTAGGTGCTCCTTATAATAACTCGTTTTATCCAGATGGGTCTGGCTTTTACTGCTCTCAGTACATCGCTGAAATCCTACCGATTTTTGAAACTATTCCCATGAAATTTGGGGATGGGGAGCAGGTGATTAGTGATTTTTGGAGAGAATATTACAGGAACCTCGAACTTCCTGTGCCTCTGAATCAACCAGGGACCAATCCTAGTCAACTAGCAGCATCCCCTCTTTTAGAATGTAAAGAAAGGAATCTTCATGATTCAGATTTTTAATCCCTCTCGTTTGACTCGGCAGCTATTTTTTATAGATTTGGTGGACTATCTGGACCAGCATGACGATGTGATTCTACGAGAAATCAAAGCTCAGTTTCCAGATGTGGCAGTTGATAAACTCATGGAAGAGTATATAAAGGCAGGTTTGATATTAAGGGAAAATAAACGCTATTCACTCAACCTCCCTTTTCTAGAATCGATAGACAATCTATCCCTTGACCAAGAGATTTTTATCAGAGAGGACAATCCAGTCTATCAAGCCTTGCTGAAAAAGACTTTTGAGACAGAATTGCGCAATCAAACCAATGCAGCCATTTTAGTCGAATCTACGGATTTTGCAAGAGAAAAGATGACCCTGTCGAATTATTTCTACAAGGTCAAGAATCATTATCCTTTGACACAAAAACAGCAGGAACTATATGCCATTTTAGGAGATGTTAACCCTGAGTATGCCCTCAAATATATGACGACTTTTTTGTTAAAATTCCTCAAAAAAGATCAACTGATGCAGAAACGCCGTGATATCTTTGTGGATAGTTTGGTCGTCCTAGGCTATGTTGTGCAAAACGAAGAAGGGAAGTATGAGTTGGCTGTTGATTTCGACAAGGAACAGTTGACTTTCTATTTACCTTAATTGCTTGCTTTTGAGCAGATTGTTTGACTTTGCTAAAGAATAAGCATAAACTGAATGTAAGCGATAACGTTTATCGTATTAAAAGCAAAGGAGACAGAGCTATGTCACTTGAAAATAAATTGGATCAAGCAACTGGTGCTATCAAAGAAGGATTTGGTAAAGTTACTGGCGATAGCAAGACAGAAGCAGAAGGTACTGTAGAAAAAACAGTTGCGAAAGCAAAAGAAGTTGTTGAAGATGCTAAAGGTGCTGTAGAAGGTGCCGTTGAAGGTCTTAAAAATTCATTTAAGAAAGAAGACTAAAAAAATCAAGGGAATAGTTCCCTTGATTTTTTTATAGATAACGTTCTGCGATAGCTGCGTCTCCAGGATAGTCTTCTTTCTTTCCTTGGACGATTTGGTAACAATCAGCTCCCTTGCCTGCAATAATCACAGCATCGAGTTCTTGATTTGTGATGGCCATCGCCGCCTTGATGGCTTCTTCACGATCGGCAATCTTTTCAACAGGATGACTAATGTAGCTGCTGATTTCTTCAGCAATGGCCATTGGATCTTCATAGTTGGGGTCATCAGCGGTGAGAAAGACTTGAATCTCAGGATGTTGATTAAGGAGGAGGCCAAAGTCCTTGCGTCGACTTTCTCCTTTATTGCCTGTCGAACCGAGAACCAGAGCAATTTTTCCAGTTTGATGAGTTTCAACCACATTGATGAGTTTCTTCAGACTGTCACCATTGTGGGCATAGTCGATGAAGACCTTGGCTCCATTTTTCTGAGTCAAGACTTCCATACGTCCAGGAACGCGGGTTGCAGCGATTCCTTTTTTGATATCTTCGAGACTAGCACCTAGACGAAGACAGGCAAGTCCTGCAGCAACTGCATTTTCTTGGTTAAAGTGGCCAATGAGTTGAATATCATAATCACCAGCGAGTTTACCTGTAGCGGAAAAGCTAAAGGCTTTGGAGTTCTCGATTTGGTTACTTGACTGGCTACCATAGAAGTCATGTTCTTGATGTTCCACTTGTTCTTTTAGCACAGAAAAGTGGTTCATGTCGCTGTTAATGACAACTGCTCGGCTATTTTTCATCAAGAGACGTTTGTGATAGAAGTAGTCTTCAAAGCTAGGATGCTCAATCGGACCGATATGGTCAGGAGTGATGTTAAGAAAGACACCTACATCAAAGGTCAGACCATATACTCGATGAACAAGATAGGCTTGGCTAGAAACTTCCATTACAAGATGGGTTCTTCCATTCTTAACAGCCTGAGCCATCATGTCGAAAAGATCGATATTTTCAGGCGTTGAGAAGGAAGATTTAAAGAAGGTCTTGCCATCTAGAGTTGTGTTCATAGTTGACAAGAGAGCTGTTGGGTAGCGTTGAGATAGAATGTGGTATGCAAAGTAAGCAGATGTTGTCTTTCCTTTTGTTCCTGTGAAAGCGAGAATTTTGAGTTTTTCTTGTGGATTGTCATAAAATTCCATAGCAATCAAACTCATGGCTTTCTTGATATCGTTCACAACGATGACAGGGATACCGACTTCGTAGTCCTTTTCGGAGATGTACCAAGCTAAGCCTTGACTTATAGCGGATAGGAGGTATTCTTTTTTAAAGGCAGCGCCTTTGGCAAAAAAAAGAGTACCTTCTTTTACTTTTCGACTGTCGTAACTGATGCTGTCAAAAACAACTTCACTGTAGTTGTAGTGGTAGTGTCCTTGGTCGATAATCTCGCGGAAGAGACCATCTTTTTTTAATATATCTAATACGGTTTCAATCTTTATCATACTTTCTATTGTAAACCGAAAGTCTGAATTTTACAAGTAACAAGGAAAAGTTTATAATGGAAGATGAGGAAAATTTCCTAGTTATTAAAATTGAATGAGGAAGCTATGTCTAACGAAAACAATCACCAGCAAGCCCAGATGTTGCGAGGGACTGCTTGGCTAACAGCTAGTAACTTTATTAGTCGCCTCCTTGGGGCAATCTACATTATTCCCTGGTATATCTGGATGGGGACCTATGCTGCTAAGGCAAATGGACTCTTTACCATGGGCTACAATATTTACGCCTGGTTCTTGCTGATTTCGACAGCGGGTATCCCAGTTGCAGTCGCCAAACAAGTGGCTAAGTACAATACCATGCGAGAAGAAGAGCACAGCTTTGCCTTGATTCGGAGTTTCCTAAGCTTTATGACGGGCTTGGGCTTAGTCTTTGCTTTGGTCTTGTATCTCTTTTCTCCCTGGTTAGCAGATTTGTCAGGTGTGGGGAAAGACCTGATTCCCATCATGCAGAGTTTGGCTTGGGCGGTCTTGATTTTCCCATCTATGAGTGTCATCCGGGGCTTCTTCCAAGGGATGAATAACCTGAAACCCTATGCTATGAGTCAAATCGCTGAGCAGGTGATCCGTGTTATCTGGATGTTGATGGCAACCTTCTTCATTATGAAGATGGGTTCTGGTGACTACCTATCAGCCGTTACCCAATCGACCTTTGCGGCCTTTGTGGGGATGGTGGCAAGTTTTGCAGTTTTGATCTACTTCCTTGCCCAAGAAGGTTTGCTCAAAAGAGTCTTTGAAACACGGGATAAGATCAATAGTAAGCGACTCTTAGTCGATACCATCAAGGAAGCCATTCCTTTTATCCTGACAGGGTCTGCCATTCAACTCTTTCAGATTTTAGACCAGATGACTTTTATCAATAGTATGAAGTGGTTTACCAACTATAGCGATGAAGACTTGGTTGTTATGTTTTCTTATTTCTCTGCCAATCCGAATAAAATTACCATGATTTTAATCTCTGTGGGAGTTTCGATTGGGAGTGTCGGCTTGCCACTGTTGACGGAAAACTATGTAAAAGGCGACTTGCAGGCGGCGGCTCGCCTAGTCCAAGATAGCCTCACCATGCTCTTCTTATTTCTACTACCGGCAACGGTTGGAGTGGTCATGGTAGGGGAACCTCTTTATACAGTCTTTTACGGTAAGCCAGATAGTCTGGCCATGGGTTTATTTGTCTTTGCAGTTTTACAGTCTACTATCCTAGGCTTGTATATGGTCTTGTCTCCTATGCTTCAGGCCATGTTCCGAAACCGAAAGGCAGTGCTTTACTTTGTCTATGGTTCTATTGCTAAGTTAGTCTTGCAATTGCCAACCATTGCTATTTTCCACAGCTACGGTCCTTTGATTTCAACGACCATCGGACTAATCATTCCGAATGTCTTGATGTACCGAGACATTTGCCAGGTAACGGGTGCTCGTCGAAAGATTATATTGAAGCGGACCATTTTGATTACCATCTTGACCCTTGTCATGTTTATCTTAGTTGGCTTCTTACAATGGCTACTCGGTTTTGTCTTCCAGCCAAGTGGACGTCTCTGGAGTTTCCTTTACGTAGCTCTCATCGGAGGGCTTGGAGGAGGTCTCTATGGTTTGATGAGCCTACGGACACGACTTTTAGACAAGATAATAGGTAAGGCCCAAGCGGACCGACTACGGACACGATTGAAAATATCGTAAGAAGATTTATAAATAAAAGCAATGAATTAACCTTTCTATAATAGAAAGGTTTTTATAGTATATTTTTCTTAAAAAAGGAGAACTTTTTCTAAAATTAAGAGTAGAAAAATATGTTTTTTAAGTTTTTCTTCAGAAATCGCTTGACTAAATAAAACCAAAGCTGTATAATAAGACAAATCTTTAAAACAGGAGGTTCTGGAAATGAAAAAGTCTAAGGCCAAGTATCTGACACTTGCAAGTGTCGTGTTAAGCGCAGGTATCTTACTGAGCGCATGTGGAAACTCAAGTAGTTCTTCTAAAACATATAACTATGTTTATTCGAGCGATCCATCTAGTTTGAACTATCTTGCAGAAAACCGTGCAACAACCAACGACATCGTTACTAATTTGGTAGATGGATTGATGGAAAATGACCAATACGGTAACTATGTTCCATCGTTGGCAGAGGATTGGACTGTTTCTCAGGACGGTTTGACCTATACTTACAAATTGCGTAAGGATGCAAAATGGTATACCTATGAGGGTGAAGAATACGCCCCTGTAACGGCGCAAGATTTTGTCACTGGGTTGAAATATGCTGCTGATAAAAAATCCGAAGCCTTGTACCTGGTTCAAGACTCTGTAGCAGGTTTGGATGACTATATCAACGGGAAAACAACTGACTTTTCAACTGTCGGTGTTAAGGCGATTGACGACCAAACAGTTCAGTACACTTTGACACGTCCAGAACCTTATTGGAACTCTAAAACAACTTCAACCATTCTCTTCCCTGTCAATGCAGACTTCCTGAAATCAAAAGGGGATGATTTTGGTAAGGTAGATCCTTCTAGTATTTTGTACAGTGGACCTTTCTTGATGAAATCTTTTGTTTCAAAATCTGTTATCGAATACAAGAAAAATCCAAATTACTGGGATGCTAAAAATGTCTTTGTGGATGATGTAAAATTGACTTACTATGATGGTAGTGACCAAGATGCCCTAGCTCGTAACTTCGTAGAAGGAGTATACAGCTACGCGCGTCTCTACCCAAATAGCTCAAGCTTTGAAGGAATTAAAGAGAAGAACAAGGATAACATCATCTATAGTATGCAAAACGCAACTTCTTATTACTTGAACTTCAACTTGGACAGAAAATCTTATAACTTCACTTCTAAATCCTCAGATATCGAAAAGAAATCAACCCAAGAAGCAGTTCTGAATAAAAACTTCCGTCAAGCCTTCAACTATGCTTATAACCGTACAGCCTATGGAGCACAATCTCAAGGGGAAGAAGGAGCAACAAAGATTATTCGTAACTTGGTTGTACCTCCAACATTTGTAAGTATCAACGGAAAAGACTTTGGTGATGTTGTTTCAGAAAAGATGGTCAACTATGGCCAAGAATGGCAAGGAATCAACTTTGCAGACGCGCAAGACCCATACTACAATCCTGACAAGGCTAAAGCTAAATTTGCAGAAGCTAAGAAAGAATTGGAAGCTAAGGGTGTACAATTCCCAATCCACTTGGATGTATCTGTAGACCAATCAGCTAAAAAAGGTGTACTTGAAACGAGCTCTTTGAAACAATCCATCGAATCTGTTCTCGGAGCTGAGAATGTGGTTATCGATATCCAACAATTATCAACAGATGACTACGATAATTCTAGCTACCTCGCTCAAACGGCAGCTCAAAAAGACTTTGATATCTATAATGGCGGTTGGAGTGCTGACTACTTGGATCCATCAAGCTATCTTGATATCTTAAATGTCAATAACGGTGGTATGTTGCAAAACCTTGGTTTAGAACCAGGTGAGGTTAATGACAAGGCTAAGGCAGTTGGTCTGGATACTTACACTCAAATGTTGGAAGAAGCGAACAAGGAGCAAGACCCAGCAAAACGTTATGAAAAATATGCTGAAATTCAAGCTTGGCTCGTTGATAGCGCCCTTGCAATTCCAAACGTTTCCCAAGGTGGAACACCTAGCTTGAGAAAGACAGTTCCATTCTCAGCGCCATTCTCACAAGCTGGAAATAAGGGTGTCGAATCATACAAGTACCTCAAGTTGCAAGATAAGACTGTAACGACTGATGAGTATGAAAAAGCTAAAGAAAAATGGTTGAAAGAAAAAGAAGAATCAAATAAAAAAGCCCAAGAAGAACTGGCAAAACACGTTAAATAGCGAGTCTACTCAACAGGAAAAACGATAGTTTCTCAAGGAACTATCGTTTTTATATAGTTTGAAACTATAACTAGCTCTTGAAAACAAGAAAATAAGTTAGTGAAAATAAGTGGTACAATAGTTACTATAGATTTGGAGGTATTGTATGAGCAAAGAACTACACATCAACACAATTTTGGCCCAGGCGGGAATCAAGTCAGATAAGGCTACAGGTGCCTTGGTAACTCCGCTTCATTTTTCAACAACTTATCAGCATCCTGAGTTCGGTCAGTCTACAGGATTTGACTACACGCGCACTAAAAACCCAACTCGCAGTAAGGCGGAAGAAGTCTTGGCTGCGATTGAATCAGCAGACTATGCTCTAGCAACAAGCTCAGGTATGGCGGCGATTGTACTGGTTTTTAGTGTTTTTCCAGTGGGAAGTAAAGTCTTGGCTGTGCGCGATCTGTATGGGGGTTCTTTCCGGTGGTTCAACCAAGTGGAGCAAGAAGGCCGTTTCCATTTTACCTATGCTAATACTGAAGCAGAGTTGATTGCTGATCTGGAAAATCATGTGGATGTTCTCTACATCGAAACGCCAACCAATCCTTTGATGTTAGAATTTGATATTGCAAAACTAGCAAAACTAGCTCATGACAAGGGGGCTAAAGTAGTCGTAGACAATACCTTCTACAGTCCGATTTACCAACGACCAATCGAAGATGGTGCGGATATTGTTCTTCACTCAGCCACCAAATATCTAGCAGGGCACAATGATGTCTTGGCTGGGGTAGTTGTGACTAATAGTTTAGAACTATATGAACAACTGTTCTACAATCTCAATACGACAGGTGCTGTCTTGTCACCATTTGATAGTTATCAGTTAATTCGTGGTCTTAAGACCTTGTCTCTGCGCATGGAGCGTTCTACAGCTAATGCCCAAGAAATAGTAGCTTTTCTAGAATCTTCACCTGCAGTCAAGGAAGTTCTCTATACTGGTCGTGGGGGAATGATTTCCTTTAAAGTAGTGGATGAGAAACGTATTCCTCATATTTTGAACAGCCTCAAGGTCTTCTCTTTTGCTGAGAGTTTGGGTGGGGTAGAGAGTCTGATCACCTATCCAACGACGCAGACCCATGCGGATATTCCAGTAGAAGTGCGCCATTCTTATGGTTTGACAGATGACCTCTTGCGTTTGTCTATTGGGATTGAGGATGCTAGAGATTTGATTGCGGACTTGCGCCAAGCCTTGGAAGGATAAGATAGATATGGGAAAATATGATTTTACAAGCCTGCCCAATCGTTTTGGGCATCATACCTATAAATGGAAAGAGGCAGAAGATGATCGAGAAATTCTACCAGCCTGGATAGCGGATATGGACTTTGTAGTCTTACCTGAGATTCGACAAGCCGTACAAACCTATGCAGATCAGTTGGTCTATGGCTATACTTATGCAAGCGACGCTTTGATTCAGTCGGTTCAGGAATGGGAAGCCAGCCAACACGGTTATCACTTTGACAAAGATGCCCTCGTCTTTATCGAGGGAGTGGTGCCAGCTATTTCAACAGCTATTCAAGCCTTTACAAAAGAAGGTGAGGCTGTTCTGATTAACACACCGGTCTATCCACCTTTTGCCCGCAGTGTCAAACTCAACAATCGCCGATTGATTGCCAATCCTTTGGTGGAAAAGGATGGATTGTTTGAGATTGACTTTGACCAGTTGGAGAAGGATATGGTGGGAGAGGATGTGAAGCTTTATATCCTCTGCAATCCTCATAATCCTGGTGGACGTGTTTGGGAAAAGGAAGTATTGGAAAAGATTGGAACTCTCTGCCAAAAACATGGTGTTTTGTTGGTTTCGGATGAGATTCACCAAGATTTGGCCCTCTTTGGTCACAAACACCAGTCTTTTAATACTGTAAATCCAGACTTCAAAAACTTTGCTCTTGTTTTGAGCAGTGCTACCAAGACTTTTAATATTGCTGGAACGAAAAATTCCTATGCAGTTATTGAAAATCCAAAGCTTCGTGTGGCTTTCCAAAAACGCCAGTTGGCCAATAACCAGCATGAAATCTCAGGCTTGGGGTATTTGGCAACAGAAGCTGCCTACCGTTATGGCAAGGACTGGTTAGGAGAGTTAAAAGAAGTCATCGAGGACCACATTAACTATGTAGTGGATGTTTTGGGCAACGAAACCAAGATTAAGGTCATGAAACCACAAGGTACCTACTTGATCTGGCTTGATTTTTCAGCCTATGACCTAACGGATGACCGCTTGCAAGAGCTTTTGAAGAATGAAGCCAAGGTTATCTTGAACCGAGGTTTGGACTTTGGGGAGGAGGGATCCCTTCATGTCCGCCTCAATGTGGCTATGCCGAAGTCAGTACTAGAAGAGGTTTGCCAACGCATCGTGACCACTTTTGCTACACTTTAAAAATCCAGCCTTCTAGGAGAAAAGTCTTCCTAGAAGGCTATTTTCATAGGGGAAAATGTGGTATAATGAAAAGATAAGATAAAGGGGTAACTATGGCTAAATTGATTCCAGGAAAGTTGCGCATGGAGGGTGTTACTCTCTATGAGACAGGCAACATTGAGATTATCAAGGAAAAAGGGGATCGCCTCTATACTCGTGTGGCGGGAGAAGACTTGCGCTACAGTTTAGAGGATGATCTGGTTTTTTGTGCTTGTGATTTTTTCCAAAAAAGAGGTTACTGTGTTCACCTCGCAGCGCTCGAGCATTATCTGAAGAATGATGAGGAAGGCCAGGTGATTTTACAAGCCTTAGAAAAAGGACATGAAGAGCAAGAAGAGGTCGAAACCAAGGTTAGTTTTGGTGGTAGTTTTTTGGAGCGTATTCAACCTCAGAAGAGAGAGAAAATCTACACTTTGTCGGCTCAAGGCCAGGTTGAAGCTGGGACCAATCGCCTCCTTTGGACTCTCCGAATCGGTTTAGTTGATAGTCAAAAATATTATGTCATTCGTGACATCCCACTCTTTTTGAAGGTCTTAGTCCATCGAAAGCCATATATGATTGGGAAACACTATGAAAATGACTTGTCTTGGGAGGCTTTTGATACAGCTAGTCAAGAAGTTCTTACTTTTTTATGTGGCTTGATTGAGGAGGGACTGAGTCAAGACCTCTTTTTCCCCAATCAAGGTCGTCACCTCTTTTTCCCTCTGACCTTTTTTGAGCAGGGAGTGGAGTTGCTGATGAATTTGGAGGATTTTCATTTTGAGCACCAGATCGATAGTTATGAAAATCTTATCTTTCACGATTTAACTCCCGATGCGGAACTCTTCTCTTTTTCCGTGCAGGAGTATCCCGATTATTTTGAGATGGAGATCTCTGAGACTGAGCGAGTCAACGTATTCTATGGAGGGGCGGTTCTCTTTCGTAAGGGGAATCTTTATCTCTTAAACCCTAAACAAATCAGCCTACTAAAGGAAATCAAGGAGCTTCCTCAGGAGGAGAGAGGGAGAAAATGCCTCCAGTTTGACAACAGTGATCGTGACCGTCTGGCCGCCTGTCTGCCTTTGTTTGGACAGCTGGGCACAGTTTCTGCTCCTGAGCGCTTGCAAATCAGACCCTTTTCACCAATCTTTTACTTTGATAGGGAGGATGACGGCCGCATCCGTTTGGATATCCAGTTTGACTATGGAGATGTTAAGGTAACTAGTCGTCAACAGCTGGAACAATTACCATTTTCAAGCGATGCCGTCTTGGAAAACCAGCTATTTCAAGTCTGTCTAGGAGCTGGTTTTGAGGCCAATTTTCAGTCTTGGAGACAGGCTTTGAAGCCGGAAACGGTTTATTCTTTCTTTCACCATACGATTCCAGCTTTTGAGAAGTTGGGTCAGGTTTTCTTGTCTGATGAGATGAATCAGCTCTACAGTGTCCAAGCTCCTCAGGTTCAGATTGAGTCCAAGGGAGGATTGTTGGAAATCCAGTTTGATTTCCAAGGGATTGCCCAAGAAGAGATTGATCAAGCTCTTAAAGCCCTGACCAGCAATCAGGATTTCTATATCAGTTCTTCTGACCAAGTGTACTTTTTTGATGAGGAAACCAAGCAGATTCGTCAAAATTTGCAGGAACTGGGGGTTGATCTAAAAGATGGTTCTTTTCAAGCTCGAAAATCTCTGGCTTATAGCCTTTCTCAGCTTTTCGAAGGTCGAGACAGGATCTCCTTCTCAGAGGAATTTCAGCATTTAGCTCATGATTTGACTCATCCAGAGGATTTTCCTTTGGGAGATATACAGGTTCAGGCGAGTTTGAGAGACTATCAGGAAAAGGGTGTCCGTTGGCTCCAGATGCTTCATCACTATGGCTTTGGTGGCATCCTAGCCGATGATATGGGACTGGGAAAAACACTGCAAACTATTGCTTTTTTGACCAGTCAGGTGACCGAAGAAAGTCGGGTCTTGATTTTAGCTCCGTCAGGTTTAATCTACAATTGGGCAGATGAATTCAGAAAATTTGCACCACAGTTGGATTTGGCTGTCGTTCATGGTTTGAAAGCGAATCGAGAAGCGATTCTTTCTGAAAATCACCAAATCTATGTAACTAGCTATGCTACTTTTCGTCAAGACAGCGAGCTTTATCAAGAGATGGCTTTTGATTTTCTCTTCTTAGATGAAGCCCAGGTCATGAAAAATGCCCAGACTAAGATTGCTCAGAGTTTGCGCCAGTTTGTGGTGCCGGCAGTCTTTGCTTTGTCAGGTACGCCCATCGAAAATCATTTAGGAGAGTTGTGGTCTATCTTCCAAATTGTGCTTCCGGGGCTCTTACCAAGTAAAAAGGAGTTTATGAAATTACCGGCTGACCGAGTAGCGCAGTTTATCAAGCCCTTCGTCATGAGGCGTAAGAAAGAAGAAGTCCTTACAGAACTGCCTGATCTGATCGAAGTCGTCTATAAAAATGAACTGGAAGACCAGCAGAAGACCATCTATCTCGCCCAGTTGCAACAGATGCGAGACCGCCTAGCACAAGTGACAGATCAAGAATTCCAGAGAAGCCGGGTAGAAATTTTATCTGGTCTCATGCGTTTGCGCCAGATCTGCGATACGCCAGCTCTCTTTATGGACGATTACCAAGGAGCCAGTGGTAAATTGGATAGTCTCCGAGATTTATTGCTACAAGTGGCAGATGGTGGGCATCGGGTCTTGATTTTCTCTCAATTTAAAGGAATGTTGGAAAAAATCGAGCAAGAGCTCCCAAATTTGGGCTTGACTTCCTTCAAAATTACGGGCTCAACTCCTGCTCAAGACCGACAAGAGATGACCAAAATATTTAATCAAGGGGAAAGGGATATCTTTCTTATCTCCCTTAAGGCGGGTGGTGTCGGTCTCAATCTGACAGGAGCTGACACCGTCATCCTAGTGGACCTCTGGTGGAATCCTGCTGTCGAGGCTCAGGCTATCGGACGAGCTCACCGAATGGGACAGGAGCGGAAGGTAGAGGTTTACCGTTTGATTACTAGAGGAACCATTGAAGAAAAGATTCAAGAACTTCAGGAACAGAAGAAACACCTGGTTTCCCAAGTTTTGGATGGGACAGAATCGCGTGCGAGCCTAAGTCTGGCAGAAATTCGAGAAATTTTAGGGATTTCTGAAGCCAGCACTTGAAAAATCAAGACAATACGCTATAATGAAGTGTTGAAAGGAAATACAAAATGAAACAAGATCGATTTCCATTGGTGTCAGATGATGAGATCATGCTGACCAAAATGCCAGTCATGGACTTGTACGATGAGTCAGACTTTATTAGCAATATCAAGGGTGATTACCGCGATAAAAACTATTTGGAATGGTCTCCTATCAATGAGGAACAGGCTGTAACTCCTTCGGTAGCTAGCAAGGAGTCAAAACCAGGCCAAGAATCTAAAAAAGTTGAAAAAACATATGCTGAATTGGCTCGAGAAGAGGCGCGTGCGGATCTGAAGAAGAAACGTTCGGCCAAGTATTTGACTCAGGATGTTAGTCATACTAGACGACACAATGGTTCAACACTTGTTCGTCAAGGAAACCAACCAACAGCACCATTTCAAAAGGAAAATCCAGGTGAGTTTGCTAAGTTTAGTAAAAACTTGAGCCAGTCCCACTATATCTTAGCTGAGGAAGCTGGGCAGGTAGTAACTCCAACTCCGAAAGTCCAAACAGGAAAGGCTAAAAAGAACAACTATGATTTCCTAAAGAAGAGTCAAATATATAATAAAAAGAATAAGCAAACGGAACAGGAACGTCAGGTTGCTCAAGAGTTGAATCTGACAAGAATTACTGAGTAAGGGAGAAAAACATGTCAAAAACATATCATTTTATTGGAATCAAGGGATCAGGGATGAGTGCCTTGGCCTTGATGTTGCACCAAATGGGACACAAGGTTCAAGGTTCAGACGTTGAAAAATACTACTTTACTCAACGTGGACTAGAGCAGGCAGGGATTACGATTCTTCCTTTTGATGAAAAGAATCTGCAAGGGGATCTTGAAATTATTGCTGGAAATGCCTTTCGTCCAGATAATAACGTTGAAATCGCCTATGCCGACAAAAATGGTATCAGCTACAAACGTTACCATGAATTCCTAGGCAGCTTTATGCGTGACTTTGTCAGCATGGGGGTTGCAGGAGCGCATGGTAAGACATCAACGACTGGGATGCTGTCTCATGTTTTGTCTCACATCACAGACACTAGCTTCTTGATTGGGGATGGAACGGGTCGAGGTTCTGAAAATGCTAAGTATTTTGTTTTTGAATCTGACGAATATGAGCGTCATTTCATGCCTTACCACCCAGAATACTCTATTATCACCAATATTGACTTTGACCATCCAGACTACTTTACTAGTCTAGAGGATGTTTTCAATGCCTTTAATGATTATGCTAAACAAATTACCAAAGGTTTATTCGTCTACGGTGAGGATGCTGAGTTGCGTAAGATTACAGCCAATGCTCCAATCTATTACTATGGCTTTGATGCTGAGGGAAATGACTTTGTAGCCAGCGACCTTCTACGTTCTACGACTGGTTCGACCTTCACAGTTCATTTCCGCGGACAAGAGTTGGGTCAATTCCACATTCCAACCTTTGGTCGTCACAATATTATGAATGCGACAGCCGTTATTGGTTTACTTTATACAGCAGGGTTTGACTTGAACTTGGTACGTGAACACTTGAAAACATTTGCTGGTGTCAAGCGTCGTTTCACTGAAAAGGTTGTCAATGGCACCATTATTATTGATGATTTCGCCCACCATCCAACGGAAATCATTGCGACCTTAGATGCGGCTCGTCAGAAATACCCAAGCAAGGAAATTGTTGCAATCTTTCAACCACACACTTTTACTAGAACCATTGCCCTATTGGACGATTTTGCTAAAGCTTTGAGCCAGGCAGATGCTGTTTACTTGGCGAAAATCTATGGATCAGCCCGTGAGGTGGACCATGGTGACGTCAAGGTAGAAGACCTAGCAGATAAAATTAAGAAGAAAAGCCAAGTCATCACAGTTGAAAATGTATCACCACTCCTTGAGCATGATAATGCAGTCTATGTCTTTATGGGAGCAGGAGACATCCAAACCTATGAGTACTCATTTGAACGTCTTTTGTCTAATTTGACAAGTAACGTTCAATAAGAAAAAAGAATGGAAATTCCAATCACCATAGGACGGGCTACTTTATCGGATTTAGAAGAAATTGTAGCAATTGAAGAATCTTGTTTATCCTCAGAAGAAATAGTGAACTACGAGTTTTTAGAAGAGAGTATCCGTAAGATTGCGGATACCCTTCTTGTAGCTAGAGATGAAAACCAGCTCGTAGGCTATGTTTTAGGAGAGTCTCAGTCTCTTCATCCCACATGGATAGAAATAAAATCATTTGCTATTCATCCTGACCATCGCAGGCAAGGCTTGGGAACCCTTCTTCTTGCTAGCTTGAAACAAGTGGCGGTAGAAGGAGGGTATGAGTATCTTCGCTTGACTTGTCCTGATGACTTGCTCTCTTATTTTGAGATGAATGACTTTGCTACGGGAGAATTGCTAGAGGCTCCGTACGCAAGATTTTCGGGATGGAATCTGATTTGGGTCAATCCTTTTTATCAGGAGGAAGTATGAAAATCAGACAAGCAAGATTTTCGGATTTAGATCAAATTTTAGAGATAGAACTGGAGAATTTCTCCCTTGAAGAAGCGATTCCTCGTTCGGTCTTTGAGGCGCACTTACGTGAAATTCAGACCAGTTTTCTCGTAGCTGAAAAGGAGGGACGTATCCTTGGGTATATCGAAGGTCCAGTCGTCCCACATCGTCATCTACAAGATCAGTCCTTTACAGAAGAGATAAAAGACTATAGCCATCGACCTGGAGGCTATATCTCTGTGACCTGTCTCTCCATAGCTAAGGAGGCACAAGCCTTGGGCGTGGGGAAAAGATTGTTAAGGGCTCTGAAAGAAGTCGCTTTAGAACATGAACGAGAAGGTATCAACTTGACCTGCCATGACTATCTCATCCCTTATTACGAAAAACATGGCTTTGTTAATGAAGGAGTATCCCAGTCAAGCTTTGCTGGGGAAACATGGTATGATATGGTTTGGCAGCCAGAAAATAAAGAAAACTAGCTAGGGAATGCCCTAGTTAGTTGCTTTTCTGCGACTTTTAAGATATAATATTATGGATTGTCAACAAGGAGGTAATGCTTTTGACTGAAAAATCAAGAGAAGAAGAAAAATTAAGCTTTAAAGAGCAGATTCTACGTGATTTAGAGAGAGTAAAAGAACAAGATAGAAGAGAGAAAGAAGTAGACATTCCAAATCTGACAGCTTCATCATCTCAAGCTAGTTCAGTAACTCCTGTAAATCCTGAATCGGATACTTCAACAGAAGAGTTGATGGCTGATTCCCTATCTGTTGTCGATAAAATTCTAAAGAATGCGCCGAGTGTTCCTCCACTTTCGAGTGCTGAAGCTGATAAAACGGATGAAAAAGAAGAGAAAGAGATTAGACAGCCTGTCATTGACAAGATTGAAGTTGTAGAATCTGAAGAACCTCTAGTAGAACCGATTCATCCAGCTGAAGAACCTGTAGTGGAGTCCGTTCAACCTAAGGTGGAACCAGTTGATCTTGAACCTGAAGAAAAAGAATTTAACGATACTCCGACCAAGATAGATGTGACTTATAAGACAGAAGAGGCCAATACATCAGTTCCTTCTTCTGATAATAAAGCTGAAGCGCTAGTTTCAACTGGATCCTCAGACAGATTAACGGAGGAACCACGTCGTAACCGTCGCCGTAAAGGTAAAAAACCAACCAAGAAAAAGAAGAAATCAAAGGCCAAAGGTTTCCTAGTAACCTTTTTAGTCCTCTTGGTGCTTGTGGCTGCTGGTGGATACTTTGGATACGGTTACGTTCAAAACTCTTTGAAACCTGTTGATGCGAGCTCTAAGGAGTATGTGACAGTTCAAATTCCAGAAGGATCAAACGTGCAACAAATTGGGAGCACTTTGGAAAAATCTGGTTTGGTCAAACATGGACTTATCTTTAGTATTTATGCTAAGTATAAGGGTTCAGATTTGAAGTCAGGTTATTACAATTTGAAGAAGAGCATGAGTACGGATGACTTGATTCAAGAATTGCAAAAAGGTGGAACTCCTGAACCTCAAGAACCAGTGCTTGCGAACTTAACTATTCCGGAAGGTTATACCTTAGAGCAAATTGCTCAGACAGTAGGTCAACTCCAAGGTGATTTTAAAGAACCTCTTACAGCGGATGCTTTCATGGCAAAAGCTCAAGATGAAACCTTCATCTCCCAACTAGTAGCCAAGTATCCAAACCTTCTTGGAAGTCTTCCAACAAAAGACAGTGGCGTTCGTTATCGCCTTGAAGGTTACCTTTTCCCAGCAACCTACACTATCAAAGACAGCACCACAGTTGAAAGCTTGATTGATGATATGTTAGCAGCTATGGACAAGGCCATGTCACCGTATTACACTACGATCAAAGAAAAGAATCTGACAGTTAATGAATTGCTCAGTATTGCTTCTCTTGTCGAAAAAGAAGGTGCTAAGACCGAAGATCGTAAATTGATTGCGGGAGTCTTCTATAACCGCTTGAATCTTGGTATGCCACTTCAAAGCAACATTGCTATCTTGTATGCTGAAGGAAAACTTGGCCAAAAGATTAGCTTGGCTGATGATACTGCAATTGATACTACGATTGATTCACCTTATAATGTTTATACACATCTTGGCCTCATGCCCGGACCAGTTGATAGTCCAAGCCTCGATGCGATTGAAGCAAGTGTAAATCAGACAAAGAGTGAGTACTTGTACTTTGTAGCTAATGTTGAAGACGGTAAAGTATACTTTGCAACGACAAAAGAAGAGCATGACCAAAACGTTGCAGAACATATCAATAGTAAATTAACACAATCAAGTAGTTCAAACTAAAATTATGTGGTTTTCCACATAATTTTGTTTTAAAAAAGTAATAGAAAAGAAAGTTGAAAAAATGGCAGAAAAAACTTACCCAATGACCCTTGAAGAAAAGAAAAAGTTAGAAAAAGAATTAGAAGAATTGAAACTCGTTCGTCGTCCTGAAGTCGTAGAGCGTATCAAAATTGCTCGTTCGTACGGGGATCTTTCAGAAAATAGTGAGTACGAAGCAGCTAAGGATGAACAAGCTTTTGTTGAAGGACAAATTTCAAGTCTAGAAACAAAAATTCGCTATGCTGAAATTGTTAATAGCGATGCAGTTTCCCAAGATGAGGTAGCTATCGGTAAGACCGTAACCATTCAAGAAATCGGTGAAGAGGAAGAAGAAGTCTACATCATCGTCGGTTCTGCAGGTGCAGATGCTTTCGCTGGGAAGGTATCAAATGAAAGTCCGATTGGACAAGCTTTGATCGGCAAAAAAACAGGCGATATTGTTACGATTGAGACACCTGTTGGTAGTTACGATGTCAAAATTTTAAAGGTTGAAAAAACAGCCTAAATAGAATGAAAATGGAGTAGTGGAGGTCTTGACTTGCTCAACTCCTTTTTGATTTTTTGAATAAATAGGAGACTATATGAGTTCAAATAAGAAAAAAAATAAAATGGAGCGTGGTTTAACCAATCGCCATGTTCAGGTGATGGCCATTGCGGGGACAATCGGAACAGGACTTTTCCTAGGTGCTGGTCGTTCTATCAGCCTTACTGGACCTTCTATCCTCCTGATTTACATGATTACAGGAGCCTTTATGTTTTTGATGATGAGGGCTGTTGGGGAGATGCTATATCAGGATCCAGAACAACATACTTTTATCAACTTTATCACCCGTCATTTGGGGAAAGGCTGGGGTTATTTCTCAGTTTGGTCTTATTGGTTGTCTGTCGTCTTTATCGGTATGGCAGAAATCACTGCGATTTCGCATTATGTTCAGTTTTGGTTTCCTTCTTGGCCTAGTTGGTTGATTCAGATTGTTTTTTTAACGATTTTGGCCTTGGTCAATCTGATTGCGGTTAAGCTCTTTGGAGAAGTCGAGTTTTGGTTTGCTATGGTTAAGATTGTGGCTATTTTAGCTATGATTGCAACAGGGGTCTTTATGGTCTTGACAGGATTTGAAACACCATATGGTGCTGCAAGTCTGGCAAATATCAGCAATCAATTCTCTCTTTTCCCAAATGGAGTCATGAACTTTGTCATGGCCTTTCAAATGGTATTTTTTGCCTATCTGATGATTGAATTTATCGGAGTGACAACCTCTGAAACGAAGAATCCTCGTCAGGTTTTGCCAAAAGCAGTTAAAGAAATTCCTCTCCGAATTGTCTTCTTCTATGGTGGTGCTCTATTAGCCATTATGTCTATTATTCCCTGGAGAGAACTTGCTTCTTCAGATTCACCATTTGTAACGGTTTTTGAGCTGGCAGGGATCAAGTGGGCAGCGGCTCTAATCAACTTTGTTGTCTTGACCTCAGCAGCATCTGCTCTTAATTCAACCCTCTATTCAACAGGGCGACACCTCTACCAGATTGCTCATGATTCACCCAATCGCTTCTTAAAAGCTATTAAGGCAGATACTCTTTCTCGTCACAATGTTCCGCAAAATGCCATCATCGCTTCAGCAATCTTAATTGCTCTGGCTGCCTTTATCAATGTTTTGCCAGGTGTTTCCGATGCCTTTGCTTTGATCACCGCATCCTCATCAGGTGTTTACATCGCGATTTATATCTTGATAATGGTGGCCCATCTCAAATACCGCAAGTCACAAGATTTCATGGCTGATGGCTACCTCATGCCTCAGTATCGCTTGCTTAATCCCCTAACCATTCTCTTTTTTGTCTTTGTTTTTGTGACTCTCTTTTTGCAAGAGTCCACTTTCATGGGGGCAGTTGGTTCTGCTATCTGGATCTTTGTTTTTGGGATTTATAGTCAGTGGAAATTTAGAAAATAAATCATGAACTCATCAACTTTGTTTGGTGAGTTTTTCTAGTTTGACAGTCCATCGAAATAAGACTATAATCAAGCTGTAGTAGTTTATTAGGAGGTTTGGATGTACCTTAGATTGGAAAATAAGGAATCTCATAAAGCGCAAGAAATAGGGAATTTGATTCGTGCTTATAATCGTTCTAAAAGAGAAGAGGCTGAAAGTAAGCCACTGAACCTTTATGTTGAAGACGAAAAGGGCAATCTCATGGCGGGCTTAGTAGCTGAGACTTTCGGAAATTGGTTGGAAATCGAATATTTGTTTGTGAGAGAGGAATTACGGGGACAAGGAATCGGTTCAAAACTATTGCAGCGAGCAGAAAATGAAGCCAAGAAACGAAACTGTCGTTTTGCTTTTGTAAATACTTACCAGTTTCAAGCACCAGATTTTTATAAAAGGCATGGCTACAAGGAAGTCTTTACCTTGCAAAACTATCCCTATACAGGGAAAAGATACTATTACCAAAAGGATTTGTAAGCTAAATATGAAAGTATAAATCAAAGAGGAAATCTTCACATCACTATGGAGGTGGGCTAATGGATATCATACTAGATATGGGTAACGTTTTATTAGAATGGAACAAAGATAAGATTTTGCAAGGTGTTTCGGATACGAAGGAAGAATATTTGATTTTAGATAAGGCCATTTTTCAGTCGGGGCTTTGGGAAAGATTAGATCTTGGAACCATGACGAGAGAAGAGTTGGTGCTTAAAGTTGTGTCAATGATTGGCAGGACCTTTCAAAAGAAGGTCGAAGAAGTTATCTGGAACTGGCCTAGCTACATTGACATTTATACGGAAGTCTCTCCTGTCTTGTCAGAACTAAAGAAAAAGGGGCATCGCATCTTTGTCTTGTCCAATACCTCAAAGGTATTTTATGACTTGCTGGAAGAGCAACTATCTCCCTTAAAAGAACTTTTAGATGGCTTTGTCTTATCCTGTGATATAAAAGCTATAAAGCCTGATTTGGTAATGTTTAAGGAGATTCTCTATAAATACCAGCTAGATCCTACAAATTGTGTCTTTCTAGACGATATTGAGGACAATACAAACTCAGCTCAGAAATTGGGCATCAAGGCCCATCAGGTCAAGAAAAGAAGTGATGTCGTTGATATTTTGAAATCCTATATTTAAAGGCAACGCTCTCTATTTTTTGTAGTAGAGAGTTTTTTTGTTAATAAAATCTTACAAAATGACATTTATATATTGCATTAAGTTAGATATATGGTATAATGTTTTTAAAAGAAGCGCAACTTTTTAAGAATGTGAAGGAGGACACTAGTGGCTAAAAATTTAAAATTAAAATTAGCTCGGGTGGAGTGTGATTTAACACAAGGGGATTTGGCAGAAGCTGTGGGCGTTACTAGGCAGACTATAGGCTTGATTGAAGCTGGGAAATACAATCCTAGTCTCTCCCTCTGCCAGTCCATTTGCAGATGCTTAGGAAAAACATTAGACCAACTATTTTGGGAGGAAGAAGATGAAAAATAGAAAAAAACTTGTGATCAAAGATGAACGTACGGAAAAATTGGATGGAAAGATTTCAGGAGAAATTCTTTTGGGAATGTGCCTATTTTTGGCACTGGAAATTTTTGCCAAAGTTTATATTTTCAATTTAACGCTTCTATCCTATTCACCAGAATTACTTTTATTGATTGGAGTAGGTTTGTATGCCATTATTCGCCGCATGTATGTAGGAATTGATATTCGAGATATTGTTGAGAATACTGGAAAAGAAAGAATTTTATCTGCTTTGGGATTTTCTATAGTGATTTTATTGATTGATATCGTAGGCAATCGCGAGGAACTGGTCAGTCTATTGACTTGGAAGTACTCCCTAAAAGTGGTTCTAGCAGTTATCATCTATCTCGTTGGGAGTTATTCTATGGACCGAGTTATCCTATACTTGAATCGCAGAAATCAGCAAGTTTGGGAGGAAGAAGATGAAGAATAGATTTTTTTATTATCAATTACTAGACGAAAGGGAAGAACAACTGATTAACAAAGCTGGGACAGAGTCTTTTCATGTGTTTATCGGGCTCATTCTACTAAGTTATTTGGTGGCTGTATTAGCACCTGCTCTGTTTAATCCTAATATTCTTCTGATTACCCTTTTGTTAGGAATTTTCTTCTTTTTCAATCGTGCACGACATCTTGGAGTGACCTACTATAGTCGTTTTCATTTTACGATTGTAGGGTGTTTGCTGGTAACTCTCGCTATTACGACTCTCTTGATGTTGCAAAATTATCAATTCAATATCGAAATTTATCAGCACAATCCTTTGAACGTTAAATACTTATCTGCTTGGGTGCTTACTTATCTGATTTATCTTCCTTGGGTTTTTATTGGCAATCTAGGCCTTAAAAGTTATGGCGAATGGGCTCAAAAAAAGTTTGAGCAAGATATGGATGAACTGGAGAATGGAGAATAGCTTGTTAGCTTTTTATCAATCTCGGTAAAATGTGTTATAATAGTACTAAATTTATCGGATGGTGTGAAAGTGGTAGAATACGTTCATACCTTTATAAAGAAGGAAGAAGGAAAACAGATGTATCCAGATGATAGTTTGACATTGCACACGGACTTGTACCAGATCAATATGATGCAAGTTTACTTTGACCAAGGGATTCACAATAAGAAGGCGGTCTTTGAAGTTTATTTCCGCCAGCAACCATTTAACAACGGTTATGCAGTTTTTGCTGGTTTGGAAAGAATTGTGAACTATCTTAAAGACTTGCGCTTTTCAGATAGCGATATTGCCTACTTGGAGTCGCTTGGCTATCACGGTGCGTTCTTAGACTACCTCCGCAATCTCGAGTTGGAGTTGACGGTTCGTTCTGCCCAGGAAGGGGACTTGGTTTTTGCTAATGAGCCGATTGTGCAGGTGGAAGGCCCTCTAGCCCAATGTCAATTGGTTGAAACTGCTCTTTTAAACATCGTTAACTTTCAAACCTTGATAGCGACTAAGGCGGCACGTATTCGTTCGGTTATTGAAGATGAACCCTTGATGGAGTTTGGGACACGTCGTGCGCAAGAAATGGATGCAGCTATCTGGGGAACACGCGCAGCCGTGATTGGTGGCGCCAATGGAACCAGCAACGTGCGTGCTGGTAAACTCTTTGATATTCCTGTCTTGGGGACTCATGCCCATGCCTTGGTACAAGTTTATGGAAACGACTATGAAGCGTTCAAGGCTTATGCGGCGACCCATCGTGACTGTGTCTTTTTAGTAGATACTTATGACACGTTGCGAATCGGTGTGCCAGCTGCCATTCAGGTGGCGCGTGAGCTGGGTGATCAGATTAACTTTATGGGTGTGCGGATCGACTCTGGGGACATTGCCTACATTTCCAAGAAAGTCCGTCAGCAACTGGACGAGGCTGGCTTTACAGAGGCCAAGATCTATGCTTCTAATGATTTGGATGAAAATACTATTCTCAACCTCAAGATGCAAAAGGCCAAGATTGATGTCTGGGGTGTGGGAACCAAGCTGATTACAGCCTATGATCAGCCAGCTCTTGGGGCAGTTTATAAGATTGTAGCTATCGAAGATGAGAATGGTCGTATGCGCAATACCATCAAACTGTCTAATAATGCTGAAAAAGTGTCAACGCCAGGTAAGAAACAGGTGTGGCGCATTACCAGTCGTGAAAAAGGCAAGTCAGAAGGTGACTACATCACCTATGATGGTGTTGATGTGAGCGGCATGACTGAAATCAAGATGTTCCATCCAACTTATACCTACATCAAAAAGACTGTTCGAAATTTTGATGCTGTTCCTCTCTTGGTGGATATTTTCAAAGAAGGGAAATTGGTTTACGATTTGCCTAGTTTGACCGAGATTCAGTCCTATGCTCGCAAAGAATTTGACAAGCTTTGGGATGAGTATAAACGGGTACTCAATCCACAGCACTATCCAGTAGATTTGGCGCATGATATTTGGCAAGATAAGATGGACTTGATTGACAAGATGCGCAAAGAAGCCCTTGGTGAAGGAGAAGAAGAATGAGTTTGCAAGAGACAATTATCCAGCAACTGGGTGTCAAGCCAGTGATTGACGCTCAGGAAGAAATCCGTCGTTCCATTGACTTCTTAAAAAGATACTTGAAAAAACACCCCTTCCTTAAAACTTTTGTACTAGGGATTTCTGGAGGTCAGGACTCAACCTTAGCAGGGCGCTTGGCGCAATTAGCTATGGAAGAAATGCGAGCAGAGACAGGAGATGACAGCTACCAATTTATCGCTGTCCGCCTGCCCTATGGCGTGCAAGCTGATGAAGCAGATGCTCAAAAAGCTCTTGCTTTCATCCAACCAGATGTCAGCTTGGTTGTGAATATCAAGGAATCAGCTGATGCCATGGCAGCTGCAGTTGAAGCGACAGGAAGTCCTGTTTCAGACTTTAACAAGGGCAATATTAAAGCTCGTAGTCGTATGATTGCCCAATATGCCCTTGCGGGTGCCCATAGCGGAGCGGTCATTGGAACAGATCATGCTGCGGAAAATATCACAGGTTTCTTTACTAAGTTTGGTGATGGTGGTGCAGACATTCTCCCCCTTTACCGCCTCAATAAACGTCAAGGAAAGCAACTCTTGAAAGAGCTTGGTGCAGACCCAGCCCTTTATGAAAAAATCCCAACAGCAGACCTAGAAGAAGACAAACCTGGACTAGCAGACGAAGTCGCACTTGGAGTCACTTACAATGAAATTGATGACTACCTCGAAGACAAAACAATCAGTCCAGAAGCCCAAGCGATTATCGAAAACTGGTGGTACAAAGGCCAACACAAACGCCATCTACCAATCACCGTATTTGATGACTTTTGGGAGTGAAAACCTCCAGTGGAGGTTTTCAGCCCGAGTCTAGAAACGGGAAAACGAGGAACCTCCAGTGGACCTTTTTACCCTGAGCCTAGAAATGAGAAAGCGAGGAAGGTCCGGGGGGCCTTTTTATCTTGAGCCTTAAGCTTAGAAAGCGAGGTAACATTATGAAAGCAATCAGTACGCAAATGTTAGAGACGAAACGTTTAATCTTGAGAAGATTTGTGGAGAGTGATGCGGAAGCCATGTTTCAAAATTGGGCTTCGTCTGCTAAGAATCTGACCTATGTCACCTGGGATCCTCATCTTGATGTTGAGGTGACTCGGAACTCGATTCGAAATTGGGTTGCATCCTATCCCAATCCCAACTATTACAAATGGGCCATTTGTCTCAAAGAAAATCCGGAGCAAGTGATAGGAGATATCAGCATCGTTGAGATGAATGAGAAAGATTCAAGTTGTGAAATTGGATATATTTTAGGAAAAAACTATTGGGGTCGTGGTATGATGACGGAAGCCTTGAGAGCTGTGTTAGACTTTTGTTTTACTCAAGCAGGCTTTCAAAAGGTCAGAGCTCGTTACGCCAGTCTTAACCCAGCTTCAGGCCGTGTGATGGAGAAGGCTGGAATGTCCTATCTAAAAACTATTGCCAATGGTGTGGAGAGAAAAGACTACGTTTCGGACCTTATTTATTACCAGATAAGTAGGGAAGACAGGTGATTTCTTTTCTGTTTCTATCAAAGTCAGACATTGTCTGGCTTTTTTTGTGCCAGATTTCTGAATAAACTGATTAAATTCCTATTTTTTCCTATCATTGTCCCTGTTTTTTCTTAGAGTTGGGAATTATAATAGACTTATCAAATCAAAGAATGGAGGAAGGCAATGGACAATGTATTCTTTTTTATCAGTGTTTTTCTTGCTGGAATTCTTTCCTTCTTTTCTCCTTGTATCTTACCCTTGTTACCGGTCTATGCAGGGGTCTTGTTGGATGACAAAGATGGTGCTCAGGCTTCTAGCGGAAAAATTTCAATCTCAGTTGTTAGTTTATTACGAACTCTGGCATTTATAGCGGGGATTTCTTTTATCTTTATCTTACTGGGCTATGGAGCTGGTTTTTTAGGTAACTTGCTGTATGCTTCTTGGTTTCAGTATGTGACGGGCGCCGTTATCATTCTTTTGGGTTTGCACCAGATGGAAGTCTTACATTTGCAGGGACTTTACAAGGAAAGAAGGCTACAATTAAAGAGACAGGGACAAAGCGGTAAGGGCTATAGTCAGGCATTTTTACTGGGGTTGACCTTTAGTTTTGCTTGGACGCCATGTGTAGGGCCGGTTCTGGGGTCTGTTTTGGCCTTAGCGGCTTCAGGTGGCTCAGGTGCTTGGCAGGGAGCTGGTTTCATGTTGGTTTACACGCTGGGTTTGGCGCTACCATTTTTGGTTCTAGCTCTCGCCTCCAGCTATGTTTTGAAACATTTTCGAAAACTCCATCCTTACCTCGGAACCCTCAAAAAAGTGGGTGGTTTCCTCATTATCGTGATGGGAATCTTGGTGCTTTTGGGAAATGCTTCCATTTTGACAAGATTATTTGAATAGAGAGGAAAAAGAAATGAAAAAATGGCAAACTTGTCTCCTTGGAGTAGGCTCAGTCTGTTGCTTGGCAGCCTGTTCGGCAAAAAACATGTCAGACGAATCAACTATGAAGGAGCAATCCAAAACAGAACAAGTCAGCTCGCAAACTGCCACCAAGGGTCAGGCGGTTGCCGATTTTGAACTAATAGGAGTAGATGGTAAGACCTATCGTTTATCTGACTACAAAGGCAAGAAAATCTATCTTAAATTCTGGGCTTCTTGGTGTTCTATCTGTTTAGCCAGTCTTCCAGATACGGATGAAATTGCTAAGGATGCAGGTGATGACTACGTGGTCTTGACAGTGGTATCTCCTGGCCACAAGGGGGAGCAAGCAGAAGCGGACTTTAAGAACTGGTACAAGGGCTTGGATTATAAAAATTTTCCGGTTTTAATTGATCCGTCAGGCAAACTTTTGGAAAGTTATGGTGTTCGTTCTTACCCCACTCAAGCCTTTATAGACAAGGAAGGCAAGCTGGTCAAAACGCAACCAGGTTTTATGGATAAGGATATGATTTTAAAAGAATTGAAAGAAATGGGGTAGAGAAAGGCTATGAATGATAAAGTAAAACTTTTTGTCTTGGCAGGGGTCATTCTCCTAGCCCTAACCGGTTTCTATTTTCTATTGACGCGAAATGCAGGGCAGACAGATAGCTCGCAAATTGAGAAAGCGTCAGTTAGCCAAGGAGGAAAAACAGTGAAAAAAACAGAAATTAGTAAAGACGCAGACTTGCACGAAATTTATCTAGCTGGGGGATGTTTCTGGGGAGTTGAGGAATACTTCTCACGCGTGCCCGGAGTGACAGATGCCGTTTCAGGCTATGCAAATGGTAGAGGGGAAACAACCAAGTACGAATTGATCAACCAAACAGGACATGCAGAGACTGTCCATGTCACCTACGACGCCAATCAAATTTCCCTCAAAGAAATTCTGCTTCATTATTTCCGCATCATTAATCCAACCAGCAAAAATAAACAAGGAAATGATGTGGGGACTCAGTATCGTACCGGCGTTTATTACACAGATGACAAGGATTTGGAAGTAATCAATCAAGTCTTTGATGAAGTTGCTAAAAAATATGACCAACCTCTGGCAGTTGAAAAGGAACCCTTGAAAAATTTTGTGGTGGCTGAGGACTATCATCAAGACTACCTCAAGAAAAATCCAAATGGCTACTGTCATATCAATGTCAATCAGGCTGCATATCCCGTCATCGATGCCAGCAAATATCCCAAACCAAGCGATGAAGAATTGAAAAAGACCTTGTCACCTGAGGAGTATGCAGTTACCCAGAAAAATCAAACAGAACGAGCTTTTTCAAACCGCTATTGGGATAAATTTGAATCCGGTATCTATGTGGATGTGGCCACTGGCGAACCCCTCTTTTCATCAAAGGACAAGTTTGAGTCTGGTTGTGGTTGGCCTAGTTTCACCCAACCAATCAGTCCAGATGTTGCTACCTACAAGGAAGATAAGTCTTACAATATGACGCGCATGGAAGTGCGAAGTCGAGTTGGAGATTCTCACCTTGGCCATGTCTTTACAGATGGGCCTCAGGACAAGGGTGGCTTGCGCTACTGTATCAATAGTCTTTCTATCCGATTTATTCCCAAAGACCAAATGGCAGAAAAAGGCTATGCTTATTTACTAGATTATGTTGATTAAGAAGTCTTTCCTAAGCAGTTAGAGGAGAATTTTGCTATACTGATACTAGTAAGTGGTAAAGGAGCAGAGCATGACCTACACAATCTTAATCGTAGAAGATGAGTATCTGGTAAGACAAGGCTTGACCAAGCTGGTCAATGTAGCAGCCTACGATATGGAAATCATCGGTCAGGCTGAAAATGGAAGACAGGCTTGGGACTTGATTCAAAAGCAGGTGCCAGATATCATTTTAACCGATATCAACATGCCTCAGCTAAATGGCATCCAGTTGGCCAGTCTGGTACGAGAAACCTATCCTCAGGTGCATCTGGTATTTTTGACGGGTTACGATGATTTTGATTATGCCTTGTCTGCTGTCAAACTCGGTGTAGATGATTACCTGCTCAAGCCCTTTTCTCGTCAGGATATTGAGGAAATGTTGGGGAAAATCAAGCAAAAGCTAGACAAGGAAGAAAAAGAAGAGCAGTTACAAGATTTATTAACCGATAAGTTTGAGGGAAATATTGCTCAGAAGATCCAGTCTCATCTGGCTGATAGTCAATTTAGTTTAAAGAGCTTGGCCAGTGACTTGGGCTTTAGTCCGACTTATTTGAGTTCCTTGATTAAGAAAGAGTTGGGGCTGCCTTTTCAGGATTACCTGGTGAGAGAGCGTGTCAAACAAGCCAAGCTCTTGCTCTTGACAACAGATTTAAAGATTTACCAGATAGCCGAAAAGGTTGGCTTTGAAGATATGAACTACTTTACTCAACGTTTTAAACAGATTGCAGGTGTGACACCTCGTCAGTTTAAGAAGGGAGAAGGTCGATGAAGCGTTCTTCTCTTTTAGTCAGAATGGTTATTTCCATCTTTCTGGTCTTTCTCATTCTACTAGCTGTGGTTGGGACTTTCTATTATCAATCTAGTTCATCAGCTATTGAGGCTACTATCGAGGGTAATAGCCAAACGACCATTAGCCAAACTAGCCACTTTATTCAGTCTTATATCAAAAAATTAGAAACCACCTCTACCAGTTTGACCCAGCAGAAGGATGTCTTAGCCTATGCTGAGAATCCTAACCAAGACCAAGTCAAGGGAATCCGAGATCTGTTTTTGACTATCTTAAAGGCAGACCAGGACTTGAAAACGGTGGTACTGGTCACCAAATCCGGTCAGGTTATTTCTACAGATGATAGTGTGCAGATGAAAACTTCCTCAGATATGATGGCTGAGGATTGGTACCAAAAGGCTATTCATCAGGGAGCTAAGCCAGTTTTGACACCAGCTCGTAAATCAGACAGTCAGTGGGTCATTTCTGTCACTCAGGAACTTGTTGATACAAAGGGAGCCAATCTTGGCGTACTTCGTTTGGATATTTCCTATGAAACTCTGGAAGCCTATCTCAACCAACTCCAGTTGGGCCAGCAGGGCTTTGCCTTTATCATCAATGAAAACCATGAATTTGTCTACCATCCTAAACGTACTGTCTATAGCTCAGCAAGTGAAATGGAGGCCATGAAACCCTACATTGAGACGGGGCAGGGCTATACGCTGAATCATCAATCCTATGTCAGTCAGGAAAAGATTGCAGGAACTGATTGGACGGTTATAGGCGTGTCTTCGTTGGAGAAGTTAGACAAAGTTCGGAGTCAACTCATGTGGACCTTGTTTGGGGCTAGTGTCACATCTCTTCTTACCTGTCTCTGCTTGGTGTGGTTCAGTCTCAAGCGCTGGATCGCCCCCTTGAAGGACCTGAGAGAAACCATGCTGGAAATTGCTTCTGGTACACAAAATCTGCGTGCTAAGGAAGCTGGTGCCTATGAACTGAGAGAAGTGACTCGCCAGTTTAATGCCATGCTGGATCAGATTGATCAGCTGATGGCAGATGTGCGCAGGCAGGAAGAAGCGACCCGGCAGTATGAACTTCAAGCCTTGTCAAGTCAGATTAACCCCCATTTCCTCTACAATACTTTGGACACTATCATCTGGATGGCTGAGTTTCAGGATAGTCAGCGAGTGGTTCAGGTGACCAAGTCCTTGGCAACCTATTTCCGCTTGGCGCTCAATCAAGGCAAGGATTTGATTTGTCTGTCTGATGAAATCAATCATGTCCGCCAGTACCTCTTTATCCAGAAACAACGTTATGGGGATAAGCTGGAGTATGAAATTGCTGAAGATCCTGACTTTGATAATTTAGTCTTGCCTAAACTGGTGCTACAACCCCTTGTAGAAAATGCCCTTTATCACGGCATCAAGGAGAAAGATGGACAGGGATATATTAAAGTTTCCGTCCAGAAAAAGGATTCAGGACTAATCATCCGCATTGAGGATGATGGAGTTGGTTTCCAAAATCCTGGTGATAGCAGTCAAGGTCAGCTCAAACGTGGGGGAGTTGGTCTTCAAAACGTTGACCAACGGCTCAAACTTCATTTTGGAAACAATTACCAGATGAAGATCAATTCTGCACCCGAAAAAGGGACGACGGTTGAAATATACATCAATAGAATAGAAACTAGTTAACTCCCAGTCAATTCTGGGAGTTTTATGCGTAATTGAGCAAGCTTTCTAGGTTATCTATCTTGCTAAAACGTAGAAAAAACGATATGATAGATAATGACAAAAGAGGTATCAAGTATGAAGGAAAAAGACATTCAAAGAGAAACAAGCCAGATTGTAAAAGATGTATTAGAAAAAGCTAATCTGAAGCAAGGATCTATCTTTGTTTTGGGCCTTTCTTCTAGTGAGGTGATAGGTGGCCAGATTGGCAAGGAATCCAGCCAAGAAATTGGGGAAATCATTGTGAAGACGATTTTGGATATCCTGGGAGGGAAAGGAATTCATCTAGCCGTTCAAGGTTGTGAACATGTCAATCGTGCCCTCGTCGTCGAACGTCAGGTGGCGGAGCAGTTTGGGCTAGAAATCGTTAGTGTCCTTCCTACTCTTCATGCAGGAGGTTCAGGTCAGTTGGCGGCCTTCAAGTTTATGCAAGATCCAGTTGAGGTTGAATTTATCAAGGCTCATGCAGGGATTGATATCGGAGATACTGCAATTGGTATGCATGTCAAGCATGTTCAGGTTCCAATTCGACCAGTTTTGCGTGAGATTGGGCACGCCCACGTAACGGTTCTTGCTAGCCGTCCAAAACTCATTGGTGGTGCGCGTGCGCAGTATCCACAAGATTCTATCAGAAAGTCGTAAAATCATTCTGTAGTAACAGAAAAAAGCAATTTGGTTTTTAATTTTTAAAAAGTAAAAGACAGAGAGAGTAAGGGTATAGAAACCAAGGCTCTCTCTGTTTTTTGTTGAATTCTTGTGCCAAGTGTTCCAACAACAAGAGTATTTTTAACTAGAAGAACTATTGCTATCTGATGGAGAATTGCCAAAAGTAGGAAAAAGTAACTTAGAGAAGATTTTTCGTCATAGAAATCAGTAAACAAAGCTGGATTTAGCTGTTCTAGGTCGGCTTTTTTGTGCTATACTTAAGATATGCATAGAAAAACAGTGATTGATTTTAGAGCTTTGGGGGAGAGATACACTTTTACCCATCCGATTAAAGAGTTAAAAACGAGAGATTTAGTAGAAGTAGCAGACTTGCTAGCAAAAGTGGAAAGCTACCAAGAGCAAGGCTATTATGTCGTGGGCTATGTCAGTTACGAGGCCGCACCTGCTTTTGAGGAAAAACTAGCAGTTCACAAGGTTCCTCTACTGGGCGAGTATTTGCTTTACTTTACCGTTCACGATAGGGTGGAAACATCCCCTATTCCTCTGACTTATGAGGAAGTAGATCTGCCTTCAAAGTGGCGAGAAAAAACATCTGCAGAGGACTATGAAAAAGCTATTTCCCAGATTCACCATCATTTGCGTCAGGGGGACACCTACCAGGTAAATTACACTGTCCAACTCAAGCAAGATTTAAGTGCCAATCCTTTTGCCATTTACAATCGCATGGTGGTTGAGCAGGAGGCGGGTTACAATGCCTATGTTGAACATGATGAGATGGCAGTGATTTCCATGAGCCCAGAGCTCTTTTTTGAGCAAAATGACCGAGAATTAACGACTCGTCCAATGAAGGGAACAACTAGACGTGGTCTGACTGACGATGAAGATTTGAAAGAGGCAGCTTGGTTGGAGCAAGATCCTAAAAATCGCTCTGAAAATATGATGATTGTGGATCTCTTGCGAAATGATATGAACCGTATTTCTGAAGTGGGCAGTGAATATGTGGAGTGTCTGTGCCAAGTGGAGCAGTATTCAACTGTTTGGCAAATGACTTCGACCATCAAGAGTCAGTTGCGAGAGGATGTGGACTTGGTTGCAATTTTTCAGTCACTCTTTCCTTGTGGATCCATAACGGGAGCTCCGAAAATTGCGACCATGGAAATCATCAAGAACTTGGAGCCACGACCCAGAGGAGTCTACTGCGGAACGATTGGTCTCTTACTTCCAAATGGGCGACGGATTTTTAATGTCGCCATTCGGACCATTCAACTTCACAAGGGTCAAGCCATTTATGGAGTTGGCGGAGGGATTACTTGGGATAGCACCTGGGAGTCTGAATACCGTGAAGTGCATCAAAAGGCGGCTGTTCTCTATCGTAAACAAGCTCGCTTCCAATTGATTACGACTGGGAAAATCAGCCAGAAGCGTTTGCTATTTGAAGATCAACATCTGGAAAGGCTGACAAAGGCGAGTCGTTATTTTGCCTATCCTTTTGATCCAGAAGAACTGAGACAAAAGATAGAGGAAGAGTGCCAAGCTTGTGATTCCCACCAAGACTACCGTTTGCGAATTAGTCTCAGCAAATCTGGAGAGATGGAACTCAGTCGGCAAGTATTAACACCTCTTAGTCCGACCTTCTGCAAAGCTAAACTCTGCCTGCAAGAAGCAGATTTGAATCAGGCGTTTACCTACTTTAAAACAACTCATAGACCACACTTAAGTCTAGGTAAACAGGAAATCATTTACCATAATGCAGCAGGGGAGCTTTTGGAAACATCTATCGGTAATCTAGTTCTGAAAATCGCTGGAAAACTCTACACACCGCCTACCAGTCTAGGAATTTTGCCAGGAATTTATCGTCAGTATTTGCTGGAAAGAGGACAGGTAGAGGAAAAAGTCTTGACTTTAAAAGACCTAGCTCAGGCGGAGGCTATCTATGGCTGTAATGCAGTCAGAGGCTTGTATGAGTTGGAAGTGATATAACTATAGATTTTCAATTAAGTTTTAGATTTATTTCTGAATATTTAATATTTGATTTGAAAGAAAAATAAAGCATATGGTATACTATAGGTATAAATCATTAAAAACAATGGAGATTTTTATGAAAAAATCAAAAAAAATTTTAGTCACCAGCTTAGCAACTGCAACACTGGGACTCATTTCACTTACAGATACAACTGGAGCCTTTCCTTTTTCGGCTCAGCATGTTTCTGCTCAAGAAAAGGATGTTTCTAAAAGCGGTAAGGTTGTAAAAGAGAATACAACTTCGGCGTCAAATCTTGCTGAGAAACCAAAAACACCAGCACAAAAACCTGCTGAGAAACCGAAAACACCAGCACAAAAACCCGCGCCGAAACCGGCACCAAAACCCGTACCAAAACCCGCGCCGAAGCCGGCACTAAAACCCGCGCCGAAGCCGGCACCAAAACCTGCGCCGAAGCCGGCACCAAAGCCAGCACCAAAACCCGCTGAGAAACCGAAAACGCCAGCTCAAAAACCTGCTGAGAAACCGAAAACACCAGCACCGAAACCAGCACCAAAATCCGCTGAGAAACCGAAAACACCAGCACCAAAACCCGCGCTGAAGCCGGCACCAAAACCGACTGAAAAAGCTAAAGAAACAACTCCTAAACAGGATAAATCACAATCTAAAGTTCAGTCTGGCTGGGTAGGAAATTACTACCTCAAATCAGATGGAAAGAGAGCTAAAAATGAATGGGTAGATGGTGGTCGTTATTATGTTGATTCTGATGGAAAAAAGGTTAAAAGTGACTGGATTTATGATAAAAACTATGGTTCATATTATTATTATCTAACAGCAGAAGGAAGCTCTGCTCGTAATAAATGGGTAGGTAGATATTATCTCAAATCAGATGGTAAGATGGCCAAGAATGAATGGGTAGATGGTGGCCGTTACTATGTTGATTCTGAAGGAAAAATGGCAAGGGATAGATGGGTAGATGGTGGTCGTTACTATGTAGGATACGATGGTGTGCGACAACCAAAACCAGCAGCCGGGAATCCATACTCAGCAGCTTTAAAGAGAGCACAAGCTTATAATAGGATTCATTTGTCAAAAAAAAGAATTTATGAGATGTTAATTTTTGAAGGTTTTAATAGTGACACTGCACAATATGCTATCAATCATTTGCAAGCAGACTATAAGGCGAATGCCTTAATTCAAGCAAGAGAATACCGAAAGAATGCCAATTTATCAAAGACAAAAATTTATGAGAGGCTAACTTCTCCTTGGATTGGACAATTTACAAAAGAAGAAGCAAACTATGCAATTCAAAAACTAGATTTAACACCAGAAGGAAGCATTGCCCGCAATAAATGGGTAGGATACTATTATTATAAATCAGATGGAAAGGTGGCCAAGAATGAATGGGTAGATGGCGGTCGTTACTATGTTGATTCTAAAGGCAAAATGGTAAGGGATAAATGGGTAGATGGTGGTCGTTACTATGTAGGATACGATGGTGTGTGGCAACCAAAACCAGCAGCCGGGAATCCATACTCAGCAGCTTTAAAGAGAGCAAAAGCTTATAATAGGATTCATTTGTCAAAAAAAAGAATTTATG
>NZ_ALJN01000019.1:0-2231 GCF_000287715.1 Streptococcus oralis SK304 | reverse complement strand
GTCAACTCTAGTTGGATATCGTCTACCGCTTCTTGTAACTTCTTGATACAGGGGATGATAATGTCTGTAAAGAGACCTTTACCAGCTGTGTAGGCTGCTCCTGACAGTTCACCTGAGTCTAAAGAGGAAATCAGGTAGTCACATCCACTAGATAAGCGGTCCGTGACTTCGTTTGCGACTTGGAGGTTGTTCGTCATGGCCTGAATCAATTCTTGGGATTCTTGTGCGCTGGTTTGTCGTCTACTTTTTGTCGTCTACTTGGTGATGGTGATTGTGTAGGACTTGTTATTGGTTACATAAAAAAACTTTCTCCCCTTAGTAGTTGACAACAATTCCATTCTTTACCAAATGAATACCTTTTTGATTGTTTGGAAGTTCTCTATCATCATGCTCTATCCATTCTGCAAAATTTCGTTCTCTTTCTTTTTCTATGCTGACCCGACCACCTGATACACTGCAACAATACTATCATACGAAGAACCAAATAGACCAATCGAAAGATTTTCATCTTTCCAAGAGCTGATAAGAAGTTTTTCCTTGCATTCCCCACTTCTTGAACTAACTGCTCAACCGTCTTACCTGTTTCCTCTTTAATAGCAACTGCATTCTTTGAAATCAAATAATAATTTTGTTCTAAACTGCTGATATAGGCTTTGGAAATTGGCTCGTCTAAGAAAAAATATACTCTATCAGCATACTCATCTTCAGACAGCGTATAGTATACTTCAGCTTCACTCCCCCATTTTTTAGGAAAACTAGTTATTCTAATATTTCCATAATCTAAATGCATAATTCCAACTAAAACGTCATTAGTCCATTCTTCCGCATAATGGTATAATTTCATTTTCTTATCTACCATTGGCCAAACTATAACATACCGACTATGCATGAATTCCTTAGTTAATGCAGAGTTACTTGCCAAACTGGTCGCACCAATCTCATATACTGACCAAATAAGAACCATGAGCATTAAGACAGCTTGAGTTGGTTTGTTTTTATAATAGTTTTTCATTTTATTTAACATTTTGCTCTCCGATAGAAGGATTGGGTTTATCTAAATCTTTTTGGAAATGTTGGATAGCATTCATAAATTTTTCGAAAGTTGATGATTGTTCACTAGAATGAGAAGAGACATATAATTTATAAGTTTCTTCTAATTTCTTCATTCCTTTCGTGTAATCCCCTTCTCCAATATTTTGAACAAATTCATAAGCTCTATAGCCAGATGTTCTCTCAACACTATCATAGTATGAGTTTGTAACATCAACTACACTATCTCCGTTCTTCATTTTGTGGTAAATATTAACAGCATCTAAATCTGAACGATAATCATCATTGCCAAGACTAGGAGAAATTCCCATAGCACCAGCTACATCACCTTGCCAACCCGCTAAATCATCCTCATTTTCTATTCCATGATTATCTGTAAAATGTGCAGAAATGGTGGCAGCCATATGAGAATAATCTATTGTTCCTCCAAATTGAAACAACAATTCCCTTACTCTTGCTTTCTGCTTCTCGTCTAATTTATTATAATTTCCTTGACCATATGCTTTCTCAGAAGCTAAATTCAGTTTACCTTTTATCTCATCATTTGTATCTCCCTCTTCAATCTTTTCCAATCTCGCAAAATTATGCTGATTCTGGATAGCTTTCTGAATCATATCAATTTCATAATCTTTTAATCCATATTTTTTCAGTATGTATTTCAGTTTATCGTTTATGCCAACTATTATACCATTCACCCCGTTTGGACTATATAATCCAGCGACAATTTGCCAAGCACCATAAGATTTATCACCATAAGAGTATGAAGCAACTATCTTAAAGAATTCTACATTTGCTTTTTTAGTCCCATATTTCTTTTCCATACTAGCATATAATTTTAGTAATATTTCTGATTCAGTTTGACTAAACCCATATTGCTGTTGGAGTGTCTGAATAGATTTTTGTTTTTTACTTATTGGTATGGATGTCTCAATTTTTTGATTTTCAATCTTCACATCCTTCATTTTCTGTACCCAGCTCATGTCCAGACCGTCCGCATAGTAGTTGCCATCGCTATCGGTAATGACTTTACTTAGTTGCGTAGCTCCTTGAATCGCTAAGCTAAGGACTTCTAAACTATCACTGAAATACTGGGAAACCTGTGAGATAAAAAATTCTAGTTTTTCAATCTTATCATCCAAATCCTGAATACCTGACTCGATTTGAGACTTGGTATTGTAGAG
>NZ_ALJN01000018.1:0-22623 GCF_000287715.1 Streptococcus oralis SK304 | reverse complement strand
CAAGTTTTTTAACTTGGGCGCGTAGCTCAGGTGGTTAGAGCGCACGCCTGATAAGCGTGAGGTCGGTGGTTCGAGTCCACTCGTGCCCATCTATGGATATGGTCCGTTGGTCAAGGGGTTAAGACACCGCCTTTTCACGGCGGTAACACGGGTTCGAATCCCGTACGGACTATTTGTTGGAGGATTACCCAAGTCCGGCTGAAGGGAACGGTCTTGAAAACCGTCAGGCGTGTAAAAGCGTGCGTGGGTTCGAATCCCACATCCTCCTTTTTATATTAACGCGGGATGGAGCAGCTCGGTAGCTCGTCGGGCTCATAACCCGAAGGTCGTAGGTTCAAATCCTGCTCCCGCAATTTGGCTCGGTAGCTCAGTTGGTAGAGCAATGGATTGAAGCTCCATGTGTCGGCGGTTCGATTCCGTCTCGCGCCATATCTTATTTATAACTTGGAAGGGTAGCGAAGAGGCTAAACGCGGCGGACTGTAAATCCGCTCCTTCGGGTTCGGGGGTTCGAATCCCTCCCCTTCCATTGCTTTAGTTACGGGCATAGTTTAAAGGTAGAACTAAGGTCTCCAAAACCTTCAGTGTGGGTTCAATTCCTACTGCCCGTGTTAATAAAATTATGGCGGGTGTGGTGAAGTGGTTAACACACCAGATTGTGGCTCTGGCATGCGTGGGTTCGATCCCCATCACTCGCCTATTTTATATTATTGGGGTATAGCCAAGCGGTAAGGCAAGGGACTTTGACTCCCTCATGCGTTGGTTCGAATCCAGCTACCCCAGTTACTATTTGCCGGCGTGGCGGAATTGGCAGACGCGCTGGACTCAAAATCCAGTGTCCGCAAGGACGTGCCGGTTCGACCCCGGCCGCCGGTATAGTAATAAGAACAAGGTTTTTTGACCTTGTTTTTTTATTTCTTACTAAATTGTATCTTGTTAATAGTGGGATAATGGTTCAGTAATTATTTTTGCGTGATTTTCTAATCTTTTGACTTGTTTTTTGGTATAATATTACTTATTCACAATTTATTTTGATAATGAAAGTGTTGGTGTTTGATGTCTCGTTCGATTGATTTGCTTAAGAAACGCTACTTAGAAAATATAAAAGAGAAACCTGATTTATTTGTGGGAATTGAGCTGGAGTATCCTGTTATCAATTTAGAGGTTAAAGCTACAGATAGTGAAGTTGTTAAGGATCTTTTTCGGTATTTACCATCAGTACTGGGTTTTACTATCGAAAAAGTGGATGATTTTGGGAACCCAATTCAGTTGTTCGATCCAGTTAGCCAAGATACTATCTTATTCGAAGTCTCCTATACAACTATCGAGTTTGCCTTTGGTAGGGCGGAATTCATCCAAGAGGTTGAAGTGCGTTTTCGAGATTATATGGATCTGATTCAGAAAAAGCTGAGTAAAGCAAATTATGCAATTATTGGTTCTGGAATTCATCCTTATTGGGATAAAAATGATAATCAACTGGTTGCTTATGCACGTTATCAGATGTTAATGAACTATTTGAAGTTGAGCAGAACTGTTCTAGGGACGGATTTACACGACTACCCGGAATACGGTGCTTTTATCTGTGGAAGTCAAGTTCAATTGGATGTTTCAAAGTCTAACTATTTGCGTGTAATCAATGCATTTAACCAGATTGAAGCTGCCAAAGCCTTTTTATTTGCCAATTCTGAGTTTTCAGGGGAAGATTGGGATACCAAAATTTCGAGAGATATTTTTTGGGAAGAGTCTATGCACGGGATTTATGCTGAAAATGTAGGCGTCAATGCCAGACTCTTCAAAGACGAGAATGATTTTTTTGATTATCTAGATCATTCTGCAATCTTTACTGCGGAACGTGATGGCGAAACCTATTATTTTTATCCAATTCGAGCAAAAGATTACTTAGGGACTCCGAAAATTCATGCCTTCGCCCTTGATGGGAGGGAGATCCTTCTTTATCCTCAGGAGAAGGACTTCCAAACTCACCGTAGTTACCAGTACCAAGATTTAACAACTCGAGGTACTATTTAGTTTCGTAGTGTATGTACGCAACCCTTGAATCGTACTTTTGCTGCGACGGCTTTTCATTTGGGTTTGTTGCTTAATTTAAATAAGTTAGAAGCTTACTTGCAATCTGCGCCATTTTTTACCACATTTGGTCGTGATTACAAGTCATTGAGGCGACAATTTTCTAAGAAAATGCTCACAGATGAGGAAGAAACTGCAATTGTCGGGTTTTCAAAAGGCTTACTCCTTCTAGCTGAGGAAGGACTGGAGAAGAGAGGCCAGCATGAAATGACCTATTTACAGCCTTTGAAAGAAGAATTGAGCCTATAATTTCTCTTATAAAGGGAGAATTTTCTGAAAAATCATGATATAATGGAAGAGACTATAGATAAAGGATAGAGATTCATGACATTAGTTTATCAATCAACGCGTGATGCCAATAATACAGTAACTGCCAGCCAAGCTATTTTGCAAGGTTTGGCGACGGATGGTGGTTTGTTTACACCGCTTACTTATCCAAAGGTGGATTTGGACTTTGAAAAATTGAAAGATGCTTCTTACCAAGAAGTGGCTAAGTTAGTTTTGTCAGCCTTTTTAGATGACTTTACGGCTGAGGAGTTGGACTACTGTATCAACAATGCCTACGATAGCAAGTTTGATACTCCAGCTATTGCGCCATTGGTGAAACTGGATGGGCAATACAACTTGGAGCTTTTCCATGGATCAACGATTGCCTTTAAGGATATGGCCTTGTCTATCTTGCCATACTTTATGACGACAGCCGCTAAAAAGCATGGTTTAGAGAACAAGATTGTCATTTTGACAGCGACATCTGGTGATACTGGGAAAGCTGCTATGGCAGGGTTTGCGAATGTGCCTGGTACTGAGATCATCGTCTTTTATCCAAAGGATGGTGTTAGCAAGGTACAAGAGTTACAAATGACTACTCAGACTGGCGACAATACTCATGTTATTGCTATTGATGGTAACTTTGACGATGCGCAAACTAACGTCAAACATATGTTTAACGATGTAGCTCTTCGTGAAAAGTTGGCTGCTAATAAACTGCAATTTTCATCAGCTAACTCTATGAACATTGGTCGTTTGGTACCACAGATTGTTTATTATGTTTATGCCTACGCTCAGTTGGTCAAGACTGGTGAAATTGTAGCTGGTGAAAAGGTCAACTTCACAGTACCAACAGGAAACTTTGGAAATATATTGGCTGCCTTTTATGCCAAACAAATCGGTCTTCCAGTTGGCAAATTAATCTGTGCTTCAAATGACAACAATGTTTTGACAGACTTCTTCAAGACACGTGTTTACGACAAGAAACGTGAGTTTAAAGTGACAACTAGTCCATCTATGGATATCTTGGTATCTTCAAACTTGGAGCGTTTGATTTTCCATCTTTTGGGGAATGATGCGGTTAAGACAACTGAACTCATGAATGCCTTGAATGCACAAGGACAATATGAATTGACAGATTTTGATGCTGAGATTCTGGAACTCTTTGCGGCTGAATATGCGACTGAGGAAGAAACTGCGGCAGAAATTAAACGTGTTTATCAAACAGATGCCTATATCGAGGATCCACACACAGCTGTTGCCTCAGCAGTGTATAGAAAATACCAAGCGGCTACTGGCGATGCGACTAAGACAGTGATTGCTTCAACAGCTAGTCCATACAAGTTCCCAGTGGTTGCCGTAGAAGCTGTAACAGGGAAAGTTGGCTTGACTGACTTTGAAGCCTTGGCTCAATTACATGAAATCTCAGGAGTGGCAGTGCCACCAGCAGTTGATGGCCTTGAAACAGCTCCAGTTCGTCATAAAACAACAGTGGCAGCTGCTGACATGCAAGCAGCGGTGGAGGCTTATCTAGGACTTTAAGGCAGAGAGAGTAAACTCGGTTGGGAAACCAACTGAGTTTCTTTTCATCAGGAGGAAGGATTGTTTAAGAGAAATAAGGATATTCTTAATATTGCATTGCCAGCTATGGGTGAAAACTTTTTGCAGATGCTCATGGGAATGGTGGACAGTTATTTGGTTGCTCACTTGGGCTTAATCGCTATTTCAGGTGTTTCAGTAGCTGGTAATATTATCACGATTTACCAAGCGATTTTCATTGCTCTGGGAGCTGCTATTTCTAGTGTTATTTCAAAAAGCATGGGACAGAAAGACCCGTCGAAGCTAGCTTATCATGTGACTGAGGCGTTGAAGATTACCTTGCTACTGAGTTTGATTTTAGGGGTCTTGTCTATCTTTGCTGGGCAAGAGATGATAGGACTTTTGGGGACTGAGCAGGCTGTGGCCAAAAGTGGTGGACTCTACCTTTCTTTAGTGGGTGGTTCGATTGTTCTTTTAGGGTTGATGACCAGTTTGGGGGCCTTGATTCGTGCAACGCATAATCCGCGTCTACCCCTCTATGTTAGTTTTTTATCCAATGCCTTGAATATTCTCTTTTCAAGTCTAGCTATTTTTGTTCTTGATATGGGGATAGCGGGTGTCGCATGGGGGACTATCCTGTCTCGCTTGGTTGGTCTTGTGATTTTATGGTCGCAATTAAAGTTGCCTTATGAGAAGCCGTCTTTTGGTCTAGATAAGGACTTGTTGACTTTGGCTATACCGGCGGCGGGAGAACGTCTCATGATGAGAGCTGGAGATGTTGTCATCATTGCCTTAGTTGTTTCTTTTGGGACGGAGGCAGTAGCTGGAAATTCAGTCGGAGAAGTCTTGACTCAGTTTAACTATATGCCTGCCTTTGGCGTCGCTACGGCAACGGTCATGCAGGTGGCTCGAGCAGTTGGAGAGAATGACTGGGAAAGAGTAGACGAGGTAAGCAAACAAACCTTTTGGCTTTCTTTTATCCTTATGTTGCCCTTGACACTCAGTATCTATGCTTTGGGAATACCACTGACACATCTCTATACGACGGATCCTGTTGCGGTCGAAGCGAGCGTTCTGGTGGCACTTTTCTCACTACTAGGAACTCCCATGGCGACAGGGACAGTCATCTATACGGCTATTTGGCAGGGCTTGGGGAATGCTCGTCTCCCCTTTTATGCGACAAGTATCGGGATGTGGTGTATCCGCATTGGGACAGCCTATCTGATGGGGATTGTTCTTGGCTGGGGCTTGTCAGGTATTTGGGCGGGAACTCTTTTGGATAATGGTTTCCGTTGGTTATTTCTACGTTATCGTTACCAGCGCTATATGATGTTGAAAGGATAGAAAATGCAAAAAACAGCTTTTATTTGGGATTTAGACGGGACCTTATTGGATTCTTACGAAGCGATTTTATCAGGGATTGAGGAGACCTTTGCTCAGTTTTCTATTCCTTATGATAAGGAGAAAGTGAGAGAGTTTATCCTCAAGTATTCTGTGCAGGATTTGCTTGTGCAGGTGGCAGAAGAGAGAAATCTGGATGCGGAAGTGCTCAATCAGGTACGTGCCCAGAGCTTGTCTGAGAAAAATGCCCAGGTAGTTTTGATGCCAGGTGCTCGTGAAGTGTTGGCTTGGGCAGATGAAACAGGGATTCAGCAGTTTGTCTATACTCATAAGGGGGACAATGCTCTTACCATTTTAAGAGACTTGGGGTTGGAATCCTATTTTACAGAGATTTTAACCAGTCAGAGTGGCTTTGAGCGCAAGCCTAGTCCAGGAGCGGCTAACTATCTGCTAGACAAGTATCAGCTGGATCCTGAGAGCACCTATTATATAGGAGACCGGACTTTGGATGTGGAATTTGCCCAGAATAGCGGTATTCAAAGCATCAACTTTTTAGAATCTTCTTTTGAAGGCAATCACAGAATTCAAGAGTTAGCAGATATTCCTCATATTTTTGAGAGTAAGTAACGAGAAGATTGTGTCAGTTGTGTGACAGAGACCTAACAAACTGTTTCAAGTAATCGGGTTTGTTACAAGGAATAGACAGTTCTATTAAATAGGCCCGAGAGGGCTTTTTTTCTGCTTTTTTTGTGTTATGATAGACGGGTACTCATTTGAAAGGAATGTGAACGAATGAAGAAAAGAATTATTTTTGCCTCAACAGTAGCCTTGTCATTTGCCCCAGTATTGGCAACCCAAGCAGAGGAGATCCTTTGGACTGCTCGTACCGTTGAGCAAATCAAAAACGATTTGACTAAAACGGACAACAAAACAAGCTATACAGTACAGTATGGTGATACTTTGAGCACCATTGCAGAAGCTTTGGGAGTAGATGTGACAGTTCTTGCTAATTTGAACAAAATCACCAATATGGACTTGATTTTCCCAGATACTGTCCTCACTACAACTGTCAATGAGGCAGAAGAGGTGACGGAAGTTGAAATCCAAACTCCTCAAGCAGATGCTAGTGAAGAAGTGACGACTGCGACCGCTGATTTGACGACCAATCAAGTGACAGTCGATGAACAAACAGTTCAAGTAGAAGACCTTTCTCAACCAATTGAGGAAGTACCAAGTGCAACAGAGACTGAAAAACCAACAGAAGTAGCACCAAGTTCAGAAGTTTCTGAGACAGCGACCACTGCTGAAGAGACACCGTCTACTGAAGCACCCGTAGTTGAAGAAACAGCTGAAACGACTCCAGCGGAAGAACCAGTAGCAGAAACAACTCGTCCAGTTGAAGAAGAAGCTCCTCAAGCAGCGACTACAGTAACCGAAGAAACGGCAGCAACAACTCCAGCAGAAGCACCAGTAGCAGAAACGCCTGCTGATACAAGAGGAACAAGTGCAACAGAAGAAACAGCAGCAACAACAGCAACTTCTGACGCTGCAACGTCGACTTATCAAGCAGAGCAAAGCCAAGCTCCTTCAAGAACGTATGCTGCTCCAGCTGCTCCTGACTATGCAGGACTTGCTGTAGCTAAGTCTGAGAATGCAGGTCTTCAACCACAAACTGCAGCCTTTAAAGAAGAAATCGCCAACTTGTTTGGGATTACATCTTTTAGTGGCTACCGTCCTGGTGACAGTGGGGACCACGGTAAAGGTTTGGCCATCGACTTTATGGTTCCAGTGAGTTCAGCACTCGGAGATCAAATTGCAGAATATGCAGTCAAAAATATGGCTAGCCGTGGTATCAACTACATCATCTGGAAGCAACGTTTCTACGCTCCATATGATAGTAAATATGGACCAGCCTACACGTGGAATCCAATGCCAGACCGTGGTAGCGTAACCGAAAACCACTATGACCATGTCCATGTATCAATGAATTAAGAATAATAAGAAGCTATACATTTAAAAGTGTAGCTTCTTTTTGTGTAAAATAGTATTGATAAGTGAAATAAAATCTAAAACATGTTAAAATGTAAGCGAATACAAAACTATACTAACGCTTTTAAGCATAGAGAGAAAGGATGAAGTGAATGACAAATCGATTAAAATCTCCATTTGAGAAAACAAGAGATGATTTTGAAGAGGAATTTTGTGGTGAAATTGTCGAATTCTTGATTTTTACCCTCCAAAATGTAACTGGGGCCGCTTCTTTAAAAGATGGTTGTAAAATGCCGTCCGTTCATTTTAAAGCTAGTGTCAATGTTGCAACCCAGGAATTCTCTGAACGTGAGGGACGTTTGGAATGGGTATTGACTCCTGAGGAATTTGAAGAAAAGAGATGGGGCTTTAGTTTTGAACCCTACAAAATTCATCATATCAAATGTCAAAAACGCCCCTTCATGGAGTTAGAGCCATATATGTCAGAAGTAGCTAATAACTGCTACCACTTGCTGGAATACCTAGATGACCAATCCTCAGACTCTAGGTTAGAGACCTTGATTGAAACCTATCAAAAACCGGTCATCATTCAAGACGATATTGGCGAATTCACCTTAAACAGAGCCTATTCTTGGTTTGAAGGATTTATCACTTACGAGGGTGGTAAGATTCATGCTATCTTTGCTGCGAGTGCAGATGAAAGTCTCCCTCCAAGTTCTTTTGATGATTTAAAGAAATTTATGGGAACTTTCCAAGTTCAAGATACTCGGATTAAAGACTATATTGTCAAAGAACTGTGGGAAACAGCTCAAGACTGGATAGATTCAGATGAAAATGATGTGGAGTTAACAGAAGAGTATTTTACCAACTCTCTTTCCTTGAGTGAACTATCGATCAACGAAGACGGGGAATTGACCCTCTACTATGATGATAGCGAGGAAATTTTTGCAGGCCATGCCATCGAAGTTGTCATTGATAAAGAGGGAGAAATCCTTCGAGCAGATTTGGTAGGTTAGTGCTGGATTTTATCTAGAATATAGAAATAATAGCCTTTTGGGATTGAAACCAAGAGGCTATTTTTCGTGAGTAAGCGTGAGTAAGCAAAATGGTTGCGTTTTTAATCTTTCTATAATATACTTGATAAGTCAATAGTTGATAAATCAAGTGTATGTAAGGAGGTAGAAATGAAAAAAATTAACGACTTACTGTACCAGCTCCATTTAACAGATCAGATGATCACTCAACTCTTTGAGAAACAATTGGGAATTAGTTTGACCCGCTATCAAATCTTGCAGTTTTTACTGCAGCAGTCACCCTGCAACCAGATTGCCGTTCAGGAGAAGTTGCAAATCGACCAGGCGGCCTTGACCCGTCATTTTAAGATACTAGAGTCAGAGGGCTATGTCAGTCGCAAGCGTAATCCGGCCAATCAGCGAGAAGTCTTAGTTGAATTAACCCAAGAAGCCAAGAATCAACTCTTAGTCAGTCCGCCTAAACATCATTTGCGAGTGAAGGAACAGATGGAGAGCATCTTATCGACAGCCGAGCAGAAAGAGCTAACAACTTTACTGACGAAACTAGTGTCAGGTCTAGAAAAAATAGAATTTTAAGGAGAAAACGATGTCAATCATTACTACTATTTTAGCGCCCCTTGTTGCCCTCGAACATTTTTATATCTCTTATTTGGAGAGTATGGCAACCCAATCAGATGCAACCAGCTGAGTCTTTAATATGGACAAGGAAGAGTTGACTCGACCCTCTGTCACCTCACTGTTTAAAAACCAAGGGATTTATAATGCTTTGCTGGGTGTGTTTCTCTTGTATGGGATTTATTTCTCACAAAGTTTGGAAATTGTGACCATCTTTGTTTTATTTGTGCTTGGTGCAGCGACCTACGGTTCTCTGACAGCAGACAAGAAGATTATTCTGAAGCAAGGTGGACCCGCTATTTTGACTCTGCTGAGTATTTTACTTTTGAAATAAGAAAACCAGCGTCTTTCAGGACGCTGGTTTTTGTATGCTCTTATCCATTTCGACGTTTACGGGCTAGTAGGGCTCTGTAAAAGAAGATGTGATTGTTTTGGATATAGGGAAGGAGTGAAAAGCTAGCAATTCCAAAGGTGATCCAGTTGAGGAAGTACCAAGGGAGTAGTTGTAAGTCGAGGACAAAACGCTGGAATTTATAACCCTTCATCAAGAAACGGCTGGTTTTCAGGATTTGACTTGGCTTAGCCTGTCCTAAATCCAGAGTATCGCAGAGGAGGAATTCTACCTGCGAGTAGGCATAATGTTGCGGAACGTAGAGGATGTTTCCTACAATCATCAAGATGAGGCTCGCGAAAAAGTAGAGCCCAAAGGTCATAAGGAATTGCTCGGTTTCAACGGATGAGAGGTTTAATTTTGGAAATTCAGGATGTAGGGCAACAAATCTACGAGTCAAGAGATTGCTATAAAAGAGGAAATAAACGCCTACTAAGTTTGGAATGCTCCATAAAAAGAGGTAGAAACGTTTGAGGAGCAGAGTTAGGAAGGTTTGCGAGAAGCGCTCTTCAGCAAAGAGGGCCAGGCTTGATTTTACTGAAAGTTCCGTATCAGGATCCTTGAGGAGTCGGAGTGTCGTAAAGGCAGCACCTGCTAGAAAAATTGCGCTCATAAAAGAAACCACTAGTGGGAAGAGATAGGCTTGGAGCACTTGCGCCAGCATGCTGAAAAAGGATTGCTCTAAAACACTTTCTTGGAGACGAGCCAAGGGGTTGAGAAGGCCTGATAAGATAACCAGCATGCTAGGTAAGAGATAGACGAGAAAGAGGCGGGGATTTTCAGCCTGAAATTGCCTCGTCTGCAGACGAATGGTTTTTAAATCAATTTTTGGGTATTTCATTCTCTCATTATACCATAGTTCGTGACAGTTCCTGGTTTTTTTGATAAAATCATACAGTATGCCTTTGGGCACAAAGTATGAACTGGGACTGTCTTTCCCAGCTTCGGAGGTAGAAAATGTCAGATTCACCAATCAAATACCGTTTGATTAAGAAAGAAAAACACACGGGAGCTCGTCTGGGAGAAATCATCACCCCTCACGGCACCTTCCCGACACCTATGTTTATGCCAGTTGGGACCCAAGCCACTGTCAAAACTCAGTCACCTGAAGAATTAAAGGAGATGGGATCAGGGATTATCCTCTCTAATACTTATCATCTCTGGCTTCGTCCTGGAGATGAACTCATCGCACGTGCAGGTGGTCTCCACAAATTTATGAACTGGGACCAGCCAATCTTGACGGATAGTGGTGGTTTCCAGGTTTATTCCCTAGCAGATAGCCGAAATATCACCGAAGAAGGCGTAACCTTTAAAAACCATCTCAATGGTTCCAAGATGTTCCTATCGCCAGAAAAAGCTATCTCCATTCAGAATAATCTAGGCTCAGATATCATGATGTCCTTTGACGAATGTCCTCAGTTTTATCAACCTTACGACTACGTTAAGAAATCAATCGAGCGTACCAGCCGTTGGGCCGAACGTGGTTTGAAGGCTCACCGTCGTCCACATGACCAAGGTTTGTTTGGAATTGTACAGGGGGCAGGATTTGAAGATCTTCGCCGTCAGTCAGCTCACGACCTTGTCAGCATGAACTTCCCTGGCTACTCTATCGGTGGTTTAGCGGTAGGAGAAACCCACGAAGAGATGAATGCAGTCTTGGACTTCACAACCCAACTTCTCCCAGAAAACAAACCTCGCTATTTGATGGGAGTGGGAGCGCCAGATAGCTTGATTGATGGGGTCATTCGTGGTGTGGATATGTTTGACTGTGTCTTGCCGACTCGTATCGCTCGTAACGGAACTTGTATGACCAGTCAAGGTCGTTTGGTTGTCAAAAATGCCCAGTTTGCTGAGGATTTTACGCCATTGGATCCTGAGTGTGATTGCTACACATGTAAGAACTACACACGCGCTTATCTTCGTCACCTGCTCAAGGCTGATGAAACCTTTGGCATCCGCTTGACTAGCTACCACAATCTCTACTTCTTGCTCAATCTGATGAAGCAAGTGCGTCAAGCCATCATGGATGATAATCTCTTGGAATTCCGTGAGTATTTTGTGGAAAAATATGGCTACAACAAGTCAGGACGCAATTTTTAAAGTGTAAAAATAGAATGCCAAAATCCTAAGTTTTCTCTTAGGATTTTTCTTCTTTTTTTGATAAAATAAGGTGTATTATGGAATAAAAATTAGATGTTTTTACGATCTAATTGAGTGGGGAATAAACTCGTATGCGTATTAAATGGTTTTCCTTGATTAGGATTACAGGTTTACTTTTGGTGCTCTTGTACCACTTCTTTCAAACGATCTTTCCTGGAGGCTTCTTTGGGGTAGATGTCTTTTTCACTTTTTCAGGATTTTTGATCACCTCCCTCCTTTTAGAAGAATTTGGGAAGGCACGCCAGATTGACTTACTGGGCTTTTTTAAGAGACGGTTTTACCGCATCGTGCCACCTGTGGTGCTGATGGTTTTGGTGACCATGCCTTTTACTTTCTTGGTTCGTCAAGACTATGTTGCTGGAATTGGTGGCCAGATAGCTGGAGTTCTCGGTTTTATGACCAACTTCTACGAAATGTTAACAGGGGGTAGTTATGAATCCCAGTTCATTCCGCATCTCTTTGTTCACAACTGGAGCCTAGCTGTTGAGGTTCACTACTATATCCTTTGGGGCTTAGCGGTTTGGTTCTTATCGAAACGTTCAAAATCTAGTAGTCAATTGAGAGGGATAGTCTTTCTCCTTTCTGCAGGAGCTTTTATCATTAGCTTTTTCTCCATGTTTATTGGTAGTCTAATGGCTAGTTCCTATTCATCTGTCTACTTTTCAAGTTTAACCCATGTCTATCCCTTCTTTTTAGGAAGCATTTTGGCGACAGTTGTGGGGGTTCGTCAGACGAGCGATTTAGTCAAGCAGTTTGACCGGATGTGGGACCTTCGTCAAAATCTACTGGTATTTGCTGCAGGTCTCTTGGTATTAGTACTCTTGACCTTTTTTGTCAAGTTCACCTACCTGTTTGCTTATCTATTCGGTTTCTTACTGGCAAGTTTAGCAGCAGTGACCATGATTTTTGCTGCGCGTGTTTTGCATGAGAAAACGCCTGAGATACAAGAACCTCGGATCATTACATTTTTAGCGGATACTAGTTATGCGGTTTATCTCTTCCACTGGCCTTTTTATATTATCTTTTCTCAGTTGATGAGTAATCTGCCCGCTGTTATTTTAACAGTTATCTTTTCTTATTTCTTTGCTATCCTATCCTTCTATATTATTGAGCCATTGATTGCCGGTAAGACCAATGCTTTGGTTAGAAAAATCACTAAACTGCATTATATCAGACCCATTAGTGCTAGTGTTGTGGGCGTCCTTTCCTTACTTACCTTGATTATCGTAGCTATGGCTCCTCAGGTTGGAGCTTTTGAGACAGACTTGATGGTCAATGGTTTCAAGCAAGCTCAGACCAATATAGGACAAACAAAGACTCTTGCTGAACAAGCTGAAGCCAGTCGCCTGGGAATTTCTGAGGGAACGAGTCTGATTGGGGATTCAGTGACTTTACGTGCTAATACAGCCTTAAAAGAGGCACTTCCTGATGCAAATATCAATGCCCAGGTTAGTCGAACGACCAAGCAAGCCAATGACATCATGCTCAATAATAGCCAGAACAAGGCGCTTTTAAAAACAGTTGTCATTGCAACGGGGGTCAACAATCCCGAAGGCTATAAGAATGATTTGGACAGCATCGTGAACAATCTACCGAAAGGACACCATCTGATACTGGTGACACCTTATGAGGGAGACAAGAGCAAGGACACTTATGCATCAGTGGAGCAGTATGCGGCTTATGCGAGAGAATTAGCTGAAAAGAATCCATATGTGAGCATCGCTGACTGGAATAAGGTCGCTAAGGAACACTCTGAAATCTGGGCTGGAACTGACCAAGTCCACTTTGGAAATGATAGCAACATGATTGAAGAAGGTGCTAAACTTTACGCAGAGACGATTGCAGCTGCTGTTAAGGCCGCTCAAGAACTACCTGTGAAATCAAAATAAAATCAAAGAGTTGGAGATATCCAGCTCTTTTAAAATATCTCTAGAAAATAGGTCTATACCATTTACAAATGAAAAAGAAAGGTTTATAATGTAATTGACATAATAAATTCTAGAATCAATCTATCAAGGAGGTTATCATTATGCCTAATTATATTAAAGCGGATCAGTTTTTCTACCCACACGGAGTTCGTCGTGGCGGTTACTTGGAACTTGTGGATGGCAAGTTTGGTAAACATGTAGAACAGATTCCTGAAGGAGCTGAGGTGATTGACTATACCGGTTATAGCATTGCTCCAGGACTTGTGGATACTCACATTCATGGATTTGGTGGTGTGGATGTCATGGATAATAACATCGAAGGAACCCTTCATACTATGAGTGAAGGATTGCTTAGCACGGGTGTTACCAGCTTCTTGCCAACGACCTTGACTTCCTCTTACGAGCAGTTGCTTGCAGTAACTGAAAATATCGGTGCTCGTTACCAGGAAGCAAGTGGAGCCAAGATTCGTGGGATCTATTTTGAAGGTCCGTATTTCACAGAGAAATACAAGGGAGCCCAAAACCCTGCTTATATGAAAGACCCCCGTATGGATGAGTTTCGTGCTTGGCAAAAAGCAGCTAATGGCCTGCTCAATAAAATTGCCCTTGCGCCAGAACGTGAAGGTGTAGAAGACTTTGTTCGTACAGTTACGGGTGAAGGAGTGACCGTTGCTCTTGGGCACTCCAATGCGACTTTTGATGAAGCTAAAAAAGCAGTCGATGCTGGAGCGAGTGTTTGGGTACATGCCTACAATGGGATGCGTGGGTTGACTCACCGTGAGCTCGGTATGGTGGGAGCCATGTATGAGTTACCACATACTTACGCAGAATTGATTTGTGACGGTCATCACGTGGATCCAAAAGCCTGTGACATTTTGCTCAAACAAAAAGGAACTGAAAATATCGCCCTTATCACAGACTGTATGACAGCTGGTGGCTTGGAAGATGGAGATTACATGTTGGGAGAATTTCCGGTAGTTGTTGCTAATGGAACTGCTCGCCTCAAATCGACAGGCAATTTGGCAGGTTCTATCCTCAAACTCAAAGATGGTTTGAAGAATGTGGTCGAATGGGGAATTGCGAATCCGCATGAAGCAGTCATGATGGCCAGCCTCAACCCAGCTAAATCAGTTCACATTGATGATGTCTGTGGTCAAATCCGTGAAGGTTATGACGCTGACTTTATCGTACTGGATAAAGATTTGGAATTGGTAGCAACCTACCTAGATGGTGTGAAACGTTATCAAGCCTAAGAAGATAAAAAATAGGGGTCAATAAAGGACTCCTATTTTTATTATCAGATGAAAATAATAGGATTAAAGAAATTGCTAATGGGGGAAACAAGCAAAATCCTTTTCTTGTATTAAAAAATTAGATATAATATACGATACAAAGGAAGTAGTAAGAATGTATCGTGTTATAGAAATGTATGGGGATTTTGAACCGTGGTGGTTCATAGAAGGTTGGGAAGAAGATGTCATCATGAGTCGATCTTTTGACAAGTATTATGATGCTCTAAAATATTATAAGTTATGCTGGTTTGAGCTGGAAAAGAAGAATCCTCTTTATAAGAGTCGGAGTGATTTGATGACTATTTTTTGGGATCCTGCCGACCAACGCTGGTGTGATGAGTGCGATGAGTATTTGCAACAGTACCATTCTTTGGCACTTTTACAGGATGAGCAAGTCATCCCCGATGAAAAGCTACGTCCAGGCTACGAAAAACAAACAGGTCAAGAAAAGCACCGTTCTTGCCGTATGAAATGGAGATAAAAAAAGTAACTTTTTAAGTTGCTTTTTTTATTTTTTTGCGAATAGTTAGATAAGGAGGGCGGTATGGTACAAGAAATTGCACAGAAAATTATTGCTACTGCGAAAGAAAAGAAGGCTCAGGATATCTATTTTATCCCCAAGGAAAAGTCCTATGAGCTTCACATGCGGGTTGGAGACGAGCGGTGTCTCGTTGACTCCTATGAGTTTGATATTTTAGCTGCTGTGATTAGTCATTTTAAGTTTTTAGCGGGTATGAATGTAGGAGAGAAGAGACGTAGTCAGCTGGGATCTTGCGACTATCAGCATGGGGAGAAGGTGTCTTCTCTGCGTTTGTCTACCGTGGGAGATTATCGGGGGCATGAGAGTTTGGTCATTCGTTTGTTGCACGATGAGGAGCAGGAGCTACATTTCTGGTTTCAGGATATGAACGAACTGGGTGGGCAGTACAGGCAACGGGGCCTCTATCTCTTTGCAGGTCCAGTCGGCAGTGGCAAGACGACCTTGATGCACGAATTAGCCAAGTCTCTGTTTAAGGGGCAGCAGGTCATGTCCATTGAAGATCCAGTAGAAATCAAGCAGGAAGACATGCTCCAGTTGCAGTTGAATGAGGCGATTGGATTGACCTATGAAAATCTAATCAAACTGTCTCTCCGGCATCGTCCTGACCTCTTGATTATCGGTGAAATTCGGGATAGTGAGACGGCGCGTGCAGTGGTCAGAGCCAGTTTGACAGGGGCGACAGTCTTTTCAACCATTCATGCCAAGAGTATCCGAGGTGTTTATGAACGCCTTCTGGAGTTGGGTGTGACGGAGGAGGAACTAGCAGTTGTTCTGCAAGGAGTCTGCTACCAGAGATTAATCGGGGGAGGAGGAATCGTTGACTTTGCAAACAAAGACTATCAAGAACACCAGCCAACTAGCTGGAATGAGCAGATTGATCAGCTTCTTAAAGATGGACATATCACAAGTCTTCAGGCTGAAACGGAAAAAATTAGCTACAGCTAAGCAGAAGAAAATCATCACCTTGTTTAACAACCTCTTCTCCAGTGGCTTTCATTTGGTGGAAATTATTTCTTTCTTGGGCAGAAGTGCCCTGCTGGAAAAGGATTATGTAGCCCAGATGCACCAAGGCTTGTCTCAGGGGAAATCCTTCTCAGAAATGATGGAAAGTTTGGGCTTTTCAAGTGCCATTGTGACCCAATTATCTCTAGCTGAAGTTCATGGAAATCTCCATCTGAGTTTGGGAAAGATAGAAGAATATCTGGACAATCTGGCCCAGGTCAAGAAAAAATTAATCGAAGTGGCGACCTATCCCCTGATTTTGCTGGGATTTCTCCTGCTAATCATGCTGGGGTTGAGGAACTATTTGCTGCCTCAACTGGACAGTAGCAATATCGCTACCCAAATCATCGGCAACTTGCCCCAGATTTTTCTGGGACTAGTGCTGGTTTGCTCTTTATCTCTGTTTTTAGCTATCACTTTCTATAAAAGAAGTTCCAAGATGCGGGTTTTCTCGATGTTGGCACGGGTTCCCTTTCTAGGAATCTTTGTCCAGACTTATCTGACAGCTTATTATGCGCGTGAATGGGGCAATATGATTTCACAGGGGATGGAGCTGACGCAGATTTTTCAGATCATGCAGGAACAGGGTTCTCAGCTCTTTAAAGAAATCGGTCAAGATTTGGCTCAAGCCCTGCAAAATGGCCGCGAATTTTCTCAAACCATAGCGACCTATCCTTTCTTTAAAAAGGAGTTGAGTCTCATCATAGAGTATGGGGAAGTCAAGTCCAAGCTGGGGAGTGAGTTGGAAATCTATGCTGAAAAAACTTGGGAAGCCTTTTTTACCCGAGTCAACCGCACCATGAATCTGGTGCAGCCACTGGTTTTTATCTTTGTGGCTCTGATTATCGTTTTACTTTATGCGGCAATGCTTATGCCCATGTATCAAAATATGGAGGTAAATTTTTAAAATGAAAAAACTCATGACAAATTTTAAAAAAGCCAAGGTTAAAGCTTTCACTTTGGTAGAAATGTTAGTCGTCCTTTTAATCATCAGCGTTCTTCTCTTGCTCTTTGTGCCCAATTTGACCAAGCAAAAGGATGCCGTAGATGACAAAGGAAAAGCTGCTGTTGTCAAGGTTGTGGAAAGCCAGGCAGAACTTTATCGTTTGGATAAAAATGATGATGCCAGCCTCAGCAAATTACAAGCGGACGGTCGTATCACAGCAGAGCAAGCCAAAGCTTATAAAGACTACCATGCAAAACAAAAAACAAGTCAAACTGTTGCAGATTAAGGCCTTTACTATGCTGGAAAGTCTCCTTGTTTTGGGACTTGTGAGTATCCTTGCCTTGGGCTTGTCCGGCTCAGTTCAGTCCAGTTTTGCAGCGGTGGAAGAGCAGATTTTTTTTATGGAGTTTGAAGAACTCTATCGGGAAACGCAAAAACGCAGTGTTGCTAGTCAGCAAAAGACCAGCTTGAATTTAGATGGACAGACGATCAGCAATGGCAGTCAAAAGTTGACAATTCCAAAAGGAATTCAGGGACCATCAGGACAAAGCATTATATTTGATCGAGCTGGGGGCAATTCCTCTCTGGCTAAGGTTGAATTTCAGACTAGCAAAGGAGCGATTCGCTATCAATTATATCTAGGAAATGGAAAAATTAAACGCATTAAGGAAACAAAAAATTAAGGCAGTGATTTTACTGGAAGCGTTGGTCGCTCTAGCTATCTTTGCCAGCATTGCGACCCTTCTTTTGGGACAAATCCAACAAAATCGACGGTTAGAGGCAGAAATCTTGCAAAAGGAAGAAGTCTTACGTGTGGCGAAGATGGCTCTGCAAACAGGGCAAAATCAGGTAAACATAAATGGAGTTGAGATTCAGGTATTTGCTAGTGAAAAAGGATTGGATGTCTACCATGGTTCAGAGAAATTGCTCGATCTTAAAGAGCAGTAAGGTAAGAGCCTTCACTCTTTTAGAATCGCTGATTGCCCTTATCGTCATTAGCGGAGGTTTGCTCCTTTTTCAAGCTATGAGTCAGCTCCTCATTTCAGAAGTTCGTTACCAGAAGCAAAGCGAGCAAAAGGAGTGGCTCTTGTTTGTGGACCAGCTGGAGGCAGAGTTAGAGCGTTCGCAGTTTGAAAAGGTGGAAGGCAATCGCCTCTACATGAAACAGGATGGTAAGGATATCTCTATAGGGAAGTCTAAATCGGATGATTTTCGAAAGACGGATACCAGCGGAAGGGGCTACCAACCTATGGTTTATGGGCTTAAATCAGCTCAAATTACAGAAGAAAATCAATTGGTTCGCTTTCGTTTCCAATTTCAAAAGGGCTTAGAAAGGGAGTTCATCTATCGTGTGGAAAAAGCAAAAAGTTAAGGCAGGCGTTCTTTTATATGCAGTCACCATGGCAGCCATCTTTAGTCTTTTGTTGCAGTTTTATTTGAATCGGCAAGTAGCTCATCACAAAGACTTTGCCCTAAACAAAGAAAAGTTGATCGCTTTTGCCATGGCCAAGCGAAGTAAGGATAAGGCTGAGCAAGAAAGTGGAGAACGAGTCTTCAACTTAGGAAAAGTCAGGTATCAAAATACGAAAACAGGTTTTGAAATAAGTGTTCATATGAATAAGGGCAACTATGAATTTCTCTTTCCTTCGATGAAACCCAAGGAAAAGAAAACGGATAAAAAGCAACAGGTAGCGACTGATTCAAACCCAGAACAAAATCAACAAAAAACAGAAGATAAGGCAGAAAAGAAAGCCAATTCCTAGGCAATTCAACTTCTTTGTGTTACACTAAAAGCATGAAACACGATTTTAATCACAAAGCAGAAACCTTTGATTCGCCCAAAAATATCTTTCTTGCAAACTTGGTTTGTCAAGCAATTGAAAAACAGATTGCTCTTCTATCAGACAAGGAAATACTGGACTTTGGTGGTGGGACGGGTCTGTTAGCCTTGCCTCTAGCTAAGCAGGCCAAGTCTGTTACCCTTGTAGACATCTCGGAGAAAATGCTGGAGCAATCCCGTTTGAAAGCAGAGCAACAAGACATCAAGAATATCCAGTTTTTGGAACAGGATTTACTGGTGAATCCTTTGGAGCAACAATTTGACCTGATTGTTGTCAGTCGAGTTCTTCATCATATGCCTGATCTAGATGCAACTCTTGCCATGTTTCACTGTCACCTTAGGGAGAAGGGACAAGTCCTCATCGCTGATTTTGTCAAGACAGATACCAACCACCACGGATTTGAATTAGCTGAACTGGAAAACAAACTTGACCAGTTTGGTTTTTCGAGTATTGATAGTCAGATTCTGTACAGTGCAGAAGATCTTTTCCTAGGAAATTACGCAGAACTCTTTTTAACTGTAGCCCAAAAATCACTCGCCTAGTCAGGGAGTGATTTTTCTATAAGGATGGAAAAAAGAAGGGAAATTTGATAAGATAGGAATATGGATTTTGAAAAAATTGAACAAGCTTATACGTATTTACTAGAGAATGTCCAAGTCATCCAAAGTGATTTGGCGACCAACTTTTATGACGCCCTGGTGGAGCAAAACAGCATTTATCTGGATGGTGAAACTGAGCTAAATCGGGTCAAGGAGAACAATCAGGCCCTTAAGCGTTTAGCGCTTCGCAAAGAAGAATGGCTCAAGACCTACCAGTTTCTCTTGATGAAGGCTGGGCAGACAGAGCCCCTACAGGCCAATCACCAGTTTACACCAGATGCCATTGCTTTACTTTTGGTGTTTATTGTGGAAGAATTGCTTAAAGAGGAGGAAATTACTATTCTCGAAATGGGTTCTGGGATGGGAATTCTAGGCGCTACTTTCTTGACCTCGCTTGATAAAAAGGTGGATTATTTGGGAATGGAAGTGGATGATTTGCTGATTGATTTGGCAGCTAGCATGGCAGATGTAATTGGTTTGCAGGCTGGCTTTGTCCAAGGAGATGCCGTTCGTCCACAAATGCTCAAAGAAAGTGATGTGGTCATCAGCGACTTGCCTGTTGGCTATTATCCTGATGACGCCGTTGCGTTGCGTCATCAAGTTGCTTCTAGCCAAGAACATACATACGCCCATCACTTGCTCATGGAACAAGGTCTAAAGTATCTCAAGTCAGATGGCTATGCTATTTTTCTAGCTCCGAGTGATTTATTGACCAGTCCTCAAAGTGACTTATTAAAAGGGTGGCTCAAAGACGAAGTCAGTCTGACTGCTATCATCGCCTTACCAGAGGATATTTTTTCAACGGCCAGTCAGGCCAAGAGTATTTTTGTCTTACAAAAGAAAAGAGACAAGGAAACAGAACCCTTTGTCTATCCTCTTACTAGCTTGCAAGATCCGTCAGTTTTGTTTACCTTTAAAGAAAATTTTCAAAATTGGAGCAAAGGTACTGAAATATAAAAGAGATTTTGTTATAATAGATGAAAACGCTTAAAAAGAGGTATCATCTTATGACAAAAACAATTGCAATCAATGCAGGAAGCTCAAGCTTGAAATGGCAACTTTATCAAATGCCAGAAGAGAAAGTTTTGGCTAAAGGTTTGATTGAACGTATTGGATTGAAAGATTCAATTTCAACAGTAAAATTTGACGGTCGTTCGGAGCAACAAATTCTTGATATTGAAGACCATACACAAGCCGTTAAAATTTTATTGGATGACTTGATTCGTTTTGACATCATCAAAGGGTACGACGAGATTACAGGTGTCGGACACCGCGTCGTTGCAGGTGGTGAATATTTCAAGGAATCAACAGTTGTTGAGGGAGATGTGATAGAAAAAGTTGAGGAGTTGGGACTCTTGGCTCCTCTTCACAATCCAGCCAACGCAGCTGGAATTCGTGCATTTAAGGAATTGCTTCCAGATATTACCAGTGTTGTTGTATTCGATACTTCATTCCACACAACCATGCCAGAGAAGGCTTATCGCTATCCTCTACCAACTAAATACTACACAGAAAACAAGGTTCGTAAATATGGTGCCCACGGGACAAGCCACCAGTTTGTCGCAGGAGAAGCAGCGAAACTTTTGGGTCGTCCTCTAGAAGATTTGAAATTGATTACCTGCCATATTGGTAATGGGGCTTCTATCACAGCTGTTAAGGGTGGGAAGTCTGTGGATACTTCTATGGGATTCACACCACTTGGAGGTGTGATGATGGGAACTCGTACAGGAGATATTGACCCTGCTATCATCCCTTATCTCATGCAATATACAGAGGATTTCAATACCCCAGAAGATATTAGCCGCGTTCTCAATCGTGAATCAGGGCTCATGGGAGTTTCTAGTCAGTCAAGCGATATGCGTGATGTGATTGCTGCCATGGAAGCAGGAGACCATAATGCGACTTTGGCTTATGAAATGTATGTTGATCGTATCCAAAAACATATCGGCCAGTACCTTGCAGTCCTAAATGGAGCAGATGCGATTATCTTCACAGCAGGTATCGGTGAAAATGCAGCAGATTTCCGTGAGGATGTCATTTCAGGTATCTCTTGGTTTGGTTGTGATGTGGATCCAGAAAAGAATGTCTTTGGTGTAACGGGAGACATCTCAACTGACGCAGCGAAAATCCGTGTCTTGGTTATTCCAACAGATGAAGAATTAGTGATTGCACGCGATGTTGAGCGCTTGAAAAAATAAGTAAATACACGTAAAATTTGATTGTGAAAAGAAGTTGGGAAAGAGATTTTCCAGCTTTTTTTATGTAGAAAATGTCTAAAACCTTGCTGTTATTGGCTTTTTTAAAAAATATGGTATAATAGTAGTAATTTAAAGAGGGAGTTAGATTTTTTGATTTTAAAAGGATTGAAGAATTAAAAAAAATTATTTTTTAAGAAACTAACCAAAAACTAACCAAGGAATGTATATTTTTAGTCAATGAATATAGAATAAAGTAGATCAGTAATCTGGTCTATTTTATTTTGTAGTTATTGAACAAAAGTGGTTTATTTTAGCTTGACAAACATACGCATAATGTGTATAATAGTAAACGTAAGGAGGTAACAATGATATATGCCACTTACAGGTAAAGAAATGGTGAAACTAGCACTTGAGAATGGATGGGTTGAAGTTCGTCAAAGGGGAAGTCATCATCATTTTAAGAAAGAGGGTTTTTCTTATCTTGTCACGATTCCAGTTCATGGAAATGAAGATTTAGGAAGAGGATTGGAAAGAAAGATTCTTAAAGATTTAGGATTGTAATGTTTGCTTTCCTAAGTCTTTTCACATTGGAGGTAGTAGAATGTTAAAAACGTATCCAGCTATTTTTCATAAAGAAGGAACAGGATATTGGGTAGAATTTCCAGAATTTGGTGGAGGTACAGAAGGAAAAAATATCGAGGAAGCGATGAAAAATGCTCGTGAAATGCTTGAGAATGTTTTAGCTTCTTACATCGATGAAGGGATGGCGCTGCCTACACCAAGTGATATTCTAAAGATTGAGGTTTCAGACGGTTTTGTATCAATGATTCAAGTTGATCCTGCGCCTTTTGTGAGAA
>NZ_ALJN01000017.1:0-4351 GCF_000287715.1 Streptococcus oralis SK304 | reverse complement strand
TTTGAAAATTTAATAAAAAACGTGTCAGACAACAACGAATCATTGACTAACACGATTAAATGTAGCAATTTAATTATATGTGAATTTTGGGAAAATGTCAAGTTGAGTCTGATGGTAGGTATAACTAATGAAGTCTATCTAAAGGGATTAGAAGAAATTTTAACTGCTTGTATGGCCTTTTAGAAATCCAGTCACTTTGGAAAAATCTACTTGAATTTTTTTTGGAATATCAAATTGAGAGCTTTCAAGAGCTACTTCTTTAAGTGAAAGCGATGATGTTAGTTTAATTTTATTTTTTGCCATAGTTAATTTCTTAAAAATAGGTAGATTTCGTAAGTTATATTTACTAATCTTTGATAAGTTCACGTTGGGTGTTTCGTCCTTTCGCCTTAGTAGATAAGAAAAGGGAACTGACGGCTGTGGTACAGTCAATGATACTTCTTAGAAGGTAGCTAGAGTGAGATAGTGAGGTCTATGTGTTGTATGGTCGGTATGTGAGAGTAAAATCTTGCTAATGCCTTTGGGTAAGAAAGAGGGGATATTGAGTTATCCTTAAATTTGTGACCTTGGCGAAGGTAGTAAGCTGAAAAGCTGAAAGTATGCGAAGATAAGAGCATACATTTTCTATATTGCTATATTCTATTAAAAAACGTAAAAAGGCTTTGAAATAAGCCTTTTTTATTTTGCGAAAAATTAACAATAATTAGATTTTTATAAAACAGGTTTTGTCCTGATAAGAATCGAAAGTATTGTTAGTTTTCACAAGGGAATCTATAGAGTTCCTTTATGTAAATTAACAATATGAGTAGAGAATAGAAAAGAGGAAAGATGGATATTTGGATCTACCTAGTAAGAGTTGGAATACTATTGTCTATATTTATTTTATTTATATTCTTGATTTATTGGATGTTTAGTAATTTGATAATTTTGTTTGTATTTGTGTTGTTTGTGGCATTTTTTTCGATTATCACATGGAAGTAGAAAGGAAAAGGATTTATGTTGAATGTGTCAATGGCTCTTCGGTTGTATCGAGAAATGCATAATAAGTCGAAAGAGGACTTAGCGAAGTATTTAGAGATTCAACCGAAAGCGTATGCTCGATATGAAAGTGGAGAACGAGAACCAAGTCTTGAAAAGTTGTATAAATTGGCTTACCTTTATAACTGTAAGATTGATGATTTTATCAATGTAGATGAAAAAATCACTGTGAAGCGTGAAGAAGTATTGTCTACAAAGGATTTAGATAATCTAGGTTGTCACCATCAATTTTCTCATGGATTGGTAACAATGTTGACTAAAGGAAAAAGTTATGAAGAAACTATTCGCTTTGCTGCTGATGATAAGACAAAGTATGTTCTTAGGAGTGAAGTGAAACGATTCTTACTTGAACTAGCAGAGAAGATTTAGTGGTAGGAAAGAGGTGTGTTAAAATCGAAGAGTATGGTTATAAAGAGGGTTTAAGGACTTATTCCGAAGAATGGATCATAAAAGAGTATAACCGAATCTATAGTCGATTCTGCTGGAATTTAAAAATATATGCTCATGTAAAAAATGGTGCGGATGTTTATGTCTCTTCAAAAAAATGTTGTGAAGATTTGTATAATCGTTTGTATGCTGTCGGTCAAATTACTCGTAGTTATTGTAGTAAGATTGAGTCGAAAATTGAAAAAACGTATCATCGTTTTTTAGAAGATGGAGTGATTATTGAGGACTAACTTTATGATGGAATAGATAACTTTATGATATAATAAATAGGGTTAAGATTTTTTAATAAAAGGAGAAAATATGAAATTTAGGACTTCGACTTTAGCTTTAATATCAAGTGCATCTTTATTGATTTTTGGGGTAAGTCAGATTGTAGATGTGACTACTGTGAGTGCTGATCAAGTAAATGACTTGTCAAAGCAAGTAGAAAATGCTCGAAAAGACTTTGATGGATTTAAACAAAAGGTTAGTCAAGCAAAGTTAAAAGATGGCAAGTATGCTATTCCTGTAAGTAAAGAATATGCTCAAGCATTAAAAGATTTTTTTAATTATAAGTTGAGTGATGCTCAGAGAAGCAATGCTAGGATGATTTTAGATAAAGAAAGCGAGAAGTTTTCTAATTGGTCTCCTTTTGATGGTTCGTTTACTGTTGAGAGTTTTGAGGAATATGAGGTAAATAATCTTCCTCAAGATGTAAAAGTAGAATTGTCATATTTTGCTTTGGATTTAGTGAATCAGATTCGACGACAAGTAGGTACTCAAGAGGTTTCATTGTCTGTTTCTTCTTTGGAATTTGCTGATAAGGTTTCTAAAGAGTATGTAAAAGGTGCTTCTTATGAAAGTATTTATAGTGAATCAGGTCATTATGCTAAAGGAATCAATCGAGTAGCTAGAGAGTATGGTTTAAAGACGACGGATAGTGAATCTGAAAAACGTGGGCAACAATTCTATGAAAATTTGTTTAGTGGTTTTTCTCCTAATTTTAGTAAAAGAGGATGGGCTACAAAGCAGGACTTGAAAGAACAGATTTATCAAGGGCTTTTAGGAATGTTGTATAATGGTGTGGAGTATTACCATGCTCAAAGTATAACAGGTGTGAAATGGACGAGAGAGGTTCAGAAGGAATATTTTGGTTATGCTCCATCTTATCCAGATAATTCGTATAAGGCACATTATATTTTTATTGGTCAAGATTTTTTAGATCAAGCTATTAAAAAGAATTTTAGTGTACAGTCAGTTAATGATACAACTTTAAAAAATAGAAAAGAATCTTTTAAGAAGTTGGAAAATGAGCTTGAAAAAAAGGAGAAAAATTATACTAATTTAAAAAAACAACTAGATGAATTAAATAAACAAAAGGATTCGGAGAAAAGACAGATAGTTCAGACGGAGCCATCGCAAAGTCAAGTTAAACCGTCTCGAGATGAGACGAAGCCATCGCAATTTAAAACAGTTAAAAATGGTTGGCAGAAAGAAAGTGGTTTTTGGTATTATTATGATAATGACCAACGTTTAAAAAATACGTGGAAAGGGAGTTATTATTTAAAATCTGATGGTCGAATGGCTGAATCTGAATGGATTTATGATAATTCTTATAAGGCATGGTATTACTTAAAATCAAATGGAATTTATGTTCGTGATAGTTGGCAAGGAAGCTATTATCTGAAGTCTAATGGTAAGATGGCAGATAAAGAGTGGATTTATGATAATTATTATCAGTCATGGTTTTATTTAAAAGAAGGTGGTGCTTATGTTAATCATCAATGGTTGAAGATTGATGGTGTATGGTACTATTTCAAGAGTGGTGGTTATATGGTAAGCAATGCTTGGCAGGGTAGCTATTATCTCAAATCTAGTGGAGCTATGGCTGTGAATGAGTGGATTTATGATAGTTATTGGGGTGGTTGGTATTATTTAAAATCTGATGGCTCTTATGCTCGTAATGAAATTGTTCAAGGTAAATATCGTGTTGACTATTCAGGAAAATGGGTTTGATATAGATAAAAAAGTCAGTTTGAAACTGGCTTTTTTGTTTGTAGAAAAGGAGAAAATATGATTGTAGTTGTTTATGAACGCTCTCGTTCACCATCAAGTGATTGAGAGTTTTAATTTGTTATAAATGTTTTTAAAAAAGGAGAAAAGAAATTATGTTTAAAACAGAAGAAACTAAAGCGTTTGGTTCAATTCGTAAAGTGAAGCACTATGGTGCTTGTGGAGTGATTTTGGGTATGGCTGCTCTTGCCATGGCTTTTTCATCAGGTAGTGTATCTGCTGATGAGTTGAGTGCAAATCAAAATGTGCCAAAAACTGTTCAGGAAGCACCTAAAGAAGAAGTACCTAAGCAGGACGAAACTGCTAAGAAAAATACTACTGTTGATGTTGTAGTAGATCATTCAACTGTTGATAAGGCTGTTTCTGAAGCTAAGAAAGCAGGCTTAGAAGTAAAACAGGATTCTCCTGTGGATGTTGGTGTTGCTCAGGGGCAAGAAGAACTTGTGAAGAAACAAGTTAGTGTAGAAAAGGATTATGCGAATCAAGCAAATACGGTTTCTACTGAAATTGCTGGCTATAAGAAAGATGTAGCAGATAATGAGAGTGAGAAGAAGCGTGTTCAGGATGAAAATGAAAAAATTCGTCAGAATCATGAGAAGGCTAAAAAAGATCTAAAAGAAAAGAATGATCAGATTGATAAGCGTAACGATGACGCTCAGAAGAAATATGATCAAGAATATGGAAAATATCTTGAAAAAGATAAGGAATTCAAGCAAGCAAAAGCTGATTTGGAAAAATTGGGACTTGCTGGTTCTGCAACTGGTGTGAAAATGTACGGTGAGTACAATGAAGCTGGTCGTGGAAGTATGAATTA
>NZ_ALJN01000016.1:0-745852 GCF_000287715.1 Streptococcus oralis SK304 | reverse complement strand
TCATTTCAGTCGCTTAACCAATTGGAACAAGCTATTGTGGACTATATTGATTACTACAACAACAAACGAATTAAGGTCAAACTAAAACATACTAAGGTTAGTAGTGAGGGAATCTCCGACGGGAGAAAGTACTCACTACTTTTTCATTATGTTAAAGTAGAGGTGTCTTGTTAAGTCAATAAGTTCTTTGGTGCTAGACGTCGTAACTAAAACTGATAAGACCCCCGTTTTAGGAAGAATGTTATCAAAGTATGTGGGACGAAAAACGTCGAGTATTGAAAATGACATCACTAAAGCAAGGAATCATTCAAGACAAAGAGGTAATATCATGCGAGTAGTTTTTGGGATTGACGTGAGTAAAGCAAGTTCAGAAGTGGCCATCTTGGTCAATGGAGAGAAAATACATGGCTATACCATACCCAATGATGCCATCGGATTTAATCGACTACTTGGGGACTTAAAGACTGTTCACCAGTCAGAGATTGTCTTCAAGGCGACTGGGGTCTATTCTCGTCGTCTTCAAGCCTTCTTTTCGCAGACTTCTATGAGAAACGGAAAAGACAATCGCAAGTGACTTCAACCAAACCACACACGATTGCCTCTATACATCGTCTCATTAGAACAATGTATTACCTCATAACGCATAACAAACTTTATGATTATACTTCCACCCAAAATCGGTAAAATTGTTTATGCCATATCATTGTAACGCCTTATCAAAAAAATCACCAGATAAGGTGTTGGTTTAGTGTACACTTTTTTCATTAAACTTTCGTTCAGAAAAAGACAATTTCCTTAGTTTGACTATGGAAATCAAACTATTCTTCATCAAATACCTTGATATACTTGACAAATGATAGAAAAGGACCTAGTCCTGTGCAATACAAGACTAAATCCTTTCAATAACTATTTGTCCAACTTTTTGGGGTCAGTACAGTAGCAGGTGGTTATGATTTAGTTTTTTTTTGGATTTTACTAGCCTATTTGGTGGCTTTTTGATACAATAATTCAAATAAAGGAGGAGACCGTATGAACTTAGATATTATTCGCCAAGAAATTGATCAAATCGACGACCAAATCGTCAAGCTCCTAGAAGAACGAATGCATTTGGTTGAGGGGGTTGTCGCTTATAAGAAAGCATCAGGTAAGCCAATCTTAGATTCTAAGAGAGAAGAAGTTATTTTTGAAAAAGTCAAAAATCGAGTGGAAGATAAGCGCTATCAGGAAACTATCGTTGCAACTTTTTCAGACATTCTCAAACGTTCGCGTGATTATCAGGATCAAAACATCAAATGAAAAAAGAACAATTCTATCCGCTCGGAATTTTTCTGGCTGCAATGGTGGGAGGCCTTGTCCGCTATCTCATTTCCACTTGGTTACCAGCTAGTCCAGACTTTCCTTGGAGTACCCTCCTTGTCAACTATCTGGGTATTACCTGCCTGGTCTATCTGGTGAAAGGCTATCTGGTCTATAAGGGAACTAGTAAAGGCTTGGTTTTGGCGCTGGGTACAGGATTTTGTGGTGGGCTAACAACCTTTTCTAGTTTACTGCTTGATGCCGTGAAACTGCTTGATACCGGGCGTTATCTTAGTTTAGGGATCTACTTATTTTTGAGCATTGGTGGAGGTCTACTCTTGGCTTATGTTCTAGGGAGGAAGAAATGGTAATCGTTTATCTTGCAATTGCTTGTGGCTGCGGAGCCCTAGTACGGTATATCTTTTCCCGCTATAATCAAGCTTCTAAATTGCCTTTAGGAACTCTCATAGCTAATCTTCTCGGTTGTTTTTTGATTGGCTCACTCTACAATCATGTGGAGTCCAAGGAAGTTTATGCTATCCTAGCGACAGGTTTTTGTGGTGGGTTGACGACCTTTTCAACTCTAAATGACGAGCTACAAAAACTGCTAAGTGACAAGAAGGTATTTTATAGCTATTTCCTCTTAACTTACCTAGGCGGCTTTCTAGCGATTTTTTTAGGGATTCTGCTATGTAAGTGTCTAGTGTTTTGAGGTAAATAGAAAATATTGAGCTAACGGAAAATTCCGTTAGCTCTTTTTTGTGTTTTAGGAGAAAAAATGTCAGATAATATTGAAATTGTTATGGATATTGATTCGTTAGAAATTTTCGATGTAATAGATCTTGATAAGAATGAAAATATGGTTGATTGTATCCCTGAAGGAAATTCTGAAGAAAAGGTATCTCCATACGATGACCTCGATAGAGTTTGGCTTGGAAACGGTTATTATTATAAGCCCTCTAGTCTACTTTGGGAAGTTATTAAAGACGATGTTATTCATGAATTAAAGCCTAGAAATAAACATGGCAGTTATCCTTACTCCAGAAAAGCAAGAGATGGAACTTGGGGACAAACTAGCCAATTGACTCAGGATCAAGCCTTGTGGTTGACTCTAGAGTTTAATCCAGAATTGATGGGATATGTGTAGGGGAAAATAAAAGGACTTAGAGAGTGAGGAAATTTAGGGTGCTCCAAAATCGTTTAAAACTTTTAATGGTTAAAAAACATAAAACAATAAAACAAGTCAGTCAAGAAACAGGAATTAAAAAAGGGTCTCTAGAAATGTACGTTTTAGGTAGAGATATTATGGGTGATGATCTTACTATTCTCGCTCGCTATTTTAAAACCAACACCTCCTATCTGTGTGGAATTTGGGATCTTATGGCCGATGAAAAACATTTTAGTCATTTCAGGAAGTTATTTAGAGATAAGAGTTATTACTATATACCAGATACTAGTGATATTTTCGAGGATTTGGATAATTGTTTCTATAATTTTTGGATACAGGCTATAGAATTTACGGTTTTAGAAAATAATTTCAAAGCTGAAAAATTTTTCAAAGCATTAATATTTAAGGAAAAGGATGATTGTGTTTTTATTACCATTTCAGATAAAGATGTTATCAAGTCTTTAGAATGTTACAACAGTATTATTCGATATCATTATCCTGAGGGTGGGGAATACACTCCGATATTATCTTTTAAAGGTAATACCATAGAATAAACCAGTATGTAGAAAGGACGTACATATGACAAGACAGGAGTTAATTCAAGAAATAATGTCTTTGAGACAGTTGACAAGCCATGAAGCAGATGTAGTTATTTCACTGTTAGAAAGACAAAAGATGATTACTTTTACGCCACAAAATCAGCTTGCGTGTAATCTGAACTCATTCCAGGTGAGGTATTGATTTATGGCATATGGAAGAAAAAGTTTAATTCAAATTCAAGCTACAGAGATTCATTATCAGCTTCCTAAAGTCTTAGTTGGAACAACTTATTATCAAAAATTATGTGCTGAAGCAAAATTTGTCTACATGTTAATCAATGATCGCTTGAAATTATCACTTCAAACCGCTAAAGATACTGGAAATTTTGTGGATAAAAATGGTGATGTATATGTCATCTATCCGAATAATGAACTATGTCAAGATACTGGTTATGGGAAGGATAAAATTATCAAGTTGAAGAAAGAATTGATTAAATATCACTTGCTTGATGAGGAACGTCAAGGCATGAAACAGCCTAATAGATTGTATCCGAAAAATGTAGTTTCAGATCCAGAATTATTGAAGATGTCTTTTGAAATAGCTCCAAGTCCTTGGGAAATCTATGAACTCGGAAATACCGAAATCAAGAACTCGGAAATACCGAAATCAAGAACTCGCCAAAGCCGAAATCAAGAACTCGGAACTGCCGAACCAAGTAATAATAATCTAATTAAGAATGATAAAAGAGATTACGATACTAATCGATACGAGGGGGAGTCATCTTTATCTGATTTATCAATTTCTGAAGCATTCAAAATGGGGCAACATGGTTTTCTTTCTCCTCAACTAGTTCAGAAACTCAGTTTATTTGGAAAAGATGCAAAAATTCTTGAAAATAAAATCTATCAATCGAAACGTCAAGTTGAGAAGAATTACAACAACCTCTTAGCTGATCAGGAAATTTATGGAGAGGTTTGGCTGCAAGATCTTGAACGTGAGCTTGATAAATTGATTTTCAAAATTAAAACAGGAGAGGCTGAAGGAAAACCAATCCAGAATGTCCCAGCCTACTTCTACAAAATGATGATTCGTTTTTGGAAGATGGCTTTACTCATTGAGAAAGAACATGGTTTTCTGGAGGTATCAGCACAAAGTGAGTACGCTAGAAAATTCCCTGATGAATGTCCTAGTCTAATCGCACACTATTATCCAGATAAACTATCGGAGACGAAGCTGAATCACTATTTAGCTGAGTTGTCTAAAGACACCGCAACATGTTAAGAGAAAGATGGTTGACTTTCTGGAATTAAGATAGTTCCATATTTGTAAAATACTTGACCTGAGCAAGTCATAAAACTACTTTTGACCTTTGAAAATTGAATACCACCACTGTCCCGATTAGCGCAGTCTAGGCATAAAAAGAAGAATAGGGGCGGTGTGTATCTAGAAAGTATATCTAGTGCTGGCTGCATTATGTAAAGTCACGGTTGACTTGTCCCGTAAGACGAAAGAGTTTGCGATTTCTAAACTATAAATCGTGCGTAAAAAACACAGTAGAGATGTACGGCATCAACTCGGCATGGCTGTAAATCAGCCTTTGATTCAAAAAGGAGGATAATATGAATCAAATAAAATCAACTAGTGAGGTTACACTCACTGACTTAAGACGACTAGGTTTGCAAGGTGATGCAACTGCACGGCTTGCAAGTGGTGAAGAAATGAAATTAACTAGTAAGCATGGTCTTATTCCTAAAAAAGGATATGTGGCAGGAAAACTTCAAACTGTTGAAATGATTGCAGAATACTCTAAAATTTATAGAGATATACGCACCATTAAACGTGGAGATATTTTAGTTGCCAGACGAATTAAACAAGGAAATAAATCAATCTTACAGCTAACCGGTAAAGGTTATCATCGACCTAGCGGTAAAATTTAACAGATAGAGTCCTCATCTATCTGTTTTGGGGAGCAAAGAACTGTTTCTTTGTTGCTGAAAGCAGATAGGTGATGTTATGAAAAGGTGAAGAAATGAGTATTATACAGATAATATTTACAGTTATTCTTTTAGCCTCAGGGATTCTAGTATTTATGACTTTTATCCCAAATAAATTGTCTGATAAAATCTCACGAGAACTAAAAGACTATTCAAATAAGCATTATTTTAAGTAATATAAAAAAGGAGAAATCAAATGGAAATGATGAATGAAGTTAAGAAATTTATGTTGGCTAGCGCAATTGCAACCGCAGCGGTTGGAGTAACGACTCAGGCTTCCGCAGAAGAAGTAAAGCCTTCAGAGCCAATTTCAGGGAGCCAACAGAAGACAGCAACTCAAAAAACAGTTACAAAAACTGATGTTGCTATCTCCCAAGCAAATGTGGAACAGGCAAGCTCAGTTGTAAAAACCCAGGAGGAGATTGTAAAAACAGCTCAAAGCGAGGTAAACGATGCAGAGAAAGTAGTAGAAGAAGCTACAGAAGCTGTTACTCAAGCGGAGAAAGCTGTCCAGGAAGCTACTCCTAAAAATATCCAGGATGCAAAAGAAGATGTATCTGCAAAAGAGGCTGCTGAGAAGAAGGCTCAAGAAGAACTGTCCTCTGCTGAAGAGGAACAAAATCTAGCTGAAAAGAATGTTACTGATCAGGAAGCAAATGTCACAGAAGCTACAAGAAAGCTTTCTGACAAAACAAAAGAAGTTACAGATGCAGAACAAATTGTAGCTGAAAAACAGGCTATTTTAGACGGAACTGGAGTTGCAGGCATTGTTGCCAACGCTGAAGCAGCTGAGCGAAACTTAGAAATGAGCGAAAAAGCTGAATCACAAGCTCGAGAGGATTTGAAACTAGCTAAAGAAGCAGATGATCAACGTGCTTCTAAACTGAAACAGGCAGAAGATGAAGTAACGACTACAGAAGCAACTAGATTAGTGAAAGCGGAGGAACTAGATCAAGCAACCACTCACGCCACTAACGTTGAAAATCAGTATCGAGTAGCTAAAGAGAATCTATCTAAGGCTCAAAGTATCCTGGATAGTTTGACAATGACCTCTATCACTTATCCTGCTGGCTATGTAGAAGCTTTAAAGGCTTACTTCAATAACCCCACTGAAGAAAATTCAAATAAGTTACAAGAAATTGCCAAGAAAGGAATGACTGCTGCTGGATTTAGTTCGCCAGATGGTGGTGAGACTTATTACGGCAATCCAACTTCTCCATTTAAGCAGAGTGAAGCAGATAAAAAGACTGTGATTACTGATGTCAATCATTTATCTGCTGAAGTTCAAGATGAACTTGCTGCTTTCAATGCGCATCTGATCAATGATTTTCGTAGATTGATGGGAACAGATGATATTCCAGTTTTAGTGAATCGGGATATGCAGAAAGTGGCACAGAAAGCAACTCAACTATCTACTAATCAGTACGGCCATGACCTAGATGCTTTGAATACTGTTGCGAAAGAAGTTGGTTTGAATCAAGGTAATCAAGGTCTGCTTGCTGAAAACATAGGCTTTCAAAATGCAGATGATGTAGTAACATTAGCTGATCTGAAACAACAGGCATACAACAACATGATTATGATGCTGTTTTATGATAAACATGCTGATTGGGGCCATGCTTTAAACTTTGCAGGACTAGATCGTAAGTCAGTCACGCTACAATATATCGGTGTAGCAACCCGAAAGACAGACCTTGGTTTGATTGCGATGCATTATGTTGGAACAGATTCTAAAACAATTGATTTGCTGAGAAATGGTTTCCATCAAAATGTTAAAATTGATACGAAGAACAATCTAGCTAGTCTTCGGGAAAGAATTCAAGTAGCTAGGAACTCTGTGGAACAGGCTCAGGATACTTATGATACTGCGAAAACGAATCATAAGAATGCACAAGCTAGAAAAGAACAAGCACAGACAGAATATACTCAAGCAGAAGATACTGCACAAAATGCGGTGACTAATCGTAAAGCCATTCAGAATATTGCTTTAAAAACTCCTGAAGCGAAAGCTAAGTTGAAACAGGCAGAAGAAAATCTTGAAAAAGCTGGTTTAGAAAATAAACAAGCGCAAGAGGCTTTGGAACAGTTGAATGCGGACGTACAAAACAAACGTGAAGTACTTGCGTTAGCTAAAGATAAACTAGCTAAAAAACAAACTGAATGGGAATCACTGAATGAAGCTTTGACTGCTGAGAAAGAGGCATTGATTGCTAAACAAGGTGAACTTACTCGAATTAAAGAACTTGTCCTCAATCGTCAAATCTTACTTTCAGAATCAACTAAAGCCTTAAAAGCATCAAAAGAGCGAGTGGAAGTTTTGAAGAATGCCCCTCAGCTCTTAGAAAAGGCTAAAGTTAATCTAGAAGCTGCTCAAGAAGTTTTGAAAGAAAAGAGATCAGTTCTTGAGTTAGCACTAGCAAAACTAGAAACTGCGAAAGCAGACCAAAGAAAGGTATTGGAAGCTCATAAAGAGTTGTTGTCGGCTTATCGTGATTATCTGGAAGCACAACTGGAAATCGAGCGTCAAGAAAAATTGGCTGCTCAGAAAGCTAGTATTGAACTAGCTGGAGGTCATCCGATTCCAGTATTTCAAAATGGTAAGATTGTGAAGTATGTGCAAGATCAAGTTGAAAAACAAGTATCAGAAGTGAAAAATCCAGTCTATCAAGCACCTGCTGCAACATACGAATTACCTAAAACAGGGGAAAAAACTTCTAGTCTTTGGTTCTTGGGGATGGTAACTATTTCACTTTTAAGTTTGTTGAAAATCAAACGAGAATCTAAAGAAAACTAAACATGCTAAAGTCATCAAGATTTCTTGGTGACTTTTTGATTGGAGAAAGAAATGAAAATTATACATTTTAGGGCGAGAGCTCCTTCAAATTATATCGAAAGCGAATAATATTGAATACTATATTAAAAGTTAAAGGAGAAATCATGAAATTCAATAATGAAACAAGAGCATTCGGATCAATCCGAAAAACAAGACGTTGGGGAACGTGTGGAGTGATTCTTGGTTTAGCTGCCTTAGGCTTGATGACTAGTCCGGTTAGAGCAGATGAACGAGTAAATCCAAATCCTGCTACAAATGCAAAACCTTTGCAAGATTCTCCAACTACGGAGTCTAAAAATGATCAAGGTAGTGCAGGGAAATCAACAGGTTCTGTTGAGGTGACTGTGGATCGTGCTAAGGTAGAGTCTGCGGTATCCACTGCAAAGAAAGCTGGTTTGACTGTTAAGGAGACTGAGGTTGATGGTGGTTTAATTGCTAATTCAGAAGAGTTAGCTAAGAAAACTGCTGAGATTGAGTCTAGTTACGGCAAGCAAGCAACTACTATTGTAGACGAGTCTGAGAAGTACAAAAAAGAAGTAGAAACTCGTAAAGAAGAAATTAAAACGATTACTACTGAGAACAAGGAAAAGCAAGACTCTTATGACAAAGCTAAAGCTCAGTATGAGAAAGACTTAGCAGATGCTACTACTAAAAACGCTCAGATTGATAAAAAAAATCAAGAAAAGAATGAGCGCTTAAAAGCTGAGAGAGAGCGTGTAGAAAAAGAGAATGAGCGTATCAAACAAGAAAACGCTCTTGCTAAGTCTACTTATGAAAAAGCAGTAGAAGAAAAAGCTAAGAAAGACGCTGCTATTGATAAGGAAAACGCAGATGCCAAGAAAGCTTACGAAGAAGCTTTAAACCAGTGGACTATTGAAAAAGGTAAGTCTGAGGCTGATTTAACAAAATACAAAGAGCAATTAGCTAAGTATGAAAAAGACTTAGCTGAGTACAATCGTAAGTTAGCTGAGCTAAGAGGTCAGAGAGTTCAAGGTAGTACAAATGGTGTTAAACTATATGGAGAATTCGACCAGTCTAAACGTGGCTCATTAGATTATTATTCTAAGTTGACTGCGGCATTTGATTCAAGTAATTCAAATCTTGAGACTGTAGAAGGTGCTTTAGGTGCGAATAAAAACACAACTCTTACTTTGGATAAAGATTTGCAACATGATCGCTTAGAGAATAAAGACTTTTATGGACATTCTGATTCTAAAGGAACTTATGGTGGTTCTGTAATTACAGGTATCAAACAAGGCTCTACCTTCACTTTACATAATGTTGGTAAAACAAAAACGGGGAAAACAATTTCTGCAAGATTTGTGGCTCGTAATAATCCTATACCAGAGCATAAAATTGCAGGCAATCCTTCAACTTATACTCGTTTGAATGTTTGGTGGAATAAAGCTAAAACTGATACGGATATTTCTTCTGTAAACTTTAATCCTTACAATTACACTAACGTTGAGTGGGATATTCATTATTATGATGAGAAAACAGGTAAACCTATCGACTTAGGTTTAGTCTCTATTTACTCTGACTTAGATTTTGGACAAGCCGTAAGACATACTTATGGAGATAATAGTACAGGTATTGTAGTCAACCCATCAGGTTCGTCAGTTAAAGAAACCACAGTTAATGGGAAAACCTATTGGGTGGGTGTAAAAGCTGATGGTGTGTATAAGCAGGATGATCCAAGTGGGTTGAACCGCTATAAGGCAGGTGATCCATACTATACCGATGTAGATGATTACAACTCTATCCCAGAGGGTTCTATTGTAAGTGTTGGTCACGGTTCTGTTCAACGCTTGACTTACTTACAACACGGAGATAAGCCTTTCAGTACCTATACAGAATCACAGTCGTCTGCGTATAGAGAGTATTGGAATAATTGGAATAAAGATCACGGTAAAGCAGCTGATTCGGATGATGAAATCTTTTCATCAGGGTTTGCGTTCCAACTATGGGGTGGTCGTTCTATCATTAATCAACTAGAGGAACCAAAACCGCCACTTAAACCAAGTGAATCTACAAAACCAAGACCTTTAGAACCTAAATATAAGGAGAAGGATAAGACTCCATTGACACCTCCTACGGAGAGACCTTTATTAGCCTCACCAAAAGATGAACCAGATACACCTCACGTTCCTATTCCGAGTGAACCTCCAAAACCAGGCTTAAAACCTGTGCCAAATGAGGTCGCACCAAGAGAAATTAAGGTTACATACACTCGCTTGAAAACTACGCCTACTGTAGAAAAGTTAGTTAAGAACTCTGCAGGTACAAATTTGAATAATTCGTCAGTACCCAAGTTATCAGAAGTTGTGTGGGAGTTGGAAACTAAACCTCTTGCTGCTAATCGTAAGAAAACTACAATTTATGAGTTAACAGATAACTTACCTCAAGGGTATCAATTTGATTTAGCAAAAACTGTAGCTCAAAACTCAGATTTTACAATAACTTATGATAAAGCTAAACATCAGTTAAAAGGGTTATTGAAGTCTGAAGGTTTAGCTAAAGTTAATTTGGATTTAACTAAAGTATTTACCGCACCTGTTCTTAAAGTGTATGGTACAGTAACGAATGATGGTGCAACCTATAAGAACAACTTCCGCCTGAATTTGAATAATGAATTTGAGTCTTATTCAAATATTGCTAAGGTAACAACCCCAGGTAAACCGAATGATCCTGACAATCCAAATAACAACTTAATCAAACCTCTCAAACACAATCATAACAAGGATGGTGTTATCATTGATGGTAAAACAGTTCTAGCTGGTTCAACGAATTACTACCATATAACCTTGGATTATGATCAGTATAAAGGGATAAAGGCAGCTCCATCTGCTATTCTAAAAGGCTTTGGTGCGATTGATGATTATCCAGAAGAGGCAGTGACTATTAATAAATCAGATATTCGTTATATTGATAGCGAAGGAAAAGAAGTTTCTGGTATTTCAGTGTATCAGTACGATTCTATTGAATCTGTTGATAATGATAAGGTTAAAGCTTTTCTAGAAAGTTCTAAAATTAAGCCTAAGGGAGCTTTCCAAGTATTTTTAGTGGATGATCCAGAAGCCTATTTTAACCAATATATCAAGGCAGGAAAATCTGTTACAATTATTGATCCAATGGTAACTAAGGAAGAATTGCGAAATACAGGAAAATCATTTGCGAATACGGCTTACCAAGTTGATTTCGGTAATGGCTATCAAACTGATACAGTTGTAAATAATGTTCCTACTGTTAAACCAACCAAAAAGAATCTTAACAAGGAAGGTGTTAACATCGATGGGAAACAGGTCTTGGCAGGCTCTGTCAACTACTACAAGGTAACGGCAGATTATAGCCAATACAAGGGCATTGAAGTAGATAAAGATCGTATTGGCAAAGGGTTCTATATCGTTGATGATTACCCAGAAGAAGCTGTTACGATCAATCAAGATGGTGTTCAAGTGACTGATTCTAAAGGTCAAGTAGTTAAGGGGTTGAGAGCTACTATATATGAAAGTCTAGACAAAGCTCCAGTAGGAGTTCAAAAATCTTTGAAAGAACAAGGATTTATCCCCAAAGGAGCGATTCAAGTATTTGAGGCGGAGAATCCAGAAGAATTCTACAAGACCTACGTGCAAACTGGAGAAGTTCTGACGATTACTAATCCAATGACTGTTAAGAAGGAATTGGGTCAAACAGGTGGTCAGTATGAGAATACAGCCTACCAAATTGATTTTGGTATGGCCTATGTGACTGAAACAGTAGTCAATAATGTTCCAAAGCCAGAACCAAAACCTGAACCAAAACCAGAGCCAAAAACTTCTGAAGAACATCCGCAACAACCAGAACGAAGCCTGCCATCTACAGGTGAGCAGGCTTCTGCAGAATTGCTGTTAGCTGGTCTGGCAATGGGGGGTGCTGCTGCAGGATTGCTCTACAGTAAGCGCAAGAAAAAAGAAGCTTAGAATACTCTAGGAATCTTTAAAATAAGCTATTTTTATGGTATAATAATGATAAATCGTGGAGGAGTAGGATTATGAAATTTGGGAGTGATTTTTCCTGGTTATGGGTAGCTATTATTAGAATTTTTACGGCTCCCTTTTATATCATTCTTTGGTGTATTAATTTCGTAAAATCAGTTTTTGGAGTTATTATATTTTGGATTGTATCTAAATGCTGTGTTGGGTTAGCCATGTTTTTGCCATTCTGGCTTTTGATTGATATTTTACATTGGGTTAGTCCTTCAGTAGGGGATGATGTTTTTCGGTGGTATGGAATTCATGTTATGGGCTTTGTTCAACGTGCTTGGATTGATGGCGCAGTTCGTGAATTTCCAATTCCTGCAGGCGGAACTAATTTCATTCCATATCCACATATTGAGGTTCCTATTATGATTGTACTTGCTCTTCTGGTAGCTACTATTCGGACGATTTATCGTGAGGAATTTGATGAACTATAAAAATAGAATCGTGCTAAGCACTGTAGGTAATCTCTACAGTGCTTTTTATTATAAAAAATGAAATTAAAAGAGGTAAAACAAATGGAAATCATTACAAAAATTATTACTGGTCTAGGTGTTGTTGGAACAATTACAGGTCTTATTTGGATTTGGAATGGTGCAATTGACTTTATTCAAGGAAGAAAGAATAAAGACAAGCAGAGACAGGATGATGGTTCTGATTCTATGGTTAATGGTGCGTATCTGGCCGTAGCTTCTGCGGGAATTGCAGCCGCAATCGTTGCAGCATTATCACAGCTAAAATTTTAGGAGTAGCCTATGAATTTAGATATTAGAGAGTTGACTAGCTCTCTTTCCAGTTACAGTTTTGATACTAACCAAGCTGTAACCATGATGGCCAATGCTGTCCGACCTATTGGGTATATCCTTTTAGGTCTTTTTTTCTGGTTTGAAATGGCATCATGGTCACAAATGGTCAAGTCGAGGGGAGGTGCACTAACGCAGAAGATTTGGCTAGAGGCATTGATGAAGTATTTATTTGCTTTCATCTTGATTTCGGCCTCATCCCAAATTTGTGATGCCATTCTGGAATTGCTTAATATTGTCGTGAAGGTAATTGCCCATGTAGTACCCTCACAACTTGATAAATATCAATATGCGCAAGGGGCGGTCAAAGGCTGGTTTGAAAAACTGATTTTTGGTCTGGTTGGCGGTTTAACTGAATTTATTGCTAATATTACGCTGGGAATCATCATCTTTTTACGATATTTAGATTTGTATATGCTCAAAGCCTTGGCTCCATTATTAGTGGCGTTCTTTATGATGGATTCCTTACGCTCTGTTACGATTAACTTCCTGAAATACTTTGCTGCTTCTGCCTTTATTGGAGTTGTTCTAATTGTGGTATCTGTTGTATATAACGGTTTAGTCACTACAGATATGTTAAAAGTTGCGGCAGGATCTAGTGGAAGTTGGGGAACAGCATTTGCTTCAATCGCTAAAGGTGTTATATACATCTTTACACTTGTTGGAACCAGTCGAAAAGCTAAGCAACTTTTAGGAGTGTAATCCATGTCTAGAAAAATTAGAATTGTTCAATGTGATTTTGTATGAAAGGAAAATAATTGAAAAAAATTGGATCAGAATTTTTAAGAGAATTTGAAACCGAGGACAGACCAATTTTATTTGGATTAACAGGTAGAATGATTGTTCTCTACGTATGTTTGATAATAGCTGTCTCAGGGACAATTACGATATATTTCTTTGGTTTACCTGATTGGTACATTTATCTTTGGGATGCTCTATTTGTAGTTCCTGGGGCAATGTACGGTACAGGCATGACCAAGCGAATGCGGATTAAAGAAAAAATCGATTTCTTTTTCCGAATCCAACAAAGAACCTATGAGACAGAATTTGGAAAGGTAGGAATGTATACGAAAGATGAGTTTATTCAAAAGCAAAAGAGAAAAACTAGAAAAAGCAGAAAAGAAAAAAATTGAGCGCTTGCGTCGTCAGATGAAACCTACGACACAAAATACTATCAATTATACACTACTACATGAAGACGGATTGATGCATATTGCACGTGAGAAGTATTCTCGGAGCTTTATGTTGGGAGATGCTTCTTACTCGACAGCTCAACCGGCTGAAAAAGAGAGCATCATCGATACAACGATGGATGCTCTTAATTCACTGGATGAGGGCAGTAACTATCAACTCTTAGTAATCAACCGTCGAGTATCGGATAACTCCTTGCAGAATATCTTGTTTGAAGAAACAAACGATGGCTATGATGACTATCGTGAGGAGTTGAATGAGATGATTAAGGAGCGATTTACAACACATGCTAACAACTTCGAGGTACATAAGTATGTGACCATTTCAACGAACGCTGATGATCGAAAACAGGCTCAGTTGTTACTGCAAGATATAGGAGTTTCCCTGGGAACGCAATTTCAGGAATCTGATATCACATTTAAGGAAATGAATGGTTTGGATCGTCTAAAGGTCTTTTCTGAACTGTTACGAGATAACCCGTATGTTAATTTTGATTACAAAGAAATTGCTTTATCTGGTCTGTCAACGAAATCATTTATTGCTCCAAACCGGATTGAATTCCAGGAAAAACGGATGGTTATAGATGATCGTTGGTGCAAGGTGCTCTATGCACGTCGCTATCCTAACTGGATGTCTGATCGGCTTATTCGTGATTTAACGACACTGGGATTTGAATTGGCTATTACTATTCATGCAGAACCCTATGAGAATGTTGAAATCTTAGAGAAGATTGACGATGCAGAAACAGATGCTGAAATTGGGAAATTACGTTCTAAACGTAAGGCTGCTCAATCTGGTATCTTTGATGATGCGGTCGTTGCTGGTCGTGACCAAGAAATCTCGGAAGCTACCAAGAAGTGGCGAGATGAGATTACTGAGTATGATCAGAAAATCTTCTCTGGCTTTATTGCAGTGTATTTTAAGGCGGATAACCAGGAGGAACTACAACGTAATGAGCAGAAGATTAAGCGTGCTGGTCGGAAGCTAGGGGTAGAATTTGAAGATCTCTATTATTACCAAGAAGAGGCTCTAAATACGGTTTTACCTATCGGTGAGTGTTTCGTAAATGTGAAGAAGAATTTCATGAGAAAGATGACTACAGCTAATATTGCTACGCAAGTCCCTTTTACTAACGTTGATTTGAAGTCTGACAGCCCACTTGCTCGCTACTATGGCAAAAATCAGTTATCAAACAATATCATTACATTGGATCGAAAACGTGATCTGAATACGGGTTCAGGTGTTGTACTTGGTTCTTCTGGTTCTGGTAAATCTACGACAATCAAGGGTGGAGAAGTTATCCCAACTTTACTGAAATATCCAGAAGATCGAGTGCTCATAGTGGATCCCGATGATGAATATTCTGATATTGGTCGAGCTTTCGGTGCTCAGATGGTGGATATTTCGATTGGTTCTAAAACACATATCAATCTTTTGGATTTACCAGACTTGGATCGTTTGGACGATGAGGATGACGATCCGATTGGAGATAAGGCAAACTTGTTAATGGGATTGTTTGAATCAATTCTATCTGAGGTGACAGATGCACAGATTGGGATTATTGACCGAGTGACAGGTTTGACCTATGAACGCTATTTGACAGATGATTTTACTCCAACGTTAAAAGAGTGGCACCAGGTCTTGAAAGAACAACCCGAACCCGAAGCACAAGACCTAGCTTTAGCAGTAGAGACCTATACAACTGGTTCTCAGGATATTTTTGCTCACAATACCAACGTGGATCTCAATCATCGCTTTGTTATCTTTAATCTGAAGAAGTTGTCGCACAAATTGAAGCCGTTCGCTTTGATTGTTGTTCAGGATTATATCTGGAAGCAAATTGTAGAGAACCAAGGGAAATGTACTACATGGGTTTACTATGATGAGATGCAGATTCTATTTAAAAATAAGGCTCAAGCAGACTTCTTTACTACGTTGTATTCACGGATTCGGAAATATGGTGCGATTCCAACAGGAATCACCCAGAACGTAGAAACACTAGCTGCTGTTGAAGAAGGTCGGAAGTTACTTTCAAATAGCGAGTTCATGATTTTGCTCAAACAAAAACCCCAGGATTTGGCTATCTTAAAAGAGATTGTCAATCTGACTGACAAACAGATTCGCTACTTGGCTCGACCAAAAGCTAAAGGTACTGGCTTAATCGTAGCCGGGCCAGTTGTAGTGCCATTTGAGAATCCAATACCTAAGAATACTAAGTTATATAACTTAGTCGCAACAGACGCTTAGGAGTCTCATTATGAATCAGGATCAAGGCAGACCAAACACAATCGGTCATAAGTTAGATCAAAAACTGGAGACGGTTCGGAAGAATTACCGAACTGTTCAACAAGATAGTGCTAAGCAAATGAAGGAGCTAAAAGAACAAACACGTTCTAAGCGCCATATAGTGAAAAAGAGTCGTAAACAATTTAGAGCTTCAAAGGCCAAGGTAAAATCTCTAAAAAAAGCATATAAAAGTTTACAGAAACAAGGAAAATCATTAACTCCAGAAGGTGCTAAAAAGTTAGCGTCACTCAAGAAAGAGCTCGATAAGGCAAAACTAGAGAAGAGAGTTGCTAAAAAAGTCTTCAAAGTTGCTCAAGAGGCTAACGGTGGTTCACGTAAGAAGAAGTTTTATAGTGCTACTAAACAGGCTTTAGAACGTTCTGCGAGTCAACAAGCTAGTTCTGCAGCGCATCAGGATGATACGCTATCAGATTTAGCACGAGCTAAATATCGGTATCAGGATATTCAGATTCAAGGGAAACGTATCAAAACGATTGGGAAATATAGCGGTAAGCTTGGTCAAGGAGTAGTTAAATCAAGTTATGGCCTAGGAAATAGATTCTATAATAAGGCTAAGGGGAGAGGTTTCACCCGAACTCCAAGAGAGTTTTCCTGGGAAGGACAGCTATCACGTCGTATCCAGGACTATAAGAAACGTTTGGCCGCTTCTAAAACTGGGAAAGCTGCCAAGAAGGCTAGGAAGGTCTACCGTGTAGGTTCTAAACCGATTAAAGCTATTATCAAAAATCCGTTTGGCTTTAAGGCTTATCTGATTGCTTTTGGTTTACTTTTATTTTTGGCTATACTTGGTATTGGTAGTTCAGGAATTACCCGTCAAGATGAGTTTGATATGAATGATACCTGGTTGTATCTTTCAAAATTGGATCGTGAAAAATCTAATGATAAGGTAGATTATTGGACAAAAATTGATGATCCGCTTTTGTACTTGAATTATAAGTATGATGATATTTCAGATAAACTTCGTATAGATGGGAACAAGTATTTTTCGCAAAATAATCGTGGGAAACTTTACTTAGATACCTTATGGAAGAATTTGAATGGGGATAAAGATAATCTTAAAACAATGGAAGATCTTTATACTAAAAATGACCTCTATAAGTTGAGTGAGGATGAGTTAGAAGAGTATAAAGAACTCTTAGAAATTGCTCGAGATAGCGGAAAATATATGTTGCTTCAAGAGTTGGATAATCCGTTTTATACGGATGATCAGCCTGAATCGCAAACTCCACTTCAAATTATTGAGCGGTTTGGGTATAAAACTAAGACGGAAATTTTTAATGGTTCTGTTCTGCAGGCCTCAGGTGGTCAGACTCTATTAGCCGTTTTAGATGGGAAAGTCGAAGTAAATGGTAATGATCTAGAAATCAGTGATGAGAATTCCAAGTTTCTGTATAAGAATGTAGATACGATTCGTTACAAAACAGGGGATCATGTCAAATCTGGAGATATCATTGGAAAGGTGGCATCTGAAGGAAATCAAACGGTCTATTATCAAAAACTAGAACCTGATCGGTCAAATAAGAAAGATAAAGATGGTAATGTTGAGAAGAGTTGGACTTATGTCAATGTCGGTTTTTACTTCCAGCGTGTAGAGTACACACAAGCAACGTCTGTTGTTAGCAGTATTGAAACATCTGGAGAGAAAGGGAAACGTGCAAGAGCTTTTGCGGATGCGATTAAAAAGAACATACCAGAAGCGACTAATGAAGGGATTGCAACTGTTTTAGGAGGATTTGATATTGAGAGCTCCATCACTTTTAAACGATATGAAACGGACTACCTAACCAACAATCAGTTTGATAAGGTTGCTAAAGAGCCTACTGCAGAAAATCTAGTTGGCAACTGGGGAGCCTTTCAAGCTATGTATCCTACCTTACCTTTAAACGAAAGAGGTTACCTGGTCAATGGATTGCACTATATCGGAATTGGGATTGGTCAATTTACTGGTCCTCGTGCTCTTGCATTGTGGAATTTTGCAAAAGCTGTGAATGGAGATATTTGGTCTGCAGAAGTTCAAACAAAATTTCTGCTAGAAGAAGATGATCCAACTAGACGGGCAGCCTTTAGAAGAATTGTGACTTCAACTGGATCCGTAGAAGCCCTTTCAGAGGACTTTTTAAATGCTTGGTTGGGAGTTCCGGGGAACAAGCTTTTAGAACGGCAATCTGCGGCTCGTCAATGGTTGAACTTCTTAAAAAATAAGGGAAGTGGTTCGACAGGTATATCTAGCCAGCAAGTTCCAGCAGAATATAAAGATAAGCTCCCTTATGGACTACCTACAGATCAAGCAATTTTAGAAGGTCAAGGTTATTCAGGTAATGCTTATGAACTAGGCAATTGTACCTGGTACGTCTATAATCGCTTTGCTCAAATTGGGATTGGAATTTATCCATATCTGGGTAATGCCAATCAGTGGGTTGACAGTGGTCAAGTTCAAGGATATGAAATTTCAACGACTCCAAAACCAGGTTCTGCAGTTGTATTCATGAATGGTGTAGCTGGAGCATCACCAATCTATGGTCACGTTGCATTCTGTGAGTACGTTAATAGCGATGGTAGTTTCTTGATTTCAGAAATGAACTTTGGTGGTTTATATGTAACGACTTGGCGTACCTTGACACCACAATCAGGCATCTATTTTGTTACCCCTAAATAAGAAAGGAAAAGAATGTATAATCAAAAGTTAATCAAAATGGTAAAGGGACTCCTTATAGGAGCCGTCGCCGTTTTATGTATTGTCCTGGGCTATTCTATTGCTCAAGTACAACAGAATTTGAGACAGAATAGTCAAGTTCAGGAAGAGGCGAAGCAAAAACCAGAAGAGAAACAACAGGAACAACTATCTCTTACTGAACAGCAGGTCGAGGACTTTCTAATTGCTTACTATACCAAAAAGGATTTAGAAGAGAATCGTCCGCGATATAAGCCTTTTATGACTGATTCTATGTATCAGGAAACTGTTCAAGAAGAACAAAAGCCAGTCAATCAGACCTATAAGGGGTATGTGGTTGACCAATCTTATGAATCAGGCTCTATCTACATTGATAAAACACATAAAGTTGCTTTAGCTCAGATTAAATATATTAGTACAACCTTAACAGAAAAAGATAATCGAGATTCTAAGGGGCTTACTGGTACCACTAAGGCTACAATTCGGTTGACCTATGTGGAGCAATCAGGGAAGCTATTGATTAATAAAATTGAGCCGATCGTCTTGACTGAAGCAAAGGGGCAAAGTATAGGAACTTATTCAGATACTAGCAGTTCAAGTTCGACTTCAGTTTCCTCTGCTGAACAAACGACCTCATCCAGTAGTAGCCGATAAGGAGAATTGAATGAACAAGAGAATAAATCAACTTGAAAATAAACTCGAAAAAATCAAGAAGGACAAGGAAAAAGCGCAACGACAAAAAGAAGAAGCGACTGACAGAATCAAGAACTACACAGTCCAGGAAAGGGATGTGGAGGCACAACTTTTCGTTGCCCTTTCGGAAGAAAGTGGGCTATCTTATCAGGAAATGAAGGATCTAATCCTTCCAGCACAATCAAGTAACCAAGGAGTGAACCATGTATAAAATTATCAATCAACTGACTAAACAAGAGGAAAAATTTGAGCATCGAGACGAGCTGTTTTCAAAGCTAGAAATCATAAACGAACGAATGAAGAGTAATAAAATGAACGGAATCTATCTACTCTATTCTCTCAATTCTGAAGGTGAAACCCTACAAGAACTTAGTCTCGAAATGCCTTTTGTTGGAATCATTGATCAGTTACTGGAAAATTTTGGTACGAGTGTTGGGAAGAAAAAAAGAGGTTTTCTTCATTTTTTGGCAAAACATAAAGAAAAGACCTCCTCATCAGCCGAACGAGAACCTCAACCAGATCCTGAATTAGAGGATCTAACGTTAAAGGAAGAGGCTGATATGGCTCGACAAAGAATTGCAGAGCTAGTGTCTCAAAAGCCTCAAGATGAGGCTGGAGAGGAAGTGACTTTGGAAGATAAAATTACCTATTCTTCTAGTGAATGGACTACAGAGAATTTCAGTAGATTGGACGAAAAAGAGGAAGGACGAGTAGAAGCTTCACAAGATATTCCTACAGAAGAAGTAGCACCTGTTGTTGAACAATTTAGTCAGAAAGAAAATACAACGATTCCCGATAAAAAGGTTGAATCTTCTTTTTCTCTTTCTCATGCGACTACAGTAAATTTGTCTTCAGAGGTTATTGATAGCTTTGAGGTTCAGACGATTACTTATAAGCAATCTATTAAAAATAAAATCAAATCTAACGAAGATTTTATCAATGGAGCAAATGAGGAAATTGCCCAGTGCCAAAATAGGATCGATGAGTTGCAACAACAGATTTTGACTAAAGAATCTCAAGCCACTCAATTGAAAGATCTTTATTTCAAAATTGAAGAGGTGAGCTAAAATGGAACAAGAACAAGTGGTAGCCCAGTTAGGACGGGCAACTCTTGTGACAGGAGAAGTAATTTTAAAAGGTCTTTTCCTGGTGTGCTCTAAAGGAATTGAAATTTATCAAGCCAGAGGGGAGAATGTAGTCTTCACTGGTGAGACAGACTGGAATAAATTCATGGCAACAGCAGATGCTAAAGAAGTCCAGCAATTATTACATAATGAAGTCAATCTCGAGGCAGTTCGAAAAGAACTTGGCCAATACGGGATTGGCTTTTCTTTTTATACACACCCTGATGGTAAGACAACTCTTGCTTTCAATGCAAAAGATAAAGGTGTTGTCGAACAAGCCTTTAAGGATGTACTAGAAGGGATCACAAGAGATCCGAAAGGATTCAATGAGCGAAACCTTAAAAATGGGAAAACGACTTCTTTTGAGGAGAAATTGCAACATTTCAAAGCAGTTGAACAAGAGAAAATTGCTTCCCTACAGGTAAATATTCATACCAAGGAATTTGTTCTTCCGGAAAATATCGAACCACAGATTGGAGGGAAAATGAAGTGATTACAGAAAAGAAGAAACGGAGACTTAGGCCGTATTTGTTGTTAGGACTAGGTCTATTCTACCTCTTTCATTGGCTCTTAAAATTGTGGCTGTTAGCACCAGATACCGATTCAGTAACGGATGTATTTGGACTTGGAAAGCTTAACTGGATGAGTGACCATCTAAGCGATAAATCTTGGATTGATTTTCAATTTACTCCTGCTTCTTTATTGGTTGGTATGGGCGGATTTCTGATTGCTTTTTTGCTGTATTTGAGGGTAACGGATACAGGTACGTACAGGTATGGGGAGGAGCATGGGTCGGCACGTTTTGCGACGAAAAACGAACTGATGCGCTTCCGAGATGAAGATCCTGAAAAGAATATAATCTTTACTCAGAATAGCCAGATGGGACTATTTAATAACCGCTTGAGCTTTGAAAATCAAATCAATAAAAATGTCTTGGTATATGGAGGTACGGGGGACTGGAAGACACGGAGTTTTGTAAAGCCAAATTTATTACAAGGGAACTCTAGCTTTGTGACAACGGATACCAAAGGACTTCTCATTCATGAGACTGGGAAATCTCTACTGGGAAAAGACTATAAGATGAAAATTTTTGATCTGATTACCTTTCTGAATTCCGATGGTTTCAACGTTTTTAGATATGTTCATAATGAAATGGATATAGACCGAGTGTCAGAGGCGATCACGGAATCTCTGAATAGAAATGGTCATGAAAGCGATCCTTTCTGGCCGGCGGCCAATAAGCTTCTGATGCGTTCTCTTATTGGCTATCTTTATTTTGATAGCCGGCTTGATCATTATATGCCAAATCTAGGTCAAGTCACGGATATGATTCGGGAATTGAGACGGAATCATCCAGAGGCGGAAAGTCCAGTTGAATTAATGTTTGAAGATTTGGAGCGGAGATTGCCGGGGAATTATGCTTGCAGGCAGTGGAGCTTGTTTAATAAAAACTTTGATGGTCAGACACGAGCTTCTGTTTATGCCATTTTTGCGACTACTTTCTCAGTGTTTGACCATGAACAGCTGAGAAAGATTATTGAAAAAGACACGCTGGAGATTGAGAAATGGAATATAGAAAAGACTGCTGTATTCATTCATATTCCAGAAGTAGACCCAGCTTATCAGTTTTTGTCTGCCCTTCTTTTTAGTACCATTTTTGATGTCTTGATAAAGACTGCAGATGCAATTTTGCTAGGTGAGCATCCAACAAAGTCTAAAAAGGATTTACTGCATGTTCAGATAGAGGCGGATGAGTTTGGACAGATTGGCAAGATTCCTAATCTGCCACCGATTATCTCTGTTATTCGGTCTCGAGAAATCTCTATTAAAATGATGGTTCAATCTCAAAGTCAGATTGAAGTATTATACGGTAAAGAGAACACGAAAACGATTATCAATAACTGTGGGGCTATTCTTTATCTGGGAACAAATGATCCGGATACTTTGAGAGCTTTATCTGAGCGATCTGGTAAGCAAACTTTGAATGATCAGAACTATAGCGAGAGTAGGGGAAGAAATGGCAGTAGTTCCAAGCAGAATTCCAAAATTGGTCGGGAATTGTTGACACCGCATGAGGTTGCTACAATTGGAACAACGGAAGCCCTACTCTTCCTATCCAAACAAAATGTTTTCAGGGATCAAAAATTTAACCTGGATACGCATCCGAGAGCCTACCTCTTAAGTAATGGCCCGAACGATGATAACTGGTATCGTTACAAGCGATATCTAAGCGATATTGATGAGTGGAAAGACCAGGTTGGGGAAGAAAATGTTATTCATATTGGGATTAAGGAAGTCGAGGAAGTTCCTCTCAAAGTGAGTTAGGAAAGAAAGGAAATCTAATGGAATTTTATGACTCTTATTGCGTTTTAATTGCTATAAATTGGGATCAGTATGTGTGGCTGCATCAGGAAGGTGAAAAAATAACCTGGCATGAAAATTTTGCTCATGCAGGTTTTTTTCGTGATTTTAATACAGCTAAAAGGGTAGCAGAAGCTCATTTATTAGAAACTTTTGGAGCCATAGGCTTCTATAAAATTGTTGGTTTTTCTACAGATGAACTTGGGTATATAGAAACTAAGAACTAGAGAGCACAATGTGCCTTAGTATTTTTTCATGCGGGATGGAAGCATTTATATAGCTGTTTTTGCATTTTTTAAATGGCCCAAGATAATAAATAGTGAGTTCTTTTGATTTTTTGGCAGCCTTTTTTAAAGTTTCTAGTCTTTGTTTGACTCCTTGTTGATTAGCTAGGCTCTCATTAATTATGAATGTTGGAGATATTCTTAAGTTATCGATTTGACATTTTTGTTTGATTCTAATTAAAAAATAAGAATCTTTTTCTTGAGCAGCTTTGACGTATCGAACTGTAGCTTTTGCATAGTAAACTTTTGTTTCATGCTCGTTGATGAGTGAGTTATTATCTAAATTTTGAAAGTACAAGTCAAGATTTAATTTGTTTCCTGAAGAATCCAAAAAGGTATATTTTTCTCCAGATTTAAACTCTTTATAAAGTTGAACTAGACGACTTAGAGATTTTACATGACTATTGAAAGTCTTTTTCGCTATGTGACTAGAAGTAGTAGATTTTTTAGACTTTATTTCAGTTGAGACTTGCTCTTCTGTTCTTAATGAATTAGTTATTGCTGTAAATGTAGCTGTAACCAAATTAATATCTACTTTAATTGCATTTTTGTCCCGTTCAAATGTATAACTTTCTTCTATGGTTGTTTCTTGAGCCCGTTTTTCATATCGATTTTGTACTACGGGGCAGTTGATTGAATGTACTTGGTCAAAGTTACTGGTTCGGAAATGTGGCTCCTTTGTATAAGGAGACTTACCAAAGTTTACTAGTGTAAGTCCAAATGGGCAATTTTTGTCACATTGGAAATTATGCTTGCTTTTCAATATTTTAGTTAAAGATAAATTGTAAGCATCCATTGGTTCAATATTGTATCCTAATTCAATACTGTAAGCTTCAGGGTATGTGTATGACATATCTTACCTCTTGTTTCTAATATTAAATTATTTCTTTAAGAGTTTATCTACCAATTATTATAACATTAAAACATATTACTTCAAAAAATGAAAGGAAAAACAATGAATACATTGCCACAAAAACAATTTAAGCGAATGAAGCGTGAAGTTGAGGAAGAGACTGCTCGAGGGATTGGTTATTTTGAGGGGATTTTAGAACATATCCCTTCTTACCCCCTATCTGAAGCAGTAAAAGAGTTGGCTTTATCTGGCTGGATTACTCCTCGTACAGATGTCATCGATGTCCAAAATATGATTGTTACAGAATCTATAAAATGGATGAACTACCAGGACTTCAAAGAAGTTGCTCCCTACTTGTTTTCTTACCCTCGAGAACAACGAGAGAAAGATTTATCGGTTCGACCAGTGAAGATCTCCAGAGAGTATTTTGAGGAATTACAGGCCAATGCAGAAGAATTATTTCATTTGAAGCAAGACTTGCTTCAGATTAATAATCAATTAGATGCTAAAATCCAGGAATTGGAGATGGATCAGCTACCAAATGGTGATCAGGTCATTGGAGTTGATCTGGAAGCTGAGGAGGTATTGTTACTACGAACTTCAGAAAATGCTCAAGTTGAGGAGTGGGAGGTTCGTAAAGATGGCTTGATTACTGATTATCGTTCCAATCTTTCAGAATCAGCTCAAATTGTAGAGGCTTTGCTTGAAATGAAGAATTCAGAGATTGATACTATTCTCTACGAGGAAGTAATCAACTATTCCAAGAGAACTTGGCCAGATTCGGAGCCAATACAACTTCCAGAAAGTATCAAGGAAATGTTGAATCAAGAAGCTAAGCTCGATCCATCATATTATCAAATAGCCCAGTTTGAAACATTAAGACAAGCCTATATCTATGGGATGATTTCACCTAGCTTTCAGGAACATTTCCCTCATTATTCAGATTTCGTTAGGAACTATGTCGAAGATAGGAAACAATATGAATTTTTCGACTATCGTACAGAAGCAGTCTCTCTAGCTCAGGAAATCTTAGTCCCCCGTTTAGACGATATTAATCGGATTTTAAGCACTAACAATCAGGAGCTGATTGTTCAAGAAGTCACTGGGTATTCTCAGGGTGAAAGCTGGGAACTGGCCTATTTGCGACATACAAATACGGAAGATAGAGAATCAGTTCAGTTCTATCTTGAAAGTGAGATTGGAGCTTGGTATAAGGGAAGTTTGACAGAATTGGCTGTCATCCGCTTTGATGATATTGATTTAGAGAAAGGTTTCAATGGCCATCAGGAAGCAGTCTATCATATCGATGAGAGCTTGTTAATTCATGATAAGCTAAAACAAGCCCAACTCCATTTTCCTAGTTTAAACCGTTTTGTAGAAGCAGAAGAGCTTGAAAAAGAGCGAACACAAGATGTATTAGAAAAAGAAGTGCCAGAATTTTCATTGTAGAGGAGACAAGAGATGGTATTAACTAAAGAAGCGGCTAAAAATCTATCTATCCTTTCTGTTGCGGAACAGCTGGGAATGGAGTTAAAGCGCACGGGGAGCTATAGCTATACATGGACAGAACACGATTCATTTGTCATCGATGCAAGGAAGAATGACTTTCATTGGAATTCTCGATCAGAATTTGGAGATGTGATTCAACTAGTTCAAACTATCCAGGGTGTTACTTACAAGGAAGCGATGCACTTCTTGGAAACAGGAGAATTTAAGAAAGTGGATTTGGCGGTTCAGATAGCCCCAAAAGAGCCCTTTCACTATAGCTTGGAAAGATATGAGCATCAGGATTTCAATGCTTCCAGAAGCTATCTGAAGACTCAGAGAGGCCTTTCAGATGACACGATTAATTTCTTTATTAGCCAGGGGAGTATGGCCGAGGCAACCCGAAAAAAAGGAGACTATTTTGAGCCTGTGATTGTCTTTAAGTATAAGGACAACACGGGCTTTTTAGCTGGCGCTAGTCTCCAGGGAATAGTAGAGAATCGAGTGCACTATCCAGAACGTGGGCGTTTAAAACAAATTATGAGAAATTCAGATGGACAACTGGGATTTTCAATCGATATTGGAACCCCTAAACGTTTGGTCTTTGCGGAAGCTCCAATTGATTTAATGAGCTACTATGAGCTCCATAAGGATACACTTCAGGATGTCCGCTTAGTGGCTATGGATGGTGTCAAAGAGGGCATCATTAGCCGACGTTTTATGGAATTGTATGCAGAGATGAACGGTAAATTCTATCAAATAGATCAGAATACTGGAAAAGCTCTAGAAACTGTCGTCAACACAACGGATTATTTCAAAGATGGTCGGCATCAAGATGTGATTACACTGGCTGTAGATAATGATGCTGCAGGACAGAATTTTATCACTCGATTGCAGGAGAAGGGGATTCCAGTTCAGATTGCGATTCCGCCTATCGTTCAGCTTAATCAGGAAAAGGAAGATTGGAATGATTTCCTGAAAAGGGGGAATGAAGTTTCTAAGGATCTGGCGCACGTTTACATAGCAGATGAAAAGTCCTGGCATTACCAGGGCTTTTTTGAGAAGGAAATAGCTCTTGCAAAAACGCAAGAGCTAACTGCAGATGATGTAAAAGCCTTTGTGTCAGACAGGCAATTGACAAAGGAAGAAGTCCATCAGGAATATACAAGAATTATCAATCAAGAGAAAGAAAGGAAACATACCATGTCTGAAGTACATGAAGCAGGGGCTGAATACGAAACTGAAAGGCCAGATAACAGTCGCTTAGCCCAAGCTAAACGAAAGCTAGAGCGCCTAGAAGCCATTCAAGATAAAGTTGATGGACTGGTTATTCAACCAGAAACTCAGGCTTTAATTGATGCTGGAGAGGTCCAGCGGTGGGCTAAGCAGCCAAATATCTACTTCGTAAAAGGGCTACGTCGAGTTGCTTTGGAATTGACCGAGGAAGGGAGATTAGAACTATCTCCTAAATATCGCCCTAATACGGATGAAGAAAAAGAGATAGTAAACAAGTTACTGTTCAATCAGAAGAAACGTGAGGATGATACTCAAAAAGCAGTCTTGACTCCAGATAATAGTAATCTATCTCCAGAAGATGCGGAATGGCTGAAGCAGAACTGGGATAATATCAGCTTTTCAGTAGAGCCTAAAAAACAGATGGTTATTGATTCAGATAAAACAGTAATCTTTGAAAAACCTTCCGATCCTGTTGGAGATACTTATGAAGCGCAGGAACAAATTCAGAGCACAGAAAAAACTCCTGAGAGTACTCAGGAGCAAAATGTGAATTCAGAGTATCAAAAAAATGAGAGGACCAATGGTAGTCAGGGGTCTTTACAGCCCAGGGCTGAAGGCAGTCCCACACCCGTACCAGAAGTTGGTACCTTTGAACGCTCTGTTACCAGTCGCCCTACGTTATCCTCTCATTTATTATATTTTAGCATAAATGAAGAGTTTCAGTCAAGTAATGATGGCCACTATCATTCTATTTCCTCGCATGAATTAGCTAAATTGAATCGTCCAATTCGTAGTCAAACTATTCAGAATGCAGCGCAGTATTATTTGGATGAATTAGCTAACTCTAAGATTTATTATGTCACCCCTGATAAGACTGTACAAGTGAATTTTGAAGAGAAGCACTTCATGCACTTAACAGGGATTAAGCCACTTGCACCAGGGCAGACACCTGAAAAAACTTTACGTGATTTTGCAGAGGGAAACGGGCACTTTGATAATATTCTTTTGGCTAATAATGATGCAGCTTTTGACAAAATCAACGTTCTGTCAGATCTTTCAGTCGCAACAGAAAGTACATCTTTCTATTTTGATGATTTAACTAATCTTAGACGTTATAATGGGCGGTTTGATAGCCTTATAAAGTCTGATGATAAAGATATTATTTTACTGTTTAAAGAGCTGGAAGAAGAAAATTATATTCCAGTATCAGTATTTCAATCCAGAGCAAGACTGGTCAAAGAACTGGAGACGGCAGATAAAACTCCTATTCTTGCAGTATTCCGTGAACGTAATGGCCATATTGAACAGCTATCGATTAACGAGGACTACATTAAGGATGGGGGCAAAGAATTGGAATCCATTATGAAAAATGGCTTGTTTGAGGAACTCCAGACTAATGAGACTGACAAGAATCACTATATGATTCGCCTCCAATGGGCAGAAAAGCATGATGGTGGCCCAATTTTACCTTTTGGCGAAGCCGAGTTGATTAATTATCAGTCTTTTGCAAAAGAGCTATATAAGCAGAATAATATCTATTACGAAAAGTATCATGCGAGTGTAAGTGATCGAATGAACCAGGTAGAAGGTGCTTCCTATAAACCTTTTACAAAGGTTAAGTTCGACTTATATAGCCCTGATGGTGAACTTATTCAGGATGGTATCCGCTACAATATCGGTGAGGAGATTAACCCAATCGCTCACAAAGAAAGACTTGGAACACGAGAAATGAGAGAGTACCCAGAATTGATGAAGATAGATGGGGCGATATTCACTCATTATCATCTGGAGAGATTGGCGAGTGAGTTAGATATTTCTCAGTTCAGTTACGCTTTGGAAGATACTCCTTACACAGATCAACTTCTATCCCAACTCCCTTATGGAGATTTGGAAAATAGTCCAATTGGATTTACAGATAGTAGTCATGATGCTCGTCTTGGATTTATCTCTTTTAATGGAATGGATGGTGTTGAGGTCGAAAATCTATCTGCTTGGTTTGAGAAGTTGGGAGTTAAGGATTCTCCAATGGAACAAGTAGCTCTTGTAGAAAAATGGCAAAAAGAAATTAAAGATCTATCAGAAAAAGTTGAACAAACCATTGAAAATATCCGAGATGAATTTGAAAAAACACAAGTCAAGAATTCGCAAAATACACCAGATAATCCATACGAAAAAATTTATCAGTATAACCAAAAAGATGAAAGGGATCGTGATTTGGATGGTGATGGTATTTCTAATTCTGATGAGATGTTGCAAGGAACAGATCCATACAATGCTGCTTCTAACCTTCATAAAAAGCAGGAAGATCGAGAAAGAAGGACAGATGCCGAAGTAGCTGCAGGTGCTATTATTATCGAAGAAGTTGCTACTAAAAATTCGGAACAAACCATTTCCCAGTTGGTCGCAAATAAAGATACAAAAGCTTTAGCTGAACACTTGAAAGAGGGAATGAAGAACTATTTGGATTCAGAACAGTTTAAATCTTTCTTGGATACGATGAGTAAGTTTCATAACTACTCCCTCAACAATATTCATTTGCTGAAGATGCAAAATCCTAATGTTTCCCGTGTTGCAAGTTTTAATAAATGGAAAACGGATTTTGAAAGAACAGTTAAAAAGGGTTCTAAAGCTCTGAAAATCTGGGTTCCGTATCAAGTGAAAACTAAGATTTCTGCTAATCAAAATGAGTTGAGTTTTTCTCCATCTGAGAATGAAATGGAAGAGAAGGAAGTCACAGTTACTCGATTCAAGTTAGGGAATGTCTTTGATATATCTCAAACAGAAGGAAAAGAATTGCCAAAAGCAATTAATGAATTGACTGATTCTGTTAAAGATTATGAAGATTTATATCGAGCAGCCAAAGCAGTTTCGATGGATAATCAGGTTTCTATCAGTTTTGAAGATATAAAAAGAGAGAGCGCAAATGGTTATTACTCTCCAGATGAAAATCGAATTGTCATTTCAAAAGGATTAAAGGGGCAAGAACATATTCTAAAAACCATTTTTCATGAAATGGCTCACTCAGATTTACACAGAGGAACTAATGCACAATATGGTGATGACCAATACCGTAAGCAAGAATTACAAGCTGAAAGTGTGGCCTATGTCTTAGCTAATCATTTTGGTTTTGATACTAGTAGCTACAGTTTTGGATATTTGGCTATTTGGGCAAAAGATAAAAATGGTTTTGAAGATATGGTAGAGCAACTGCAGGTTGTCCAGAAGGAAGCAAAAAGTTTGATTGATCGAATGGATGCTAAGTTGGAACTGGTGAAAAATAAAAGCGTAACGAAAGATAAATTTGCTGATAAACTCCAACAGGCAAAAGAAAAATCTGAGCAGTTGGGTAATCAAAAGGCGGAGGCTGTAAAGCAGGTGGAAGAAAAAAAGTTCCTGAGCAGCCCTCACTAATGGAGGCACTAACCCGTCGGAAGAAAAACAAAAAAGGAGAAACAGAAGATGATTGAAAATCTAAGACAAGAAACTTTTGATATTTTAATGGAGATATTTTTTGAGAATGAGGCTACAGATTCGCCAAAAGTGAATGAAGTCAACCAGCATATTTCTCGTAAAGAATGCCTCTACATTCTTCGTAGAGATATGCGAATCAAAACAAACTATGAGTTAGAAGAAGTAGAAATGTATCCCATTGCACTTAAAGAAATTGAAGGGATGAGTGATGAAAGATTTGAGCAACTAAAAGACGAAATTCTTAAAATGGAGCAGGTTGATACAATGGAGCTTCTATTGGAAGACTTAAAAGTTTAGTCAAACTTTTCCCCTCGTGATAGAACAACATTCCTGCTTGCAGGGATTAGGGGATTGGGGATTTCCCCAAAAATTTAAAAAGTCAAGAATGGTCAGGTTGTGCACGCTGACCATCTTTGACCTTTTTAAAAACAGCATTTGGGTACCCAAGTGCTAATCTTGCCAGAAGAAAAGGGGCTGAGCCCCTCAATCAAGAAATAGCAGAACAGAGGTGATGATTTTTGAAAAATGGAGAAAAACGAAAACGAATGATTCAGAAAAAAATTCGTTTGACGGAAGAAGAGGCACGGTTTATTTCAACTAAAGTTACGGAATCTGGAATGACAAATTTTAATGCCTTTGCCCGAATTATGTTGATTATGGGCGAGGTTAAAATCTTAAATTTTGAAGAATTTAGAGAGCTACGTAAGGAAATAAATCGGATTGGAGTCAATGTCAATCAGATTGCAAAAAAGGTAAACGAAGATGACCAGGTTAGTCTAACTGAGTTGAGTCAGATTCTTGAACTACAAAAAAATTTGAAAGATACAGTCAATCAATTTATCCAAAAACAAGAAAATCAAACAAAGGAACAAGACAGATGGTTGTAACAAAAGTCCTGCAGATAAAAGGAGTGTCTTCTTTGGACCGCTCTACAAAATACATCGAGGACGAAGCAAAAACAGTCGAGCTGAACGATATAAAAAGTTTGACCAACGCTTTACGCTATATTGAGAATCCCTCAAAAACAAGTTTACTAGAGAAAGATAAACAACTAGAATTTCCAGCAGTGGTCAAAGATGGCCGGGTGGTTAAGCAGCTTGTTTCTACTTATGGTATCACAGATGCCAGTACAGCGACAGAAGAATTTCTTTTGACAAAAAAGAATGCGGCTCAGCGAAGAGGAACAAAAGAATTATCCGATATTCAAAATCCGAATCGAGTTTTGGCTCATCATATCATCCAATCATTTTCTCCGGAAGACGATTTGAGCCCGCAAGAAATTCATGAGATTGGCCGCAAAACGATTTTAGAATTGACTGGTGGTCAACATGAATTTGTCATTGCGACTCACATGGACAAGGGGCATATTCATAATCACATCATTTTCAATTCTACAAACTCGGTTACGCTAAACAAATTTCGCTGGCAGAAAAATACTGCTAGAAGCTTATTCAATATTTCAAACAAGTATGCAGATATTGCTGGAGCTAAAATTTTAAAAGAGCGACTATGGACGAATCGAAAATCCTATCATGCTTATCGAAAGAAAAATTCTTTTCGTTATGAGATTAAATCTCGATTGGATTTTCTTTTGAAACACTCAACCTCTTTAGATGATTTTAAGGTCAAGGCACGAGCTTTAGATCTTGTAGTTGATACTTCAGGAAAGGAAATAAAGTATCGTTTGGCTGATCGAGATCAAACTAGAAATGTCCGTGATCGTACTTTGTCAAAAAAAGGAAATTATTCTTTGGATAAAATCTCTGAGAGAGTTCTTACTAACGAAGTGACCTTCTCTGTCGATGAAATTAAATCTGAATATGAAAAAATGGTAGCAGAGCGAGACGATGATTTTGAAATGAAGATCACAGTTGAAGAGTGGCAAGTGATGGAAGAAACTAAAAGTGGCATTTATCTTGAAATGGAATTTGGGATTAGGAATAAAGGAACCATTCTCATCCCTGCTCATCAAGTTGAAAAAGCTGAAGATGGTTCTTATGAAATTTTTATCCGGAAGAATGATTTCTATTATTTTGTTAATCCGGAACATGCGGATAAGAACAGGTACATGAAAGGAGAAACAGTCGCATCCCAGCTGTCTTACGATAATGGCGAAATGATTGTCCGGAAGAATCCTAAAATTTCAACTCTAGATCAACTCGTACGTGAGTATAACTATTTATCTGCTCATGGCGTGACAGAGGGGCAGCAATTTGATGACTTGCTAAATCGTTTTGAAGAAGAGCTAGAGGAGGTCGATAAGATGCTTGATAAATTAGATCGACGTTTGGGTGATCTAAATAAAATTCAGGCGGCCTTCCTTGGTCTGGAGTCAAGAGATTCCCAGGAAGTAAAATTAGCTGAATCTATCTTGAAAGACTTTAAAGTGGATCCTAGCACACGCAAAGCTGAGATTGATAAACTTGTTAAGGAGGCGACTTTTGAGCGTCAGGCTTTGTATCAACGAGTAGAAGCAATTACAAAAGATTATAAGTTACATCAAGATATTGAGAAAAATGTGGAGCAGCGTAAGGATAGAGAAACTTCATTGTAAAAAATAATTATAAATATAATTATAAACATATTGACAAATATAATTATAATGGTATAATAGAAGTATAGAAAATAACAAGGAGATAGGTAGATGGAAGAAAAATCTCATTGCAAAATTTGCGGTTGCACTTGGAACAATGCTTGCTATACTCCTGACAAAGGAGCTTGTTGGTGGATAGATGAAGAAGAAACAATGTGTAGCCATTGCTATTACGGATGGAATGGAGAAATAGAATGAAAATTATTACTTTTGCTGCTATTAAAGGCGGTGTTGGAAAAACAACTTTAACATTTAATTATGGGGAATGGTTGGCTAAGAAAGGTCATAAGGTTCTCTTTATAGACTTAGACCATCAATGTAATTTGACTCAGTGTTATAATATCTATGAGAGTAAGAATACAATTGCCAATGCTTTTAAAGGTGGCGACGTGGATATTAAACAAGTTAAGGAAAATATCAGTCTAATTCCAGGTTCAGTTCAGCTTGACACGGTGGAACGAGATCTGGAGAACAGCGATAAGAAAAATATGTTACTTTATCTTTGGCTAGAGGATAACTACGAAAAGAAGAAGTTGGATCAGTTTGACTATATCTTGATTGATTGTAGACCAGACTTTGCAACAGCTACTAAAAATGCTGTTGCGGTCAGTCACGCTATTATTAGTCCCTTGACTCCCTCGGAGTTTGGTTATAATGCCAAATTCAATCTCTCAACTCGGTTAGAAGCATTCAGAAAGGATGTGATCGACTATCGTACAAGGGAATCATATATTACTGCTGAGTTATATTTCTTAGCAAATATGATCCGACCAAACTATGGATCATCAAGAGAATTACTGGAAGCACTAGGACTTGAAGCTAAAGAAAAGGGAACAGATAACCTTCTAGGAATTGTACCAGCAAAAGAGTTATTCAATCATTCCACGATTGATAAAATCTCTATTGCAGATATGGAGAAAAATCCAGAACTTTATCAAAAACACAAAAAGTTTTTCATTGAGCTGGAGCAGACTTTTTCAAAAATTTATGATACAATATAATTATATTTATAAACACAAATACAATTATAAATATAATTAGAAGGAGATTATCATGGCATTTACCCCTAAGGAAAAAGAAATATCACAGATCATTGAAGCGAGCAGCCAACTTGATCGGACTCCAAATGAAGTCGCAGTTGAGTTTGAAAGCTTTGAACGTAAGAAACAATTTCAGTTTACTTTGAAACCAAGCAATCGGAAAAAATTGGATGAAATTGCTAAAGCAGCCGGCGCAAAGTCTGCATCAGATTACCTTGATAAACTGATTGAAAATCTATCAATATAAATATCAATATAAATATAATTGTAATTATAATTTTAATCAAAAAACCTTTCCTTATAGGGAAGGTTTTTATCTTTGCTGACAAAAAACATTTGAACTCTTGAACTAAAATCTTTATACTTTTTTATTATGATTTTAGTTGGGAGTGTTTTTAATTTGGATACAAAAATTATTGATGAAAGAGAATTTGTAGAGAAATTTAAAGAGAAAAATCTACAAGGATTTCATAAATTTGTAAGTGACTATGACAACTATATTGCTCCCACAATGAGAGCTAGAGGCTACAAATTTGTAAACTATGCTGAGAGAACCGTTACTTTTACGTTTGGCCAGGTAACTTTTTCAAGAAGGCGCTGGTATAAGAATGGGAAATGCAGGATTCCAGTAGATGAGAAGTTAGGTTTGGAGAAACGTATTGCCTATTCCAAAGAACTGCTGTATCAAATCACTAAACTAGCTACAATGTTACCGTATCGTAAAGTAGTGGAAGTTATTGAACTGATGTACCAGGTTTATATTACTAAAGACACGGTGTTAAAAGCGATTAAACTAGCAAGTCAATTGTTAAATGAAAAAGAAAATTATCGTTTCTATAGCGATGAAGTACCTGTCAAAAAAATTGAGTCTCCTGTTATTTATCTTGAAGGAGACGGTGTCTGGATAAAGGTCAGTGGACGTGAAAAAGAACAACAGAATAAAGAATTATCTCATTTTGTCATCCATACTGGAACGGAGGAGTACGGAAAGAGGAAAATTTTAAAAAATAAGGTGGAAATTGTGTCATCCAATAATCGAATAGCAAGGAAAAAAGTAGTAGATTATATTTATAATCACTTTAAAATTACATCAGATACTCTACTTGTGACAAATTCAGATATGGGTCATGGATATACTCCACATTTATTTAAAGAGATATCAAATGATTTAGGAATTAAGCATCATCAACATTTTTGGGATAGATACCATCTAAACAAAGAAATAAAAAAGTTGGTCAAGCCGTATTCAGAAGAGCTACTAGATCAATTTATGAAAGCTATAGATAGCCATTGCAAGCAGAAATTGAAAACAGCTATTGATACTCTAGAATCATTAGTCCTGCTTAATCGGAACGAAAAAAAGATTGATACCTTTACGGTTTTTAAGAATAGAATTCTTGGAAATTTTAAATATACGCAGCCACCTGAACAGAGGAATCTAGATACAGCAAGTTTAGGAATCATGGAAAGTCAGCATCGCAAAATAAGTTATCGGATGAAAAATAGAGGGATGTATTGGTCATTAAACAATGCCGATGCGATGTCCCATCTTATTTTGCTGTCTTACAATCAAGAACTCCGAGATTTATTTTTTGGTAATTGGAGAAGTGAATATGAAAAATACCACTCAGAAGGAATGAGCAGTGCAAAAGTACGAAAAAAGATTAATCAAGCTCCAAGGAGTTTAGGAACGATTGTAAATGCTTCTTGGAAGGGGCGAAAGCAGAGAGATAAACAACGTTTTGTAGGGAAAAAAATAAATAGATAGTATGCTTCAAAACGGTTTAAACTCTTGACTTACAGGAAGAAATAGTGTATAATATTCTTATAATTAAAAAGAGGCACGCAGCAACGTACCTCTCATAAAGATAAACAATTGGTGCTTGTTTATCAGTAAGATTAATACTATCAGAAATTTTAGTAGATGTCAAGGCTGAGCAAGTGAATTGTTTAGCCTTGTTTTGATATTTCCGTTTTTGATGTATTTTTTTACTACCTCAAAACACTAGACACAAACTTCTGCTATAAATTCCTTTACTTTTAGGTGGAAATTTGGTAAACTGTATCTTGTGTGTAATGGACGCACAAAAATACAGTTTATCCGCTGAGGAAGGTTCCTCAAGATTGACAAAGATAGGAGAATAAAATGAATCCATTAATCCAAAGTTTGACTGAAGGTCAACTTCGTACAGATATCCCATCATTCCGTCCTGGTGACACTGTTCGTGTACACGCGAAAGTTGTCGAAGGTAACCGTGAACGTATCCAAATTTTTGAAGGTGTTGTTATCGCACGTAAAGGTGCTGGCATCTCAGAAAACTACACAGTTCGTAAAATCTCTAACGGTGTAGGTGTTGAGCGTATCTTCCCAATCCACACTCCACGTGTTGAAAAGATCGAAGTTGTTCGTTACGGTAAAGTACGTCGTGCGAAATTGTACTACTTGCGTGCTCTTCAAGGTAAAGCAGCTCGTATCAAAGAAATCCGTCGTTAATTCGACTAAAAAACTCTGCTTATTCAGCAGAGTTTTTATCTAGCTCCCTTAGTTCAATGGATATAACAACTCCCTCCTAAGGAGTAGTTGCAGGTTCGATTCCTGCAGGGGGCATATAAACTACTGATTTTACTGGGTGTTTGAGGTGTTTCGCCCCAAATTCGCCCCTAAATTTGCAAATATCTCTCTTACTTCCGAGTTACTTTCCTCTTCTAGTTCTTTTAATTGATGAGCATAGACTTCGATGGTGATGTTCATATTCTCATGACCAAGAATTTTCGAAATAGAAAGCAATTCGACACGTTGAGAAATTAGAAAAGAAGCATAAGTATGTCTAAGCGAATGAGCATGGACATTTCTGCCAACAATTCTTCTCAATGTCTTATTGACTGCATTATTTGATATGTTGGAGAAAATCCGATTTTCTTTGTTATGGATCCAATGTTCTTTCTGGTAGTTTTTTAACAATTTAAGTGTCTCATCGTCAAGTGGTATCTTTCGGATACTGCTTTTTGTTTTTGTACTTGCAAAATCAAGATTGGTTTTATAGTTCCAGGTCTTATCTACTGAGAGAACTTTGTTATCGTAATCCACGTTATCCCAAGTAAGTCCCAGGCACTCAGCAAAACGCATTCCAGTAACTGCTATAAGATAGATCACTGCATAAGATTGAACGTCCATTTTACGCTTTGAAACAACTATAACTTTTTTGTACTCTTCAACCTCAAGAAACTTGGTTTCTTTTTCGATACCTTTATTTTGGGAAACAGCCTTGGCAAAGGTTGTAAAATCCTTTTGAATGATTTCCTCGTGAACAGCCATAGCGACGCATTGTTTGATATGGATATTTAATCTTTCAACCGTCGCTTGGGAGTGAGTCTCAGCAAACGTATTTAGGGCTTGCTGATAGATTGAACTGGTTATGTTTTTAAGTTTTTCCCCTGGGAATAGCTTTTCAATATTGCGATTGGTAACTTGATAAACTTGCCAAGTCACGGGAGAAATATTAGGTTTCTTATGAATGGTTGCCCATTGTTTAAAGTATTCGTAAAGAGTAATGTCGTCCGAAACATAAGAGGGAAGAAGTAGTTCTTTCTCTCTTTCAGCAGCTGCAATTTGTGCAGCTTTTTTTGTTGGGAATCCACCTTTTTCAGCTTTTTTGTATTTTCCGCCTGGACTTTTATAAGAAATGCGATATTCCCACTTGCCATTTTCTCTTTTTCTGTATGATGCCATTTGATTTTACCTCACTTTTTTGCTAAAATGGGTACAAGAAAACGACCTTTTGAATGGTTGTTTCTTATATTCAAGTTCCTCACACTCAGAGTCGCCAAACTTTGCGAGTGTGGGGATTTTTTATTTTAGATAATTTTTTTCGAAGACCATTGTAGCTTGTATACGATCACCACCACCTAGGCCTTTACTTCCACCGTTAGCAGTAGTAATAGTATGTAGTCGATATCCTTTAGCTACTTGTTTATTAATTACATCTTCCAGTTCTGTCAGGTTCCCTGATCCAGTACCAAAGAATTTTTCTTTTAAAGTAACTTGAAGGACGACATAGTGTAGTCCATTTGAGCCTGAAGCTGTAGAGAATGACGACTCTTGTTTAACATTATCAAAAAATCCCATAAGATTTTACTCCTTTAAAACATTAAAATTATTCAACTTGTTTATAAAATTCGGTGCGGACCATAATTTCATCAGTTACAGTCTTTAATTGATATCGCTCCATAAATCGAACACTATTAAAACTTTCAACTCCATATGTAGCTAATTCTTCGGCTACTAGATTTTGGATCATATAGCGATTAGCCTCATTCTCGCATAGTAGTGGAGCATTTCGGTACAAACTGCGGTAGTGTTCTAGATGTCCGAGTTCGTGAAAAAGAACTTTTCGTCTTTCATCTGGACTTAAATCAGCATTGATATAGACAATTCGGTTAATTTCGTCGTAGAATCCGTTTCTTTGCCATTGTTTAGTGGTAAATTCACGTAAAGTAACTTTATGGAGATCCAATAATTCTTTTTCTGTCATATTTTTCTCGCTAAATTCCTTTACTAATCAGCGTGTTTTTGTTAAAATCAAATTAAAAATAGAGAGGAGGAAGTCATATGAAACTAGTTCAAATCCTTTGGGGATATTTGCTGGCGTATTCTATTTTTTCTCTCACTCTTTTCTTTTTAGACAGAGGTATTATTTTCATTACTTTTTTGATTTTTATTCTAGTAGTAAAAATTATCCCTCATCCTGATTCTCATTTGAATCCATTTGCGTTTGGGGTGCGTTTTCGTAAGAAACACTAGGTGAGTCAACAGTGATTTCAAATGCTCTCACATTTCTTAATGATTCTAGTTCTTTGCGAGCTTTTTCTATTTCAACATCTCGCTGTACATCTTTTAGCTTAGCGTCTTTTTCCATAGTTTCAACTTCTACAGTCAGTTTGCGTTCTTCCAATCTGGCTGTTTTTCTTTGTTGCAAGTATGGGAAGAGTCCTTTCATTTTAACACCTGTGACCTCAACATCACCAAATAAGAGACTGAGACCTATTAAACCCGATTCTATCATCCAATGGTTATCAGATATGAATTGTCCGATGGATTGTAATGTTATTTCTCCAGGGCTTTCTACATTTGATGTGGCGATGATTTCTTCATCAATTTCTGGGTTCTTATATTCGTCGATAATAGAATATAAATTTTTCCACATACTGGAAGTAATAGATCCTTTGGTGTTAACTCTTAACCAGAGGTGTAATTTCCCATCTTTGAAATAAAGTGGTGAAACTAGACCATCGATATATCTAGATAAATCTGTGATATTAAAAATAGTGTGATGAACTGTCAGTGTACTGTATAGAAATTTTGAATTTACTTTTCTACGTGGGACCTCATTAATCCATATGACGTTTCGACGCTTGATATCTTCGGATTGTTCATAACCGTGATTTAAAGTTACTTGCCCATCTGACAAGTCTTTTTCATAAACATCGCTTGTGATCTGTCCAATCAAAAAATAGTTCGACTTAAATGATGGGACTACGACGTAATCTCCTATACTCATATCTTCAACAAAACTATAGAGGCGTTTAGCAGTAAACGTGATTTGGTGTTTTGAGAGTTCTTCTCCTTCATATACTCTTATTATTTGCTGCTTATAGTGTTCTATAGTTTTTTCTGTTGTGAGAAGTAAGTCAGTTGTCTGCAAATCAGCAAGAGTGACTCGGTTGTGGTGAATAGAGATGAAGTGGTTGTATTTAAAATCATCGTAATATTTCCCACCTTCAGCTCGGACCAACCAATATTTCGCACGACTATTAAACTGGTAAATTTCAATTTGATTTTTGTGAGACATTTAATCCTCCTTGCTATTCATATATCCTGAGATAATTCCTCGAATGGCTCTACGATCTTCATCGGTCAGAGGTTTCCCATCAAATAGCATAGCGTGGTCTATGATTTTATCGATGTCATCTGGTTCATTTACGTGCAAATTCCCAGCAATTGCAGGATTATCTGTACGACCAAGCAGGTAGTCGGTGGATACGTTGAAGTAGTCGGCGATTTCTTGTAATCGTTCGGAGCTGACCTTTTGTCGCTTTAAAGAATACAGAGTATTTTTACTGTATCCAAGTTTTTCTTCTACTTGATTTAGAGATAAGCCTTGTTTTTTTGCTAATTCTCTAACTTTTTCAAATGTCGGAAACATTGTTAAATCAACCTTTCTAAGAGATTGACAAAAAATATTTAAATTATTTGTTTAAAAATATTGACAAATTAAATAAATGATCTAAAATAGTTTTTGTAAGTAAGTTACAACTAAAAAAATAAATTATAAAAATGTTTTGGCGAACGGTATTTATAGTTTTATTAGTGCTTTTTATTATGCTTCATTTTAAATTATTTATTTAAAATAGTCAAGCAATAACACAAAAAATAGTTAAAAATTTAGTTGTTTCTTATTTACTTGTTCCTTGACAATTGAATAGAGCATGTGAGATAATAGAGGGGAATTAAGGATTAGTTCCATCATGGGCTATCTCACCTCCTTTCGCAGGCGGTGTAGAAGTGCCGTTCCTATTGTATCACATGCTCTATCAATTTGATAGGGCATTTTTTATTTTTGAAAAAAGGAGGAACACATAGATGGAAAGCGTTCTTGAAAGCTTGAAAAAAGAAAAAGACCACCTTGAAAAAATTATTAAGGTAGTCAGCTCTGGTGGTAAATTTCTGAGATTGCCGTATCAAAAAAAGTCACGCTCGATTAGTGAGAATCTGAAATTGATTTCTCAAAATCTTGATAAATTGAGCGAGCGAGTTCAACAAACCACGAATCGGCATTCATGATTTCAAGATGACGAAAGAAACCTGTTTTGGTTTCCAGTTCGGAATCGTGTGCATAACGTAATATTTCTCTAGCAAAGATGGTTTCAAAATCAAAATCTTTACCATCATCGTAGATGTCGCGTTTGCTTGCTATTGTCAAATATTCTTTAAAAGTCATAAGGTTAACTCCTTTCTGCTTATATTATAGCAGAAAAAGAAGAAAGAAAAAGAAAGGAGAAAATATGCCAGATATCGCAAACGGTCGCGAAAGAGTTAATGCTTTCTTGAAAGAGAAAGGCATTAAAAAAGCAACTCTAGCGGTTGCTTACGGCTTTAAGCGACAGGAAGTGACAAACATTCTAAGTGGAACGACTAAAGGTCCAAGAGCGAATAGTTTCATTCTTCAGGTTATTGAAGATTATGGGATTGAGTAAGAAAGATTTGAGGAGTAGAAAAATGGAAGAAGACATCAGAATTCACATGCCTTACGAGGCATTTAAAAACCTGCTTGTTAGAGCAGGCAGAATAAAGCGTGAAGAAGGCAAGCAGATAACTTGGACAAATAATACCGCTCCGTTTACAAAAGAGCAACGGAGGGAAATAGATGAACTCTACGAACGGTTTGCAGAAGATTGAAGGTGGAGTTTGTTAGTGATGTGTGAGTTAACAATTAGCAAACAGTCATTTAGTCTATCGAAAATATATCTAGGTTCTTCGATTACATCAGGGTCAAAAAATTGCTCTTCCATTTCTATGTCCCAAGTGTAAAATCCTTCAGGGTGTTTATAGCCAGCCTGATAACGAAGTACGTTTCTAAAAGTGATGAATTTTTTGCGTTCGTCATCATTATCTAAAAATAGATAGGTCTTATAAAAGATATCATCGAAGTTTGTGATGATATCTAAATCAATTGGATCAGCACCATCAGGCCTTGAATCTACATATGAAACTGTTTTACCGCTAATAGATGCAAAATTTTGAAAAGTTGAAATATATAAATCTCTATCCTGACTTAGTTGGGCATTTAAGAAATCAACCTTCTTTTCTTCGAGCTTATTTTTACTTTCAACCTTTTTTTGCTGGTAAGCAAAACCATGAATAATCAAATTTGTTAAAACAGTTGCACCAACAGAAATCAATGTTGTTGTAAATACTTCAGACATACAAATACCTCGTATAGTATTATTTTTATAAATTATTATATCAAAATAAGAGGAGATGACATCGGACTTAAGATTGATATTTGGAGACAATCATGGAAGATAAAATCATCGAACTTGCTGATTACTTTATCAGCGAGAATACAACGTACAGAGAAGCTAAAATAGCATGTGAGAAGCTATTGAAACAAGTCAGCCATGAGATAGAACTCAGGGCGCTGGAAAGTAGGACGAGGGTATGAAATGAGACCAAGAAAATATCCGTATAGTTTCAAACCAAATCTGATGAACATTTTAGATAGTCGTTTCTATACACGGCTAATTGTTGAAACAGAGGATGGAGCAAAAAAAATAGCAGAAGTCACACTAGATGATGTAACTTCTGCTACAGGATATGTTGTAAGTCTAAGACCAAATTATGACTAGCCTTTAGGAGGGAATGGGTCTTTACCGTGGCTGTCACGGCTTTGAATTCTCCCATCTTTGCCATGAATGATTAGTTCGGAATCTTGATTTCGTGAAATCTGTCTAGCAATATTTGTAGCTTCACTCTTTGTAGTAGTATGAACAGTTGCTCTTGAATTGCCAGCACCTTTCACGTTCCAACCACCATTTTTGGAAGGGACAACATGCTGATTTTTACCCATGATTGTATCTCCTTTCTGTTGATTTTTTGACTAAAACGGTGAGAGGTCCTAGTCGAAATATATTATATGATAAAAAGCAATACTTGTCAATATATTGTGTAAACAAGGAGGCGAAATCTAAAACAAGCACAATATATAGTGCGGTAGCATATATAAGTGCAAGAAGTATAAAACTAGATAAGGAGAAAAAGGCTATGCTTTGGGAAAAAATATCTGAAAAACTTTCAGAACGAAATTGGACAGTTTATAAACTTTGCTTAAAAGCAGGTATCGGACCTGCTGGAATCTATCGTTTAAGAGACGGAGAGGTGAAAGATTTGTATTTTGATACGGTTAAGAAAATTGCTGATGCGTTGGAAATCAGCGTAGATGAACTAAGGTAACAAAAAAAGCACCTAATGGAAGTTAGGCGCTTACTAAAATAACTAACTGAATTATATCACGAAAGGAGCAAAAATGGAAGAGTTGATCCAAGCGATTGCGAGTCAAATAGAATTCACGGTATTGCAATCAGCAGATATTGAAGAAGCTTTCCCTCTGGAATTGAAGCGAAAAGATGTGGCTAAAATGCTTGGGGTTTCTGTAGATACGTTCGATGACCGTTTTCGCTACCAGAAAGGATTTCCAAATATAAATGACAAGCGCTGGCCACGAGATGCAGTCCGTGAATGGTACAACAGCATGTTGCTGAGCAGTAACCGTATCATTGTTTTTGTACTCTCAAGATTTAAGTAACTGTACGACTGTAATTCAATTTATTATTTACTCTCGTTGTGATATGTTCATACTAAAAACCGCTCAGCTGAGCGGTTTTCATATTTTATCATACTTTACAATACCCACGTACGAATAGCATGGGCGACGCCAGATTCGTCATTTGTTTTGGTGATGTATTTGGCGATTTTTTTGAGTTCTGGATTTCCATTTTCCATAACAACGGGGTTTCCAACGGCTTCTAGCATGGCGCGGTCATTTTCTTCGTCACCGATCGCCATGGTTTCATCTTTGGTCAATCCTAGTTTTTCAGCTAAGTGAGTGATGGCTGAACCCTTGTCTACATTCTTTTTAAGGAGTTCAAGGTAGAAAGGAGCAGATTTGTTGATAGAGTAGCGTTCGTAAAATTCTGCTGGGATTTTTTCAATCGCAGCATCGAGAATTTCTGGTTCATCGATAAACATACATTTGACAATTTCCTTGCCAGCCATTTCTTCAGGAGTGCGGTAGAAGATGGGCATGCTGACGAGGGTTGATTCATGCACCGTGTATTTTCCGATATTGCGATTGGCAGTATAGATACCGTCCTTGGTAATAGCGTGCATGTGGACACCGAGCTTGCGACTGAGAAATTCCATATCTAGATAATCCTCATAGGTCAAGGATTCACTGATAATCTCATGGCCAGTAGCAGTTTCTTGGACAAGGGCACCGTTGAAGGTTACAACATAGTCTCCCTCATCTCTCAACTGCAAGTCGTCCAGAAGTTTGGCAACACCTGCGATAGGGCGGCCAGTTGCAATCACGACTTTGACACCGGCTTGTTTGGCATCTTGGATGGCGGAAAAGACTTCCGGAGTGATCTCCTTTTTACTGTTGACTAGGGTACCATCGATATCGACGGCGATTAGTTTAATACTCATAAATTTCCTTTTCTAGTTCTTATTTGGGGTAAAATGATCGTTCTCAATCAAGTGTAAAAATTGCTGGGTAATGCTTGCGAAGATGCTGTTTTGGTCCAACATTTCTTTTGGAAAATAGAAACGATTGTCCCCATGGCGGCTGCCAGCAAGGGATTGGACGATAGGGGACAAGCTAGAGAGTTCTGCCAGTTCACCATTTTTCTGTAGAATCTCAATCTGTGTCCGTGGATTTTCAGATTCGGGACGATAGATATCATAAGGGAGGTCAAAGTTCTTATGAATGGCTGTATAGTAGTCTGGATCAAAACCGATTTCTTCAACCAGTTGTCTCATGGTTGCGAGTTGGTCTTGGTCTTTTTCTGAAAAAGTAATGGATTTAAAGACCTTGCGGTTGACAAAACGTTGCGACAAGTCGGCTAGTATCTTGTCAGGACTGGTCATCCAGAGTTGGAAGTAGGTATTCATCACGCCATCATCAAGTGCTAGATAGTCAGATAGAGTAACTTTCTTTTCAAAAAAAGGTAGCAAATGAGGAGAGGTGCGTGCAAAGAAGTCCTTGTCTTCAGGATAGAGTTCCTTGGCGCGTTTGAGGAGATTTTGTAGGAGAACCTCCATGGCGCGTGTTGCTGGGTGGAAATAAACCTGCATATACATCTGGTAGCGACTGAGAACATAGTCTTCGATGGCGTGCATGCCATTGCGCTGAAAGGCGATACCATTTTCAACAGGACGAATCACTCGGAGGATGCGAGTCAGGTCAAATTCCCCATAAGATGCTCCTGTAAAATAGGAGTCGCGCAAGAGATAGTCCATGCGGTCTGCATCAATCTGACTGGAAATGAGCTGTACGACCTGCTTGTTAGGATAGGTATGGTCAATGACACTGGCTACCTTTTCCGGAAAATCGGGTGCCACTTGTAGCAGGACTTTGTGAATCTCTGTCTCAGGACTTTGGATGATTTCCTGAGTAATGGCCTCATGATCTGTATCAAAGAGATGTTCAAAAGTATGGGAGTAGGCACCATGCCCAAGGTCATGTAGGAGCGCAGCGGTCATGGTCAAGAGAGACTCAGCAGGATCCCATTCTTCAGGATATTTTTCTTCAAAAATCTCCGTGATACGTCGTGCAATCTCATAGACTCCCAAACAGTGGGAAAAGCGACTGTGCTCCCCACCATGGAAAGTATAGCTGGAAGTCCCTAATTGTTTGATACGGCGCAGACGTTGAAATTCTTTTGTATTGATCAAGTCATAGATAACCTGATTATTGACATGGATGTAGTTGTGAACAGGGTCACGGAATACTTTTTCGTTCATATGACCATTATAGCAAAAAGCAAGAGTTTTTGGTAAAATAGTAGGACAAGAGAGAAGAAAGAGGACTTGATGTGAAGATTCGGATGCAAAATAGGATTCAGTTTGATGAACAGTTGGAAGTGATTGACCAACTCTATGACGTGGAAGTGCGTGAAAAGGGAGATTATAGCTATCTGCTTTTCTACAATGAGGAAAAGGAAAAAGTGGTTCTCAAGTTTCATGAAGAAGAACTGGTGATGACCCGTTTCTCGAGTCCCAAAACCATCATGCGTTTTCTAAAGGATAGTGATAGTTTATCCTATATTCCTACACCTATGGGCATGCAGGAGTTTATCATTCAAACGAGTCACTACAAACTGGATGGGCAAAAGATTGAGCTAGCCTATCAACTACAAAACCAAGAGGGACATCCCTTCGCCAGCTATCAATTAGAAATTACCTGGGGATAAGAAAAAGGTTGGCGAATGCCAACCTTATTTGATATAGAGTTCTTGATTTTTTAGAACAATTTCACGAACACTTGCGAATTTCTTGAGTTTTTTAAGTTCTTCAGGATGGGTTACGAGAGTGATAACATAGCCCTCCTTGCCCATGCGACCTGTACGCCCCGCACGGTGAGTGTAGGTTTCCATGTCTCTAGGAACATCAAAGTTTACGACACATTCTAGGCTATCGATATCAATCCCACGTGCCAGAAGGTCAGTTGCAAGGAGCAGGGTTAGTTGCTTATCTTTAAACTTTTCTAAGATGACTTTTCGAAATTTAACATTGACATCGCTAGCGAGGGAAACGGCCAAGACATCGCGATACTGTAGTTTTTCCTCCGCACTTCCAAGATCTGATAGGCTATTAAAGAAAACTAGTCCGCGGAAATCCTCTACATGAGCCAATTTTCGAAGCATGTCCACTCGATGACGTTGGTCTACCTGCATGTAGAAGTGTTGAATGTTGTCCAACTTTTGGTCAGAAAGGTCGATGGTGCGCGTGTTTGGAGCAATCTTCTCTTGGTCAAACTTGGTTGTCGCACTCATGTAGATGAGTTGGTGGTCACGAGGTGCGTAGTAAGTGATTTTCTCGACAAAGTGAATCTGAGAATCATCGAGCAAGTGGTCAAATTCATCCAGGATGATGGTTTCCACATTCATCATCTTAATTTTTTTCAATTTAATTAATTCAAAGACACGGCCAGGAGTTCCGATGAGAATTTCTGGTCCTTTTTTTAGGCGTTCAATCTGACGTTTCTGACTCGAGCCTGATAAGAAGAGCTGAGCAGTCAAGCCGATAGCTTCAGCCCACGTTTTACATACGTCAAAAATCTGTCCAGCAAGTTCTGTATTTGGTGCTAGAATCAAGAGTTGTTGGGCTTTTTTCTTTTGTAGTCTGAGAAGACTAGGTAAGAGATAAGCGAGGGTCTTACCAGTTCCTGTTGGGCTCACTCCTAGGAGGTTTTCTCCAGCAAGTATAGGCTCAAATAGTTGAGTTTGAATGGGGGTGAATTCTTGGAAACCGAGTTGGCCACTCAGTTCTTGCCATTCAGTCGGTAGTTTGGTTTTCATTTTTCTGCCTCAAATCTAATGCCAGCAGTCTGGCGCATGGTATATAGTAGGTCATGAACAGAACCAGCATCATCCAGCCAGTTCTGGTAGAGCGTCTGGTCTGGTTGCTGGATCATCTGTGCAAATGCAGCGACTTCCTCAGTCATCGTATGAGGAGCCTGTTGGATAGGAAGTTGAACTTGATTTCCTTGGTGGTCGGTAAAAATAGCTGAGCGGACATGTTCAATCGTGTTAAGGGTCAAGGTTCCATCTGCTGTGTAGATCTCGCAAGGAAGATTGGAAGTGATGTTTTTCCCAGCCTTGAAATGAACTTGAAAGTCAGGGTAGAAGAGGATACCGTCTCCATTTAGGTCAATGCTATTGACAAGCTGTTGAGCCTGATAGGTCGCGTCTTGAGCCTTTCCAAAGAGGCGAACAGCAGCATAGAGAGGATAAATCCCCAAATCCATAAGGGCTCCACCAGCAAAACGATCTGAAAAAACATTTGGCGTCTCACCAGCCAACAAGTCAGGCATCTTGGAAGAATACTTGGCATAGTTGAAATCTGCTCCCAATACTTGCTTGTCTGCCAAAAAATTCTTGATAGTGGTAAAAGCTTCCTCGTGGTAATTACGAGCTGCCTCAAAGATAAAACAGTGATTTTTCTCAGCTGTCTGTCTCAAATCCAGCCACTCTTGTGGCTGAGTGACAGCTGGCTTTTCAAGAATAACATGTTTACCCGCAGACAAGGCAGCCTTGGCTTGAATAAAATGCAAGGAGTTTGGACTGGCGATATAGACTACATCAAAGGAAGACTTAAAGAAGTCTTCTAATTGATCAAAGAGTTGGATATTCTGATAGCGAGAAGCAAAGGTTGCAGCAGTTTCTCGTTTTCTAGAATAGACTGCGACCAGCTGGTATTCTCCGCTAGCATGGGCAACTTCTATGAAATGATGACTGATAGCCCCTGTTCCGATGACACCTAATTTAAGCATAGATACTCCTTTTCCGACTTCAAATCCTTCCTTCATTATAACATAGAAAAGAAGGACTATCCAACAGATGGTAAAAATTTTCAAATGGACTACGAATTTCTTGGAGAAAGTGGTACAATATTTAGATAAGTAGATGAAATGAGAAGGGGGAGAAAATGAGATTATTACCAATAAGAAAAATATCACGTCAGTCTAAAAGGCTAGCGCTTTTTTTGACTTTTTGTGCAGGATATGTAGATGCCTATACCTTTATTGTGCGAGGAAATACCCTTGTGGCAGGACAGACTGGGAATGTGGTTTTTCTATCAGTAGGACTCATTCAACACAATGTGTCAGATGCCAGTGCCAAAGTAATGACCTTGCTAGCTTTTATGATGGGGGTCCTTTTATTAACTATTTATAAGGAAAAATTGAGAATTGTTAAAAAGCCAATTTTGTCCGTAATTCCACTTGCAGTCCTGTCCCTAATTATAGGGTTTGTGCCGCAAACTGTAGAGAATATCTATCTCGTACCGCCATTGGCCTTTTGTATGGGATTGGTGACAACTGCTTTTGGAGAAGTGTCAGGGATTGCCTATAATAATGCTTTTATGACAGGGAATATCAAACGAACCATGTTGGCTTTTGGAGACTATTTCCGGACCAAGCATACGCCTTTCCTACGAGAGGGCTTGATTTTTGTTAGTTTACTTAGCAGTTTTGTCTTCGGAGTTATTTTTTCAGCTTATTTGACGATTTACTATCAGGAGAAGACAATTCTAGGTATTCCTCTTATGATGAGTATCTTTTACTTCAGCATGCTTTTTGCTTCTTGGAGAAAAAAAGGGAAAGAAAAAGCTTAATTTTAATTGATTTTACTTGTAAGAAAAAAGAAGATATGCTATAATCGAAGAGTTGACTATGCACAATCCTGTGCAACCGCACGAACATCGTTGCTCGTTGTATAACAAATTTAAACTTTGTGATTATCGCCTTGCCTAACACAAGTTATGCCTTCGGCTCAATTTCTAGTTTTTTCTTTGTTATACTTAGAGCCTTTCTTTTAAGTGGTTCGTCCCACGATGCTAGGCGAGTCTTCACAAAAATACGGGGAAACCCTAAAAATCATAGGAGGTGCATAATGAGCACATACGCAATTATCAAATCTGGCGGAAAACAAGTTAAAGTTGAAGTTGGTCAAGCAGTTTACGTTGAAAAATTGAACGTTGAAGCTGGTCAAGAAGTTACTTTTAACGAAGTTGTTCTTGTTGTTGGTGAAAACACTGTTGTCGGAACTCCACTTGTTGCTGGAGCTACTGTAGTTGGAACTGTTGAAAAACAAGGAAAACAAAAGAAAGTTGTTACTTACAAGTACAAACCTAAAAAAGGTAGCCACCGTAAACAAGGTCACCGTCAACCATATACAAAAGTTGTCATCAACGCGATCAACGCTTAATTTTAAGGAGAACACATGATACAAGCAGTCTTTGAGAGAGCCGAAGATGGCGAGCTGAGGAGTGCGGAAATTACTGGACACGCCGAAAGTGGCGAATACGGCTTAGATGTCGTGTGTGCATCGGTTTCTACGCTTGCCATTAACTTTATCAATTCTATTGAGAAATTTGCAGGCTATGAACCAATCTTAGAATTAAACGAAGATGAAGGTGGCTATCTAAAGGTTGAAATACCAGCGGATCTTCCTTCACACCAGAGAGAAATGACCCAGTTATTCTTCGAATCATTTTTCTTAGGTATGGCAAACTTATCGGAGAACTCTTCTGAGTTCGTCCAAACCAGAGTTATCACAGAAAACTAACACGGAGGAAAACATTATGTTAAAAATGACTCTTAACAACTTGCAACTCTTCGCCCACAAAAAAGGTGGAGGTTCTACATCAAACGGACGTGATTCACAAGCGAAACGTCTTGGAGCTAAAGCAGCTGACGGACAAACTGTAACAGGTGGATCAATCCTTTACCGTCAACGTGGTACACACATCTACCCAGGTGTAAACGTTGGACGTGGTGGGGACGATACTTTGTTCGCTAAAGTTGAAGGCGTAGTACGCTTTGAACGTAAAGGACGCGATAAAAAACAAGTTTCTGTTTACCCAATCGCAAAATAATCGCTCTAAGTAGCATTAAATAAGGCTTTCCGAGTTTTCGGAGAGCCTATTTTTTTGTTTTGGTACCCATATTGAATTTAATAGAGAATAGTTAGATTTAAACTTGCGATGGACACTTTTTTCTTTTATGGAAAAATTCTGAAATATGGTATAATGAACAGATAGAGAAGTTGGGGGTAAAAGATGAACATTCAACAATTACGTTATGTTGTTGCTATTGCTAATAGTGGTACTTTCCGTGAAGCTGCTGAAAAGATGTATGTTAGTCAGCCCAGTCTGTCTATTTCTGTGCGCGATTTGGAAAAAGAGTTAGGCTTTAAAATTTTCCGTCGGACGAGTTCGGGAACGTTTTTGACCCGTCGAGGTATGGAATTTTATGAGAAAGCGCAAGAATTGGTCAAAGGATTTGATGTTTTTCAAAATCAATATGCCAATCCTGAGGAAGAAAAGGATGAATTTTCCATTGCCAGTCAGCACTATGACTTCTTGCCACCAACGATTACGGCCTTTTCAGAACGTTATCCTGATTATAAGAACTTTCGTATTTTTGAGTCTACTACAGTTCAAATATTAGACGAAGTAGCCCAAGGGCATAGTGAGATTGGGATTATCTACCTCAACAACCAAAATAAAAAGGGCATCATGCAACGGGTTGAAAAGCTTGGTTTAGAAGTTATTGAACTAATTCCTTTCCAGACTCACATTTATCTTCGTGAAGGACATCCTTTAGCACAGAAAGAGGAATTGGTCATGGAGGACTTAGCTGATTTACCAACAGTTCGCTTTACTCAGGAAAAGGACGAGTACCTATACTATTCAGAGAACTTTGTCGACACCAGCGCGAGCTCGCAGATGTTTAATGTGACCGACCGTGCTACTTTGAATGGTATTTTGGAGAGGACGGATGCTTATGCGACTGGATCTGGATTTTTAGATAGTGACAGTGTCAATGGGATTACAGTCATTCGTCTCAAGGATAATCTAGATAACCGCATGGTCTATGTCAAACGGGAAGAAGTGGAGCTTAGTCAAGCTGGGACTCTTTTCGTAGAAGTCATGCAAGAATATTTTGATCAAAAGAGGAAATCATGAAAAAAAGAGGAATAGTGGCAGTCATTATACTGCTTTTGATTGGGCTGGATCAGTGGGTTAAAGCCTATGTTCTCCAGCAGATTCCACTGGGTGAAGTGCGTTCTTGGATACCCAATCTTGTTAGCTTGACCTATCTGCAAAATAGAGGAGCAGCCTTCTCCATGCTGCAAGATCAGCAGTGGTTATTTGCTGTTATCACACTGGTCGTCATGGTAGGTGCCATTTGGTATCTACATAAACACATGGAGGATTCTCTCTGGTTAGTTTTTGGACTGACCCTGATAATAGCGGGAGGTCTGGGCAACTTTATCGACAGAATGAGTCAAGGTTTTGTGGTGGATATGTTTCACCTAGACTTTATCAACTTTGCGATTTTCAATGTGGCTGATAGCTATTTGACAGTTGGTGTCATTGTTCTATTGATTGCAATGCTTAAAGAGGAAGTAAATGGAAATAAAAATTGAAACTGGTGGGCAACGCCTAGACAAGGCTCTGTCGGATCTGACAGAATTGTCACGCAGCCTCGCTAATGAACAAATCAAGGCTGGACAAGTTTTGGTTAATGGGCAAGCCAAGAAAGCCAAATACACTGTCCAAGAGGGGGATATCGTCACCTACCATGTGCCAGAACCAGAGGTTTTAGAGTATGTGGCTGAAGATATTCCGCTAGACATCATCTACCAAGATGAGGATGTGGTTGTTGTCAACAAACCTCAAGGTATGGTGGTCCATCCGAGTGCCGGTCATACTAGCGGAACCTTGGTCAATGCCCTCATGTACCATATCAAAGACTTGTCAGGTATCAATGGGGTTCTCCGACCGGGAATTGTTCACCGTATTGACAAGGACACGTCTGGTCTCCTCATGATTGCTAAAAATGATGAGGCCCACTTAGCACTTGCCCAAGAACTCAAGGATAAGAAGTCTCTCCGCAAATACTGGGCGATTGTTCATGGCAATCTTCCCAATGATCGTGGTGTCATTGAAGCACCGATTGGTCGGAGCGAAAAAGACCGTAAGAAACAGGCAGTGACTGCTAAAGGAAAGCCGGCAGTGACGCGTTTTCATGTCTTGGAACGTTTTGGTGATTATAGTTTGTTAGAGTTGCAACTAGAGACAGGACGTACCCACCAAATCCGTGTCCATATGGCTTATATCGGTCATCCAGTCGCTGGTGATGAGGTCTATGGTCCTCGTAAGACACTTAAGGGACAGGGACAATTCCTCCATGCTAAAACTCTAGGTTTTACCCATCCGAGAACAGGTGAGACCTTGGAATTCACAGCAGATATTCCAGAGATTTTTAAAGAAACGCTGGAAAGATTGCGTCAAACTGAGAATAGATAAAAGAGTTGAGATAGCTGTCTCAACCTTTTTCATTTCAAGTCTTTTCTATTTTAAAGCATTCATGTTATAATGGATAAATATGAAGAATCGGAGTGAGAATATGAACTACAAACGAATCGTCTTTAAGGTGGGGACTTCGTCCTTGACAAATGAAGACGGGAGTTTATCAAGAAGTAAAGTAAAGGCAATTACCCAGCAATTGGCTATGCTGCATGAGGCTGGACATGAGTTGATTTTGGTTTCTTCTGGGGCAGTAGCAGCTGGCTTTGGAGCTTTGGGCTTTAAAAAACGTCCGACCAAGATTGCAGATAAGCAGGCTTCGGCTGCAGTAGGACAAGGTTTACTCCTAGAAGAATACACGACTAACCTCCTCATGCGCCAAATCGTCTCCGCGCAAATCTTGCTGACACAGGATGATTTTGTAGATAAACGTCGTTATAAGAACGCCCACCAGGCTTTGTCTGTATTGCTTCATCGTGGGGCAATCCCCATCATCAACGAGAATGACAGTGTCGTTATTGATGAGCTCAAGGTTGGGGACAATGATACTCTGAGTGCTCAGGTAGCGGCTATGGTGCAGGCAGATCTCTTGGTTCTCTTGACGGATGTAGACGGTCTCTATACTGGAAATCCCAACTCAGATCCAAGAGCCAAACGTCTTGAGAAAATCGAGACTATCAATCGTGAGATTATTGATATGGCTGGTGGAGCAGGTTCATCTAATGGTACAGGTGGGATGCTGACTAAGATCAAGGCAGCTACGATCGCAACGGAGTCGGGTGTGCCAGTCTATATCTGCTCGTCTATGAAATCAGATGCCTTGATTGAGGCGGCGGAGGAGACCAAGGACGGTTCCTTCTTTGTTGCGCAAGAGAAGGGCCTTCGTACTCAGAAACAATGGCTGGCCTTCTATGCTCAGAGTCAAGGTTCTATTTGGGTTGATAAAGGGGCTGCAGAAGCACTTTCAAAAAACGGGAAAAGTCTCCTTTTATCAGGTGTGGTAGAAGTGGAAGGGAATTTCTCTTACCATGATATTGTCACAGTAGCAGATAAAGAAACTGGTCAATCTCTTGGAAAGGGACGTGTCCAATTTGGTGTCTCAGCCCTAGAAGATATGCTCCGTTCTCAAAAAGCTAAAGGAGTCTTGATTCACCGTGATGACTGGATTTCCATCACTCCGGAAATCCAGCTGCTCTTTACAGAATTTTAGAGGTGAACGATGGTAAGTACACAAGAACAATTTGAACAAGTACAGGCTGTTAAAAAGTCAATCAACACTGCCAGTGAAGCAGTGAAAAATCAAGCCTTGCTAGCCATGGCAGATCATTTATTGGCAGCTACTGAGGAGATTTTAGTGGCAAATGCCCTCGATATGGAAGTGGCCAAGGGGAAAATCTCAGATGTTATGCTAGACCGTCTTTATTTGGATGAAGGACGTATAGAAGCTATGGCAAGAGGGATTCGTGAAGTGGTTGCTTTACCAGATCCCGTCGGTGAAGTCCTAGAAATCAATCATCTTGAAAATGGCTTAGTTATCACCAAAAAACGTGTGGCTATGGGTGTTATCGGTATTATCTATGAAAGCCGTCCAAATGTGACGTCTGACGCTGCTGCCTTGGCTCTTAAGAGTGGGAATGCGGTTGTTCTTCGTAGTGGAAAAGATGCCTATCAAACAGCTCATGCTATTGTCACAGCCTTGAAGAAGGGCTTGGAGACGACTACTATTCACCCAGATGTTATTCAACTGGTGGAAGATACTAGTCGTGAAAGTAGCTATGCCATGATGAAGGCCAAGGGTTATCTAGACCTTCTTATTCCTCGTGGAGGAGCTGGCTTGATCAATGCGGTAGTTGAAAATGCTATCGTACCCGTTATCGAGACAGGAACTGGGATTGTCCATGTCTATGTGGATAAGGATGCCGATGAAGACAAGGCTTTATCTATCATCAATAATGCCAAAACCAGTCGTCCTTCTGTCTGCAATGCCATGGAGGTTCTTCTTGTTTATGAAGATAAGGCAGCAAGCTTCCTTCCTCGCTTGGAGCAAGTTTTGGTTACAAGTCGGAAAGAAGATGGCCTGGAACCGATTCAATTCCGCTTGGATAGTAAAGCAAGTCAGTTTGTTTCAGGTCAAGCAGCTGAGGCCCAAGACTTTGACACCGAGTTTTTAGACTATGTCCTAGCTGTTAAGGTTGTGAGCAGTTTAGAAGAAGCAGTCGCGCATATTGAAGCCCACAGTACCCATCATTCGGATGCCATTGTGACAGAAAATGCTGAAGCTGCAGCCTACTTTACAAATCAAGTAGACTCTGCAGCGGTTTATGTCAATGCTTCAACGCGTTTCACAGATGGAGGCCAATTTGGTCTTGGATGTGAAATGGGGATTTCTACTCAGAAATTGCACGCACGTGGTCCAATGGGCTTGAAGGAATTAACCAGCTACAAGTACGTGGTTACTGGTGACGGACAGATAAGGGAGTAAGAGATGAAGATTGGATTTATCGGTTTGGGAAATATGGGAGCTAGTTTGGCCAAGGCTGTTCTGCAGGCCAAGACGGGTGCTCAGATTCTCCTTGCCAATCGCAGTCAAGCGAAAGTAGATGCTTTCATTGCCAACTTCGGTGGTCAGGCTTCTAGTAATGAAGAAATTTTTGCAGAAGCAGATGTGATTTTTCTAGGAGTAAAGCCTGCTCAGTTCTCAGACTTACTTTCTCAATATCAGACCATCCTTGAAAAGAGAGAGAGTCTTCTTTTGATTTCCATGGCAGCTGGATTGACCTTGGAAAAACTGGCTAGACTTCTGCCAAGTCACCACCGAATCATTCGCATCATGCCTAATACACCAGTTGCTATCGGACAAGGAGTGATTAGTTACGCCATGTCAGAAAACTGTCGTGCTGAGGACGGTGAACTCTTTTGTCAATTATTGGCTAAGGCCGGTCTCTTAGTTGAGCTGGGAGATGGCTTAATCGATGCGGCGACAGGTCTCGCAGGTTGTGGACCAGCTTTTGTCTATCTCTTTATCGAGGCTTTGGCAGATGCGGGTGTACAGACAGGATTGCCACGAGAAACGGCCTTGAAAATGGCAGCCCAAACAGTAGTCGGCGCTGGGCAAATGGTTCTCGAAAGCCAGCAACATCCTGGAGTTTTGAAAGACCAAGTTTGTAGTCCAAGTGGTTCGACTATCGCGGGTGTAGCAAGTCTGGAAGAACATGCCTTTAGAGGCACCGTCATGGACGCAGTTCATCAATCCTATAAACGAACACAAGAACTAGGTAAATAAGAGGTTGGATGACTCCCAGCCTCTTTTATGGTTGATTGAATGGAGAAGACACAAAAAGATTGTCACAAAAACCTATTTTTTTGATAGAATAGAAGGTAGAAAAAAAGAAATGAGTTAGACATGTCAAAAGGATTTTTAGTCTCTCTTGAGGGACCAGAGGGAGCAGGAAAGACCAGCGTTTTAGAGGCTCTGCTCCCAATTTTAGAGGAAAAAGGAGTAGAGGTGCTGACGACCCGTGAGCCAGGTGGAGTCTTGATTGGGGAGAAGATTCGTCAAGTGATTTTGGATCCAAGTCATACTCAGATGGATCCTAAAACAGAGCTTCTTCTCTATATCGCCAGTCGTAGACAGCACTTGGTGGAAAAAGTTCTACCTGCACTTGAAGCCGGCAAGTTGGTCATTATGGACCGCTTTATCGATAGTTCTGTTGCTTATCAGGGTTTTGGCCGTGGCTTGGATATTGATGCCATTAATTGGCTCAATCACTTTGCGACAGATGGCCTCAAACCTGATTTGACACTCTATTTTGACATTGAGGTGGAAGAAGGACTGGCTCGTATTGCTGCTAATAGTGACCGCGAGGTCAATCGTTTGGACTTAGAAGGCTTAGACCTGCACAAGAAAGTCCGTCAAGGCTACCTTTCTCTTCTGGGCAAAGAAGGAAATCGCATTGTCAAGATTGATGCGAGTCTTCCCTTGGAGCAAGTTGTGGATACAACCAAGGCGGTCTTGTTTGACAGAATGGGCTTGGCTAAATGAAACAAGATCAACTAAAGGCTTGGCAACCAGAGCAACTTGACCGCTTTGTCCATATTCTAGAACAAGACCAGCTCAATCACGCCTATCTCTTTTCAGGTTTCTTTGGAAGTTTGGAAATGGCGCAGTTTTTGGCTAAGAGCCTCTTTTGTAGGGATAAAGTAGGCGTTCTACCATGCGAGAAATGCCGAAACTGCAAGCTGATTGAGCAGGAAGAATTTCCCGATGTTACTTTGATTAAGCCAGTCAATCAGGTTATCAAGACAGAACGCATTCGGGAATTGGTGGCTCAGTTTTCCCAAGCAGGGATTGAAAGCCAGCAACAGGTCTTTATCATCGAGCAGGCGGAGAAAATGCATCCCAACGCAGCCAATTCTCTGCTTAAGGTCATCGAAGAACCTCAGAGTGAAGTTTATATTTTCTTCTTAACCAGCGATGAGGAAAAAATCTTGCCGACAATCCGTAGTCGGACCCAGATTTTTCACTTTAAAAAGCAAGAAGAAAAGCTCATCCATCAATTAGAACAAGCAGGTCTCGTTAAGAAAAAAGCGACTCTTTTAGCTCAGTTTAGTCAATCGCGTGCTGAAGCTGAAAAGTTGGTCAATCAGGCTAGTTTTTGGACCTTGGTGGATGAGAGCGAACGCCTGCTGACTTGGTTAGTAGCTAAGAAAAAAGAGAGTTATTTGCAGGTAGCCAAATTAACCAGCTTGGCAGATGACAAGGAAAAACAAGATCAGGTCTTGCGAATCCTCGAAGTTCTTTGTGGACAGGAACTCTTACAAGCAAGGATTCGACAGATTCTACAAGATTTACTAGAAGCTAGAAAAATGTGGCAAGCCAATGTCAGCTTTCAAAATGCCATGGAATATTTGGTCTTGAAAGAAATATAAACTCATACTCTTTGAAAATCAAATTCAAACCACGTCAACGTCGCCTTGCCGTACTCAAGTACAGCCTGCGGCTAGTTTCCTAGTTTGCTCTTTGATTTTCATTGAGTATTAAAAATGAACGATATAGAAAGGAAAGGGCTGGTTTATGGACAAAAAAGAATTATTTGACGCGCTGGATGATTTTTCCCAACAGTTATTAGTAACCTTAGCCGATGTGGAAGCTATCAAGAAAAATCTCAAGAACCTGGTAGAGGAAAATACAGCTCTTCGTTTGGAAAATTCTAAGTTGCGCGAACGCTTAGGTGAAGTGGAAGCAGATGCTCCCGTCAAGGCCAAGCATGTTCGTGAAAGCGTCCGTCGGATCTATAAAGACGGATTTCACGTATGTAATGATTTTTATGGGCAACGCCGAGAGCAGGACGAGGAATGTATGTTCTGTGACGAGTTGTTGTACAGGGAGTAGGCATGCAGATTCAAAAAAGTTTTAAGGGGCAATCTCCCTATGGCAAGCTGTATCTAGTGGCAACGCCGATTGGCAATCTGGATGACATGACTTTTCGAGCTATCCAGACCTTGAAAGAGGTGGACTGGATTGCTGCTGAGGACACGCGCAATACGGGTCTCTTGCTCAAGCATTTTGATATTTCCACTAAGCAGATCAGTTTTCACGAGCACAATGCCAAGGAAAAAATTCCTGACTTGATTAGTTTCCTGAAAGCAGGACAGAGTATTGCTCAGGTCTCCGATGCGGGTCTGCCTAGCATCTCGGACCCTGGTCATGATTTGGTCAAGGCAGCCATCGAGGAAGAGATTGCAGTTGTCACAGTTCCGGGTGCTAGTGCAGGAATTTCTGCTTTGATTGCCAGTGGCCTAGCACCACAACCACATATCTTTTACGGTTTCTTACCGAGAAAATCAGGCCAGCAAAAGCAATTTTTCGACTTGAAAAAAGATTATCCAGAAACTCATATTTTCTATGAATCGCCCCACCGTGTAGCGGATACGCTGGAAAATATGCTAGCAGTTTACGGCGACCGATCGGTGGTCTTGGTTAGAGAATTGACTAAAATCTATGAAGAATACCAACGAGGAAAGATCTCTGAATTGCTAGAAAGTATCGCTGAAACGCCACTCAAGGGTGAATGCCTTCTCATCGTTGAAGGCGCCAGTCAGGATATGGAGGAAAAGGATGAGGAGGACTTGTTCTTAGAAATCCAATCTCGTATCCAGCAAGGCATGAAGAAAAATCAAGCTATTAAGGAAGTTGCGAAACTCTACCAGTGGAATAAAAGCCAACTCTACAGTGCCTACCACGACTGGGAAGAAAATGACTAAACAGGGAAGTTTGCCTTCTTCCCTTTTTTTGTTATACTAGTAAAAGAAAAATTAGAAAGATTTGTGGGAGTGAAAAAGTCCGAGGGACTTTTTCAGCCTGAACCAAGAAATTCAAGAGCGAAGTAAGTCCTGTGGACTTTTTCAGTCTGAGCCTAGAAACTCGTAATCTCGTAAGTTTAGTTGGCTTTTTCAATGTGAATCTTGTCTTCACACTCCCAAAGAGGTATTAGTGTCGTGTCTCAATCTTATATCAATGTTATCGGTGCAGGTTTGGCAGGGTCTGAAGCTGCTTACCAAATCGCAGAACGTGGTATTCCAGTTAAACTTTATGAAATGCGTGGTGTCAAGTCAACACCTCAGCACAAAACAGACAATTTTGCTGAGTTGGTTTGTTCCAATTCTTTGCGTGGCGATGCCCTGACAAATGCGGTTGGGCTCCTCAAGGAAGAAATGCGTCGCTTGGGTTCGGTCATCTTGGAATCTGCCGAGGCTACACGTGTTCCTGCAGGCGGAGCCCTTGCGGTGGACCGTGATGGTTTCTCCCAGATGGTGACTGAGAAAGTGGCCAACCATCCCTTGATTGAGGTGGTTCGCGATGAAATTACAGAACTGCCAACTGATGTTATTACAGTTGTGGCTACTGGTCCTTTGACTAGCGATGCTCTAGCTGAAAAGATTCATGCCCTTAATGACGGTGATGGTTTCTATTTCTACGATGCGGCAGCACCTATTATCGATGTCAACACCATCGATATGAGTAAGATCTATCTCAAATCTCGTTATGACAAGGGAGAGGCGGCCTACCTCAATGCCCCTATGACCAAGCAAGAGTTTATGGATTTCCATGAAGCCTTGGTCAATGCCGAGGAAGCTCCGCTCAATTCTTTTGAAAAAGAAAAGTACTTTGAAGGTTGTATGCCGATCGAAGTCATGGCCAAGCGTGGCATTAAAACCATGCTTTATGGTCCTATGAAACCAGTCGGTCTTGAGTATCCAGACGACTACACAGGACCTCGTGATGGCGAATTTAAAACACCTTATGCGGTTGTCCAGCTTCGTCAGGATAATGCGGCTGGTAGTCTCTACAATATCGTTGGATTCCAAACCCACCTCAAATGGGGGGAGCAAAAGCGTGTTTTCCAAATGATTCCCGGTCTTGAAAATGCGGAGTTTGTCCGTTATGGGGTCATGCACAGAAATTCTTACATGGATTCCCCAAACTTGCTAGAACAAACCTATCGTTCTAAGAAACAGCCAAATCTCTTCTTTGCTGGTCAGATGACGGGTGTGGAAGGCTATGTCGAATCAGCAGCTTCAGGCTTGGTTGCGGGTATTAACGCGGCTCGACTCTTCAAGGGAGAAAGTGAGGCTATTTTCCCAGAGACCACAGCGATTGGAAGTCTGGCTCATTACATCACTCATGCAGATAGCAAACATTTCCAACCCATGAATGTCAATTTCGGGATTATCAAGGAGTTAGAAGGCGAGCGTATCCGTGATAAGAAGGCTCGTTATGAAAAAATTGCAGAGCGTGCCCTTACCGACTTAGAGGAATTTTAACCGTCTAATTTTTTTGAAAGAATTGCTCATGATACTATAAAAATCTTAGAAATTGTGATAAAATAGGTAGGATAAAAAAAGGAGAGTAAAAATGGCGAACCCCAAGTATAATCGTATTTTAATCAAGTTATCAGGTGAAGCCCTTGCCGGTGAACGTGGCGTAGGGATTGATATCCAAACAGTTCAAACAATCGCAAAAGAGATTGAAGAAGTTCATAGCTTAGGTATCGAAATTGCCCTTGTTATTGGTGGAGGAAATCTCTGGCGTGGAGAACCTGCTGCAGAAGCAGGAATGGACCGTGTTCAGGCAGATTACACTGGAATGCTTGGGACCGTTATGAATGCTCTTGTGATGGCAGATTCATTGCAACAAGTTGGTGTCGATACGCGAGTGCAAACTGCCATTGCTATGCAACAAGTGGCAGAACCTTACGTACGTGGACGTGCCCTTCGTCATCTTGAAAAAGGCCGTATCGTTATCTTTGGTGCCGGGATTGGTTCACCGTACTTCTCAACAGATACAACAGCAGCCCTTCGTGCAGCTGAAATTGAAGCAGATGCCATCCTTATGGCTAAAAATGGCGTAGACGGTGTTTACAATGCCGATCCTAAGAAAGACAAGACAGCCGTTAAGTTTGAAGAATTGACCCACCGTGATGTTATCAACAAAGGTCTTCGTATCATGGACTCAACTGCTTCAACCCTCTCAATGGATAACGACATTGACTTGGTGGTCTTTAACATGAACCAACCAGGCAACATCAAACGTGTCGTATTTGGTGAAAATATCGGAACAACAGTTTCAAACAATATCGAAGAAAAGGAATAAGAAAATTATGGCTAACGCAATTGTAGAAAAAGCTAAAGAGAGAATGACCCAGTCTCACCAATCACTTGCTCGTGAATTTGGTGGTATCCGTGCCGGTCGTGCCAACGCAAGCTTGCTAGACCGTATCCACGTAGAATACTATGGAGTCGAAACTCCTCTTAACCAAATCGCTTCAATTACCATTCCAGAAGCGCGTGTCTTGTTGGTAACACCATTTGACAAGTCTTCATTGAAAGACATCGAACGTGCCTTGAACGCTTCTGATCTTGGTATTACACCAGCTAATGACGGTTCTGTGATTCGCTTGGTTATCCCAGCTCTTACAGAAGAAACTCGTCGTGACCTTGCCAAAGAAGTGAAGAAGGTCGGTGAGAATGCTAAAGTGGCTATCCGTAACATCCGTCGCGACGCTATGGATGAAGCCAAGAAACAAGAAAAAGCTAAAGAAATCACTGAAGATGAATTGAAGACTCTTGAAAAAGATATTCAAAAAGTAACAGACGATGCTGTTAAACACATCGACGACATGACTGCCAATAAAGAAAAAGAAATCTTGGAAGTCTAAGAAATAAACAGAAAAACTCAGTTGGCATTGCTGGCTGAGTTTTATTCGAAAGAAGGAAATATGAATACAAATCTTGCAAGTTTAATCGTTGGACTTATCATCGATGAAAATGACCGTTTTTACTTTGTGCAAAAGGATGGTCAAACCTATGCACTTGCCAAGGAAGAAGGTCAACATACAGTAGGGGATACGGTCAAAGGTTTTGCCTACACGGATATGAAGCAAAAACTACGTCTGACAACTTTAGAAGTGACTGCCACTCAGGACCAATTTGGTTGGGGAACGGTAACAGAAGTTCGTAAGGACTTGGGTGTTTTTGTCGATACCGGTCTACCTGATAAAGAAATCGTTGTGTCACTCGATATCCTCCCTGAGCTCAAGGAACTATGGCCTAAGAAGGGCGACAAACTCTACATCCGCCTTGAAGTGGACAATAAAGACCGTATCTGGGGACTCTTGGCTTATCAAGAAGACTTCCAACGTTTGGCTCGTCCTGCCTACAACAACATGCAGAACCAAAATTGGCCAGCCATTGTTTACCGTCTCAAGCTGTCAGGAACTTTTGTTTACCTGCCAGAGAATAACATGCTTGGTTTCATTCACCCAAGTGAGCGCTACGCAGAGCCACGCTTGGGGCAAGTTTTAGATGCGCGTGTGATTGGTTTCCGTGAAGTGGATCGTACTTTGAATCTATCCCTCAAACCACGTTCCTTTGAGATGTTGGAAAATGATGCTCAGATGATTTTGACCTACTTGGAAAGCAATGGCGGTTTCATGACCTTGAATGATAAGTCAGCGCCAGATGATATCAAGGCTACCTTTGGTATTTCTAAAGGTCAATTTAAAAAAGCGCTCGGTGGTTTGATGAAGGCTGGTAAAATCAAGCAAGATCAGTTTGGGACAGAGTTGGTTTAGGGAGACATATGAGAAAATCATTTTACACTTGGCTCATGACCGAGCGCAATCCTAAAAGTAACAGTCCCAAAGCCATCTTGGCAGACCTCGCTTTTGAAGAGTCAGCCTTCCCAAAACACACAGATGATTTTGATGAGGTGAGTCGCTTTTTGGAGGAACATGCCAGTTTCTCTTTTAACCTAGGAGATTTTGACGCTATCTGGCAAGAATACTTAGAACACTAGAGACAATGAGATGAGGCTAGTATTTTATTGTTCTCTTTGCTATAATAAAAAGAAATAAACGGATTAGAGAGGTTCTTTATTTGAAGGAACATTCAATAGACATTCAACTGAGTCATCCAGATGACTTGTTTCATCTTTTTGGATCCAACGAGCGCCATCTTCGTTTGATGGAAGAAGAGCTCGATGTGGTGATTCATGCCCGTACGGAGATTGTCCAGGTTTTGGGAGAAGAAGCTGCATGCGAGGAAGCCCGTCAGGTTATCCAAGCCTTGATGGTCTTGGTGAATCGAGGAATGACGGTTGGCACGCCAGATGTGGTGACGGCTATTACCATGGTCAAAAATGATGAAATTGATAAGTTTGTCGCCCTTTACGAAGAAGAAATTATCAAGGACAATACTGGGAAACCGATCCGTGTCAAAACCTTAGGTCAAAAACTTTATGTGGACAGTGTCAAACAGCATGATGTGACCTTTGGAATCGGACCAGCAGGGACAGGGAAGACCTTTCTTGCAGTGACTTTGGCAGTAACTGCCCTTAAACGTGGGCAGGTCAAGCGAATTATCCTAACTCGTCCAGCAGTGGAAGCTGGTGAGAGTCTTGGATTTCTTCCGGGTGATCTCAAGGAAAAGGTGGACCCTTACCTTCGACCTGTTTACGATGCCTTGTATCAGATTTTAGGAAAAGACCAGACGACTCGTCTTATGGAGCGTGAAATTATCGAGATTGCGCCCCTTGCCTACATGCGTGGACGGACCTTGGACGATGCTTTTGTTATTCTCGATGAGGCACAAAATACGACCATCATGCAGATGAAGATGTTCCTGACTCGTTTAGGATTTAATTCTAAGATGATTGTCAATGGAGATATCAGTCAGATTGACCTGCCGCGTAATGTCAAGTCCGGTTTGATTGATGCCCAAGAAAAGCTTAAGAATATTCACCAAATCGACTTTGTTCATTTTTCAGCTAAGGATGTGGTTCGTCATCCAGTTGTCTCTCAGATTATCCGAGCTTATGAACCAGCTCCACTTAAAAATGAAGAAAAGAAGGAAGAGACAGAATAACAAAAGAAGAGCAGTTCCATTTGAACTGCTCTTCTTCTTTTTAATGAGTGTCTAGATTTAAACAAGTTCGTCGATAGACGTATGATCTTTATCGAGGCCTTGAGCAACTGGGAGGCTGGTCAAGTAACCTTGATAAGTGGTCACACCTTGACGCAAGCCCTCATCTTCAGCAATTGCTTGTGCGAATCCTTTGCCAGCCAGAGCTTCGATATAAGGAAGAGTGACATTTGTTAGGGCGATAGTAGAAGTACGGGCAACCGCACCAGGGATATTGGCAACGGCATAGTGGAGAACACCGTGTTTTTCATAAACAGGCTCATCGTGCGTTGTCACACGGTCAGCTGTTTCGATAACGCCACCTTGGTCAACAGCAACGTCAACGATGACAGATCCTGGACGCATTTGTTTGACCATCTCATCTGTCACTAATTTCGGTGCTTTGGCACCAGGGATGAGAACCGCTCCAATTACCACATCAGCATCTCTCACACTGGCTTCAATGTTGAAAGAATTTGACATAAGAGTTTGGATTTGGTTACCAAAGACTTCTTCTAGAACTGAGAGACGTTTAGCACTGATATCTAAAATAGTCACTTGGGCACCAACTCCAAGGGCGATACGGGCAGCATGTGTACCGACGACACCGCCACCGATGATGGTTACTTTTCCTTTTGGAACACCTGGTACACCACCTAGTAGGACACCAGAGCCACCAGCTTGCTTAGTAAGGAAGTGGGCTCCGATTTGAACCGCCATACGACCTGCAACTTCACTCATAGGAACGAGGAGTGGTAGTTGTCCTTGATTGTCACGAACAGTCTCATAGGCAATTCCTGTTGTTTTGGCTGCTAGCATAGCATCTGCCAATTCTGGAGCGGCGGCCATGTGCAAGTAAGTGAAGAGGAGAAGATCATCGCGCAAGTATCCGTATTCAGAAGCTAGTGGTTCTTTTACTTTCACGACTAATTCGGCAGCCCAGGCTTCAGCAGCAGTAGCGACAATCTCAGCTCCTTGCTTTTGATAGTCTTCATCAGTAAATCCTGAACCGAGACCAGCATTTGTTTCGATGAGGACACGATGTCCACGGCTGACTAAACTATGGACGCCAGCAGGAGTTAGGGCAACGCGGTTTTCGTTATTTTTAATTTCTTTTGGAATTCCGATTAACATAGAGATAACCTACCTTTCAATTGACGGGATTATTTAGTTGTCACATTCCATTTCATAAATCAAAAATGTGATGGTTTTATTGTATATGAAACCGCTTCAAAAATCAAGAAAAACTTGTTATCAAAATTTATTTATGCTAGACTAGTGGGAATCAAGTTTTAATGGAGGGAAAAGTATGGAATCAATATTTGTGAAATTTGCCCAGTATCCGTCTATAGAAACAGAGCGTTTGTTGCTCCGACCTGTAACCTTGGATGATGCGGATGCTATGTTTCAGTATGCCTCAGACAGAGAAAATACGCGCTACACTTTTCCAACCAATCAAAGCTTGGAAGAAACCAAGAATAACATCGCTCAGTTCTACTTGGCCAATCCCTTGGGACGATGGGGAATCGAACTAAAAAGCAATGGTCAGTTTATCGGTACCATTGACCTGCACAAGATTGATCCTGTTCTTAAGAAAGCAGCTATTGGCTACATTATCAATAAAAAATATTGGAATCAAGGATTGACGACAGAGGCCAATCGTGCCGTGATTGAACTGGCTTTTGAGAAGATTGGAATGAACAAGTTGACCGCCCTACACGATAAAGACAATCCTGCATCAGGAAAGGTCATGGAGAAATCAGGTATGCGTTTTTCCCACGAAGAAGCTTATGCTTGTATGGACCAGCATGAAAAAGGACGAATCGTTACAAGAGTTCATTATGTCTTGACCAAGGAAGATTATTTTGCAAATAAATAAGCAGTTGAAAAGAAATTTTCGACTGTTTTTTCTTACTCTTACGAATAACATAAGAGAGGAGAAAATATGGAAGCAATTATCGAGAAAATCAAAGAGTATAAAATCATTGTCATCTGTGCAGGTTTGGGTCTGGCCTTAGGCGGCTTTTTCTTGTTAAAACCAACTTCACAAACACCTGTGAAAGAAACAAATTTACAGGCAGAAGTTGCATCTGTTTCAAAGGATTCAACTTCTGAAAAAGAAGTGAAGAAGGAAGAAAAGGAAGAGTCTCCTGAACAAGATTTAATCACAGTAGATGTCAAAGGTGCTGTTAAATCACCAGGGATTTATGACTTGCCAGTAGGTAGTCGTGTTCATGATGCCGTTCAGAAAGCTGGTGGCTTGACAGAGCAAGCAGATAGCAAGTCGCTCAATCTAGCTCAGAAAGTTAGTGACGAGGCTCTGGTCTACGTCCCGAGTAAGGGGGAAGAAGCAGCTAGTCAGCAGGCTGCCTCTGGAACGACTCCTTCGTCAAGTAAAGAAAAGAAGATCAACCTAAATAAAGCTAGTCTGGAAGAGCTCAAGCAGGTCAAGGGACTGGGTGGTAAACGAGCCCAGGATATTATCGACCATCGTGAGGCAAATGGTAAATTTAAGTCAGTAGATGAACTCAAGAAAGTCTCTGGCATTGGCGCTAAGACCATAGAAAAGCTAAAAGATTATGTCACAGTGGATTAAGAATTTCCCTATCCCCCTAATCTATCTGAGTTTTCTGTTACTCTGGCTTTACTATGCAATTTTTGGAGCGTCCTATCTCGCACTGCTAGGTTTTGTTTTTTTGCTCGTCTGTCTCTTTTTCCAATTTCCTTGGAAATCGGCTGGTAAAGTTCTAGCGATTTGTGGAGTTTTTGGATTTTGGTTTCTGTTTCAAACTTGGCAACAGACACAAGCTAGTCAAAAGTTAGTGGATTCTGTTGAGAAGGTACGGATTTTACCAGATACTATCAAAGTCAATGGAGATAGTCTGTCCTTTCGGGGCAAGGCTGACGGTCGTACCTTCCAAGTTTACTATAAACTCCAGTCCGAGGAGGAGAAAGAGCACTTTCAAGCCTTGACAGACCTTCATGAGGTTGAACTAGAAGGAAAACTTTCCGAGCCAGAAGGCCAGAGAAATTTTGGTGGATTTGACTACCGAGCCTATCTGAAGACTCAGGGGATTTACCAAACTTTGACTATCAAGAGTATCCAGTCAATGAAAAAGGTTAGCAGTTGGGATATAGGTGAAAACCTATCGAGTCTACGTAGAAAGGCTATTGTTTGGATCAAGACGCACTTTCCCGACCCTATGCGCAACTATATGACAGGGCTGTTGCTAGGACATCTGGATACGGACTTCGAGGAGATGAATGAGCTCTATTCTAGTCTAGGAATTATCCACCTTTTTGCCTTGTCAGGTATGCAGGTAGGATTTTTTATGGATGGGTTTAAGAAGCTCCTTTTGCGATTGGGCTTGACTCAAGAAAAGTTGAAGTGGCTGACCTATCCCTTTTCCCTTATCTATGCAGGTTTGACAGGATTCTCAGCTTCGGTCATTCGCAGTCTCTTACAAAAGTTACTAGCCCAACATGGCTACAAGGGCTTGGACAATTTTGCCTTAACGGTCCTTGTCCTCTTTATCATTATGCCCAACTTTTTCTTGACAGCAGGAGGAGTCTTGTCCTGTGCCTACGCTTTTATCTTGACCATGACCAGTAAAGAAGGGGAGGGGCTCAAGGCTGTTGCTAGAGAAAGTCTAGTCATTTCCTTGGGAATATTGCCTATTTTGTCCTTTTATTTTGCAGAATTTCAGCCTTGGTCAATTATTTTAACCTTTGTCTTTTCCTTTCTTTTTGATTTGGTTTTCTTACCACATTTGTCTATCTTATTCATTCTGTCTTTTGTTTACCCAGTCACTCAGTTTAACTTTGTCTTTGAGTGCTTGGAGAACATCATTCGCTTGGTATCGCAGCTGGCAAGTAGACCTCTAGTTTTTGGACAACCCAATGCAGGACTGTTGATTCTACTGTTGATTTCCCTGGCAATACTGTATGATTTTAGGAAAAACATCAAAAAGGTAGCAGGATTCAGTCTCTTTATCGTAGGACTCTTTTTCTTGACCAAGCATCCGCTGGAAAATGAAATTACCATGCTGGATGTAGGGCAGGGAGAAAGCATTTTTCTAAGGGATGTAACTGGTAAAACCATACTCATAGATGTAGGAGGAAAGGCAGAATCCGACAAAAAAATCCAAGCTTGGCAGCAAAAGTCGACGACCAGCAATGCCCAGAGAACCTTGATTCCCTATCTTAAAAGTCGTGGAGTAGACAAGATTGACCAGCTGATTTTGACCAATACAGAGAAGGAGCATGTTGGAGATTTGCTGGAGGTGACCAAGGCTTTCCATGTCGGGGAGATTTTAGTGTCAAAAAGAAGTTTGACACAGAAGGAATTTGTAGCAGAACTAGAAGAAATCCAAACCAAGGTACGCAGTGTGACAGCAGGGGAGAATTTTCCGATTTTTGGCAGTTACTTAGAAGTCCTATCTCCAAGGAAGATTGGAGATGGAAGTCATGATGATTCTCTCCTTCTTTATGGGAAACTCTTGGATAAGCATTTTCTCTTTACTGGAAACTTGGAGGAAAAAGGAGAGAAGGACTTGCTGAAGCATTATCCTGACCTAGATGTGGATGTCTTGAAAGCAGGCCAGCATGGTGCTAGAACCTCATCAAATCCAGTTTTTCTAGAAAAACTCAAACCAGAGCTCACTCTCATCTCGGTTGGTAAGACCAATCGTGCCAAACTCCCCCATCAGGAAACCTTGACACGACTAGAAACTATCAAGAGTAAGATTTACCGAACTGACCAGAACGGAGCTATTCGCTTTAAAGGATGGAATAGTTGGCGAATTGAAAGCGTTCGTTAGGAAGAAAAATGTTATATATTAGTTAAATAAACTAAAAATCTGTTGCATAATACTGAGAAAAACGATAAAATGAAAGTGCTTTCAATAGTAGTGATATAAATGCAATGTAAACATGAAGAATCAGCAAAAGTCGTTTTATTAGCTAGTTTGTTATCTATTGGTCTTTTTCAGTCCAGTGTATCTGCTGTGAGAGTCACTAAGAGTTATTGGTATGATTGGAATACCGTGTGGGAATATAGTACCAACTATCACGACCATCAATATGCTTGGATTCCGTCATGGTCTCGTTATGAAGGCTATTCTGAGTATAAAATTGGTTCTGGCTGGAATTACGATCGTTATGAAGTCATAAACTACTACAGCGGAAACTATTAATCGTTAAAAATTGAGAAAAAGGAGGGCTGGATATGTTAACTCTTACTCATGTTACCTTAAAAACGCGACAAGTCATCTTGCAAGATGCGGATTTTACCTTTAAAAAGGGTAGGATTTATGGCCTTCTTGCTATCAATGGCTCGGGAAAGACGACCCTGTTCCGAGCTATGAGCAAGCTACTTCCCCTTAGTAGTGGACATATCGCAGCCCCTCCTTCTTTGTTTTATTATGAGAGCGTTGAATGGCTGGATGGAAACCTAAGTGGGATGGACTACCTTCGTCTCATAAAAAACATCTGGAAGTCAGACCTAAACTTGGGGGACGAAATCGCCTATTGGGAAATGTCTGACTATATCAACCTTCCCATCCGCAAGTATTCCTTAGGGATGAAGCAACGCTTGGTGATTGCTATGTATTTCCTCAGTCAGGCGAAATGCTGGCTCATGGATGAGGTAACAAATGGTTTAGACGAATATTATCGACAGAAGTTTTTTGATAGGCTGGCACAAATCAATAGACAAGAACAGCTGGTTCTTTTGAGTTCCCACTACAAAGAGGAGTTGGTGGAGATTTGCGATAGCATGGTAACCATTCGTCAGGGCCAGATAGAAGAGGTTCCGTTATGAAAGATATTAGCCTATTTTTGTTAAAGAAAGTTTTCAAAAGTCGCTTAAACTGGGTTATCTTAGCTTTATTTGTATCTGGACTCGGTGTTACCTTTTATTTTAATAGTCAGACTGCAAACTCCGTCAGCTTGGAGAGAGAGTTGGAAACTAGTCTTGTAAACCGTGAGAGAGTCATCAATGGATATGAAGAGAAACTCTCCCAAATATCTGACACCAGCTCGGAGGAATACCAGATTGCTGAAAGTAATTTAGAATTGCAAAAAAATCTTTTGACTCAAAAGAAAGAAATTCTGGCTTTGTTAAAAGAAGGACGCTGGAAAGAAGCCTACTATTTGCAGTGGCAAGCTGAGGAAAAGAGTTATGAAATTGTATCAAAGGAACCGACTTCTAACTCTGACTTTAAAATGGCGGTTGACCGCGAACGAAAGACTTACCAAGCCCTATATCCCTTGAACATAAAAGCCCACAATTTAGTTTATCCGACCCACGGGATTGATCAGATTGTCTGGATTTTAGAGCTTATCATCCCAAGCTTGTTTGTGGTTGCTATTATTTTTATGCTAACGCAACTGTTCGCAGAAAGATATCAAAATAATCTCGATACAGCTCAATTATATCCTTTTTCAAAAGTGACATTTGCCATGTCCTCTCTTGGAGTTGGAGTGGGTTATGTAACTGTGCTGTTTATCGGAATCAGCGGATTTTCTTTTCTAGTGGGAAGTCTGATAAGTGGTTTTGGACAGTTAGATTATCCCTACCCGATATATAGCTTAACGAATCAAGAGGTAACCATTGGAAAAATACAAGATGTATTATTTCCTAGCTTGCTCTTGGCTTTCTTAGCCTTTATCGTCATTGTGGAAGTAGTGTACTTGATTGCTTACTTTTTCAAGCAAAAAATGCCTGTCCTCTTTCTTTCACTTATTGGGATTGTTGGCTTATTGTTTGGTATTCAAACAATTCAGCCTCTTCAGAGTATTGCGCATCTGATTCCCTTTACATACTTGCGTTCAGTAGAGATTTTATCTGGAAGATTACCTAAGCAGATTAATAATGTAGATCTAAATTGGAGCATGGGGCTGATCTTACTTCCTTGCCTGATTATCCTTTTGTTAGTGGGTATTCTATTTATCGAAAGATGGGGAAGTTCACGTAAAAAGAAAAGTTTTAATAGGTCTTAGCATTCCTATACGGAAGGTGAGGAAAAAACTAACAGAGGGAGGAAACCGACTAGGTTCTCTCTTTTTGATGCGGACATCAAGAAGAAAACTGAAAGTTTTTCGAAAAAATGACTTTTTATCTTGACAAGGGATAGAAAACTTGGTATCATATAAAAGTTGAGAAAAGCAGAAGTGAGAGCTTCTCGCCTTGTGACATTGAGTTGCCTGGCCCTACGGATGAAAAGTTTCTAAGAAACGCTATCATAACGTGCGGGCTTGTATCATTACGAGTCCGCTCTTGTTTTTCTCTAATAATAAAAAAGAGGTGAAAACCATAGCAAAGCAAGACTTATTCATCAATGATGAAATTCGTGTACGTGAAGTTCGCTTGATCGGTCTTGAGGGAGAACAGCTAGGCATTAAGCCACTCAGCGAAGCGCAAGCATTGGCTGATAGTGCAAATGTTGACTTAGTATTGATTCAACCCCAAGCAAAACCGCCTGTTGCTAAAATTATGGACTACGGTAAGTTCAAATTTGAGTATCAGAAAAAGCAAAAAGAACAACGTAAAAAACAAAGTGTTGTTACTGTGAAAGAAGTTCGTCTGAGTCCAACTATTGACAAGGGTGACTTTGACACAAAACTTCGCAATGCACGCAAGTTCCTTGAAAAAGGAAATAAAGTTAAGGTATCCATTCGCTTTAAAGGGCGTATGATCACCCATAAAGAGATTGGTGCAAAAGTTTTAGCCGAGTTTGCTGAAGCAACACAAGATATTGCGATCATCGAACAACGAGCTAAGATGGATGGACGCCAAATGTTCATGCAGTTGGCGCCAGCAACTGACAAAAAATAAGTGTCAGAAAGTTAAATAAAGGAGAAAAAATCATGCCAAAACAAAAAACACACCGCGCATCAGCTAAACGTTTCAAACGTACAGGTTCTGGTGGACTTAAACGTTTCCGTGCTTACACTTCTCACCGTTTCCACGGAAAAACTAAGAAACAACGTCGTCATCTTCGTAAAGCATCTATGGTGCATTCAGGAGATTTCAAACGTATCAAAGCAATGCTTACTCGCTTGAAATAATAGCCTAACAGTAAGTAAACAATTCTAGGAAATATTTGGAGGAAATAAAACATGGCACGTGTTAAAGGTGGCGTTGTATCACGCAAACGTCGTAAACGTATTCTTAAATTAGCAAAAGGTTACTATGGAGCTAAACACATCTTGTTCCGTACTGCAAAAGAACAAGTAATGAACTCTTACTACTATGCATACCGTGACCGTCGTCAAAAGAAACGTGACTTCCGCAAATTGTGGATCACTCGTATCAACGCGGCAGCTCGTATGAACGGACTTTCATACTCACAATTGATGCATGGTTTGAAATTGGCTGAGATTGAAGTAAACCGTAAAATGCTTGCTGACTTGGCTGTTAACGATGCAGCAGCTTTCACAGCTCTTGCAGATGCAGCTAAAGCAAAACTTGGTAAATAATAATTGATAAGACTGGAACAGGATTGTCCCAGTCTTTTTAAAAATAAAGGAGAATATATGGCTTCAAAAATGCTACACACTTGCTTGCGAGTAGAAAACCTTGAAAAATCAATTGCATTCTATCAAGATGCTTTTGGTTTTAAAGAATTGCGTCGCAGAGATTTTCCAGACCATGCCTTCACGATTGTCTATCTAGGACTTGACGGTGATGACTACGAGTTGGAATTGACCTATAACTATGACCACGGCCCTTATGTGGTTGGAGATGGCTTTGCCCATATCGCCCTCAGTACACCTGACCTTGAGGCACTTCATCAAGAACATAGTGCGAAAGGCTATGAGGTTACAGAGTCAAAAGGCCTACCTGGAACCCCACCAAACTATTACTTTGTCAAGGATCCTGATGGCTACAAGGTCGAAGTCATTCGTGAAAAATAATCGAGTGAAGTCAAGTAGAATGTTCGTTTTCTGCTTGACTTTTTTTCTTTGAAAGAGTATACTAATACAAATTTAACCTTTAAGGGGAGTCCAGAGAGACTCACAAGGTGTCAGATAAAAGGGATAAGGGGACTCTCTGTGGAGACTTTTTAAGTGTGCGCATGAGTTCTAGCCTAACCTAACTGAGACCTTGCTATAGCAAGGTCTTTTCTTTATCTGGTCCCCTTAAATTTAAGGAGGAAAAGTCATGAATCCCACATGTAAGAAGCGTATGGGTGCGATTCGTATGGAAAGCATGAAGGTGGTCGCACAGGAGGAAATCGCGCCAGCAATCTTTGAATTAGTCCTAGAAGGAGAAATGGTTGAAGCCATGCGAGCAGGTCAATTTCTCCATCTGCGTGTGCCTGATGATGCCCATCTCTTGCGTCGTCCTATTTCAATTTCATCTATTGACAAGGCTAAGAAGCAGTGTCATCTCATTTATCGGATTGAGGGAGCTGGGACAGCTATTTTTTCAACATTAAGTCAGGGAGATACTCTTGATGTGATGGGACCTCAGGGGAATGGTTTTGACTTGTCTGATTTAGGCAATCAGAGCCAAGTTCTCCTCGTTGGTGGTGGGATTGGTGTTCCACCCTTGCTTGAGGTAGCCAAGGAATTGCATGCGCGTGGGGTGACAGTAGTGACAGTCCTCGGTTTTGCCAGCAAGGATGCTGTTATTCTCGAAACCGAATTGGCCCAATATGGTCAGGTCTTTGTTACGACAGATGATGGTTCTTATGGCATTAAGGGAAATGTATCTGTTGTCATCAATGATTTAGACAGTAAATTTGATGCTGTTTACTCATGTGGGGCGCCTGGAATGATGAAGTATATCAATCAAAGATTTTATGATCATCCAAGAGCCTACCTATCTCTGGAATCCCGTATGGCTTGTGGGATGGGGGCTTGCTATGCCTGTGTTCTAAAGGTGCCAGATAGTGAGACTGTCAGCCAACGCGTCTGTGAAGATGGCCCTGTTTTCCGCACAGGAACAGTTGTATTATAAGGAGAAAATCATGACTACAAATCGTTTACAAGTTTCTCTACCGGGTTTGGATTTGAAAAATCCAATTATTCCAGCATCAGGCTGTTTTGGTTTTGGTCAGGAATATTCCAAGTACTATGATTTGGACCTTTTAGGCTCTATTATGATCAAGGCAACGACTCTAGAACCCCGTTTTGGCAATCCAACTCCTAGGGTGGCAGAAACGCCTGCAGGTATGCTCAATGCAATCGGTTTGCAAAATCCAGGTTTAGAAGCTGTTTTAGCTGAAAAGTTGCCTTGGCTGGAAAGAGAATATCCAACACTTCCTATCATCGCCAATGTAGCAGGCTTTTCAAAACAAGAGTACGCTGCCGTTTCTCAGGGGATTTCCAAGGCAGCCAATGTAAAAGCGATCGAGCTCAATATCTCTTGTCCGAATGTGGATCATGGCAATCATGGACTTTTGATTGGGCAAGATCCTGACTTGGCTTATGAAGTGGTAAAAGCAGCTGTAGAGGCCTCTGATGTGCCAGTTTATGTCAAACTAACCCCTAGTGTAACGGATGTTGTCACCATCGCCAAAGCCGCAGAAGATGCAGGAGCAAGTGGCTTAACCATGATCAATACTCTAGTCGGTATGCGCTTTGACCTCAAAACAAGAAAACCAATCCTAGCCAATGGAACAGGTGGAATGTCTGGACCAGCAGTCTTTCCAGTAGCCCTCAAACTCATCCGCCAAGTCGCCCAAACAACCGACCTTCCCATCATTGGAATGGGGGGAGTGGATTCTGCTGAAGCAGCGCTAGAAATGTATCTGGCTGGTGCCTCTGCCATCGGAGTTGGAACAGCCAACTTTACCAATCCTTATGCCTGTCCTGATATCATCGAAAATTTACAAAAAGTTATGGACAAATATGGCATTAGTAGTTTGGAAGATCTCCGTAAGGAAGTCAAAGCCAGTCTGAGATAAGCTAGGTCTTCCTTATTGTCAACAAGAAATAGAATCTTCATCAATTTGTAATATTTCCGTCGGTTAACTATGTTACAATAGGGTTTAGAAAACGTTATTGGAGCATTTAAATGAAACGATGGAAAGTGGCCCTAGTAAGTGCTGGTTTATTGGGGTGTTTTTTTACTGTAGTGGAGACAGCAAAAGCAGAAGAGGGAACTTGGCAAGGAAAGACCTACCTCAAAGCTGATGGAAAACCAGTAACCAACCAATGGATCTTTGACCAAACGTATCAGAATTGGTTTTATCTTAAGGCTGATGGACAACGTGCAGAAAACGGCTGGCTGACTGTTGATGGTAAGGATTACTATTTTAACGAAGCTGGGAAATTAGCTACGAAAACGTGGATTGGCCAGTACTATGTGACTGAAAGTGGTGCTAAAGCTAAGGAACAGTGGGTATTTAATCAGGAACAAGAATCCTGGTATTATCTCAAGTCTGATGGTCAGAAAGCTCAAAATGAGTGGATTCAACAAGGTCAGGAAAAATATTACCTTAAAGCAGATGGAAAAATGGCCAAAGATGAGTGGATCACTCAAGGGGAGAACCAATACTACATCAATTCACAAGGTAAAATGCTGAAAAGTACTTGGCTTGGTAAGAACTATTTGTCAGAAAATGGTAATAAAGTCAAACAAGGTTGGATTTATGATGATAACTATAGCAGTTGGTTCTACATTCAACAAGATGGTACCTATGCTGAAAATGGCTGGCAAACTATAGATGGGAAGGACTACCATTTCAAATCAGGCGGTTATCTTTCTACTGAACGTTGGATTGACCGCTTCTATGTTGCTAAAAGTGGAGCTAAATTGAAATCGGAATGGCTCTTTGATAAGAATTATGATTCTTGGTTTTACTTGAAAGCTGATGGTAGCTATGCCGAAAAAGGCTGGGAAACGATTAAAGGTAAAGATTACCATTTCAAATTTGGAGGCTATCTTTCTACTGAACGTTGGATTGACCGCTTCTATGTTGCTAAGAGTGGAGCTAAACTGAAATCGGAATGGCTCTTTGACAAGAATTATAACTCATGGTTTTACTTGAAAGCTGACGGAACCTATGCTGAAAAAGGTTGGCAAATCATCAAAGGTAAGGATTACCATTTCAAATCCGGTGGCTACCTCTCCACAGAAACGTGGATTGACCGCAGCTATGTGACGAGTAGTGGAGCAAAAGCTGGTAAAGGTTGGCTCTTTGACAAGAATTATAACTCATGGTTCTATATTAACTCTGATGGAAATTATGCCAATAAAGAATGGATCTGGGATAATGGTTACTACTATCTCAAATCTGGCGGTTATATGGCTGCGAGTGAGTGGGTATGGTACAAGAATAACTGGTTCTACCTCAAGTCAAATGGAAAGATGGCTGAGAAAGAATTAATCTACGATTCATCCGACCAATCATGGTATTACCTTAAATCAGGCGGTTATATTGCAAAAAATGAAACTGTGGATGGTCATACCTTGGATGCTTCTGGTAGATGGCATGTTGCGGATAAAACCAAATATTACAAAGTTAAACCCATCACAGCCTATGTCTATAGTGCATCTGGAGAAATCTTGAGTTACATTAACCAAGGAAGCATTGTTTCACTGGATAGCTCGACGCGAAAAGGCGGCCGACTTGCAGTTTCGATTTCTGGCTTGTCTGGCTATATGAATCAAAGTGATTTGACAGCAGTAGATGAAGGTAGCGAGTTTATCCCTCATTATACTAGTGATGGGAAATTCCTCTACCATGAACTCTCTCCTTATACGAGTATCAAAGTAGCTCCACACACTTCTGCTATGGTTATTGGCAAGAAGTACTACTCAACTGATGGAGAGCATTTTGATGGCTTTACCATTAAAAATCCTTTCCTTTATAAAAACTTGAGAGAACCAAGTAATTATAGTGCAGCTGAGTTGGATAAACTGTATTCGATGATGAACTTGCAGGATAGTCCTCTTGCAGGTAAAGGAGCGACTTTCAAAGAAGCTGAGGAACGCTACGGTGTCAATGCCCTTTACTTGATGGCACATAGTGCCCTTGAAAGTGCTTGGGGTCGCAGTCAAATTGCCAGAGATAAGAACAACTTCTTTGGTATTGCTGCTTATGATACTAGCCCATATCTCTCAGCCAAGAGCTTTGATAATGTGGATAAAGGAATCCTTGGAGCGGCCAAGTGGATCCGTGAGAATTACATTGACTACGGCAGAGACCACCTTGGAAATAAAGCAACCGGGATGAATGTTCGCTATGCTTCTGATCCATACTGGGGTGAGAAGATAGCCAGCATCATGATGACTATCAACAGCAAACTTGGTTGGAAAGACTAATCAAAAGAAATCAGCGGTAACTACTGAAAAGTAGTTATCGTTTTTGTTTTGGACATTGGAGGAGAAATAGTATAATAACAGTCTCTTTATTCTTGAACAATTAACAAAATGATAGTAAAATGTAATAGGAGATATTAATCTAATTACTATATAAAAAGGAGAATTTTATGAAAAAGTTACTATCCTTCTCAATTGCCTTGCTTTCAATCACAACACTAGTTGCTTGTTCTGGACATAAGGCGGAATCAAAGGTCCCAGAAGAAAAAATTGAACAGAAGCAAATCAAGTTTGATGAGAAGTTGTTTAAAGAAGCTGGACTCTTGCCTTTTAAAAATGAAAAGCAGCTAGAACTTGGGGAATTGGATTCTAAATCACGCGCAACGGGTGCTCATATTCAACTTAAGGACAGCGATGAGCCAACTGAGAAGAGAGAGCCTAAGATAAGTTATAACCCGGTTGGTTGGCATAACTATAATTTTTACTATGGAGATGGTTCTAAAAAGGCATGGTTAATGAATCGAGGTCATTTGATTGGGTACCAGTTTAGTGGATTGAATGATGAAAAGAAAAACTTGGTTCCTATGACTAACTGGCTCAATGCTGGAACATATTATGGAACAGATAACACTAATCAAGAAAGCATGCTTTACTATGAAAATCGATTGGACTCCTGGTTGGCCAATCACCCAAACTACTATCTTGATTATAAGGTGACCCCAATCTATCAAAAGGACGAATTGATTCCAAGACAGATTGAGTTGCAGTATGTGGGAATTGATGAAAACGGCAAACTCTTGGAGATCAAGTTAGGTGGTAGTAAGGAAAAGGTTGATCAGTATTCTGTGACACATGTTATTCTAGACAATGTTTCAGCTAATGCGGAAATCAATTATTTGGATGGTACTGCCAAAAATACAGTTGAAAACGAAGAAGAAAAAGCTAAGAAAGAAGCTGAAGAAAAGGCTAAGAAAGAGGCTGAGGAAAAAGCCAAGAAAGAGGCTGAGGAAAAAGAAGCAGCTGAAAAGAAAGCGAAAGAGGAAGAAGAAAAAAAAGCACGTCAGGCTGCACAAGAAAAGGAAGAAAGTCAGAAATCAAACTCGCAATCAACAAATTCAGGTGGCTACTCAGAGATAGAAAAGGGAGATGGCACAGACCAAATGGTAAATTTGCTTCTAAGAAAGAAATCAGAGAAGCTGGATTGCAGTGGTAGGAAGAGTTTAGTAGATATACAGTCAAAAAGCCGTTGTAAAACGGTTTTTTGTTATAATTAAATTAAGAATGTAGCATTAAAGGAGAATAACATGACTTTTGAAGAAATCCTGAAAAGTGTCTAGGAATGGCTTTAAATAGGAGTTTATAGGCTTTATTTTTGTGGACTTTTTGAAAAAAACATAGTCACAAATGACCTTTAATATTCTCCCAAAGTCCACAAAAAGGGGAGTAAAAAAAGACCTAAAATAGGTCAATAATTTACGAGTTCAGCAGGCAAGAACTAGCGTAGTCATCAGCTACGCTTTTTTAGTTGTTTTTGCTTATCTGATAGGCTTATTATACCAAAAAAAGGGAGTGTGTGACCTCACGGTCTAACTCTCCCTAATCGGCTAGACTATGCAAGCCTCCAGCTGTGAATATATTATACCATGTTTATCACGCGCATTGGTTGTTTTAGCTAGCGAAAAGGTGAGATAGATAAAAGCGCGTGGTTATCAATTTTGTTGACCTTAACAATACGATTTCAAGCAAATATCAAGTGGAAATGTACAGTATTTTGATGTTATAACTCTCCTTTTTCTATCTTTTCTCTAATTATGCCAGCCCAAATATTATAAAAAGGATGTCCTGCTGGAATAACAGGGGGATTTTTAGTAAATTCTTCTTGTGTTAAGGTTGTTTCTTTGTCTAATATTGTACCGTCTGCTAGTTTGGTACCTTTAGGGACAATATGGGATATTGTTGGGTTCCATTTTCCTTTAACTTTTGCCATGTTAAATACTCCTTTATGGTAAAAACAGAACCGTCCCACCTCCTACCGCAGAACGAACTGTTTCAAGGGGAGATGGAAAAGCTCTGTTTATAAGTCAATTATATCATAGTTAATTATTAAGCATGGATTTTTTTATCAGCAATAGCGTCTGTTAGGGTCTGTGAGAAGTTCAACCCTAGGTCACGCCCTAATGTATCCGCCCAACGTGGAATGGTTAGGGTTTTTTTAACAGGCTCTTGACTGCCTAGATATTCTGCAACGTCAACCATAACCATAGAGATAAAAGATTTACTAGGATTATAGACTAGATCTATGTCCTCGTCATTCTGGAAAGGGTTGTTAGAAGCCAAAGATAAAGCGTTAATAGGAGTAGGGGTAGGAATTTCTCGCCCATTCTCGATATAATCAGCTAGGTTAATACCGAGCCAATCGCTGGCCATTGCCATAGCGTCTGCCATATCCTCCCCTTGAGTTGCTGAATGTTCAAAATCTGGGAAAGTTACAAAGTAAGGGGCGTTAGCTCCGTCTGTATCGTCATAATAAAATAAAGCTGGATAAGTGACAAGCATAGTTTACCTCCAAAATCAAAGACAAGCGGGGGACTGCCTTTATTACAGTCCTGCTTGCTTTCTTATCCCTCTTTCAGTGTACTTATTAAGTTCACCATGAGGGACTGTGATAGGTCTTTCCCCTTCCTTCTCCATTTTAACATGGGAGCCTTTACCGCCTTTGGTTTTTATCCAACCATGAGCCGTAAGGAGTTTGACCATCTCTTTTTGTGTCATAGGCATAGCGCTTTTACCTCCTGACAGTATTATTATAACACGTATTACACGTACTGTAAAGGGATAATACTTATTATCTATCAAATCACAAAAGCCCCCAGATTCGTTTCTAAGGTCTTTTAGTTTATCCGTAATGAATTTTAGTCGTCCAGTCCGAAACAAAGTGAAGCAGGGGCAAATATGAAGCCTCAGCCTACATTTGCCAACATTTGCGCTTATAATTCTTGTAGTAAAGTTAAATCTAAACCGTCAAGGTCAACATCTATTTCAAAATCCATGTTTAAATCTATTTCCATATCCTCTAATTGGATATTCTCTAAATCAATCAAAAAATCTTCAATCATGTCATTCTCCCTCACTTAATTCTCAACATTTTTCAACAAAACACCACCTCGATAGCCTTTAGCAAAGTCTAGCAGTATTTCGGCCTTGATACGCTCATATTCAGCCTTATCAATCCCCATTTACCATACCTGCTAAGTGTTCTATAGCTTCCTGCTTTACTCGATATACTGAGGTGGCAGACTTTCCTATTTCTTCGGCCACTTCCAAAGCTACGAGATTATTCAAGTAAAAAAGTCTTAGAACAGCACGCTCAAGCGGATTGGCTAGCTTATCAATCAGCCTAGATATTTCCATTCTCTCTTCAGTAAGTCGCTCAATTCTCTGTAAAGTGTCCTCTTTTAGTTTTAGAACGCTTATAAGGTTATTCTCTGCTGTATTTACCCTGCTTGTTTGTACTCTAGTAGTGCTCAGTTCTTGCTTTTTGATAATACCACTTTCTAAAGCTGCAAGCTCCAAATATAAGCCTTCTATTTCTTTATTGATCCACTTAATGCCCTCTAGTTTTTCTTTTACCTGATCTGGTGTCATGCCTTGGCCTCCTGTATGGTATAATTTTATTGTGTTAATTATAGCTGAGGCGGAGCGCCTTGGCTTTTTTGCATTTTCTCGGCGTTCGCTCGGAGTTCAATTATTCCCTAGGAAGTAATTTCCCGCGAGAAAAAATGTACAGTGACGGCGTGAAGGTCATAGAAGCGCGTGGATAGGGGGGCTACCCCACCATGGTTATAAAAGGATAGTTGAGAGATAGCTTTGGAGGTAAAAAATTAAGCGAATTTCTTGATAGCACTACATTCCCTAACACTTATAAACATTTCAAAAAGGGAATTTTTCGTACAGAAGAGGGCAGCGTTCTTATATCCGAACAATACCTACCCCCGTCTAAAAATAAAGGGGGTATCTCTGCCTCCTGTCTTGCCTTCATGCCTGCTTAGTATCTTGTAATTGAACTGTTGTAACTGTGATCTTTATTTAGATTTGTTTGGAAATGTTTCAAAACACTACTTCAGATTGCTCAATCCATTCAGCCAAAAACTATCTCCTTTCTTGGTGTAGTTCACAAACTTTTGATAATGCTTATAATACTTGTTACGTTTCATATACTTTGGTCTTTTAGGAAAACTATCAAACATATATCCGCCACGTTTTGGGCTCCAACCTGGTTCCACCTTTCTAGCTTCCCTCAGTGCTCTCTCCCAATAGTATTGGCAATCTGTCTTACTTCGGTTCAGTGTTGATTTGTGTATTTTCTGGCATGATCCACAACCATATAGCAAAAGTCTCTTATAGAGTTTTCTGCATCGATTACCACAAATAGGACAGACAAAGAAGTAGCGATTTCCTCCCTTGGTTCCTGGTATACTTGCTAAATCAAAATGATTACTTCCAAAGATGATATACAGGTTATCTAGGTCTATCTCTAGTTTTCTACCGTCCAACTCAGCTATACCGTGACTGATATTCTTGTCTTTCATTGGCTTTATAAATGTCTCTATGGTTATTGATTTTATAACTTCCATTCGTTCAAAAATACCCCTATATAGAAAAACCCAAATTGATTGGGTTCAGTAGCAATGAAACCACAAAAAGAGGCTAGCGCCTCTCTTGATAGTTCTAGCTTTCTGCCTCTGCCACATAATCAGCAAGGCCTTTATATTCGCCTTCTACGTCCAACTTTTGGAGTAGGTTAATACTTTCATCGCCCAGCATTTCCAACGTACCAAAAGCAGTCATAGAGTCCATAGGGATAGGCTTATCAGAAAGCAAGCGATCAGCATAGTCTAATAGCTCCAGCTCGTAGTCTGTTACCTTTTCCAGCAAACTATCAAAGTTCTCTGACTCTTTGAGTTGAAGCACGCGCTCCTGTTTGTAACGTTCTTCAAATGCTTCATCCCCCTCTGGGTGCTTGTAGTATTCTTTGAAACTGTCACAAATACGCTTGAAGGTATTGTTTAGCTTGTGATCTTCCACATACTCAGCTACTAGTGTGCCTTTATCCTTGTAGGTCAATGAGATTACAGGCTGGCAATATGTCCCAGTCATATATCCTAGTAGCGCGTGCCCTGCGACCATAGCAGTATCTAGGTCTTTAAATTCGTAAGTGAAAGTGAATGCTTTTGCTTTATCTGAAAAGGTTTTTAATGTCATGTTGTTTTTCTCCTATTCTTATTTTAAGGTAAATTATGTAAATTTTTGCGATTTGTTACCTTCTTTAGTGATTTTGTTACCTTCTAGGTAACATAGTTCAGCCTTACTGCCACAAGGGATTAGACCATTTTGTTACCATGTTACCTTCTTTTGAAGTCATTGCCCTTATATATATAAATACTATTTTTTCCCTATATAGAGAGTTAAAAAGAAGGTAACAAGGTAACATTTTTCCAAAAAAGTCAATATTATCAAGGGTTCAACTACGTTACCTTCTTTCTAAACAAGGTAACAAGAAGGTAACATTTTGGGGTAAAAACCTAGATATACCAAGGGTTTAGGGCATAAAAAGAAGGTAACATTTTAGTCTTTAACGACAGCATGATTAGTTTTAGCTAGTTTTGTTCTTTCAAACTCTAGCGGATCCAGTTTGTCGTAATCTTCAACCTTGACCCTCGCCCTCTTAAGTTGGTACTTATTAGGCGTCAACTGTTGTAAGTGCCTGATAGTTTCTTTACCTGCTCCGTAAACATTGGGCTTGGGTATTCCCATGTCCTCAGCATAATGCTTCAGTGATCTTGTAACGATAAAAACAGGTACTACGTCCAGCTCATGCCAACCTTTTTCCATGTATTCATGTTTAACCCATGAAAGCAAGTAGTCATTATCCTCTTGGTATTCTTCTAGAAGGCCTTTAACTGCTTTAGGTTCGATAAAGTGAGTAAATGGCTTTTGGTTGATGGCTTTGTACAGGGCATACTCTAGGACTTCCTTGTTTGCTAAAAACTCATTTTTTATCCAAGGTTTTTCCTTCTCCCCGTTAAAGTCAGCATTGAAAGGTACGATCATAATTCTACGATACCAGCCTTTTGTCTTGTTGCCACCGTTGGGGATATAATTTCCTGAAAAGATATTGAATAACTTAAAAGTAGCTTCAAAAGCTGGCCGACCTTTTGGATTGACTAGCACGGTGTCCCCGCTAGTGATACTCATTAAATCAGACGGATTTTTCAAATATTCATTAGGTGCTTCATCTCCAATATTACAAACTTTGCCTACCAAGGTCTCCAAGTTATGCTTTTCTCCGAACTGTGCAGGCTTTAAGGCTGATATATTACTTTCCCCTATCAGATTGATAAGGAAGCGCTGAAACGTCCCCTTACCGTTGTTACCGTCCCCGTAGAAGATAGCAAACTTATTTCGGGTGTGGTTAGGATTGATAGCTTCTAGGATAATCTGCCAAAACAGTGTTACCAGTTCACTATCATTACAAGCGATTGAGTTTAGCCAATCGTCAAAAGTTTTGCCCTCTCGATCTGTTGGGACTCGTTTAGGCGCGTGGTAAGCTGTGCTGATTTTGCTTGTAATGATATAATCAGGGCTAAATGGTAGTAGCTCCTTAGTTCTGAGATCAATAATACCATTCTTTACAGGTACAAGGTCAGCACTTTCTAAAGGCTTCTTTATCTTGGTCAATGTCCTAACCATTAACTTAATCTGTGGCCACTCTCTGGGCTTAATTCTCACGTCAAAAGTCTTACAGAATAGGTTAAACAGGTCATTACTAGCGGTATAGATACCCTCGTCTAAATCATAGATATAGAGTAGGCTATAATCAGCTATGCTGCTCTTACTGATAAAAGTAAACGTGACAATATCGCTTAAAATTTTAGCGACTGTGAAGGTTTGGGGCATAGCGACCTTTTCAGTAACGTCCCCTGTGGACTCGTTTACTTTTGTTTCAGTATGTTCTGCCCGCCATTCTTCACCAGCCTGAAAGATACGATTTTCAAGCTCCTTCATCGTTCTAGGTGGTTGTTCTTGCTCTCTCACCTCTAAGATTTCACTTTCCAGGTTTTTCAATTTTTCCTTTTCTATGGTTCTACCCTCTCTTTCTGTATTCTGCCCGTGCTATGCTTTCAAAAGTCCTATCTAGCTCCTTCTCTGGCAGGGGGTTAGCAGTTACGCTATTGGCTAGTTTTGTCAGCTCGTAGGCGGTCTCTAGGTCACAATCAACCCACTTGTTAAAGAGTAGCCCCACAAAGCGCGTGAGTGCCACGTTACGCCCTCCCTCGTCTCCAAAACCATTAAAAAGCGTGTCAATGATCCTCATAGTCATTGACCTCTGGCCACTTGCTCTAGGTTTGTAAAGCTCAGTAGTTTCTTGCTTCGCTCTTGGTTCAACCTTGGGGACTGGATAATCTAGGCCATGCTCGACAATTTTTTGATAACTTGCTGGGTCTCCTGTTGTGATTGGTAGCCCCTGGAGTTGTGACCAGTTTAGACTGGCCATGTCAAAGGGTAGTCCTATCTTGTCAGCAATCTCCTTCACTACCTGCTTATAGGTTGCCTCATTCATCACGTTGTCAGGCTTCACCACAAGGCGAAAACGGGGCTTTTCTATGCTATGTTTGATAGTCGGGTACAAGATGTAGGAGTAGCCAAACAAGGCGCTAGAAACGGCTTCTATGAAGTCCTCAGACGTTCCCTGTATATCGTCATAATCAAGAAAAATCAAATCCCGATAGATTAGACTGGAGTTGTTTCGCTTGTAACTGCCATTCTTTTCTGGTGTCACTTTCCCGCTGATACAGTAAGGCGCTTGTGTACGCTTAAATTCTTCAATGTTTGCCCCTTCAGGGACTACAAAAGGCTTAAAGCGTTCAATATACTGGAATGGCTCAATCTTATCAAATGGATAGACAAGATTACCCTGAAAGCCTCTAGCCTCGTAAATTGTCATCTTTCAGCTCCTAGAAATATTAGAATATCATCGATTCTATAAAAGACTTTGCGTGTATCCTCGATAGGAGGAGTGCACCTTTTTAGCCCAGCGCGTTCCCAACGTTTTAAGGTGTTGTAATCTATCTCTAACTCTTCCTTGAGTTGTTTAGGTGTCATTAGCCCTGTTATACGTTGTTTAGGCTTTAAATAGTCTTTTAGAAAGTTTTCTACCAGTTTTAAGATGCCACGTTTTAGACTGTTTTCACTTTCTTTGCTTAAACTGAACATTGTTCATCAGCTCCCTTCAGCAGTTGCTTGTAACTCTCTAAATCGGCATTTAAAAGGACGGTTAGGCGCTTCTGTTCCTCTTGTACCTGGTTATAGAATGCCTTTGCTCCGTCCAGTAACTCCTCTTTGTTAGCTGGGATAAAGTAGCCTCTGAAAGCTCCGTGACGTACCCCGATGATAGGAACACCGTAGCGCGTGATCAGACGGCTGATAATATCCTGGACGGTTCTTTCTGCTAGTTTGGTGATTAGGCTGATTTCTGCCCCTGTTATGGAGTTCTCAGCCCCTACCTTAATTAGTCTTAATACTCGCTTGTCATTCATTGTTAGACTCATTCAATTCCTCCCCATACGTCTACCCCTGCAAGCTGGATATATCGCCCATATTCAGGGTTTAAATCCTCGCTAGGTATTTCTATCGTCTGTTTGCTTTCTCGCTCAATTTGAGCGCTTTTTTTGCGGTCTCGGTGGTTTAGATAAAGTAGTAAGCCAATCAGTACCACGGAAAAGATAACCGCCTGTGTATTGGTTAAATCTAGCTCGTTCATTTCAATAGCCCTCTTTTTCGTAGATCAGCAACTACTAAACTACGTAAATACGTCCAAGTTGAAGCAGTTGTGTGATTGATCCCATTACTTAAATTGTTTTCTTTTATTGCTTGATCTAAGAAACTGAATAGCAACCAGTCAGGAGCTTCACCATGCCTTTCTGTGCATTCATCGTCATATTTTTTTAATTCTCCAAGTAGGTTCTCAACATTCCTATTAAAGAAAACCTCATGGCTTGCCTCTTGCTTTTTATATGCTTCAGATAATTTGTAAAACTGAATCCATAACTGACTGATTGCTGATCTACAATCTTCAGCAATTTCTGTTGCTCCATGGTGTTTCTTGGATAAATGCCACTCTGATAAAATATCTAGCTTTTCCTCTACAAGTCCCAGCTCTTTTTCAAAATCTCCAAAGTATGTATCCATGTTTTTTACCTCTGTTTCTATATTTGTGTAATTGCCCTGATGGGCTTGTTCCTGTTTCGACAGCTTTTTAATGTCTTTCCTGTAATTGCTCATATCCTCACGCTCAGAGTCGCCAAATTGAAAGCGTGAGAAAGTACCAGTTTTAAGAGTTAGCGCTCTCCGTATGGTCAAAATGTCCTAGATATGCTATAATCTAGTTATAAATCTTTACTAAAACCCTTTTAATAATAGCTTGCCTGCTTTGTTAAATTCGTTTTAGTGTTAGTGTGAAAGGCTTTGCTGATTGGTCTCGGTAAGCCTTTTTTGTTGCAATCACGCGCATTTAGTGCGTGGTTTTTTATTTCTGAATACCAGGGACTTGATTTCCTGATAACTCATATTCAAGCCAATCATGGCTATTACCATGTCCTCAAATGCCTGGTACTGTTCCAGCTCCTCACTGGTCAAGCTATCAATACCGTTATAGCCCCCACGTTCCGCCATTAACTGTTTAGCGTTCCTGTCAGTTACTGCCTTTAGTAGCAGATTGTTCATGGTGCTATGCGCGTGCTTTGGTGCTTGTTCCCAGTTCTCAATACTGTCATGCAGCGTTTTTCTTTTTGGCTTTTCTAACGCCCTCTGCATACGAAACTTAGAAAGTTCCTCACGCATTTCAAAGAATGCTTTGACTAGGTTCATTTTGAACCGCCGTACAGGTTCGGTATTCTTTAGATAAGTGATCAGCAAGGTTGCCTGTTGTTCATTTAGGCGATAGATTTTCATTGGTCGCCCTCGCCCATCTAATTTACGCATTTCAAATGCGATAATTCCGTAGCTTTCAAAATCAGCTTTATGCTTTCTTAAAAGTTCTTGTATTGTGTGATGAGTAACCTCAGCACATTCGGCGATGATCTCGCTTGTAGTATACGGCTCTTTCTTGCCGTCCATGTAGACTAGTTCCATGTTTTTGATCCTTTCTTTAGAGCTAAACCAAAGGTAGCATGCAACATTATATAACCTTCTTTCTAAAAAAATATATCTTCAAGTTTTATGTCGGGGAACAATGATAACAGTAGATTTTTAAAAACTAGTTTTTCAGAATCTTTAAAAGTCACATATCCTTTTTCCTTGTTCATATAACTTTGCTTGCTAATTCCAAGTGCTTCACCCATTTGTTTTTGGGTCATTCCTAACATGTTGCGATAACCTCTGACCTTATTAGGTTTGTACATAACAATCTCCTTTCTTATAACCTTATGCAACCAATTTTAGTCTATTTCAAATTGAATGTCAACACTTTTGTATAACTTTTTAAAACATTTTGTGGATTTTTAGCTTTCTGTTTGATACAATATGTCTGAAGCAAACAGGAGGCTTTGATTAATGAATGATATTGAAGATAAAAAAGTAATTGGATCTCGTATAAAATCCATACGGCAAGAAAAAGGGATGACTTTAGAGGAGTTCGGGAAGCTCTTTGGAGCAGGAAAAGGTCTAGTTTCTCGATGGGAAAACGGGCTTTCTATCCCGAATCCTGAGCGTCTAAAGTCTATAGCCAAGATTGGAGATATGACTGTAAGTCAATTATTACATGGGGAACGCGGAGGAAGTCATTATAACTGGGAAGCTGTAGAAGAACTTTTTAAAAAAATTTTTAATGGTGCCTCTATTGATAAACCAGCCTTACAAAGAACTCAAGCAGTTGTTGACAAGGCTTTCTTCTTAAATTTTGGTATAGAAGATATAGTTAATATCTATTTGTTCCAAAAAAACACCTCTAAACCTTTGGAAAGTCTTGAAGACTTGCAAGATTATTTTGAGAAAACAGTGGATGGATTATCAACTTATTTAGAAGGATCTACTGGTACAGAATTAATGGATTTAGAAATGCAGATAGCATTTTTAAACAGTTATGCATATAAAATCAAAAAGTACCTTGAAACCGGTGAATGGGCTTCTGATATCATTTCTAATCTTAAGGAAAAATCTAGAAAAATAAGAAAAGATGATTAGTTTCCTAACTTCAGTATATAGAAAGGAAAATAGATGGAACCTGCTGAATATCTAAAATCTAGACTGGATAATCAAATTGATTGGTATGACACAAAAAGTCAACACCATCAAAAATGGTTTAAAATTTTAAAGTATACAGAAGTGCTGATGGGATTCTTAATTCCTCTATTAGCAATTTGCAAGCCAATAAAATTTGAACTTTGGTCTGCTGTATTTGCTGGTTCAATGTTGCTTTGTGAAAGTTTTATATCTATATCGAAGCATCATGATAATTGGATTGATTACCGTAGAACAACCGAATCTTTAAAACATGAAAAATATATGTTTTTAACAGGTACGGGGGTTTATAAAAACGAAAAAGATGGCTTCGCCTTGCTTGTTGAACGTTGTGAAACTATTATCTCTAGCGAAAATATAAATTGGGCTAACTTGCAAACGGACACTATTCAACGAAAGGAAAAACAATGAGCGCGCATAAATGTTTTATATCTTTTAAAACTCATGATATGGAGTTCAAAAAATATATACAGGAAAATTTAGACGTGGATATGATTGACAAGTCTCTAAACGAACCGATTGATTCGCAAGATGAAGACTACATCATGCGAAGAATACGAGAAGATTATCTAAAAGATTCTACAGTTACTATTCATCTTATCGGTTCCGAAAGTTCCGAGAATAACTATTGCCAAAATCAAAATTACATCAAAAGAGAATTGCAAGCCTCGCTATCGAATACTTCAGCAGGTAAAAGAAATGGACTTTTAGGAGTAGTTTTACCTTCGATGTATGATCGTATTTATAGAGGAGAACAGGCGTGTTTTACTTGTTTTAAAAATCATGATGTAGTCAAAATAAATGAAGACACTACTGTTAAAGAGTTTAGTTATAATTTTTATCTCCCTCTTGACAACGACAAACATGCATGGAGCGAAGAAGATCGGTATTGTATATTAGTTAAATGGGATGATTTTAAAAAGAACCCAAATAGATATATTGATCAAGCTTTTGATAAAAGGTCGTCTGATATTGTCAAAAAAATAAAGGTTAGACCTTAAAGATCTAACCTCGAATAATTTCATAAGTTTTCTCAAAAATATCTGGTTTAACAGGATATTTTTCACCATCTACGCCTGTGACAATCCAATCTCCCGGAGAAGCCTTCATGACTCCTTCTAAAGTGTCGATATACATTTCTGTATCAATTTGAATAGCATCTACTATTACAGGAAGCTTACGAACTTTAACCATGCTTTCTCCTCCTGAGTTTTTCATTATTATAGCATAAAAATCAGTATTTCCAAAATGGGAACAACTGAGAATCTCAATTAGTATGGGGCTTAAATTTTGATTTTGCAATTTCTTCATTTTCGCTCGGAGTTCAACGCTATATTAGCCCCATATCCGCCTTATTTCCTACTCTGGCACAATTTTACCGTCTGACTTCCTAAAATCAAATATAGGGCAAAAGGTGAAGCCCTAGCATGATTTAAACAACAATCTAAAACCTTTTTAATAATAGCTTGCCTGCTGATGTTTTTTAGAAAGGTTTAAAACATGCAAATAACTGAAGTCAAAAAGAAAAACGGTACAATGGTATACCGAGCTAATGTATATCTAGGAGTTGACCAGGTAACAGGAAAGAAAGCCAAAACAAGTGTAACGGGTAGGACAAGAAAAGAGGTCAAGCAGAAAGCAAAGCACGCGCAAGATGATTTTATATCAAACGGTTGTACAGTGACAAAAGTAGTACCTGTAAAGAATTATCAAGAGTTAGCTGATCTATGGCTAGACAGCTACCAGCTTACAGTAAAACCTCAGACTTTTTTAGACACTAAGAGAATGCTGTACAATCATCTTATACCTGTCTTTGGTACTCTCAAACTGACCAAGCTATCTGTTAGCTATATACAAAGCTTTATTAACGATTTATCGACTCAGCTAGTTCACTATGCCGTGGTTCATTCAATAAATAGGCGTGTCTTACAGTATGGGGTATCTCTCCAGCTCTTGCCATTCAATCCAGCTAGGGATATTATTCTCCCTAAAAAGCCTAAACGTGAGAATAAAGCAATCAAGTTCATAGCTTCAGATGACTTAAAGGCTTTGTTGCTCCATATGGAAAAACTGGCGTTTAAGAAATATAGATATTATTTTGATTATGTTCTGTATAGTGTCTTACTTGCTACTGGTTGTCGTTTCGGTGAAGTAGTAGCCCTGGAATGGTCGGATATCGATTTTGAGAATGGAACTATAAGCATTAACAAGAATTACAGTAGATTATTAAAGTTAATAGGTACACCAAAAAGTAAAGCTGGAGTTAGGACAATCAGCATAGACAAGAAAACGGTCAACATGTTACGTCTTTACCAGAATAGACAACGCCAATTATATTTGGAGTCCGGGGCGCGTGTTTCGTCTGTGGTGTTTGCAACACCTACGAGAGAGTACCAGAACCTGGCAACCAGACAAGAGGCTTTAGATAGACGCTGTAATGAGATTTCTATCCCTCGCTTTACTTTTCACGCTTTCCGCCATACTCACGCTAGTTTATTGCTAAATGCTGGTATCAGCTATAAAGAATTACAATATCGTTTAGGTCATGCTACTTTAGCTATGACCATGGATATATACAGCCACCTATCTGCGAATAAAGAAAAAGAGGCGGTTTCATATTTTGAAAAAGCTATGAATAGCTTGTAAGTCCACAAAAAGGTGAACAAATTTATATTTTAGAACTCATAGGCTGGCTAAAAAGCCTATTAAATCAACGTTTATAAACAACAAAGGAGAAAAACATGACTTTTGAAGAAATCCTACCTGGATTAAAGGCTAAGAAAAAATATGTACGAACTGGTTGGGGAGGGGCTGAAAACTATGTCCAACTTTTTGACACCATCGAGCAAAACGGGGTTGCACTTGAAGTGACGCCTTATTTCCTAATCAACGTGTCTGGAGAAGGGGAAGGTTTTTCCATGTGGAGTCCGACATCTTGTGATGTTTTGGCGACGGATTGGGTAGAAGTGCATGACTAGACGCGTATTGATTACCGGAGTGAGTTCAGGGATTGGTCTGGCTCAAGCTCGACTCTTTTTAGAGAATGGCTATCAAGTTTATGGTGTGGATCAAGGAGAAAATCCAGTTTTAGATGGTGATTTCCACTTTTTACAGAGAGATTTAACTCTTGATTTGGAGCCAATTTTTGACTGGTGCCCTCAGGTGGATATTTTGTGTAATACTGCTGGAATCTTGGATGATTACAGACCCCTATTGGAACAATCAGCGCAGGAAATTCAAGAGATTTTTGAAATCAACTATGTGACTCCTGTTGAGCTGACTCGCTATTATTTGACGCAAATGCTGGAAAATAAAAAAGGAGTCATTATCAATATGTGTTCTATTGCATCAAGTCTAGCTGGTGGTGGTGGTCACGTCTATACCTCATCTAAGCATGCCTTAGCTGGCTTTACCAAGCAGTTGGCTCTAGACTATGCTGAAGCTGGGATTCAGGTCTTCGGCATTGCTCCTGGCGCTGTCAAGACTGGTATGACCGCAGCTGACTTTGAGCCAGGTGGCTTGGCTGACTGGGTAGCTAGTGAGACGCCCATCAAACGCTGGATTGAGCCAGAGGAAATAGCAGATGTCACACTTTTCCTAGCAAGTGGGAAAGCAAGCGCCATGCAGGGACAAATTCTCACTATTGATGGTGGATGGAGCTTGAAGTAGCATAGTTGATATTCAGTGAATATGTGGAGGTAAGCCATGAAAAGAGATGAGTTTGGATTTGTCTTGCACAATCTCTACTATCAGTTTTTAACAGAGTGGAAAGAAATTGCTCCCTATGAAATTGGAGATTCAGGTATCTGTTTGTATGCTAAAGAGGATCTTCAAGAGCGTAATGAGACTTATCAGATTGAGGAAGTAGAGTCCGATTACTTTATGATTGCACAGGAAGGAGATTTGGCCTACTTTATCAAGAAAAATGCTGATGATTGCATTTATGAAAATGATTTGGGTGCTTTGGGCTCTTTAGAAATGCAAAAAGTTGCTGCAACTGTCTATGACTTTATTGACAAGGTCTTAGAAGAAAGATTGTAAAAATCGGAGGGATAATTATGCTGAGAGCAACAGATGCGAATGAGGCAATTACAAGAGAAGACCTTTTACAATTTGAGGAGAACCTTGGAAAGAAATTGCCGGAAGCCATGTTAAACTTTTATCTCAAGTACAATGGTGGTCAATCTTGTGTGTCTGGTGTTCATGATGACAAACATCTCTTTCCTTTCAATGCTTTTTATTCATTAGAGGAGATTGAGAAGGCCCTCAACTGGTTTGACGATGAGGTTGTTCCTGCCGGATTCCAGGCTAAAGACCTCCTTCATTTTGCCTATGATCCTGGGTCTGGAAACTATGCTCTGTCTCTAAGGGAAGAAGATTATGGCAAGGTTTACTACTATGTTTTAGAAGAAAGAGCTGAGATTTTTGGTCAATGGCTTTCATTTGAGGCTTTTCTGACTAGTTTTGTGGAAGGTGAGTAGAAATAAAAGGAGCAATCATGCGTAAACACCAATTCTTTTCACTAGCAGATATTTTAGAGCAAGTTAAGTTAGAACAATGTACTCAAGATGACTTTTGCCTCTATGGCAATGATGAAGGGAATTTGGATCTCGATAGCCTTTATTTTGGTGTCGGATTATCCAGTTGTAGTTGATGATAAAGATGTTTACCCTGTGGAAGTAGTAGAGAGAAATCTTAATCTGGTATATTATGGTGAGCATCTGATAGATGTCCTTCTAGTGCATTGGATGAAAAGCCAGACGCAAGCCCTGAATACTTGGTCGATGCCTTAATTTATTATAATCAACATGATACTTTTATTCCCTTTGCCTAGTAACTAAGCTGGATTTGCATAGTTCTATTAAACATAAGCGAATACAGTAAGGAGTCAAGAAATGATAGATTACAAAATGGTAAATAAAAAAATTTCACCTTTTAAATTTTTAGTCCATGATGAAGAGACACAAAGTGTTCGAGGGTCGCTCATTTATTATCCTGGTGGAGAATACAGACAGGAAGTATTCGACACTCGGGAAGATGAGGGATTCGAAGGAAATGGATACGATTGGGCATCTCTTGCTTTGATATTTTTAGAGGAAAAAATGCCTGAATTAAGCGAATCTATTGACTTTGATCCAGAAGGAAGTATGTTTTGTGCCTATTCTTCCAATATTGATGCCTTAGCAACATTTGCTTTAGGTTTTAAGGAGTTTTGCGACGATTCTGAGTCTATGATAGACTTGTTTAGTCGAGCAGAGTTAGATTAGCTGATTAGAAAAGCTTTAACTACTAGATATTTGACTAGGGAAAAGACACAAAGGAGTTAAGATGAAGCTGATAGAAGTATTTGAGCTAGTGGAAAATCATTCTGATTTAAAACCCTATGTAGAAAAAATATTAAAAAAGTATAAGAAGACCAACTGTTCCTATCTTGAGTCTCTTAATCACCTTGCTTATTTACTCTATCTATATGGTCAAAAAGAACTAGCTAAAAAGTTGTTAGATATTTTGCTACAAATTCCCTTTGAAGGAGATTATAATAGTTGGACCTTTGTTGAGAGTTCGATAGTCTTATTGGCCTATATGGAAAAGCAGACGGAAAATCAGGTATCCATCTATCAAAATCTCCTTTTAAGTCCACTAGATTCTGGGGAAGAATCAACTAGAAAAATAAGAAGGAGAGTACATCAGAGATTTTTGAATGGTGATACTTTGGAACAAAAGCTTGCAAAAATCGAGCAAGCTTCAAGTCCTGAATCAGAAATGGGACGCCGTCTGCTGTACCTGACAGATTTATTGAAGATTCACCTTTTTATTGCTGAGTCAACTTGTGAAGAGACAGATATCCAGTCTAAAATAGAAGAACAAATCGAAAGATTACAAAGCTTTATCAAGGAGCAAGGTATTGTTAGCCTTTTCCCTTTTAAGGGATGAGGAAGTGTGGCTAAATTTGAAGGATGGAAAGAGGGGAAGAAATGAAAAACCAGCTAGCCCTTAGTGGCGAGAAAATCGCTGAAAAAGTTTATCCTCAACTATTTCACCACATTGGCATGATTCGTGGGGAATACTTGTTGAGAGAGCTCAACCAAAACATCCTGTTACCAAGTTGTCAGCAATTTGTAAAAGATTATCTAGACACTATTTGCTCCTTGTATTCAGATGAAGAGGTATGGTATCGTTTTTCAGAATTAACGAATACAGAAGCCAATTGATTAGTGGGAACTAAAGAGTTTTTGGATGAAAATCATCCCTTGTTTGGATACAGAGGAACTAGGCGTTTACTGGCGTGTCCGGATGAATTTCAGGCTGAGGCAAATGTCGTTACAGAAGTTTATCAAACCAATCCCAATCTGTCTGTTATTTTTCCTTTTGTCAATGATGCCGACCAATTAAAACAAGCTATTAGAGTATTGCGTGAGTATGGTTTTACCGGGAAAATCGGCACAATGATTGAATTACCGTCAGCTTATTTTGACTTGGACAGGATACTGGAAACTGGTATTTCAAAGATTATAGTTGGAATGAATGATTTGACTTCTTTTGTTTTTGCGACTGTGAGAAACAGTCAATGGCATGATATGGAAAGTCCAATAATGTTAGATATGCTAAGACAGATGCAGGATAAAGCAAGGATGAAAAAGATTGACTTTGCTGTAGCAGGCTATCTGAATGTTTCTTTCATAGAAAAAATGAATCAGTTGGGTATCAAGTGCATTATCCACTACAGTTCTATTCCAGAGATTTTTAATTTAGAGATTGATCATCCAGACCATCTCAAACGTATAAAAGAAGTAAGTAAAAAATTACAAAGGAGCAACCTATGACACCGCAAGAAATGTGGAATGCCTACAAGCAAATCAACCCTTCTATCGGAGATGAGATCGATGCTTGGTCTTTTGGAGTAGAAGCTGATTTGTTGGCAAATTTGGTTTTAAAAGGTGAAAAGACGGCAACCGCATCAGCCTATGATCTGTATGCAGTTGATGACGAACCCCTTCCGCGAGAAGGAACTTTTGATATCATTTTAGATAGCCAAGATCGAGCTGTCTGCATTGTCGAAATTACAAAGGTTTCTGTCGAATCCTTTAATCAAGTTTCTGCTGAACATGCCTTTAAGGAAGGGGAAGGTGACAAATCCCTAGCCTATTGGCGTCAGGTTCATGAGGACTGTTTCGCCGAGTGGCTGAGAGAGGCAGGACTAACTTTTACACCTGACAGCAAGGTTGTTTTAGAAGAATTTCGCAAGGTTTATCCACAGTAAACTTTAGTAGAAAGAAAGTTTTGGAAATCACCGTCCAATCCTTTTTTCTTAAGCAAAACATGATATAATAAGTTTGTTTGAATAAGAGAAAAACTCTTAAACTTAGAATAGGAGAAAACTATGCAAGCAGTTGAACATTTTATTACGCAATTTGTTCCTGAACATTATGATTTATTTTTAGACTTGAGTCGTGAGACCAAAACGTTTTCTGGTAAGGTGACCATTACTGGTCAAGCACAGAGTGACCGTATTTCCCTTCACCAAAAAGACTTGGAAATCGCTTCTGTAGAAGTTGCGGGTCAAGCTCGTCCATTTACAGTTGATCATGAAAATGAAGCCCTTCATATCGAACTGGATGAGGCAGGTCAAGTTGAATTAGTCATTGCTTTTTCAGGAAAGATTACAGATAACATGACAGGTATTTACCCTTCTTACTACACAGTGGATGGTGTCAAGAAGGAAGTCTTGTCTACCCAGTTTGAAAGCCATTTTGCGCGCGAAGCCTTCCCATGTGTGGACGAGCCTGAAGCAAAAGCAACTTTTGACCTCGCTCTTCGTTTTGACCAAGTAGAAGGTGAAGTTGCCTTGTCAAACATGCCTGAGATTGATGTTGAAAACCGCAAGGAAACAGGCATTTGGAAGTTCGAGACAACACCTCGCATGTCTTCCTACTTGTTAGCCTTTGTAGCAGGTGATTTGCAAGGGGTGACCGCTAAAACTAAAAACGGTACCCTCGTAGGTGTCTACTCAACCAAAGCTCACCCATTATCTAACCTTGATTTCTCACTAGATATTGCCGTTCGCTCAATCGAGTTTTACGAAGATTACTTCGGAGTTAAATACCCAATCCCTCAATCTCTTCATATCGCCCTCCCTGACTTCTCAGCAGGTGCTATGGAAAACTGGGGTCTGGTAACCTACCGTGAAGTTTACTTGGTTGTGGATGAGAACTCAACCTTTGCTAGCCGTCAACAAGTTGCCCTAGTTGTAGCACATGAGTTGGCTCACCAATGGTTTGGTAACCTCGTTACTATGAAATGGTGGGATGACCTTTGGCTTAATGAAAGCTTCGCTAACATGATGGAATACGTCTGTGTGGATGCCATCGAACCAAGTTGGAATATCTTTGAAGATTTCCAAACAGGTGGTGTTCCAGCGGCGCTTAAACGCGATGCGACTGATGGCGTTCAGTCTGTTCACGTTGAAGTCAAACACCCAGATGAAATCAATACCCTCTTTGATGGCGCTATCGTCTATGCCAAAGGAAGCCGTCTCATGCACATGCTTCGTCGTTGGCTCGGTGATGCTGATTTTGCTAAAGGTTTGCATGCCTACTTTGAAAAGCACCAATATGGAAATACCGTCGGTCGTGACCTTTGGAATGCCCTTGGACAAGCGTCAGGCCGTGATGTCGCAGCCTTCATGGATTCTTGGTTGGAGCAACCTGGTTATCCAGTTCTCACTGTCAAAGTTGAAAATGATGTCTTGAAGATTTCACAAAAACAATTCTTTATCGGTGAGCACGAAGACAAGAACCGCCTCTGGGTGGTGCCACTCAACAGCAACTGGAAAGGTTTGCCAGATACACTCGAAACTGAAAGTATTGAAATCCCTGGCTACGCCGCTCTTCTTGCTGAAAATAAAGGAGCTCTTCGTCTCAACACTGAAAATACAGCCCACTACATTACCGACTATCAAGGAGACTTGTTAGATGCCGTTCTTGCTGATCTAGAGACACTTGATAACACAAGCAAACTACAAATCGTTCAAGAACGTCGTTTGTTGGCTGAGGCAGGTCATATTTCTTATGCAGACTTGCTCCCAGTCCTTGATAAACTAGCTAAGGAAGAGTCTTACTTGGTGGTTTCAGCTGTATCTCAAGTGATTGCTGCCCTTGAGCGCTTTATCGATGAAGGAACAGAAACTGAGAAAGCCTTTAACACACTCGTTGCTAAATTGGCTCGTCACAACTATGACCGTCTTGGTTTTGAAGCCAAAGATGGTGAATCAGATGAAGACGAATTGGTTCGTCAGTTGACCATTTCCATGATGATTCGGTCAAATGATGCAGAAGCTAGTCAAGTCGCTAGCCAAATCTTTGCAGCTCACAAGGATAATCTTGCAGGACTTCCAGCAGCAATCCGTGCACAAGTTCTCATCAATGAAATGAAACACCATGAGACCAAGGACTTGGTCGCAACTTATCTGGACCTCTACACTCATACGACGGATGCGGTCTTCAAACGTCAGTTGGCTGCGGCTCTTGCCTACAGTACAGATGCTGACAATATCCAAACCTTGATTAGTTCGTGGAAGGATAAATTTGTGGTGAAACCACAAGACTTGTCTGCTTGGTATTACCAGTTCCTAGATCATCAAACAACTCAAGAAACTGTTTGGGTATGGGCGCGTGAAAACTGGGATTGGATTAAGGCGGCTCTTGGTGGAGACATGAGCTTTGATAGCTTTGTTATCCTTCCTGCTCATGTGTTTAAGACAGAGCAACGCTTGGTAGAATACAAGGCCTTCTTTGAACCACAACTCTCTGACCTAGCTCTTAGCCGTAACATCCGCATGGGGATCAAGGATATCGCAGCGCGTGTTGACTTGATTAAGCGTGAGAAAGCAGCAGTCGAAACTGTTGTAGCTCAATATGCTAAAGCTTAATTCGTTCGAAATGTAAACAAAAACTCAACTTTCTATCTGAAAAGAAGAGAGAGTTGAGTTTTTTTTAAGGCAATTTTGGTATAATAATCATAACAAGGAGGAGTTTCTGATGATAAAAATCTTATTAGTAGAAGATGACCTGGGCCTGTCAAACTCAGTATTTGACTTTTTAGATGATTTTGCAGATGTCATGCAGGTTTTTGATGGAGAAGAAGGTCTCTACGAAGCTGAAAGTGGCGTTTATGACTTGATTTTGCTTGACCTGATGTTGCCTGAAAAAAATGGCTTCCAAGTTTTGAAAGAATTGCGCGAAAAAGGAATTACGACACCAGTCCTTATCATGACTGCTAAGGAAAGTTTGGATGACAAGGGACATGGTTTTGAGTTGGGAGCGGATGACTACCTCACCAAACCTTTCTATCTAGAAGAACTCAAAATGCGGATCCAAGCCCTTCTCAAACGTTCAGGCAAGTTTAATGAAAACACCCTGACCTATGGAGATATTGTCGTCAACCTTTCAACGAATGAAGTAAAAGTGGAAGACACGCCTGTGGAACTACTCGGAAAAGAGTTTGAGTTATTGGTTTATTTCCTTCAAAATCAAAATGTTATTCTTCCTAAGACGCAAATTTTTGACCGCCTATGGGGATTTGATAGCGATACGACGATTTCCGTTGTAGAAGTTTATGTCTCAAAAGTTCGTAAGAAATTGAAGGGAACAGCCTTTGCTGAAAACCTTCAAACCTTGCGTAGTGTCGGGTATATTTTAAAAGATGTTCAATAAACTAAAAAAAACATGGTATGCAGATGATTTCAGCTATTTCATTCGAAACTTTGGAGTGTTCACCCTGATCTTCTCTGCTATGACCTTGATTATCCTCCAGGTCATGCACTCGAGTCTCTACACTTCTGTAGATGAAAAACTCCAAGCCCTTAGTAGCAGTCCCCAAGCGGTTATCCAGTTAGCCCTTAATCGGGCAACTGAAGAAGTCAAAGATATTCAACCAGCAACAGCGGATGCCAGCAAGGCTGAAATCAAGCCCAATGTCAGCTCCAATACGGAAGTCTTGCTCTTTGACAAGGATTTTAACCAACTCTTACTAGGGAACCGTTTTTTAGGTTTGGATAAGATCAAGCTGGACAAAAAGGAGTTGAATCATATTCGCCAAATCCAAGTTGTCAATAGCTACGGTCAGGAAGAAACCTATCGGATGATTTTGATGGAAACCAACTCTTCCTCCGTATCAAGTAACGTCAAATATGCGGCGGTTTTAATCAATACCAGCCAGCTCGAGCAAATCAGCCAAAACCACGAGCATTTAATTGTTGTAGTCATGGCTAGTTTCTGGCTCCTGTCTTTAATTGCCAGTGTTTATCTGGCACGCGTCAGTGTTAAACCCTTGCTGGAAAGCATGCAAAAGCAGAAGTCCTTTGTTGAAAATGCAAGCCACGAACTGAGAACACCTTTGGCCGTTTTACAAAATCGTTTAGAGACTCTCTTTCGAAAACCAGAAGCGACGATCATGGAATCCAGCGAAAGCATTGCTTCTAGTCTTGAAGAAGTTCGCAACATGCGTTTCCTCACGACAAATCTTCTCAATCTTGCACGTCGAGATGATGGAATCAAACCAGAAATAGCAGAAGTTTCTCCACAATTCTTTAAAACAACCTTTGCTAACTATGAGTTGATTGCTTCTGAAAATGATCGTGTTTTTGAATATGAAAATCGGATTTATCGTCCCTTCATGACCGATCAGTTGCTCCTAAAACAGCTCATGACTATCTTGTTTGATAATGCTATCAAGTATACTGAAGAAGATGGAAAAATTGAGTTTGTGGTCCATGCTACGGATCGCCACCTCTATCTATCAGTAACAGATAACGGAATTGGGATCTCAGCTGCCGATAAGAAGAAAATCTTTGACCGCTTTTATCGTGTAGACAAGGCGAGAACCCGTCAGAAAGGTGGTTTTGGTCTAGGACTATCTTTGGCCAAGCAGATCGTAGATGCCTTACGAGGAACGATTACCGTTAAAGATAACAAACCTAGAGGAACGATTTTTGAAGTTAAAATTGCTATCCAATCTCCTCCCAAACGTAAGAATAAATAAAAAGACAGTTTTAAAACTGTCTTTTTTGTTAACTAGAAAAGAGGTTGGTAGTGGTACCAACCTTTATTTTGAAATTTTTCGTTTAATAATCTTTCGTTGGAGTTGGAGGAGTGTCAAGCTTGCCCCCATAGCAGCAACAAATGATAAAGCTGAGTTCAATTTTAAGGCTAAAAAGATAAAACTAAAAAACACCATAAAAATACAAAAACAAGCAATATTTACAAAAAATAAAATCTCTTTTAAATTGGAGCTAACAGGTGCTTCCAGTGTATAGTCTTGATAAAGCGGAGTTTGATTCGATTCGGGAGTTTGTTCAAACTCATAAGCTTCTAATTTTCTTGCGGGCATGATTCTCTCCTTAACAGTACCTAACTATTTTATCATTTTTTATGCAGAGAATTATTACAGAATTGTTACAAAACTACTAAAGTCTCTTATCATCTTCTAAGTCACTCTTCTTGACACCCACTGGGGAAAGTGATAGCATGGATGTTACACTTAAAACAGATGATCCGACCTTCTCTATTATAAATATACTGAGAAAGGAAGAGATAACTTATATAAATTGATAGCAAGCTGAGGCTTTTTCCTAAGATGATTTGTTAAGTTGCTACTTGGATACTTTTGTAGAGTATTGGTAGGAGTTGTTTTGAATGGATGATAAGACAGAAATTCTGTCTATTGGACTGGGTGGCCTTCTTGCTACCTATGGGGAAAGTTAAAGGAGATAAGCATGTATCTTGCTATCAAAGAAATAGTACGAAACAAACTTCGATATAGTTTGATTCTAACTACCATTTTTCTTATCGCTTTTATGGTCTTTTTTATGACCAGTCTAGCTCTTGGTCTTGTGCGGAACAACCGGGCCGCTATTGATAATTGGCAAGCGACGGGTGTCGTTTTATCCGACTACGCAAATGATAATTTGACGGCATCCTTTATTCCTGAAAAGGACTACAAGGATAAAAATTCTGAAGAGGCCGCTCCATTGGGCTATATGTTTGCTGTGACCAATCTAGTCAATGGTAGTGAAAAGGTCAATGTTTCCATTTTTGCTCAAGACTGGGACGCTTTTATCTCACCTAGTTTGACGGAGGGTCGTTATCCTGAAGGAGATGATGAGGTTGTCGTGGATCAGTCTTTTGAGAACTATGGGATGAAGCTAGGCGATGCCATTCAGCTTAATGGAAGTGAGGCAAGTTACAAGATTGTAGGCCTGACTCAAGGAAATAAATTTTTCACTGAGCCTGTTGTCTTTACGAGTCTGACAACTTATTGGACCTTACAAGGAACTTTGAAAGCCAATCGTTCCATCTCTGCCTTGGTATTGAAAAATGATATAGAAGTGGTTGGGGATGGTCTGAAACAGATTTCCATTCCAAAAATGATATCGAAAATTCCTGGTTACACACCTCAGGTTAATGTATTTTCAGGGATGATTCTTGCTATGATTGTCATTACAGGCTTGATTGTGGGGATTTTTGTTTATATCATTACCATCCAAAAACTAGGACTTTATGGAATAATGCGGGCTCAGGGAATTCAGATCAAAACCATTGTATGGTCTCTTTTCTGTCAAATCTTCCTCCTAGCTGGTATGGGGATTGGATTAGCCTTGCTTGCTATTGGTGGAGTGATTTTAGTCTTACCAGCTACCTTCTTTTTCTACCCAAGTTGGATGGCCTACTCTGTCCTAAGCTTGGTAATTTCCTTGATGGCCCTTCTAGGTGGTGTCATTTCACTTCCACGCTTGCTAAAGGTGGACCCGATTACTGCGATTGCAGAGTGATAAGGAGAATAGTATGACATCATTGATTGAAATGACTCAAGTGACAAAAACATACGGGGAAGGAAAGATGAAAGTCGTTGCCCTGCATGAGACGAATTTTCAGCTAAATGCGGGAGAGTTCGTAGCTATTGTTGGGCCTTCTGGCTCTGGAAAGACGACCTTTCTAACAACTCTAGGACAACTTCAGGAAGCATCGAGTGGAAAGATTCTAGTCAAGGGGAAGGAAACAGGTAGTTTGACGGAGAAGGAGAAAACAGACCTCCGTTTTAGAGAGTTTGGCTTTATTCTACAAGCTTCAAACTTAATTCCATTTCTAACGGTCAAGGAACAGCTGGATTTGATTGACAGACTAGATAAGGGAAAAAATAGCAAAAGTGACCGAAAAGAGCTGTTTGACTTGTTGGATTTGGAAAAAGTACAAGATCATTATCCCAAGGCTCTATCGGGTGGCGAACGTCAACGTGCGGCGATTGCTAGAGCGCTTTATAATAATCCGAGCATCGTTCTTGCAGATGAGCCGACAGCCAGTCTAGATACCCAGCGTGCTTACCAAGTAACAGAAATGTTGGCTGCTATTGCCCACGAACAAGGTAGAGGAGTTGTCATGATTACACATGATACACGCCTTCTTGATAAGGTCGACCGTATCTATGTTATGAACGATGGCCACCTAGTTGAAGAAACACATGCATAAAATAAAATAGAGTGAATGGTACAAGTTACTGTTCACTTTTTTGATTGGGAAAGATAGAAATCAGTTTAACTTTTTGTGAAACTCTCAGTATTAATAGCTGATTTTTGAGAAATGTGGTATAATTTTTCTTATGGAAAAGATTATTATTACAGCAACTGCTGAAAGTATTGAACAAGTTGAACAACTACTCGAAGCTGGCGTAGATCGTATCTATGTTGGTGAGAAAGATTTTGGACTTCGTCTGCCAACCACCTTTTGTTATGAAGACTTACGAACCATCGCTAAGTTGGTTCATGAAGCTGGTAAGGAATTGATTGTTGCAGTCAATGCCCTCATGCACCAAGATATGATGGACCGAATCAAGCCTTTCCTAGACTTCTTGGAAGAAATCAAGACAGACTATATCACTGTTGGAGATGCAGGTGTTTTTTACGTAGTCAATCGCGATGGCTATTCCTTTAAGACCATCTACGATGCTTCAACCATGGTGACAAGTAGCCGTCAGATTAACTTCTGGGGCCAAAAGGCTGGCGCATCTGAGGCGGTTTTGGCGCGTGAAATTCCATCGGCTGAACTCTTCAAAATGCCAGAGATTTTGGAAATTCCTGCTGAAGTCTTGGTTTATGGAGCTAGTGTTATTCACCATTCTAAGCGTCCGCTTTTACAAAACTACTATAACTTCACGCATATCGATGACGAAAAGACGCGTAAACGTGACCTCTTCTTAGCAGAACCAAGTGACCCAGAAAGCCATTATTCTATCTTTGAAGACAATCATGGTACCCACATTTTTGCAAATAACGACCTTGATTTGATGACTAAATTGACAGAATTGGTAGAGCATGGTTTTACCCACTGGAAGCTAGAGGGGCTCTACACACCCGGTCAGAATTTTGTAGAAATTGCCAAACTCTTTGTCCAAGCACGCAGCTTGATTCAAGAGGGCAAATTCAGCCATGACCAAGCCTTCTTGTTAGATGAGGAAGTGCGCAAGTTACACCCTAAAAACCGTTTCCTCGATACGGGATTCTATGATTACGATCCTGACATGGTTAAATAGGACATAAAAACCCGAAATAAAAATGTTCGGGTTTTTCAAGTGTATTCATGAAATAAAAACGGATACATGTTATAATAAAAATAGCTCTTTAATGGAGGTGTTTGAGTGGAAAATCTGAAGAAAATGGCAGGTATCAAGGCTGCTGAGTTTGTCAAGGATGGCATGGTAGTCGGACTTGGAACGGGCTCTACTGCCTACTATTTCGTAGAAGAAATCGGTCGTCGCATTAAGGAAGAAGGTTTGCAGATTACTGCTGTGACGACTTCCAGTGTGACCAGTAAACAGGCCGAAGGTCTTAATATCCCGCTCAAGTCGATTGATCAAGTGGACTTTGTCGATGTGACAGTCGATGGAGCGGATGAAGTAGATAGCCAGTTTAACGGGATCAAAGGCGGTGGTGGTGCCCTTCTCATGGAGAAGGTTGTCGCAACGCCCTCAAAAGAATACATTTGGGTGGTGGATGAAAGCAAACTGGTAGAGAAACTAGGTGCTTTTAAATTGCCAGTAGAAGTGGTTCAGTATGGCGCAGAACAGGTCTTTCGTCGGTTTGAGCGAGCTGGCTACAAACCAAGTTTCCGTGAAAAAAACGGCCAACGTTTTGTAACCGATATGCAGAACTTTATCATTGACCTAGCCTTGGATGTCATTGAAAATCCAATTGCCTTCGGGCAAGAATTGGACCATGTCGTTGGTGTCGTAGAGCATGGCTTGTTCAACCAAATGGTGGATAAGGTCATCGTAGCGGGACGAAATGGCGTTCAGATTTTAACTTCAACAAAAGGAAAATAGAAAATAAAAGGAGACACACTATGTCAAAATTTAATCGTATTCACTTGGTGGTACTGGATTCTGTAGGAATCGGTGCTGCGCCAGATGCCAATAACTTTGTCAATGCAGGGGTTCCAGATGGAGCTTCTGACACACTAGGACACATTTCAAAAACAGTTGGTTTGAATGTGCCAAACATGGCTAAAATCGGTCTAGGAAATATTCCTCGCGAAACACCGCTGAAGACTGTACCAGCTGAAAGCAATCCAACAGGTTATGCAACAAAATTGGAAGAAGTTTCCCTTGGTAAGGATACCATGACTGGTCACTGGGAAATCATGGGACTCAATATTACCGAGCCTTTCGATACTTTCTGGAACGGATTCCCAGAAGAAATCTTGACAAAAATCGAAGAATTCTCAGGACGCAAGGTCATTCGTGAAGCCAACAAACCTTACTCAGGTACAGCTGTTATCGATGACTTTGGACCTCGTCAGATGGAAACTGGGGAGTTGATTATCTATACTTCAGCTGACCCTGTTTTACAAATTGCTGCCCACGAAGACATCATTCCTTTGGATGAATTATACCGTATCTGTGAATACGCTCGTTCGATTACCCTTGAGCGTCCTGCCCTTCTAGGTCGTATCATTGCCCGTCCATATGTTGGTGAGCCAGGTAACTTCACTCGTACGGCAAATCGTCGTGACTTGGCCGTTTCTCCATTTGCACCAACTGTTTTGGATAAATTGAATGAGGCTGGTATCGATACTTATGCTGTTGGTAAAATCAACGATATCTTTAACGGTGCAGGAATCAATCATGACATGGGTCATAACAAGTCAAACAGTCACGGAATTGATACATTATTGAAGACCATGGGACTTGCTGAGTTTGAAAAAGGATTCTCCTTCACAAACTTGGTTGACTTTGATGCCCTTTACGGCCACCGCCGCAATGCTCATGGTTACCGGGATTGCTTGCATGAGTTTGATGAACGCTTGCCTGAAATTATCGCAGCCATGAGAGAGAATGACCTTCTCTTGATTACAGCGGACCATGGAAATGACCCAACCTATGCAGGAACAGACCATACTCGTGAATATATCCCACTTTTAGCTTACAGCCCTAGCTTTAAAGGAAATGGTGTCATTCCGGTTGGGAATTTTGCAGATATCTCAGCGACAGTTGCGGATAACTTTGGTGTTGAAACTGCCATGATTGGGGAAAGTTTCTTAGATAAATTGGTATAAGATGACGCGACACGCTTTACTGGTAAGGGGCATTAATGTCGGTGGGAAAAATAAGGTTGTCATGGCGCAACTTCGTCAAGAATTGACAGAGTTGGGACTGGAAAAGGTTGAAACCTACATCAACAGTGGCAATATTCTCTTTACTTCGAGAGCCCCCAAAGCCCAATTGGTTGAAAAGTTAGAGGCTTTCTTTGCAGTCCATTATCCATTTATTCAGAGCTTTTCTTTGCTGAGTCAGGAAGACTATGAAGCAGAGCTGAAGAATCTGCCAGATTGGTGGACCAAAGATTTGGCACGAAAAGATGTCCTCTTTTACACGGAGGGCTTGGATGTGGCTCAAGTCATTGAGACAGTTGAAAGTTTGGAACTGAAAGATGAAGTGGTTCATTTTGGAAGACTTGGGATTTTCTGGGGGAAATTCTCTGAGGAATCCTACTATGCAACTGCCTATCATAAGTACTTGCTCAAGATGCCTTTTTATCGCCATATCACCATTCGCAATGCCAAAACCTTTGACAAAGTCGGTCAAATGCTAAAAAATAATAAAGGAGACACACAATGACATTTTTAGATAAGATTAAGGAAACAGCTGCTTTCTTGAAAGGCAAGGGAATCCAAGCACCTGAGTTCGGTCTAATCCTTGGATCAGGTCTTGGAGAATTGGCGGAAGAGATCGAAAATCCAGTTGTAGTAGACTATGCTGAGATTCCAAACTGGGGCCGCTCTACAGTAGTTGGTCACGCTGGTAAATTGGTATATGGTGAACTCGCAGGGCGCAAGGTCTTGGCTCTTCAAGGTCGCTTCCATTTCTACGAAGGCAATCCTCTTGAGGTCGTGACTTTCCCAGTTCGTGTGATGAAAGTCCTCGACTGTGAAGGTGTCATTGTTACCAATGCTGCAGGAGGTATCGGATACGGTCCTGGTACTTTGATGGCTATTTCAGACCATATCAACATGACAGGCCAAAATCCATTGATGGGTGAAAACTTAGATGACTTTGGTCCACGTTTTCCTGATATGTCTAAAGCCTACACACCAGAATACCGTGCTACTGCCCATGAAGTGGCTAAGAAACTTGGTATCAAGCTTGATGAAGGTGTCTATATCGGTGTAACTGGTCCGACTTATGAAACACCTGCAGAGATTCGTGCCTATAAGACATTGGGAGCAGATGCAGTTGGTATGTCTACTGTTCCTGAAGTTATTGTGGCAGCTCACTCAGGTTTGAAAGTTCTCGGTATTTCATGTATTACTAACCATGCTGCTGGTTTCCAAGAAGAACTCAACCACGAGGAAGTTGTGGAAGTGACCGAACGTATCAAAGGCGACTTCAAAGGCTTGCTTAAAGCGATTCTTGCTGAACTCTAATCCTATGAAAGCACGACTCCAAAGCCTGCCCTACGGACTGAGGCTACTTCTAGCCACTCTATCATTGGGAATAGGGACGGGTCTGGTTGGAATTGCTTGCCATTATTTACTAGAAAGTGTGCAATGGCTGGCCTTTGGCCAAACTAGTTCGGATTTGCTCCAGCGATTTCAAGAAGCTGGGGGTCTCCGTAGATTCCTCGTTCTGTGTGTGACAGGGGTCTTGGCAGCTGGCTTCTGGTATGTCCTACAAAGGCACAATAAGATTTTGTCTATTCGTCAGCAAATTATATTAGGTGGAGACAGGGAGCCAGCGCTCTTAGCCCACCTCTTACATGCAGGTATGCAGGTTGCGATTGTCGGAGCAGGCGCATCGGTCGGAAAAGAGGGAGCACCACGTGAGGTCGGGGCTCTTCTAGCTGGTCGCTTGTCGAAGGGATTCTCTCTAACTCTCAAAGAACGAAAGGTGTTGGTTGCCTGTGGAGCAGGAGCTGGTCTAGCTGCGGTCTATCAGGTTCCCTTTGCTAGTAGCTTGTTTGTCTTTGAGACCTTAGGACTTGCCTATAGTTGGCAGAACTTTTTGCTGGTTTTGGCTAGTACTTATCTGGCAACCTGGGTGGCTCAGCCCATTGTTGGTCAGGATGCTATTTATCACCTATCTGCGGTCTCATGGTCGGTCAGCGGTTTCTTGCAGGCGATTCTGATTGCTTCATTGGTTACTCCACTTGCGCTGGGCTTCCGATTTTTAGCTAAACAGGCGGGCCACAAGCGACGGAAGAATGGGACAATTCTTTGGACTCTTCCTCTAGCCTTTCTCGTGCTGGGGAGCCTGGCAGTCTTTTTCCCTATCTTTATGGGAAATGGCCAGGTACTAGCCCAAGCCTTGTTGTCTAGCCAGCCAATTCCCTATCTTCCATTGACTCTTGCAGTAAAGGGGCTTCTAGTTTATCTCCTCTTGCGTAATGGTGCCTATGGGGGAACCTTGACGCCATCATTTGCCTTGGGGATTGGATCTGGCTATTTAGTGACTTTGCTTTTGACAGTAGTTGGCATTCATCTGGATCCAGCTCTAGGAATGCTACTAGGAGCAACAGTCTTTTTAGGGACGACCTTACAAGCTCCTCTGACGGCCATTGCACTGAGCCTTGGATTTACTGGCCAGGATTGGAGTTTGACAATACCGCTTGTACTAGCGGCAGGAATGTCTTACGTAATTCGAAAGAGATGGGAGAAGAAACAATGAAGGTACATTTTGTACTGCATGAAACATTTGAGGTTCCGGGAGCTTATCTAAAATGGGCTCTGGCACGAGGGCATCACATTACATCAACAAAGGTTTACGAAAAAGAACCTCTTCCTGAAACAATTGACGGAATTGATTTTCTGATTGTTATGGGTGGCCCTCAATCACCTGATGAGGATAGAGAAAACTTCCCATACTATGATCCTAAGGCCGAGATTGCTTTTATGAAAGAAGCGATTGCTGCAGATATTTATATTGTTGGTGTCTGTCTTGGTGCGCAGCTCCTGTCTGTTGCCTATGGTGCGAAGTATGAACATAGTCCAGAGCGCGAGATAGGCGTTTATCCTGTGACATTGACGATGGAAGGTCTAACAGATCCTCATGTCAGCTTGTTCGGAGAAACCTTAGAAACCGGCCACTGGCACGGTGATATGCCAGGGCTGACAGAGGATGCTGTTGTTCTTGCGACGAGTCAAGGCTGCCCACGCCAAATTATTCGCTTTAGTCCGAAGCATTATGCATTTCAGGCTCATTTGGAATTTGATCCCGAAGCAGTAGAACTCTTAATTACTGCGGATGGTGAGGAGCAATTAAGAGAGCAAAGTGAAAAGTTACCTTTTGTTCAAACACCAGAAGAATTACGTGGAAACGATTACTCTGAAATGAATGTAAAACTGTATGCATTTTTAGATTCGTTGGTAAACTAGGAACTACAGAAAGGCAGGATTCCAGCTTTGGAAGAGAACTTGGAATCATCTTACTATGAAATCAAAAGGTGTAGTAAGTATTTAATACTACCCCTCTTTAAACTTTATATAATATATAAAAAGAAAGGTAGAGCGTGTGTTCTGATTTGAACACGAGCGGAAAACTTTTCTAAAAACATAGAGAGGGTAGTTTGGTTTTGAATTGAACCCGTGCTATTCTCCTATTTGTCATCAAAATTAAGAAAGAAAGGAATTGAACCCACCCTAAAAGCAGTGGGAAAAAGATAGTTGGTCTAGCGAGCATCGCTCACTGCACCCAACTCCTATTTTCCCTTCGCTTTTTGACGGGTTTGGTATCTTATATTATGTCTATCCATATTGCTGCTCAGCAGGGTGAAATTGCTGATAAAATTCTTCTTCCTGGGGATCCTCTTCGTGCTAAGTTTATTGCGGAGAATTTCCTTGAAGATGCTGTTTGTTTTAACGAAGTGCGTAACATGTTTGGTTACACTGGTAATTACAAGGGTCACCGTGTATCTGTCATGGGAACTGGGATGGGAATGCCGTCCATTTCGATTTATGCGCGTGAGTTGATTGTGGACTACGGTGTGAAAAAATTGATCCGTGTGGGAACTGCGGGTTCGTTAAATGAGGATGTTCACGTTCGTGAATTGGTTTTGGCACAAGCAGCTGCAACCAACTCAAACATCATCCGTAACGACTGGCCACAGTATGATTTCCCACAAATCGCTAGCTTTGATTTGCTAGACAAGGCCTACCATATCGCCAAAGATCTCGGTATGACCACCCACGTTGGGAACGTCTTGTCATCAGATGTCTTTTACTCAAACTACTTTGAAAAGAACATCGAGCTTGGTAAATGGGGAGTTAAAGCTGTGGAAATGGAAGCAGCAGCTCTTTACTATCTTGCTGCCCAACATCACGTTGATGCACTTGCTATCATGACCATTTCTGATAGCTTGGTCAATCCAGATGAAGATACCACTGCAGAAGAACGCCAAAATACCTTCACTGATATGATGAAGGTTGGATTGGAAACCTTGATTGCAGAGTAATCAGAGAATAGCTTTTCAATTACATTAGTTACAAGAACTGTTGTAAGTGATTTATTTTCAATATCTAAGCAATGATAAAGAAAGAGTTGAAAATCCAACTATTGATTTTCAACTTTTTTAGAACCCAGCTTAAGGAGAGATGTGATGGATAAAATAGAACTATTACAAGATTTGATTGATAAAAGCCACAGAATAGTCTTTTTCGGAGGGGCAGGAGTGTCAACCGAGTCTAATATCCCAGATTTTCGTAGTTCAGATGGTGTTTATAGTCAACAGTTAGGCCGTCATTTTACGGCAGAGCAACTCGTTTCTCGGACTATGTTTGAGCGCTATCCAGAAGATTTTTTTGACTTCTATAAAAAATACCTGATTTATCCAGAAGCCAAGCCTAATGCTGCTCACACTTATCTGGCTGCTTTGGAAAAGACAGGTAAGCTAAAGGCTGTTGTGACACAAAATATCGATAGTCTTCATGAAATGGCTGGCTCCCAAAAGGTCTTTAAATTGCATGGGAGTGCGGACCGCAATTACTGCCTAGGTTGTCAACGTTTCTATGACTTAACTGCTTTTCTGGCCCTCGAGGGACTGGTTCCCCACTGCTTAGATTGTGGTAAGGTGGTCAAGCCTGACGTGACCTTGTATGAAGAATCGCTTGACATGGATGTCTTTAGCCAGGCTGCACAAACTATTCGGCAAGCTGACTTGCTGATTATTGGTGGGACTTCCTTGGTTGTTTATCCTGCAGCTAGCCTAGTAAACTATTTTTCTGGAACAAATCTGGTCCTTATCAATAAAACCAGTATTCCACAAGACAGCCAAGCTACATTGGTCATTGAAGGCAAGATTGGGGAAGTCTTTTCGAAATTGAGACAATAAAAGAATTTTAGAAGATAGCAACAAAACCTTGTTACTTGAAAGAGAAAACTATCTCATTTATTGACCAAAATCTCGCTCTTTAAGAGTTACTAAAAACTGGCTGAGAAAATCAAAACACCTTCACTGATATGATGAAGGTCGGCTTGGAAACCTTGATTGCAGACTAAATTTGTAATAGAAAATCCTGATTTCATTTGAAATCAGGATTTTTTCATGGATGCGATTTTTTCTGGGTCTGGTGTGACACGGAGGGTCTTTTGTCCAGTATAAGTAACAAAACCGGGTTTGCCACCTGTTGGTTTGTTGAGTTTTTTGACTTCTATCATATCAACCTGCACCAGATTTGACAGACGTCCCTTGGAGAAGTAGGCAGCTAGCTCCGCCGCGTCCGTCTTAACTTCGTCAGAAGGATTAAGATTTCCTGAGATAACGACGTGGCTTCCTGGAATGTCCTTGGCGTGGAACCAAAGTTCTTCCTTGCGAGCCATTTTAAAGGTTAGTTCTTCATTTTGCAAGTTGTTTCGACCGACATAGATGATGGTTTTGCCATCGCTTGCTAGATACTGTTCTGGTTTTTTGCGTTTGTGGATTTTCTCACGTTGGCGTCTTCTAATGAAGCCTGTTTGGATCAATTCTTCACGGATTTCAGCGATTTCTTCCAGTCCAGCTTGGTTGAGCACAGTCTCCACACTTTCCAGATAGAGAATGGTAGCCTTGGTTTCTTCGATCAGTTCCGTCAGGTATTTAACAGCTTCTTTGAGTTTCTGGTAGCGTTTAAAGTATCGCTGGGCATTCTGGCTGGGTGTTAGGGCCTTATCAAGAGCAATGGTGATAGGCTGGTTGGTGTAGTAGTTGTCCAAGGTAACCTGATCTTGGTCATTGGGAACTTGGTGGAGGAAGGTTGTCAGCAATTCTCCTTTTTGACGAAACTCCTCAGCATTGTCTGTTGCCAGTAATTCTTTTTCCTGTTTTTTGAGTTTGTGGCGATTTTTCTGAAGCTCGTTTTCAACGCGGCGAATGAGTTCACTGGCTTGCTGTTTGACGCGATCGCGCTCTGCCTTGTCTTTGTAGTAGGTATCCAGAAGATCAGAAAGACTGGCAAAAGGCTCTCCTACACGATTCGCAAAAGGAACTGGGCTGAAAGAAGTTTCTGTCAAAAATGGTTTGCTTACTTGACTGAAAAAGTTACGGAAAGTGGAAAGTTTTTCACTAACCAGTATGCTTTCCAGTTCGTTTGCCGTATCTCGCCCCAAACCTTGAAAGAGGCTTTGAAGATTTTTTGCAGTTAGTTCTTGGGTTTGCAAGATTTCAAAGAGCTTTTCATCCTTGACAGTAAAAGGATTGAGAGATTCCGTGCTTGGTGGAGCGATATAGCTTGACCCTGGGAGCAAGGTGCGGTAGCTGTTTTGTGAAAAACCAACGTGTTTGATGACTTCGAGGATTTTATGGCTACTTTTATCTACGAGGAGAATATTGCTGTGTTTGCCCATAATCTCGATAATCAGGGTAGCCTGGATATGATCCCCAATTTCGTTTTTATTAGAAACCGTGATCTCCACAATGCGGTCATTTTCCACTTGCTCAATCGACTCAATCATAGCACCCTGCAAATACTTTCTCAAAACCATGATAAAAGTAGAAGGTTGGGCTGGATTTTCAAAGGTCGTTCGGGTCAGCTGAATGCGTCCAAAAACGGGATGAGCAGAGAGGAGCAGGCGATGGCTTTGGCGATTGCTACGGATTTGCAAGACCAACTCTTGTTCAAAAGGTTGATTGATCTTCTGAATGCGACCATTGACCAACTCGCTTCGCAGTTCCTCAACCATGTGGTGTAAAAAAAATCCGTCAAATGACATCGTTCTCTCCTTGTGATTGTATTCCATAGTATTATATCAAAAAGGTAGAATAAAATCATGGAAATATGGTATAATAAAGCCAAGTAAAGAGAATCGAGAAGTACATGTATATTGAAATGGTAGATGAAACTGGTCAAGTTTCACAAGAAATCTTGCAACAAACCCAAGAAATTTTGGAATTTGCTGCCCAAAAAATAGGAAAAGAAGACAAGGAAATGGCAGTCACTTTTGTGACCAACGAGCGTAGTCACGAACTCAACCTCAAGTACCGTGACACCGATCGTCCGACGGATGTCATCAGCCTTGAGTATAAGCCAGAGTTGGATATTGCCTTTGACGAAGAGGATTTGCTTGAAAATCCTGAATTGGCAGAGATGATGTCTGAGTTTGATGCCTATATTGGGGAATTGTTTATCTCTATCGATAAAGCGCATGAGCAGGCTGAGGAATACGGTCACAGCTTTGAGCGTGAGATGGGCTTCTTGGCAGTACACGGCTTTTTACATATTAACGGCTATGATCACTACACTCCGGAAGAAGAAGCGGAGATGTTCGGTTTACAAGAAGAAATTTTAACAGCCTATGGACTCACAAGACAATAAACGAAAATGGAAAAATCGTGACCTGGTATCCAGTTTAGAATTTGCCCTTACAGGAATTCTTACTGCGATCAAGGAAGAACGCAATATGCGAAAACATGCAGTGACAGCCCTTGTGGTTATCCTTGCAGGTTTTGTTTTTCAGGTGTCACGAATCGAATGGCTCTTTCTCCTAATGAGTATTTTCTTGGTAGTGGCCTTTGAGATTATTAACTCCGCTATCGAAAATGTGGTGGATCTAGCCAGTCATTACCACTTTTCTATGTTGGCAAAGAAAGCCAAGGACATGGCAGCAGGAGCCGTGTTGGTGGTCTCTCTTTTTGCTGCGGTAACAGGTGCACTTATCTTTCTCCCACGCATTTGGGATTTATTATTTTAAACACTAAGAGGAAATTATGACATTTAAATCAGGCTTTGTGGCCATTTTAGGACGTCCCAATGTTGGGAAGTCAACCTTTTTGAATCACGTCATGGGGCAAAAGATTGCCATTATGAGTGACAAGGCGCAAACAACACGTAATAAAATCATGGGGATTTACACAACGGATAAGGAACAAATCGTCTTTATCGACACACCAGGGATTCACAAGCCTAAAACGGCTCTTGGAGATTTCATGGTGGAATCTGCCTACAGTACTCTGCGTGAAGTGGATACTGTTCTATTCATGGTGCCAGCTGATGAGCCACGTGGTAAGGGTGACGATATGATCATCGAGCGTCTGAAGGCTGCCAAGGTTCCAGTTATTTTGGTGGTCAATAAGATTGACAAGATCCATCCAGACCAGCTTTTGGCTCAGATTGATGACTTCCGTAACCAGATGGACTTTAAGGAAATTGTTCCGATCTCAGCTCTTCAGGGAAATAACGTTTCTCGTCTAATTGACATCCTCAGTGAAAATCTTGAGGAAGGTTTCCAGTACTTTCCGTCTGATCAAATCACAGATCATCCTGAGCGTTTCTTGGTTTCAGAGATGATTCGTGAGAAAGTCTTGCACCTAACTCGTGAAGAGATTCCTCACTCAGTTGCAGTGGTAGTTGACTCCATGAAGCGGGACGAAGAGACAGACAAGGTTCATATCCGTGCAACCATCATGGTCGAGCGTGATAGTCAAAAAGGTATTATCATTGGTAAAGGTGGCGCTATGCTCAAGAAAATTGGGACCATGGCCCGTCGTGATATCGAACTCATGCTAGGGGACAAGGTTTTCCTAGAAACTTGGGTCAAGGTCAAGAAAAACTGGCGTGATAAAAAGCTAGATTTGGCTGACTTTGGCTATAATGAAAAAGAATACTAAGTAGAGGTGGGCTCATGCCTGCTTCTTGTTTTTACAGAAGGAGGATTTATGCCTGAATTACCTGAGGTTGAAACGGTTCGTCGTGGCTTAGAAAAATTGATTTTGGGAAAGAAGATTTCGAGTGTAGAGATTCGTTATCCCAAGATGGTCAAGACAGATTTGGACGAGTTTCAAAAGGAAGTGCCTGGTCAAGTTGTTGAGTCAATGGGACGTCGTGGAAAATATTTGCTTTTCTACCTAACAGACAAGGTCTTGATTTCCCATCTGCGGATGGAGGGCAAGTATTTTTACTATCCAGACCAGGTTCCTGAACGCAAGCATGCCCATATTTTCATTCGGTTTGAAGATGGAGGCACGCTTGTTTATGAGGATGTACGCAAGTTTGGTACTATAGAACTGTTGACACCCAACCTATTGGAAGCCTACTTTGTTTCTAAAAAACTAGGGCCTGAGCCAATAGAGCAGGATTTTGATTTGCAGTCCTTCCAAGCTGCCCTATCCAAATCTAAAAAGCCTATCAAATCTCACCTTCTAGACCAAACCTTGGTCGCTGGTCTTGGAAATATCTATGTGGATGAGGTTCTCTGGCGAGCTCAGGTCCATCCAGCTAGATCTTCCCAGACTTTGACAGCAGACGAAACGTCAGCTATACATAACCAGACCATTGCTGTTTTGGGACAGGCAGTCGAAAAGGGCGGTTCCACCATTAGAACCTATACCAATGCCTTTGGGGAAGACGGAACCATGCAGGACTTCCATCAGGTCTATGATAAGACTGGTCAGGCATGTTCACGCTGTGGCACCATCATTGAGAAATTCCAGCTTGGCGGAAGGGGAACTCATTTTTGTCCTCAGTGTCAAAGGAGGGGCTGATGGGAAAAATCATCGGAATCACAGGAGGAATTGCCTCTGGTAAGTCAACTGTGACAAATTTTCTAAGAGAAAAAGGCTTTCAAGTAGTGGATGCTGACGCAGTCGTTCACCAACTACAAAGACCTGGTGGTCGTCTTTATCAGCTCTTGGTTCAACACTTTGGGCAGGAAATCATCCTTGAAAATGGAGAACTCAATCGTCCTCTCCTGGCTAATCTCATCTTCTCAAATCCTGAGGAGCGGGAATGGTCTAGGATAACTCAAGGAGAGATTATTCGTGAGGAATTGGCTGCACTGAGAGAACAGTTAGCCCAGACAGAAACGGTTTTTTTCATGGATATTCCCCTGCTTTTTGAACAGGACTACGCCAACTGGTTTGATGAAACATGGCTGGTCTATGTGGACCGTGATGTTCAGGTGGATCGTTTCATGAAACGAGATCATCTTTCTAAGGAAGTAGCTGAGTCCCGTTTGGCTGCCCAGTGGTCTTTAGAAGAAAAGAAAAAATTGGCGAGCCATATATTAGATAATAATGGCAGTCGCGATCAGCTTGTGGGTCAAGTAGTGAAGTTACTTGAAGGAGGCGATAGCTGTGCAAGAGATTAGTTGGAAAGAGAATCTTCGTGTCGCCTGGTTCGGTAGTTTTCTAACGGGAGCCAGTATTTCCTTGGTTGTCCCTTTCATGCCTATCTTTGTAGAGCAGTTGGGAATTGAAGGGGACCAAGTTGCTTTCTATGCTGGATTAGCTATCTCAGTTTCGGCTGTTTCAGCAGCTCTAGTTTCTCCTATCTGGGGTATTCTTGCTGACAAATATGGTCGAAAACCCATGATGATTCGAGCGGGTCTTGCCATGACCATTACGATGGGAGGTTTGGCCTTCGTGCCAAATATCTATTGGCTACTCTTTCTGCGCTTGCTCAATGGTGTATTTACTGGTTTTGTCCCCAATGCAACGGCCTTGATTGCCAGTCAGGTACCTAAAGATAAGTCGGGAGCGGCTCTGGGAACTCTATCTACAGGTGTTGTTGCAGGAACACTGACGGGTCCCTTTGTTGGAGGCTTTATTGCTGAAATTTTTGGCATTCGTAATGTCTTTTTATTGGTAGGTGCTTTCTTATTTTTAGCTGCAATACTAACCATTTTCTTTATCAAGGAAGATTTTCAGCCAGTGGCTAAGGAGAAGGCTATCCCAACGAAAGAAGTATTTTCTTCTTTCAAGTATCCTAGGCTTTTAGTGAATCTATTTTTGACGAGCTTTGTCATTCAATTTTCAGCTCAATCAATTGGTCCCATTCTAGCTCTCTATGTGCGGGACTTAGGGCAGACTGAAAATCTCCTCCTTGTATCTGGATTGATCGTATCCAGCATGGGATTTTCTAGCATGATGAGTGCTGGAATTCTAGGAAAACTTGGCGATAAGGTAGGGAATCATCGATTGTTAGTTGCGGCGCAGATTTATTCAGTCATCATTTACCTTCTTTGTGCTCATGCAACCAGTCCCCTTGAACTCGGCTTGTACCGTTTTCTCTTTGGTTTGGGAACGGGCGCTCTGATACCAGGTATCAATGCCCTTCTCAGCAAAATGACTCCTAAATCAGGTATTTCAAGGTTTTTCGCATTCAATCAAGTCTTTTTTTACCTCGGTGGAGTAATTGGCCCCATGGCGGGATCCGCAGTTGCAGGCTATTTGGGCTACCATGCTGTCTTTTATGCGACAGCAGCCTGTGTAGCTTTCAGTTGTTTATGTAACATAGTGCAATTTAGATTATTATTAAAAGTAAAGGAAATCTAGTGCGAGTAAAAATCAATCTCAAGTGCTCCTCTTGTGGCAGCATAAATTATCTAACCAGTAAGAACTCCAAAACTCATCCTGACAAGATTGAGGTTTTAAAGTATTGTCCCAAGGAAAGAAAAGTAACCCTACATCTTGAATCTAAGTAGATTTTATGGTAAAATAATAGGGATTTTAAGGAGTTTGATATGTACAACCTATTATTAACCATTTTATTAGTATTATCTGTTGTGATTGTGATTGCTATTTTCATGCAACCAACTAAGAACCAATCCAGCAATGTATTTGATGCCAGCTCGGGTGATTTGTTTGAACGTAGTAAAGCGCGTGGTTTTGAAGCTGTGATGCAACGTTTGACAGGTATTTTAGTCTTTTTCTGGCTAGCCATTGCCTTAGCATTGACGGTATTATCAAGTAGATAAGAAATGGGCGAGACTAGGTCTTAGCCTATTTTTATTTTCAATGACACTTATAAAGTTATCAATCAAAAAGAAATTATAAAAATCTAGAAAGAAAACATGAAAGATAAAATAAAAGAATATTTGCAAGAGAAGGGGCGAGTGACGGTAAATGACCTAGCTCAGGCTCTCGGAAAGGATGGATCCAAGGATTTCAGTGAGTTGATTAAAACCCTGTCTCTGATGGAAAGAAAGCACCAGATTCGATTTGGAGAAGATGGAAGCCTCTCCTTGGACCAAAAGAAGAAACATGAAATTACCCTCAAAGGGATTTTTCATGCCCATAAAAACGGCTTTGGCTTTGTTAGTCTAGAAGGGGAAGAGGACGACCTTTTTGTAGGAAAAAACGATGTCAACTATGCCATTGATGGTGATACCGTAGAGGTGGTCATCAAGAAAGTCGCTGACCGCAACAAGGGAACTGCTGCAGAAGCCAAAATTATCGATATTCTAGAGCATAGTCTGACGACAGTTGTCGGGCAAATCGTTCTGGATCAGGAAAAGCCCAAGTATGCGGGCTACATCCGTTCAAAAAATCAGAAAATCAGCCAGCCAATTTATGTTAAGAAACCAGCCCTCAAACTTGAAGGTACTGAAGTTCTCAAGGTCTTTATCGACAAATATCCAAGTAAGAAACACGATTTCTTTGTCGCTAGTGTGCTGGACGTGGTGGGACACTCAACTGATGCTGGGATTGATGTCCTTGAAGTCTTGGAGTCCATGGATATTGTTTCAGAATTTCCAGAAACTGTTCTCAAGGAGGCGGAAAGTGTGCCTGATGCTCCGTCTGAAAAAGATATGGAAGGTCGTCTGGATCTAAGAGATGAGATTATCTTTACCATTGATGGTGCTGACGCCAAGGACTTGGACGATGCAGTGCATATCAAGGCCTTGAAAAATGGAAATCTGGAGCTTGGTGTTCACATCGCGGATGTTTCCTACTATGTGACTGAGGGCTCTGCCCTTGACAAGGAAGCCCTTAACCGAGCAACTTCTGTCTACGTGACAGACCGTGTAGTGCCTATGCTACCAGAACGACTGTCAAATGGCATCTGCTCTCTTAATCCTCAAGTCGATCGCTTGACCCAGTCTGCCATTATGGAAATTGATAAACATGGTCGTGTAGTTCATTACACCATTACCCAAACGGTTATCAAGACTAGTTTTCGTATGACCTATAGCGCTGTCAATGACATCCTAGCTGGTGACGAGGAGAAGAGACAGGAGTTTAAGAAAATTGTTCCTAGTATCGAGCTCATGGCCAAGCTTCATGAAAGGCTAGAAAGCATGCGTGAGAAACGTGGAGCTCTCAATTTTGATACCAGCGAAGCTAAGATCTTAGTGGATAAAAAAGGTAAGCCTGTTGATATCGTTCTTCGTCAGCGTGGTGTTGCCGAGCGGATGATCGAGTCCTTCATGTTGATTGCTAATGAAACGGTTGCGGAACACTTTAGTAAACTGGACCTTCCTTTCATCTATCGGATTCACGAGGAGCCCAAGGCTGAAAAGGTTCAGAAGTTTATTGATTATGCTTCGAGCTTTGGTTTGCGAATTTATGGAACTGCCAGTGAGATTAGCCAGGAGGCGCTTCAAGATATCATGCGTGCGGTTGAGGGAGAACCCTATGCGGATGTATTATCCATGATGCTTCTCCGTTCTATGCAGCAGGCTCGCTATTCAGAGCACAATCACGGTCACTATGGTCTTGCTGCTAACTATTATACTCACTTTACCAGCCCCATTCGTCGTTATCCAGACCTCCTTGTTCACCGCATGATTCGGGACTATGGGCGTTCTAAGGAAATAGCCGAGCATTTTGAACAAGTGATTCCAGAGATTGCGACCCAGTCTTCCAACCGTGAGCGTCGCGCTATTGAGGCAGAGCGTGAAGTCGAAGCCATGAAAAAAGCTGAGTACATGGAAGAATACGTGGGTGAAGAGTATGATGCGGTTGTATCCAGCATTGTTAAGTTTGGTCTTTTTGTCGAATTGCCAAATACAGTTGAAGGTTTAATCCACATCACTAATTTGCCTGAGTTTTATCATTTCAATGAGCGTGATTTGACTCTTCGTGGAGAGAAATCAGGAATAACCTTCCGTGTAGGACAACAGATTCGCATTCGAGTTGAAAGAGCCGATAAGATGACAGGAGAGATTGATTTCTCTTTCGTACCTAGTGAGTTTGATGTCATTGAAAAAGGCTTGAAACAAGCTGGTCGCAGAGACAGGGGTCGTGGTTCAAGTCGCCGTTCAGATAAGAAGGAAGACAAGAGAAAATCAGGACGCTCAAATGATAAGCACAAGCATTCACAAAAAGATAAAAAGAAAAAAGGCAAGAAACCTTTTTATAAGGAAGTAGCTAAGAAAGGAGCCAAGCATGGCAAAGGGCGAGGGAAAGGTCGTCGCACAAAATAAAAAGGCACGCCACGACTATACAATCGTAGATACGCTAGAGGCAGGAATGGTCCTGACAGGAACGGAGATCAAGAGTGTTCGAGCTGCTCGAATCAATCTCAAGGACGGCTTTGCCCAAGTAAAAAATGGGGAAGTCTGGTTGAGCAACGTTCATATCGCTCCTTACGAAGAGGGCAATATCTGGAATCAGGAACCAGAACGCCGTCGCAAACTCCTGCTCCATAAGAAGCAAATCCAAAAATTGGAACAAGAGACTAAAGGAACAGGAATGACCCTAGTTCCCCTCAAAGTCTATCTCAAAGATGGCTATGCCAAGCTTCTTTTAGGACTTGCCAAAGGGAAACATGACTATGACAAACGGGAGTCGATCAAGCGACGTGAACAAAACCGCGACATCGCGCGTGTGATGAAAGCTGTCAACCAGCGATAAAAGAGGAAGTGAAATGGAAAAATTAATTGCCTATAAACGGATGCCCTTGTGGAATAAACAGACCATGCCTGAAGCAGTTCAGCAAAAGCACAATACTAAAGTTGGCACTTTGGGGGAAAATTACAGTCTTGAAGGGGGCACTTAAGTTTATTGAGTTGACAGAAGATGGTGAGGTTCTTGCTGAGCACTTCTTTGAGGCTGGGGCCGACAACCCCATGGCGCAACCACAAGCATGGCACCGAGTGGAGGCTGCCACAGATGATGTAGAGTGGTACTTGGAATTTTATTGTAAACCTGAGGATTATTTCCCTAAGAAATACAATACCAATCCAGTCCATTCGGAAGTCTTAGAAGCTATGCAAACGGTAAAACCTGGAAGAGCCTTGGATTTGGGTTGTGGTCAAGGCCGTAACTCTCTCTTTCTTGCACAGAATGGTTTTGATGTGACAGCTGTGGATCAAAATGAATTGTCCCTTGAAATCTTGCAAAGCATTGTGGAACAAGAGGATCTAGACATGCCTGTTGGTCTTTACGATATCAATTCAGCCAGTGTTAGCCAAGACTATGATTTCATCGTTTCAACAGTTGTTCTGATGTTCCTACAAGCGGACCGCATTCCAGCTATTATCCAAAATATGCAGGAGCACACCACGGTTGGTGGCTATAACCTTATCGTCTGTGCCATGGATACAGAGGATTATCCTTGCTCAGTCAACTTCCCATTCACTTTTAAAGAAGGGGAGTTGGCGGACTACTACAAAGATTGGGAGTTGGTCAAGTACAATGAAAATCCAGGACATCTGCACCGTCGTGATGAAAATGGCAATCGCATTCAACTACGATTTGCGACCATGTTAGCCAAAAAAGTCAAGTAAATCAAACTTAACCCAGCGAATAGAAATCACTTTGCAAGGTTTCTATTCGTTTTTGTTTGCGTTGGTTGATTGGGACGAGCAGGATTTTATGCTATACTAGAAGTAGGAAATCTGAGCAGTAGAGGTCTATTACTGTCTCTCTGCTTAATCAGTTGTAGATGATGGAGGTGATCCAATGGCGAGTCTTTTGGTGGAGCTGTATGATCGGTATGTATTGGAAAAGAATGTCTACCAAGCCTTTGTCAGTGATTGTGACGAGATTCTTTTTCTATCTTTGACGAAAATAAGGAATGAAGAGAAGCTCTCTCTCCGTCAGTTTATCATGGAAGAGGTACCTCATATTCAACGAGTGACCTTTCGTCAGCTATCTTTAGAACAGCTGTCTGATCAGTTAGACTATTGTCTAGCAGGCTATGACCAGGTTCTTCTTGATGTTTTTGGTGGGGATTCGCTACTAGCCTTATCTCTCTATCAATACGGCTTGGATCGGGACCTCCCCATCGTTGCCATGGATGTTGAGCGAGGAAAACAATACAAGTGGGGAGCCGGTCAGTTAGAAAAAGAAGACATGGACATTCCAACCCTAAGCATCCAACAGTTGATAGCCTTGCGTGGTGGAAAAATGCTCAAATCCAAACGCCCTATCCACTCAGCTCAGCAAATTGCAGCCATCAAAAAGATAGCCAGCTCAGCTATTGCCAATCCTGCCCACTGGTACCAAGTGACCCAATTTTTCTCGCTGGCCAAGACCAATGACCTTCATGCTGAGACCGAAAAAATACTGGATAACAACGGCAAGTATTATCACTATCCAGAATCCCTGATTCCCTTACTAGTAGAAGCGGGGATGCTTCGTATTGAAAGAGAGGACAAGGAGCGAGTAATCTACAGCTTTCCAAGTCAAGAAGCTCAAATCTTTTGCCGCAACAAGGGGCATATTTTAGAGGTATATCTCTATCTCTTGGCGCTTGAATCTCAGCTGTTTGATGAGTGCATGATAGGCGGTGAGATTGATTGGAATGGCATCTTTCCAGAGGCGGACAATGTTCAAAATGAGATTGATGTCATTCTGAGAAAGGGACGCTCGATTACCTTTATCTCCTGCAAGATGACAGATTTATCAGTTGAAGCCATCAATGAGATAGAAGTCTACGCCAATCATTTTGCTGGGGAAAGTTGCCTCAAGTTAATTGTCTGTACGGGGAAAATCAATCCTGTTTATGCCAATCGCTGTCAAGAATATGGCGTGCTGGTCATTAGAAGTGAGCAGATTCCTAATCTCATTCCCATGCTAAAAAAATATTCTAAGAGACAAAAAAGATAAGAAATAATATCATGAAAGGCTGGAATTCCAGTCTTTTTTATTTCTTTTTCGAATAAATGAGAAAAGGAGGTAGACCATGTTTGTAGCCAGAGATGCACAGGGGAAATTGGTGAATGCCCTCGAAAAAGATGTTAGCAAGCAAGCTTATACTTGTCCAGCCTGTGGTGGTGGACTACGATTACGTCAGGGACAGAGTATTCGAACGCACTTTGCCCATGAAAGGTTAAGAGATTGTATTGCCATTTTTGAAAATGAAAGTCCAGAACACTTGGGCAACAAAGAGGCCCTCTATCACTGGGCCAAGAAGGACAATCAAGTCGCCTTAGAATACAGTCTGCCCGAGATTCAGCAGATTGCGGATGTTCTCGTCAATGAGAAATTAGCTCTGGAGGTTCAGTGCAGTCCCTTGTCTCAAAAGCTTTTAGGCGATAGAAGTCAAGGCTACCGTAGTCATGGTTATCAGGTTATCTGGCTACTGGGAGAAAAACTCTGGTTAAAAGAGCGATTAACACAACTGCAAAGGGGATTCCTCTATTTTAGTCAGAATATGGGATTCTATGTTTGGGAACTAGATCTCAAAAAGCAAGTTTTGAGACTCAAATATCTTCTGCATCAGGACCTACGTGGCAAGCTTCATTTTCAGGTCAAGGAATTTCCCTTTGGTCAAGGAAATCTCTTGGAAATTTTACGATTTCCTTATCATAAACAAAAACTGCCTCGTTTTGTAGTTAAGCAAGATTCATCTATCTGTCACTACATTCGTCAGCAGTTGTACTACCAAACGCCTTACTGGATGAAGAAGCAGGAGGAAGCCTATCATCAAGGAAAGAATCTATTAAACCGTCAACTAGACGACTGGTATCCTCAAGTCAAGCCGATAGAATCAGGTGATTTTTTGCAGATTGAAACGGATTTGACTAGCTATTATAGAAGTTTTCAGGCTTACTATCAAAAAAATCCTAAAAATAATCGTCAAAAGCTCTATCCACCAGCCTTTTATCGCTTATATTTCTCAAAAAATGTGGTAAAATAGAAAGGATGGAGGAATCTTATGGTATTACAACGACATGAAATAAATGAAAAAGATACATGGGATCTTTCAACAATCTACCCAACAGACCAGGCTTGGGAAGAAGCCTTGAAAGATTTAACTGAAAAAGTACAAACAGCATCTCAGTATGAAGGGCATCTCTTGGATAGTGCAGACAGTTTGCTTGAGATTACAGAATTCTCACTTGACTTGGAACGCCAAGTTGAAAAGCTTTATGTCTATGCGCATATGAAAAATGATCAGGACACGCGTGAAGCCAAGTATCAAGAGTACTATGCTAAGGCAATGACCCTGTACAGTCAGTTAGAACAAGCCTTTTCATTCTATGAACCTGAGTTTATGGAGGTTAGCGAAAAGCAGTATGCTGCCTTCCTAGAAGCTCAACCAAAACTCCAAGTTTACAAACACTTTTTTGACAAGCTCTTGCAAAAGAAAGATCATGTTCTTTCACAACGTGAGGAAGAATTACTTGCTGGAGCAGGAGAGATCTTTGGCGCTGCTAGTGAAACCTTTGCTATTTTGGATAATGCGGATATTAGCTTCCCATACGTTCTTGATGACGAAGGCAATGAAGTACAACTCTCACACGGTACTTACATCCGTTTGATGGAGTCTAAAAACCGTGAAGTGCGTCGTGGTGCCTATGAAGCCCTTTATGCGACATACGAGCAATTCCAACACACTTATGCTAAGACTTTGCAGACAAATGTTAAAGTGCAAAACTACCGCGCAAAAGTTCGCAACTATAAGAGTGCTCGCCATGCAGCCCTCGCAGCAAACTTTGTTCCAGAGAGTGTCTATGACAATTTGGTAGCAGCAGTTCGCAAGCACTTGCCACTCTTGCATCGATACCTTAACCTTCGTTCTAAAATCTTGGGAATTTCCGACCTCAAGATGTACGATGTCTACACACCACTTTCTTCTGTAGATTATAGTTTTACCTACCAAGAAGCCTTGAAAAAGGCAGAAGAAGCCTTGGCGGTTTTAGGTGACGACTACTTGAGCCGTGTCAAACGTGCCTTCAGTGAGCGTTGGATTGATGTCTATGAAAATCAAGGCAAGCGTTCTGGTGCCTATTCTGGTGGTTCTTATGATACCAATGCCTTCATGCTTCTCAACTGGCAGGACAATCTAGACAATCTCTTTACCCTTGTCCATGAAACAGGTCACAGTATGCACTCAAGCTATACTCGTGAAACTCAGCCTTATGTTTACGGAGATTATTCTATCTTCTTGGCAGAGATTGCCTCAACGACCAATGAAAATATCTTGACAGAGAAATTGTTGGAAGAAGTAGAAGATGATGCAACTCGTTTTGCCATTCTCAATAACTTCTTGGACGGTTTCCGTGGAACAGTCTTCCGTCAAACTCAATTCGCTGAGTTTGAACATGCCATCCACCAAGCAGACCAAAATGGAGAAGTCTTGACAAGTGATTTCCTCAATAAGCTCTATGCTGACTTGAACCAAGAGTATTATGGACTCAGCAAGGAAGACAATCCTCAGATCCAATACGAGTGGGCACGCATTCCTCACTTCTACTATAACTACTATGTGTATCAGTATTCAACAGGTTTTGCAGCTGCTTCAGCCTTGGCTGAGAAGATTGTCCATGGTAGTCAAGAAGATCGTGACCGCTATATCGACTACCTCAAGGCAGGTAAGTCAGACTATCCACTCAATGTTATGAGAAAAGCGGGTGTTGATATGGAAAAAGAAGACTATCTCAACGATGCCTTTGCAGTCTTTGAACGTCGCTTGAACGAGTTTGAAGCCCTTGTTGAAAAATTGGGATTAGCATAAGATGGTAGAGTCTTATAGTAAAAATGCCAATCACAATATGCGACGTCCAGTCGTCAAGGAAGAAATCGTAGAACTCATGCGCCAGCGTCAAAAGCAGGTGACTGGTTCTTTGAAAGAATTGGAAGCCTTCGCTCGCAAGGAAAATATCCCAATCATTCCTCATGAAACAGTTGCTTACTTTCGATTTCTCATGGAAAGTAAGCAGCCTAAGAATATTTTGGAAATTGGGACAGCTATCGGTTTTTCAGCTCTTTTGATGGCGGAGCATGCGCCAGATGCTAAGATTACAACCATTGACCGCAATCCTGAGATGATAGGCTTTGCCAAGGAAAACTTTGCCCAGTTTGACAGTCGTAAGCAAATCACCCTCTTAGAGGGAGATGCCGTAGATGTTTTGTCTAGCCTGACAGAAACTTATGACTTTGTCTTTATGGATTCGGCTAAGTCCAAGTACATCGTCTTTCTACCTGAAATCCTCAAACGACTTGAAGTTGGTGGAGTGGTTGTCTTAGATGATATTTTTCAAGGAGGAGATGTTGCCAAGGACATCATGGAAGTCCGCCGTGGTCAACGAACCATTTATCGTGGTTTGCAAAGACTTTTCGACGCAACTTTGGACAATCCAGGTCTAACAGCAACTCTAGTTCCTCTTGGTGATGGCATTCTCATGCTACGAAAGAATGTAGCAGATGTACAGCTACCTGATGATAAATGATTTTCAGAAAAATTTAAGAAATTATAGTAAAATAGATAAAGTAACACTTACCGTAAAAGGAGTAAACATGAAGAAAAAAATTATGGCAGGAGCCATCACACTTTTATCAGTAGCAACACTTGCAGCTTGTTCAAATAGTTCTGAAGGAAAAGATTTGATTAGCATGAAGGGTGATGTGATTACAGAACATCAATTCTTTGAAGAAGTAAAGAATAATCCAACTGCGCAACAAGTCTTGCTCAACATGACCATTCAAAAAGTATTTGAAAAACAATATGGATCAGAAGTGACTGATAAAGATGTGGATGACGCCGTTGCTGAGGAACAAAAGAAATACGGCGATAGCTACAATAGCGTACTTCAACGGGCAGGTATGACACCTGAGACTCGTAAAGCTCAAATCCGTACTAGCAAATTGGTTGAATTGGCGGTTAAGAAAGCTGCCGAGAGTGAATTGACAGATGAGGCTTACCAAAAGGCTTTTGAGTCCTATACACCAGATGTGACAGCTCAAATCATCCGTATGGATAATGAAGACAAGGCAAAAGAAGTGCTTGAGAAAGCCAAAGCAGAAGGTGCAGATTTTGCTCAGTTGGCAAAAGACAACTCTAACGATGATAAGACAAAAGAAAATGGTGGAGAAATCACTTTTGACTCTGCTTCAACAGAACTTCCAGAACAAGTCAAAAAAGCAGCCTTTGCCTTGGATGTGAACGGTGTTTCTGATGTGATTACGGCTACTGGAACACAAGCCTACAGCAATCAATTCTACATCATCAAAGTAACGAAGAAAACAGAAAAATCTTCTAATATAGAGGATTACAAAGAAAAATTGAAGACCATCATTTTGACTCAAAAACAAAATGATTCAGCCTTTGTTCAAGGAGTAATTGGTAAAGAATTACAAGCTGCTAATATCAAAGTCAAAGACCAAGCCTTCCAAAACATCTTCACCCAATACATCGGTGGTGGTGACTCAAGCTCAAGCAGTAGCTCTTCATCTAACTAAGCAATGAAAATACAAATCTCATTTGAGGTTTGTATTTTTTATGCTTGAAGACAAAAAATAAGTAAAATTCGAAGGATTAAAGGATGATAGTTTTTTTCTTTCTGAAAAAGTGGTATAATAACAATCAAAACTAGAAAATAAAACGGAATTAGGGACAACCACCTCTGTTCCTATTAGAGTGGTGAAATATGAAAATTAGTAAAAGGCACCTACTGAACTATTCCATTTTGATTCCTTATTTTCTTCTGTCGATTTTGGGATTGATTGTAGTTTACTCGACAACGAGTGCAACCCTAATTGAAGAAGGAAAAAGCGCTTTTCAATTGGTACGTAACCAGGGAATTTTCTGGGTAGCTAGTTTGGTTTTGATTGCCTTAATCTATAAATTAAAATTAGGTTTCCTGAGAAATGGACGTCTCATTTTTATCGTGATGATTGTGGAGATGATTCTTTTAGCCCTAGCGCGTCTGGTCGGAACACCTGTCAATGGAGCATACGGATGGATTTCTGTAGGACCTGTAACGATTCAGCCGGCTGAATACCTTAAGATTATCATCATATGGTACTTGGCACATCGTTTTTCAAAACAGCAAGATGAGATTGCGGTTTATGATTTCCAGGTGTTGACCCAAAATCAATGGCTACCTCGAGCTTTTAACGACTGGCGTTTTGTTCTGCTGGTTCTGATTGGTAGCTTGGGGATTTTCCCCGACTTGGGAAATGCGACCATCTTGGTCTTGGTGGCGCTCATTATGTACACCGTTAGTGGAATCGCCTATCGTTGGTTCTCGACTATTCTAGCTCTCTTGGCAGGGAGTTCAATTTTATTCTTATCTGTCATTCGTCTTGTTGGGGTTGAAAAATTTTCTCAGATACCGGTATTTGGTTATGTTGCTAAACGTTTTAGTGCCTTCTTTAATCCCTTTAATGACTTGGCGGGTGCAGGACACCAGCTTGCAAATTCCTACTATGCCATGGTTAATGGAGGCTGGTTCGGACTAGGATTGGGAAATTCTATCGAGAAGCGTGGCTATCTGCCAGAAGCCCATACGGATTTCGTCTTTTCGATTGTCATCGAAGAGTTTGGATTCGTAGGAGCGAGTATGATTTTGGCTTTACTCTTCTTCTTAATTTTACGAATCATCTTGGTTGGTATTCGAGCTAAGGATCACTTTAACTCCATGGTTGCTATCGGTGTTGGAGGGATGATTCTTGTCCAGGTCTTTGTCAATATCGGTGGGATTTCTGGTTTGATTCCTTCTACAGGGGTGACCTTCCCCTTCCTTTCACAAGGTGGGAACAGTCTCCTGGTATTATCCGTAGCCATTGCCCTCGTATTAAATATCGATGCCAGCGAGAAACGTGCTAAACTCATTAGAGAATACGAATCTCAAACTGTTGAAGGTCTGTAAGGATTGTATGGAAAGGAAAAATATATGTCTCTTCAGAAATTAGAAAACTATAGTAATAAAGCCGTCATCCAAGAAGAAGTCTTGATTTTGACAGAGTTACTAGAAGATATTACAAAAAATATGCTAGCGCCAGAGACCTTTGAAAAAATCATGCAGTTGAAGGAATTATCAACAAATGAAAACTATCAAGGGCTCAATGAACTGGTGACTAGCCTTTCCAATGAAGAAATGATTTACATTTCTCGTTATTTCTCTATCCTTCCACTCTTGATTAATATATCTGAGGATGTGGACTTAGCCTATAAAATTAACCACCAGAACAATATTGACCAAGACTATCTAGGGAAATTGTCTACAACCATAAAGATGGTAGCTGAAAAAGAAAATGCAGCTGAAATTTTAGAAAAGTTAAATGTCGTTCCTGTCTTGACCGCCCATCCAACGCAAGTACAACGCAAGAGTATGCTGGACTTGACCAACCATATCCATACTCTTTTGCGCAAGTACCGTGATGTCAAACTAGGCTTGATTAATAAAGAAAAATGGAACATGGATCTCCGTCGTTACATTGAAATTATCATGCAAACAGACATGATTCGTGAGAAGAAATTGAAGGTAACCAACGAAATCACCAACGTGATGGAGTACTATCAAAGTTCATTCCTGAATGCTGTGCCACGTTTGACGGCTGAATATAAGAAACTAGCTAAAGAACAAGGAATTGAGCTTCAACATCCAAAACCAATTACTATGGGGATGTGGATTGGAGGAGACCGCGATGGAAATCCTTTCGTAACAGCGGAAACCCTCAACAAATCAGCCTTGACTCAGTGCGAAGTCATCATGAACTACTACGATGAAAAGATTTATAATCTTTATCGTGAATTTTCACTTTCAACCAGCATCGTGAATGTCAGCGACAAAGTTCGTGAGATGGCGTTGAAGTCGCAAGACAACTCCATTTATCGCGAAAAAGAACTCTATCGTCGTGCCCTTTTTGATATCCAAGCTAAGATGCAGGCAACTAAGGCTTATTTGATTGAAGACAAGGATCTTCAGCCTAGATATGCTACTGCAGATGAATTTTATCAAGACTTGTTGGCCATTCGAGATTCTCTCCTTGAGAATAAAGGGGAATACCTGATTTCAGGAGAATTTGTTGAACTGATGCAAGCCGTTGAAATCTTTGGCTTCTACCTTGCTTCTATCGACATGCGCCAAGATTCTAGTGTTCATGAAGCTTGTGTGGCTGAGTTGTTAGCATCTGCTGGCATCAACGACCACTATAGCGATCTTTCTGAAGATGAAAAATGCGCCCTCCTCTTAAAAGAGTTGGAAGAAGACCCTCGAATCCTCTCAGCAACTCATGCTGAAAGGTCAGAACTGCTTGAAAAAGAACTGTCTATCTTTAAAGCTGCCCGCAAGTTGAAGGATAAACTGGGTGAAAATGTCATTCGCCAAACCATCATCTCTCACGCGACAAGTGTATCTGATATGCTAGAATTAGCCATCATGCTCAAAGAAGTAGGCTTGGTTGATGCTCAAAAAGCGCGCGTTCAGATTGTTCCTCTTTTTGAAACGATTGAAGACTTGGATCACTCGGAAGAAACCATGAGAAGATACTTCTCTCTTCCATTGGCTAAAAAGTGGATTGCTTCAAAAGACAACTACCAAGAAATCATGCTTGGCTACTCCGATAGTAATAAAGATGGTGGTTATCTATCATCATGTTGGACACTCTACAAGGCTCAACAACAACTGACTGCTATTGGAGATGAATTTGGCGTTAAAGTCACCTTCTTCCATGGCCGTGGTGGTACTGTAGGTCGTGGTGGTGGCCCAACTTATGAAGCCATCACATCTCAACCGCTCAAGTCTATCAAGGACCGTATCCGTCTGACTGAGCAAGGAGAAGTCATTGGAAACAAATACGGAAACAAAGACGCTGCCTACTATAACCTTGAAATGTTGGTATCCGCGGCCATTAACCGTATGATTACCAAGAAAAAGAGCGATACCAATACCTCAAATCATTATGAGTCTATCATGGATCAAGTAGTGGACCGTAGCTACGATATCTACCGTGATTTGGTCTTTGGAAACGAACATTTCTATGATTATTTCTTCGAGTCAAGCCCAATCAAGGCTATATCAAGCTTCAACATTGGTTCACGTCCTGCAGCTCGTAAGACTATCACTGAAATTGGTGGTCTACGTGCCATTCCTTGGGTCTTCTCATGGTCACAAAGTCGTGTCATGTTCCCTGGATGGTATGGAGTAGGATCCAGCTTTAAAGAGTTTATTGATCAAGATCCGAAGAATATCGAGTTTCTTCGTGACATGTACCAAAACTGGCCTTTCTTCCAATCTCTTCTTTCCAATGTAGACATGGTCTTATCTAAGTCTAACATGAACATTGCTTTTGAATATGCTAAGCTCTGTGAAGATGAAGAAGTGCAGGCTATCTACTACACTATTTTAGATGAATGGCAGTTGACTAAGGACGTTATTTTAGCTATTGAAGGCTATGACGAACTCTTGGCAGAAAACTCTTACCTAAAAGACAGCCTAAATTATCGTATGCCTTACTTTAATATCCTTAACTACATTCAGTTGGAATTGATCAAACGTCAACGTCGTGGCGAATTGTCAGCTGACGAAGAAAAACTGATCCATACAACTATTAACGGAATTGCAACCGGTTTGCGTAATTCAGGCTGATATTCTACAAACTTCCTCTTTTTTCAGGGGGAAGTTTTTGAATTGTTTAAAAAATTCTAAAAATAGCCTTGACAAGTAGTTGAAAAATGATATAATTTAAACATTCAGAAAGTAATCATGCTCATTTTTTAGAGAGTCTGTGGTTGGTGAAAACAGATAGATGAAAGTGATGAAATTGGGCTGAATGTTATTAAGAATTTGAAATCATAAAAATTCGGTGAGCACACCTTACAGTGCAACTCGTTATTGCGAGAAAGAGCGATAGGGATACTCCCTATAATTGAGGTGGTACCGCGCATCGACGTCCTCACACAAGTTTTTTGTGTGAGGATTTTTTCTATGGGAGGAAAGATTATGAAATTTAGACGATGGCGTCGCTTGTTTTGAGTGAAAAGAGTATTATACAAGTGATTTAAAAGGAGAAAGAATATGAAAAATAAACGTTTGATTGGAATTATCGCTGGATTAGCTATATTGGTGGTGGCTAGCTTGATTTATTCATCAATGAACAAGCCAGTAGCTAAGGAAGAGCAAAAGGTTGCTAAGGTTGGTGTCCTTCAATTTGTTAGTCACCCATCCTTGGACTTGATTTACCAAGGGATTCAAGATGGACTAGCTGAAGAAGGCTATAAGGACGACCAAGTAAAAATAGACTTTATGAACTCTGAAGGAGATCAGAGCAAGGTTGCAACCATGAGTAAACAATTGGTGGCAAATGGAAACGATGTTGTTGTTGGGATTGCAACACCAGCAGCTCAAGGACTTGCAAGTGCTACTAAAGATCTACCTGTTATCATGGCTGCTATTACAGACCCAATCGGTGCTAACTTGGTCAAAGATTTGAAAAAACCAGGTGGCAACATCACAGGGGTATCAGACCACAACCCAGCTGAACAGCAAGTGGAATTGATTAAAACTTTGACACCAAATGTCAAAACAATCGGAGCTCTTTACTCAAGTAGCGAAGATAACTCAAAAACACAGGTAGAAGAATTCAAGGCTTATGCTGAAAAAGCAGGTTTGACAGTCGAAACCTTTGCCGTTCCTTCCACTAACGAAATTGCTTCAACAGTTAATGTCATGACAAGCAAGGTCGATGCGATTTGGGTTCCAATTGACAACACCATCGCATCAGCATTCTCAACAGTTGTTTCAAGCAACCAAACAGCTAAAAAGCCAATCTATCCAAGTGCTACTGCCATGGTAGAAGCAGGTGGATTAGCATCTGTAGTAGTTGACCAACACGATCTTGGAGTGGCTACTGGTAAAATGATTGCCAAAGTTTTGAAAGGTGAAAAACCAGCTGATACGCCAGTTAATGTCTTCTCAACTGGTAAGTCGGTTATCAATAAAAAACTAGCGCAAGAACTTGGTATCACAATCCCTGAGTCTGTTCTAAAAGAAGCAGGACAAGTGATTGAATAAAGATAAAGGAGGAGTTGGGGACATCTCCTCCCATTTTTACTAAAGAAAGAAATGAGTGAAAGATTATGATAGTATCCATTATTTCTCAGGGGATGGTCTGGGCGATTCTAGGTTTGGGAATCTTTATGACTTTTCGAATTTTGAATTTTCCAGATATGACTACTGAGGGCTCTTTTCCTCTTGGGGGAGCAGTAGCTGTAACATTGATAACACAAGGAGTCAATCCATTTTTAGCGACCTTGGCTGCAGTAGGAGCAGGCTGCCTAGCTGGTATGGCAACAGGTCTCTTATACACCAAAGGTAAAATACCAACTCTCTTATCAGGGATTTTGGTCATGACTTCTTGCCATTCTATCATGCTGATGATTATGGGACGTGCCAATCTGGGGCTTCTTGGAACCAAGCAAATTCAGGATGTCTTTCCTTTTGATTCAGATCTTAACCAACTCCTGACTGGATTAATCTTTGTAGCTCTTGTTATTGGCCTTATGCTCTTTTTCCTTGATACCAAACTAGGTCAGGCTTACATCGCTACAGGTGACAATCCCGATATGGCTCGTAGCTTTGGTATCAATACAGGACGAATGGAACTTATGGGCTTGGTTCTCTCAAATGGGATCATCGCACTTGCAGGGGCCTTAATTGCTCAACAAGAAGGATACGCAGATGTTTCTCGAGGAATTGGAGTGATTGTCGTAGGGCTTGCTAGCTTGATTATTGGTGAGGTTTTGTTCAAGAGTTTGACCTTGGCAGAGCGACTCATGACCATCGTAGTAGGGTCTATCGCTTATCAGTTCCTCGTCTGGGGAGTGATTGCTCTTGGCTTTAACACCAGCTATTTAAGACTCTACAGCGCCTTGATTTTGGCAGTTTGCCTCATGATTCCAACCTTCAAAAGCAAATACCTGAAAGGAGTCAAGTTTAGCAAATGACAGCAATTGTAGAATTAAAAAATGCTACCAAAGTCATCACGAATGGCTTTGACGAGGAAAAAATCATTCTGAATGATGTTTCTCTTGAAATTTTTGAACATGATTTCATTACCATCCTAGGTGGAAATGGAGCAGGGAAGTCAACGCTTTTTAACACTATTGCAGGTACCCTACCTTTAACAAGTGGAAGTATCCGTATCATGGGGGAGGATGTGACGCATTTTTCACCTGAGAAGCGGGCTAAGTACTTGTCTCGTGTCTTTCAGGATCCTAAAATGGGTACGGCTCCTCGTATGACGGTGGCGGAAAATCTCTTGATTGCCAAGTTTCGTGGTGAGAAGAGAGGACTCCTTCCCAGAAGGCTATCAAGTCATCGGGAAGAGTTTCAGACAACCATTGAAAAAGTGGGAAATGGTCTTGAAAAACATCTGGACACTCCGATTGAATTTCTATCAGGTGGTCAACGTCAGGCCTTGAGTCTCTTGATGGCAACCTTAAAGCGACCAGAGTTGCTCTTGTTGGATGAACACACAGCAGCTTTAGATCCAAAGACCAGTGTTGCCTTGATGGAGTTAACAGATGAATTTGTCAGCAAAGACCATCTGACTGCCCTCATGATTACCCACCATATGGAGGATGCTCTCAAGTATGGAAACCGTCTCATCGTTATGAAAGAAGGCCGTATCATCCAAGACCTCAATAAAGAAGAAAAAGCTAAGATGAAAATTTCAGACTACTATCAATTATTTGAATAGATGAGTTAAATTATTATCAAAAATAGTGAAGAAAAACTTAGAATCCTGAAAGTGTTTCTGAGTTTTTTATCTTCCTTTTCTATCCAGAAAAATATGGCAAAGAGAATTCCGGAAAGCGTATGAAATGGTTTACTTTTTTTCAGAAATAAGCTATACTAGTTAACGTAAAACTATGATAAGATGGAGGTATTGTGTATGGTTGACAAGCAAGTTATTGAAGAAATCAAAAACAATACCAACATTGTGGAAGTCATAGGCGACGTGATTTCTTTACAAAAGGCTGGACGGAACTATTTAGGGCTCTGTCCTTTTCATGGTGAGAAGACCCCTTCTTTCAACGTTGTAGAAGACAAGCAGTTTTATCACTGTTTCGGATGTGGTCGTTCAGGAGATGTTTTTAAGTTCATCGAAGAGTACCAAGGTGTGTCCTTTATGGAAGCTGTTCAGCTCTTAGGGGAGCGCGTCGGTATTCAATTATCCATGCCTGTCCAGTCTCGTCCTCAACAGGCCTCCCCTCATCAAGCTTTATATGATATGCATGAAGAAGCTGCCCGTTTTTACCATGCAATTCTCATGACGACCAAGATGGGAGAAGAAGCAAGGGCTTATCTCTACAAACGTGGATTGACGGATGATGTTCTGAAGCACTTTCAAATTGGACTGGCTCCAGCAGAGAGAACCTATCTCTACCAACGTTTATCTGACAAGTTTGAGGAAAAGGATTTATTGGATTCGGGCTTGTTTTACTTGTCAGATGGCAATCAGTTTTATGATACTTTTTTCGGACGTATCATCTTTCCTTTGACCAATGACAAGGGGCAGGTTATTGCTTTTTCAGGTCGTATCTGGGACGAAACTGATAGTCAGACTGCCAAGTACAAAAATAGTCGCTCGACTGCAATTTTTAACAAGAGTTACGAATTGTATCATTTGGACAAGGCAAAAAAGGGAACAGGGAAGATCACAGAGCTCTATCTGATGGAAGGTTTCATGGATGTAATCGCAGCCTACCGTGCTGGTATAGAAAATGCTGTAGCTTCCATGGGGACAGCCTTAAGCAAGGAGCATGTTGACCACCTCAAACGCTTTACCAAAAAAATTGTTCTCAGCTATGATGGCGACAAGGCAGGACAGGCAGCAACAGCCAAGGCTCTAGAGGAGTTAAAAGACTTCTCAGTTGAGGTTGTTCGAGTACCTGATGCCATGGACCCAGATGAGTATTTGCAAAAGAATTCTGCTGAAGACCTAGCTTACCTCTTAACAAAGACTCGGATCAGTCCTATAGAGTTCTATATACACCAGCTCAAGCCAGAAAATAGTGACAACTTGCAGGCACAAATCGAATTTATTGAAAAGATTGCGCCCCTAATCGCTAAAGAAAAGTCTATCACTGCCCAGAATTCTTATATCCACATTCTGGCTGATAATCTACCTTCTTTTGATTACCAGCAGGTGGAGCAGATTGTAAATGAAAGTCGCATTGTTCAAAGGCAGGAAAGAGTCAAAGAGGAGCAACCTCCGGCAGCGATTAGTTTACCTGTAACGCGGCAACTGACAGCAGTCATGAGAGCAGAGGCTCATCTCCTCTATAGGATGGCTGAGAATCCAGTTGTTTTGAATGACTATCGATTAAGAGAAGATTTTTTCTTTGATACCCCAGAATTTCAGATTCTTTACGAATTATTAAGTGAGCAGGGAGAAATCGGCTCAGAGGAGCTTTCTCATCAGACACCTGAAGTTGAAAATGCCTGGTACCACGTGCTTAGCCTGGATTTGCCAGCTGAGATGTCGCCTCAGGAGCTCGCGGAAGTCGAAGAAACTCGAAACCGTGCCCTCCTCAGCAAGGACAACTTACGAATTAAAAAGAAAGTGCAGGAAGCTAGTCATGTAGGAGATACAGACACAGCCTTGGAAGAATTGCAACGATTGATTTCCCAAAAGAGAAGAATGGAGTAATAATGGCAACAAAACAAAAAGAAGTAACCACATTTGATGTGCAAGTAGCAGATTTTATCCGTAACCACAAAAAAACAGGAACAGCAACAGACGACGAAATCAATTCAAGTCTGGTTATTCCTTTTACCCTGGATGCAGATGGCATTGAAGACCTTTTGCAACGGATTCAGGATGCTGGAATTTCTATCACAGATAACGAAGGAAATCCAAGTGCGCGTGTGCTTAGTGCAGAAGAAGAACCAGAACTCAGTGATGAGGACTTGATTGGCTCAACTTCAGCCAAGGTTAATGACCCTGTCCGTATGTATTTGAAGGAAATCGGGGTTGTTCCTCTCTTGACCAACGAAGAGGAAAAAGAATTGGCCCTAGCTGTTGAGGCTGGTGATATCGAGGCCAAACAACGTCTTGCCGAAGCCAACCTTCGTTTGGTGGTTTCTATCGCTAAGCGCTACGTAGGGCGTGGCATGCAGTTTCTTGACTTGATCCAAGAAGGAAACATGGGCTTGATGAAGGCTGTTGACAAGTTTGACTATTCAAAAGGATTTAAGTTTTCAACTTACGCAACTTGGTGGATTCGTCAGGCAATCACTCGTGCCATCGCTGACCAGGCTCGTACCATTCGTATCCCTGTCCACATGGTTGAAACCATTAACAAGCTTGTCCGTGAACAGCGGAATCTCCTTCAAGAATTAGGGCAAGATCCAACTCCTGAACAAATCGCTGAGCGTATGGATATGACACCTGACAAGGTCCGTGAAATCTTGAAAATCGCCCAAGAACCAGTATCACTTGAAACACCGATTGGTGAAGAGGACGATAGCCATCTTGGGGACTTTATCGAAGACGAAGTGATTGAAAATCCAGTAGACTACACAACTCGTATCGTTTTGCGCGAGCAGTTAGATGAAGTCTTGGATACTCTTACAGACCGTGAAGAAAACGTCTTGCGCTTACGTTTCGGACTAGATGATGGGAAAATGCGTACTCTTGAAGATGTTGGTAAAGTCTTTAACGTAACTCGTGAACGTATCCGTCAGATTGAAGCCAAGGCTTTGAGAAAATTGCGTCAACCAAGTCGCAGCAAACCACTTCGTGATTTTATTGAAGACTAAGAGTGAGGAATAACATGGCTTATACAGAAGAACAAATTGAAACGATCAAAACACGCATTTTAAATGCCTTGGAAGAGGTCATCGACCCTGAGTTGGGGATTGATATTGTCAACCTAGGTTTGATTTACGAGATTCGTTTTGATGGTGAAACAGGTCACACGGAAATTGATATGACCTTGACAACTATGGGTTGCCCACTGGCTGACCTCTTAACAGACCAGATACACGATGCGATGACAGAGGTGCCTGAGGTAACCAATATCGAAGTCAAATTGGTCTGGTATCCAGCCTGGACGGTTGAAAAAATGAGTCGCTATGCGCGTATCGCCCTAGGAATTAAGTAATCGATTGGAAAATTACGAGAGACGATTGGAAAAGAGAGGGGCTCCTCCATTTTCCTCTGGTCTCTTCTTTCTTTTACTGATTTTCTTGAAATAAAATGGTATAATGAGTAATATGGAAAACAAAAAATTGCGTATTAATATGCTAAGTTCAAGTGAAAAAGTGGCTGGTCAAGGAGTGTCAGGAGCCTACCGTGAATTGGTGAGTCTCCTTCATCGTGATGCCAAAGATCAGTTGATTGTTACGGAGAATCTTCCTGTAGAGGCAGACGTAACCCACTTTCACACCATTGATTTCCCTTATTATTTATCCACATTTCAAAAGAAACGCTCTGGGAGAAAAGTTGGCTATGTGCATTTCTTGCCTGAGACACTCGAAGGGAGTTTGAAAATTCCATTTTTCCTAAAAGGAATTGTCAAACGCTATGTTTTTTCCTTTTACAATCGGATGGAACACTTGGTGGTGGTCAATCCCATGTTTATAGAGGATCTAGTTGCTGCGGGTATTCCACGAGAAAAAATAACTTATATTCCCAATTTTGTAAACAAAGAAAAATGGCATCCATTACCAGCTGAACAAGTTGCACAACTTCGTGAAGAAATGGATCTCGCAAAAGATCAGTTTGTCGTGGTTGGTGCGGGCCAGGTTCAGAAACGAAAAGGGATAGATGATTTTATCCGTCTTGCTGAAGAATTGCCAGAAATTACCTTTATCTGGGCTGGTGGTTTTTCATTTGGTGGAATAACAGATGGTTATGAACGCTATAAGAAGATTATGGACAATCCACCTAAAAATCTAATTTTCCCAGGTATTGTGTCACCGGAGAGGATGCGGGAACTGTATGCTTTAGCTGATTTGTTCTTACTACCTAGCTATAATGAACTATTCCCTATGACCATCTTAGAGGCAGCTAGTTGCGAGGCTCCTATTATGTTAAGGGATTTGGACCTGTATAAGGTCATTCTTGAGGGAGATTATCGTGCTACAAGTGATGTCTCTGAGATGAGAGAAGCAATCCTAGAATATAAAGAAAATCCTGAAGCGTTGAAAGAATTGAAAGAAAAAGCTAAAAGGATATCCAAGCAGTATTCAGAAGAGCGTTTACTGGGAATTTGGTTAAAATTTTATCGGGAACAGGCTGCTCTAGGTAAAAAGTGAGGTAATCTATGCGAATTGGTTTATTTACAGACACCTATTTTCCTCAGGTTTCCGGGGTTGCGACCAGTATTCGAACCTTGAAGACAGAGCTTGAGAAGCAAGGCCATGCAGTTTTTATCTTTACAACAACAGATAAAGATGTGAACCGCTACGAGGATTGGCAAATTATTCGAATTCCAAGTGTCCCTTTCTTTGCATTTAAAGATCGACGATTTGCCTATAGAGGTTTTACAAAGGCACTTGAAATCGCCAAGCAGTATCAACTCGATATCATTCATACCCAGACAGAATTTTCACTTGGATTATTAGGGATTTGGATTGCACGAGAATTGAGAATTCCTGTTATCCATACTTACCATACCCAGTACGAAGACTATGTGCATTATATTGCTAAGGGAATGTTGATTCGTCCAAGTATGGTAAAATATTTGGTACGTGGTTTCCTTCGTGATGTAGATGGAGTAATCTGTCCTAGCGAGATTGTCCGGGACCTTTTATCTAAATACAAAGTGAAGGTTGAAAAACGTGTCATTCCAACCGGAATTGAGCTAGCTAAGTTTGAACGACCTGAGATTAAAGAGGAAAACTTGCAAGAACTTCGTTCGAAGTTAGGTATTCAGGAAGACGAGAAAATGCTACTGAGCCTTTCGCGTATTTCTTACGAGAAGAATATCCAAGCAGTTCTAGATGCTTTTGCTGAAGTATTGAAAGAAGAAGATAAAGTAAAGCTGGTCGTTGCTGGAGATGGTCCTTATCTGGACAGTCTGAAAGAGCAAGTAGTGAAATTAAACCTGCAAAAACATGTGATTTTTACAGGGATGATTGCTCCAAGTGAGACAGCTTTATACTATAAGGCTGCAGATTTCTTCATCTCTGCCTCTACTAGTGAAACCCAAGGATTAACTTATCTAGAGAGTTTAGCCAGTGGAACACCCGTCATTGCTCATGGCAATCCTTATCTTGATAACCTGATCAGTGACAAAATGTTTGGAACCCTCTACTATGGAGAACAGGAGTTAGCAGGGGCCATCCTTGAAGCCTTAATCGCTACTCCGGATATATCTGAACAAAAGTTGGCGGATAAGTTGTACGAAATTTCGGCTGAAAACTTTGGAAAACGAGTACATGAGTTTTATCTTGATGCCATTATCTCAAATAACTTTGAACATGAATTACATGATGGAAAACCTGTCAGTCAGCGCTTCTTGAAAACGATTTTATATCTACCCCAACAGGCTGTTACAAGTCCAGTAAAAGAGTCTAAGCGTATTTTGCGGGCTTCTCGGAAGCAATTATCCAGCATCAGAGATTATTGGAAAGATGAATTCAAATAATAGAATAAGAGGAAAATATTATGAAAAAATTAATGCGAAGTGGAAAAAATCAAATAATTGGTGGAGTCTGTGCCGGTGTTGCCAACTATTTTGATATTGATCCGACAATTGTCCGAGTGATTTGGGGAGTTCTAGCCTTTTGTTATGGAGCAGGGGTTCTTGCTTACTTGATTTTGTGGGCAATTGCGCCTGTTTCTACAGAATATTAAATTAAAATTATAGAGTGAAAAGGAGAAACTATGGCTTTTGGAGATAATGGTAACCGTAAAAAAACAATGTTTGAAAAGGTGACACTTGTTGTCGTGCTCATCATGTTGTTTGTGACCCTTGCTGGTATCTTTGCAACGGCGCTTGGAGCTTTTAGCAGATTCTAAGCAAGTTGTTTAGACAGAAACAATGACTAATGACTGGGATTTCCCAGCCTTTTTAAAGTGAGAAGAAAATATGAGTATGTTTTTAGATACAGCCAAGATTAAGGTCAAGGCTGGTAATGGTGGCGATGGCATGGTTGCCTTTCGCCGTGAAAAATATGTCCCTAATGGAGGTCCTTGGGGTGGTGATGGTGGACGTGGAGGTAACGTTGTTTTCGTGGTAGACGAAGGCTTGCGTACCTTGATGGATTTCCGCTATAACCGTCATTTCAAGGCTGATTCCGGTGAAAAAGGGATGACCAAAGGAATGCACGGTCGTGGGGCAGAAGATCTTCGTGTTCGGGTACCCCAAGGGACTACTGTACGTGATACGGAAACAGGAAAAGTCATTACAGACTTGATTGAACATGGTCAAGAATTTATCGTGGCTCATGGCGGTCGTGGCGGTCGTGGGAATATCCGTTTTGCCACTCCAAAAAATCCTGCACCTGAAATCTCTGAGAATGGAGAACCAGGTCAAGAACGTGAGTTGCAACTGGAATTGAAAATCTTAGCAGATGTTGGCTTGGTCGGTTTCCCATCTGTCGGCAAGTCAACTTTGCTTAGTGTCATCACTTCAGCTAAGCCAAAAATCGGTGCTTACCACTTTACGACTATTGTTCCTAATTTGGGCATGGTTCGTACTCAGTCAGGTGAATCTTTTGCAGTAGCAGATCTTCCAGGTTTGATTGAAGGTGCCAGTCAAGGTGTTGGTCTTGGAACCCAGTTTCTCCGTCATATCGAACGCACTCGAGTTATCCTCCATGTCATTGATATGTCAGCTAGTGAAGGACGTGATCCTTACGAGGACTACCTTGCTATCAATAAGGAATTAGAATCCTACAACCTTCGTCTCATGGAACGTCCACAGATTATCGTAGCCAACAAGATGGATATGCCTGGAAGTCAGGAAAATCTGAAAACTTTCAAGGAAAAGTTGGCAGCAAACTACGACGAGTTTGAGGAACTTCCAGCCATCTTCCCAATTTCTGGTCTGACCAAGCAAGGCTTGGCAACTCTTTTGGACGCGACAGCTGAATTGTTAGACAAGACTCCAGAATTCCCAATCTATGATGAATCCGATATGGAAGAAGAGGCGTACTACGGTTTTGACGAGGAAGAAAAAGCCTTTGAGATTAGTCGTGATGATGATGCGACATGGGTACTTTCTGGTGAAAAACTCATGAAACTCTTTAACATGACCAACTTTGACCGTGACGAATCAGTCATGAAGTTTGCCCGTCAGCTTCGTGGTATGGGGGTTGACGAAGCCCTTCGTGCACGTGGTGCCAAAGATGGCGACTTGGTCCGCATCGATAAATTTGAATTTGAATTTGTAGACTAGGAGATTGATATGGGAGATAAACCGATATCATTCCGAGATGCAGATGGAAATTTTGTTTCTGCAGCAGATGTATGGAATGAAAAGAAACTAGAAGAATTGTTTAATCGTCTCAACCCTAAACGTGCCCTTCGATTAGCACGTACAAAGAAAGAAGATACACAGTCAAAGAAATAAAAAATTCCCGTGATTTTTAATCACGGGATTTGTTTTATTCACTAAAGAAAAATGGTGGTGCGTATTTTTTAAGACTTTCAAAACAAGCTTGCGCTTTTGTAGCATCTTCACAGATAATCATGCAGACATCGTCTCCACAAAGGGTTGCAATGACATCTGGAAAGTCCAAAGAATCAATTACAGATCCAAACGATTGGGCTAAACCGGGTAGAGTTTTCAAAATAACCTGGTGTTGCACAGGACGCAACATAATAAGAGCATCTTCCATATAATTTTCAAGACGTTTTTCCCATTTGGAGATAGACCCTGTATTTAGCACATAGTAAGAATGATCTTCTTCGCGAACTTTTGAGAGGTTCATGGTTTTGATATCGCGTGATAAGGTGGCTTGTGTAACTTGGATATCATTTTCCGCTAACAAGGCTTGTAATTCAGCTTGAGTATGGATTTTGTTTTTTGAAACGAGGGCGCGGATAAGTTGGTGTCTGTGTTCAGATTTGTTCATAAGTGTTAATAGCTCCTTTTATGAGGGAATAGTGATAGTAGACTGTGCTAAATCAACAGTCAAGTGATAGTCTGTATTATCTCGAATTGTAATCTCAAAGTCTGTTGTGTAGAGCACTAAGCGGAGAATGTCTCCTTCTTTAAGTTTGTAAATAGTTGGTTGAAGCTCTAGCTTGAAGTCCATCCATTCATTTGGTTGGATTTCTTCGATTGTCAAGAGATCATCTCGGTTTTGAAGATTGAGGTAGGCTTTAGTGATGACACGTTGAGCACTTGGATTGAATGGCAGTTCACAGAGATTTTCTAACATGTGGTAACGACCATTGTCAATTGTTCGGACTGATTGAACTGCTGGATAGGGTTGAAGGTACTTCTGTTGTCCTAGTTGGAGGAGTTGAGCAGACAATAAGCCCTTGTTTGTATTTGATTTGACACGAAGTTTCAGCTCCACTCGCCCATTTAAGTGAATGTCTTGACTTACTGGAAGGTCAATGGTGATTTGATTGGCTTTTCCTTGGTAAAGTTCTGTGTTGAAGGTTTGGTAAGTCTTGCCATACCGCTCAAAATCTTTTTGATCATACTGGTTTTGAATCACTTTTTCTTCAGTTCCAAGTGGGAAAGTATGCAGTTTATTCTGCTTGCCAAAGTCATCAAGTCTCTGCCATGTTTGCGGTGCAGTATTGTCCTGCCAGATGACAGTAGGGAGTTGATAGCTTGAGTCAAGTCCTAACAATTTCTTACTTAACAAGGCATTCATGGACTCGCGGAAGTCAATTGACTGCCAGTTGTTCACATAGATATGGGCACCATGATGGAAAAAGAGGTGCTTATTGATATGAGTTGGAAGAGCATGAAACATCTGGTAAACATGAAGAGGTTTGACGTTCCAATCCTGGGAACCATGTGTAAAGACGACCTCAGCTTGAACCTTATGAGCATTGAGCAGATAGTTGCGGTCATGCCAAAACTGATTGTAGTCACCAGTCTTGCGATCTAATTGTTCTTTTACCTTCTCTAAGTCTGCCTGATGAGCTCCATTACCACGAATATAATCACCAGCTAGGAGATTACGGGAGTAGGTCAATTCAGCAAGTGAGTCAAAATCCTCACCTGGATAACCACCTGGGCTAGTCACCAAACCATTTTCCCGATAGTAGTTGTACCATGAGGAAATACCTGCTTCTGCGATGATCACTTCTAAGCCATCAACACCAGTGGTCGCAAGTCCATTGGACATGGTCCCTAGATAGGAAATTCCTGTTGTTGCGACTTTGCCGTTTGACCAGTCAGCCTTGACTTGACGTTTGCGTGTGTGATCCGTGAAAGCACGGCAACGACCATTAAGCCAGTCAATCACGTTTTTATATGCTTCAATTTGATGGTAGTCCCCATTAGTCATGAGACCTTGGGAATCCCTGGTACCAACACCCGATACATAGAGATTGGCAAATCCTCGTGGGAGGAAGTAGTCATTGAGGGTGTATGAGCTATTGATATGAGCTAACTTTTCTTCAGCTTCAGAGACGAGTTCAGCTTGGCCGAGAGGCTCGACTAAATTCAGCTTAGGCTCCTCCTCAAGCTCAATGGTGTGGGCAGGTTTGACCTCAAGTTCTCCTTCCATTTTGTAGAGAGCTTTATCGCTAGCTTTGACGTTGGTCCCTTGGTGATAAGGGCTGGCAGTCATAAGAGCAGGTACTTGACCATCATAACGCGGGCGAATAATGCTGACCTTGACTAAGTCAGGGAGACTGTCTTTATCAGTATCCACACGACTCTCGACATACACGACTTCACGAATGACATCACGAGTAGAGAAGGTTGCCAAGCTCTTACCGTTAAAGTAGTGGTAGTGATTGTCTTCTAAAATGAGTCCGTCACTAACAAGTTGGTCGATGAGCGTATTTCCTTTTTTAGTTCGTGTATTGAGCAATTGATAAAGATTTTCGATGAGATCTCCATAAACAATAGGAAATCCAGTTTCTTTACGGAATTGTTCGGCGTCCTCAAAGTCAACAAGATAGTTAAACCCTAAAAGTTGAAAAACTACCGTGTAGAAAACATCAGCAGTTAAATCACGCTCTGATTGGAAAAAAGTTAATAGATCTGTTTCGTTATCCGCGGCCAAAGTGGATAAGGCATAATCAGTGTTAGAATAAGTGAAAAAACTCCAACGGATGAAGTCTTCAAATTGCTTTTTTAAGGGCAGTTGAGGTGACAATTCCAGACCAAGACTTGCTAGTTCATCTAATTGTTGAGAACTAGTGGTCGGAAGATAGCTAAATTGATTAAAACGCATGGTTCTCTCCTTTGAAAACAGACTGAATTTATTATATCAAAAAATAAGGAAAAATGGAATAAATAAACTTTAATGCAAGAAATTTCGTGAAGCGGAATACCTATTTAGTAAGTTATTATAAAATGATGAATAAATACTATAATAAAAAGCCCTTTCTTAGAATTTTTTATATGTGAAATTGCATATAGAGTCTGACTTTATTATACTTTACTTAGTATAAAAATGTCTAAAATGATATTCAAATCCATCTTATAATATTAAAAATTAAAGGGAAGAAAGACGGAGAGGTTGTAAATGCTGATGTTGAAAAGAAAGCATCCGAGTTGCTTCAATATCCAACTTAAAATGGTATAATAGTAGTAAAACGAAAGCAAGGAGGAGAAGAAATGATTGTGCAGCTCGACACCAAGACTGTTTACAGTTTTATGGAAAGTGTGGTTTCGATTGAAAAATATGTACAAACAGCTAAAGAGTATGGCTATTCTCACCTTGCTATTATGGATGTGGATAATCTCTATGGAGCCTATCATTTTCTAGAAGTGACTCGTAAGTATGGCATCCAACCTTTAATTGGTCTTGAAATGACCTTGATCAAAGATGAGGAGAATATTTCTCTTCGTTTTCTAGCCCTATCCACTAAAGGCTATCAAGAGTTGATGAAGTTATCCACTTTAAAAATGACTGGACGGAAAAATTGGTCTGACTTCACCTCCCACCTCGAAGATGTGGCCATTATTGTTCCCTATTTTAATGGGGTCGAACAACTGGATTTGGGGCATGATTATTTTATCGGTGCCAGTCCAGATACTCCTCAAGAAGTCTTTACCAGACCGATTCTTCCACTCTATCAAGTCAATTCTTTTGAAAAAGAAGACCTACAAGTTTTGCAAATCTTGTCGGCAGTCAAGGACAATGTCAGTCTTAGGGAAGTGGATCTGCATTCACAACAAGGGATTTTTTTACCTGCCTCAGATTTAGAAGCTCGGTTTAAAAATCGCTTCTCTCAGGCATTTGCCACTCTTCAAGGTTTGATAGAGAATGTTAGCTACCAACTTGATCCAAGTTTAAAACTTCCTCGCTTTAATCCTGAAAGACCAGCGGTCGAAGAACTTAGAGAGAGAGCTGAGCAAGGCTTGAGTGACAAGGGGCTAACCTCAGCTATTTATCATGAGCGACTGAACGAGGAATTGGCTGTGATTCATGATATGGGCTTTGATGACTATTTTCTAGTTGTTTGGGATTTGTTGCGTTTTGGACGTTCCCAAGGCTACTATATGGGAATGGGGCGTGGGTCTGCTGTTGGTAGTCTGGTGGCTTACTCACTTGACATTACAGGAATTGATCCGGTTGAAAAGAACTTGATTTTCGAGCGCTTTTTAAATCGTGAGCGCTATACCATGCCCGATATCGATATCGATATCCCTGACCTTTATAGACCAGAGTTCATTCGTTACGTTCGTGATCGCTATGGCAGTCAACACGTGGCACAGATTGTCACTTATTCGACCTTTGGAGCAAAACAAGCGATTCGTGATGTTTTCAAACGCTATGGCGTTCCAGAGTACGAATTAACAAATATTACGAAAAAAATCAGTTTCCGAGATACGCTAACGACGGCCTATGAAAAGAATTTGCAATTTAGGCAGGTCATCAATAGCAAGATTGAATACCAAAAAGCTTTTGAGATTGCTCGAAAGATTGAAGGATATCCTCGTCAGACCTCTATCCATGCGGCAGGAGTCGTTATGAGTGACCAAGATTTGACGGACTATATTCCTCTAAAATACGGTGAGGACATGCTAATCACCCAATATGATGCACATGCAGTTGAAGCAAATGGCCTTCTAAAAATGGATTTCCTAGGTCTGCGTAACTTAACTTTTGTCCAAAAAATGCAGGAATTACTAGCTGAGTCAGAAGGTATTCATTTGAAAATCGAAGAGATTGATTTGGAAGACAAAGAAACTCTGGCCCTTTTTGCTTCTGGAAATACCAAGGGGATTTTCCAATTTGAACAACCTGGTGCCATTCGACTGTTAAAACGGGTGAAACCACAAGTCTTCGAAGAAGTGGTAGCAACGACATCTCTCAACAGACCAGGGGCTAGTGATTATATTGATAATTTTGTGGCTCGCAAGCATGGTAAAGAAAAGGTGACGGTGCTGGATCCCGCATTGGAGGACATCCTATCATCAACCTACGGTATCATGCTCTATCAAGAGCAAGTCATGCAGGTAGCTCAGCGCTTTGGAGGATTCAGTCTTGGTAAAGCTGACATTCTCAGACGTGCCATGGGTAAGAAAAATGCTAAAGAGATGCATTTAATGAAGGAAGATTTTATCTCGGGTGCAGTAAAACTTGGGCATTCAGAAGAGAAAGCCAATCAAGTTTTTGCAGTGATGGAAAAGTTTGCAGGCTATGGATTTAATAGATCCCACGCCTATGCCTACTCAGCCCTGGCTTTCCAGCTTGCTTATTTCAAGACGCACTATCCTGCTATTTTCTTTCAAGTTATGTTGAATTATTCAAGCGGTGATTACATTGTGGATGCTCTGCAGATGGGATTTGAAGTAGCGTCTTTAGCCATCAACAGCATTCCCTATCATGATAAAATTACCCAGAAAACAATCTATCTTGGTTTGAAAGCTATTAAGGGGGTGCCGAGAGATTTTTCCTATTGGATCATTGAAAATCGTCCCTTCTCAAGCATTGAGGATTTCGTCACACGTCTTCCTAAGAATTACAAGAAACTGTCACTTTTGTCTCCTCTGGTTGAACTGGGGCTCTTTGATGACTTTGACAAGAACCGCCAGAAAATCCTAGTGAACCTACCAAACCTATTTGTCTTTGTTGAAGAGTTGGGAGGACTCTTTGCGGATGCAAACTATAGTTGGACGGAGGCTGATGATTTTACAGAAGCAGAGAAATTTTACAAGGAGCAGGAACTGATCGGGGTTGGTATCAGTGCCCATCCTATCCAAACACTTGCCAAACAAGCCCTTTATCCAACGACACCCATTGCTACTCTCACTGAGGGGAGTCAAGCAACTCTTCTAGTTGAAGTGCAAAAACTAAAGGTGATTCGAACCAAGAAGGGCGAGAATATGGCCTTTCTACAGGTTCATGATAGTAAGTCTCGGATGGATGTGACTGTATTTTCGGATCAGTATCGAAAATTCGCCTCTATCCTATCTGAAGGGAAATTTTACTATATCAACGGGAAGATTCAATCTCGAGATGGTCGTTTGCAAATGATTGCACAAGATTTGAAAGAAGCAGTAGCAGAACGATTCTGGATTCAAGTTAAAAATCATGAATACGATAAAGAGATTTCAAGTATCCTGGAACAATATAAAGGCCCAATTCCTGTCATTATCAGGTATGAAGAGGAACAGAAAACGATTGTTTCCACACAATATTTTGTAAGAAAAGATTCTACTCTACAAGAAAAATTAAAGGAAATCACCATGAAAACGATTTATCGCTAAAAATACAAAAAATAGAAGAATTTTCGATTTAAATGTGGTATAATCAATAAGAATGTTAAAAGAAAAAGGAGCAAAACCAAATGAAACGTATTGCTGTTTTGACTAGCGGTGGAGACGCCCCTGGTATGAACGCTGCCATCCGTGCAGTAGTTCGCCAAGCAATCTCAGAAGGAATGGAAGTCTTTGGTATCTATGATGGATACGCAGGGATGGTTGCCGGCGAAATTTATCCACTTGATGCTGCTTCAGTTGGAGACATCATTTCACGTGGTGGTACTTTCCTTCACTCTGCTCGTTACCCTGAGTTTGCACAACTTGAAGGTCAACTTAAAGGGATTGAGCAGTTGAAAAAACACGGTATCGAAGGAGTCGTAGTTATCGGTGGAGACGGTTCTTATCATGGAGCTATGCGCTTGACTGAGCATGGATTCCCTGCTATCGGACTTCCAGGTACAATTGATAACGATATCGTAGGTACTGACTTCACAATCGGATTTGATACTGCAGTTACTACTGCAATGGATGCGATCGATAAGATTCGTGATACATCATCAAGTCACCGTCGTACTTTCGTTGTTGAAGTAATGGGACGTAATGCTGGTGATATCGCTCTTTGGGCAGGTATCGCAACTGGTGCTGACGAAATCATCATCCCTGAAGAAGGCTTCAAGATGGAAGAAATCGTAGCAAGCATCAAAGCTGGTTATGAACACGGTAAGAAACACAACATCATCGTTTTGGCAGAAGGTGTTATGTCAGCAGCTGAATTTGGTCAAAAACTAAAAGAAGCTGGAGATACAAGCGACCTTCGTGTAACAGAACTTGGTCACATCCAACGTGGAGGATCACCAACCGCTCGTGACCGTGTATTGGCATCACGCATGGGTGCACACGCTGTTAAACTTCTTAAAGAAGGAATCGGTGGTGTCGCTGTTGGTATCCGAAACGAAAAAATGGTTGAGAATCCAATTCTTGGTACAGCAGAAGAAGGAGCTTTGTTTAGCCTAACAGCTGATGGCAAGATTGTTGTTAACAACCCTCATAAAGCTGATCTTGAACTTTCTGCTTTGAACAAGAGCTTGTCTTAATCAACTTTCATTAATTTGGTAACATGACCATAAAAGGTCGAATTATATAAAGGAGTCACAAAATCATGAATAAACGTGTAAAAATCGTTGCAACTTTGGGTCCTGCGGTAGAAATCCGTGGTGGTAAAAAATTCGGTGATGACGGATACTGGGGAGAAAAACTTGATGTTGAAGCTTCAGCTCAAAATATTGCAAAATTGATTGAAGCTGGTGCAAATACTTTCCGTTTCAACTTCTCACACGGTGACCACCAAGAACAAGGTGAGCGTATGGCAACTGTTAAACTTGCTGAAAAAATTGCAGGTAAAAAAGTTGGTTTCCTTCTTGATACTAAAGGACCTGAAATCCGTACTGAATTATTTGAAGGTGACGCAAAAGAGTACTCTTACAAAACTGGTGAAAAAATCCGTGTTGCAACTAAACAAGGAATCAAATCAACTCGCGATGTGATTGCTTTAAACGTTGCTGGTGCTCTTGACATCTATGATGATGTTGCAATTGGAAAACAAGTGCTTGTTGATGATGGAAAACTTGGACTTCGTGTAATTGGCAAGGATGATTCAACACGTGAGTTTGAAGTGGAAGTGGAAAATGATGGCATCATTGCTAAACAAAAAGGTGTTAATATTCCTAACACTAAGATTCCATTCCCAGCTCTTGCTGAACGTGATAATGATGATATTCGCTTTGGCCTTGAACAAGGTATTAACTTCATCGCAATTTCATTCGTCCGTACTGCAAAAGACGTAAACGAAGTTCGTGCGATCTGTGAAGAAACTGGTAATGGTCACGTTCAATTGTTCGCTAAAATCGAAAACCAACAAGGTATCGACAACTTGGATGAAATCATTGAAGCTGCTGACGGTATCATGATTGCTCGTGGTGACATGGGTATCGAAGTACCATTCGAAATGGTCCCAGTTTACCAAAAAATGATCATCACAAAAGTAAATGCAGCTGGTAAAGTCGCTATCACAGCAACAAACATGCTTGAAACAATGACTGAAAAACCACGTGCGACTCGTTCAGAAGTATCAGACGTATTTAACGCTGTTATCGACGGAACTGACGCTACAATGCTTTCAGGTGAGTCTGCAAATGGTAAATATCCACTTGAGTCAGTTACTACGATGGCAACTATTGACAAAAATGCTCAGACTCTTTTAAAAGAATACGGTCGCTTGTCATCTGTTAACTTGTCACGTAATTCTAAGACTGAGGTTATGGCTTCAGCTGTTAAGGATGCGACAAACTCTATGAATATCAAGTTGGTGGTTACTCTTACTAAGACAGGTCACACTGCTCGTTTAATTTCTAAATACCGTCCAGATGCTGATATCTTGGCAATCACTTTCGATGAATTGACTCAGCGTGGTTTGATGCTTAACTGGGGAGTTATTCCAGTAACAACTGATCGCCCATCAAACACTGATGATATGTTTGATCTCGCTGAAAGAATTGCAGTTGAGCAAGGTTTGGTAGAATCTGGTGATGATATTGTTATCGTTGCAGGTGTACCGCTTGGAGAAGCTGTCCGTACAAACACAATGCGTATCCGTACAGTACGTTAATCTAACATTACAAAGCCTGTCATATCAAGCTTTATCGCTTGTGTGATAGGCTTTTTTTATTGAAATGGAATGTTTAATCAATAGGAATGGGAAAAAAATGAAAATTATGGTATAATAGAATGAAAAGACCTTTTTAGTAAATTTTGAAAGAGTATAACATGAGAAAAATTGTCATCAATGGTGGACATCCATTGCAAGGTGAGATCACCATTAGCGGTGCTAAAAATAGTGTTGTAGCGCTTATTCCAGCTATTATCTTATCAGATGATATTGTCACTTTAGATTGTGTTCCAGATATTTCAGACGTTGCTAGTCTTGTAGAAATTATGGAGATTATGGGGGCAACTGTTAAGCGTTATGATGATGTCTTGGAAATCGATCCAAGAGGTGTTCAAAATATTCCTATGCCTTATGGTAAGATCAATAGCTTGCGTGCTTCTTATTATTTCTACGGAAGTCTCTTAGGTCGCTTTGGTGAAGCTACAGTTGGACTTCCTGGTGGATGTGATCTGGGGCCTCGTCCGATTGATCTTCACTTAAAAGCCTTTGAGGCCATGGGTGCTAAAGTTAGCTATGAGGGAGATAATATGAATTTATCTGCCCAAGGTAAGGGACTTCATGGCGCAAGTATTTACATGGATACCGTCAGCGTTGGTGCAACGATTAACACCATGATTGCTGCGGTCAAAGCTAAGGGGCGTACTGTCATTGAAAATGCGGCTCGTGAACCGGAAATTATCGATGTTGCTACCCTTTTGAACAATATGGGCGCTCACATTCGTGGTGCAGGGACTGATATTATCATTATTGATGGTGTTGAGAAACTTCATGGAACGCGTCACCAAGTCATTCCAGACCGTATCGAAGCTGGAACCTATATTTCACTTGCTGCAGCGGTAGGAAAAGGAATCCGTATTAACAACGTTCTCTATGAGCACTTAGAAGGTTTTATCGCCAAACTAGAGGAAATGGGCGTTCATATGACGGTCTCAGAAGACAGTATCTTCGTTGAAGAGCAGTCTGATTTGAAGGCTATCAATATCAAAACAGCTCCTTATCCTGGATTTGCAACTGATTTGCAACAGCCAATAACTCCGCTATTGCTGACTGCTCAAGGTCGTGGAACCATTATTGATACGATTTATGAAAAACGTGTTAACCATGTTTTTGAATTAGCAAAAATGGATGCGGATATTACGACTACAAATGATCATATTATCTACAATGGTGGTCGTAGATTGCACGGGGCAAGCGTAAAAGCTACAGACTTGCGAGCTGGTGCAGCGCTTGTTATTGCTGGCTTGATGGCTGAAGGTAAAACTGAAATTACAAATATTGAGTTTATCTTGCGTGGCTACTCAGATATTATTGAGAAATTACGTAGTCTCGGAGCGGATATTACACTCATTGAAGACTAAACCGTTGAGGTGATTATGAATATTTGGACCAAATTAGCAATGTTTTCTTTTTTTGAAACGGAGCGCTTGTATTTGCGTCCTTTCTTTTTTAGTGACAGTCAAGCATTTTACGAGATTGCTTCCAATCCTGAAAATTTGCAGTTTATTTTTCCTAGTCAATCAAGTTTAGAAGAAAGTCAATACGCGCTTGCCAACTATTTTATGAAGGCTCCTCTAGGTGTTTGGGCAATTTGTCTCCAAGGAAATCAGGAAATGATTGGCTCTATTAAATTTGAAAAGATTGATGAAATCAAAAAAGAAGCAGAAATTGGTTATTTCTTAAAAAAAGATTCTTGGTCACAAGGTTATATGACAGAAGTAGTTACCAAGCTTTGTCAGCTTTCCTTTGAAGAATTTGGTTTAAAACAATTATCCATCATCACTCATCTGGAGAATCAAGCTAGTCAAAAAGTAGCCTTAAAATCGGGCTTTAGTTTCGTCCGACAGTTTAAGGGAAGCGATCGCTATACACGAAAAATGAGGGACTATCTTGAATTTCGATACATAAAAGGAGAATTCAATGAGTAAACACCAGGAAATTTTGTCCTATCTGGAAGAGTTGCCAATTGGGAAGAGAGTTAGTGTTCGCAGTATTTCCAATCACCTAGGTGTTAGTGACGGAACAGCCTACCGAGCTATCAAAGAAGCTGAAAATCGTGGCATTGTTGAAACTCGGCCACGTAGTGGAACCATACGAGTTAAGCCAAAAAAAGTGGCTATTGAACGGCTGACCTATGCTGAAATTGCTGAAGTCACCTCCTCTGAAGTTTTAGCCGGTCAGGAAGGGCTAGAGAGAGAGTTTAGCAAATTCTCCATTGGGGCCATGACAGAGCAGAATATCCTGTCCTATCTCCATGATGGTGGTCTTGTGATCGTAGGTGACCGTACTCGTATTCAACTTTTAGCGCTGGAAAATGAAAATGCGGTCCTTGTGACAGGTGGTTTTCATGTCCAGGACGATGTTCTTGAGTTGGCTAATAAAAAAGGGATTCCAGTTCTGAGGAGTAAACATGACACTTTTACAGTAGCGACCATGATTAACAAGGCCCTCTCAAATGTTCAAATCAAAACCGATATTCTGACAGTCGAAAAGCTCTATCGTCCCAGTCACGAGTATGGTTTTTTGAGAGAAACGGATACAGTCAAAGACTATCTAGACTTGGTCCGTAAGAACAGAAGTAGTCGTTTTCCAGTCATTAACCAACATCAAGTGGTTGTCGGGGTTGTTACTATGCGTGACGCAGGAGACAAGTCTCCCAGCACGACGATTGACAAGGTGATGACGCGCAGTATCTTCGTAACAGGATTGGCGACCAATATTGCCAATGTCAGTCAACGAATGATTGCAGAAGACTTTGAGATGGTTCCCGTTGTCAGAAGCAACCAAACCCTACTCGGTGTCGTAACACGACGAGATGTCATGGAAAAGATGAGCCGTTCCCAAGTTTCTGCCTTGCCAACTTTCTCAGAGCAAATCGGGCAAAAACTATCTTACCATCATGATGAAGTCGTCATAACTGTTGAGCCCTTCATGTTGGAGAAAAATGGGGTCCTTGCTAATGGAGTCTTGGCTGAAATCCTCAACCATATGACACAAGACCTCGTTGTGAATAGCGGACGTAATCTCATCATTGAACAGATGTTGATTTATTTCTTGCAGGCTGTACAGATAGATGATACTCTGCGGATTCAGGCTCGTATTATTCACCACACGAGACGCTCAGCTATTATTGATTATGATATTTATCATGGTCATCAGATTGTTTCAAAAGCAAATGTTACGGTTAAAATTAATTAGAATCTAGGAGAAAAAATGATAACTTTAAAATCAGCACGTGAAATCGAAGCCATGGACAAGGCTGGTGATTTCCTAGCAAGTATCCATATAGGCTTACGTGATTTGATTAAGCCAGGCGTGGATATGTGGGAAGTTGAAGAGTACGTTCGTCGACGTTGTAAAGAGGAGAATTTCCTTCCTTTACAGATTGGCGTGGATGGGGCAGTCATGGATTATCCCTATGCCACTTGTTGCTCTCTCAACGATGAAGTAGCTCACGCTTTTCCACGTCATTATATCTTGAAAGATGGCGATTTGCTCAAGGTTGATATGGTACTGGGTGGTCCGATTGCCAAATCCGACCTTAATGTATCTAAACTCAACTTCAACAATGTTGAGCAAATGAAAAAATACACCCAAAGTTATACTGGTGGTTTAGCAGATTCATGCTGGGCTTATGCGGTTGGTACACCGTCTGAAGAAGTGAAAAACTTGATGGACGTGACCAAGGAAGCTATGTATATAGGGATTGAGAAAGCAGTTCTTGGCAATCGCATCGGTGATATCGGTGCGGCCATTCAAGAATACGCTGAAAGTCGCGGTTATGGTGTCGTACGTGATTTGGTTGGTCATGGTGTTGGTCCAACTATGCACGAAGAGCCAATGGTTCCTAACTACGGTATAGCAGGCCGTGGGCTCCGTCTCCGTGAAGGAATGGTACTAACCATTGAACCCATGATCAATACTGGTGACTGGGAAATTGATACAGATATGAAAACTGGCTGGGCTCATAAGACTATAGATGGTGGCCTGTCTTGCCAATATGAACACCAGTTCGTGATTACCAAAGACGGTCCAGTTATCTTGACTAGTCAAGGTGAAGAAGGAACGTATTAAAATAAAGGGAGCTTAGCTCCTTTTTTTGTGTCAAATGTAGATAAAATAAACAAGCGTAGCAAACTTCTTACAATTTTTTTCTTTTATAGTAAAATAAGATTAGAATTTTGTGAAAGTAGGTAATTCGTTGGAGTCTATTATATTTTTAGTATCGGTTTTTTTAGCAGGTATTCTGTCCTTCTTTTCACCCTGCATCTTTCCTTTGCTACCTGTCTATGCTGGTATTTTACTGGATGATCAGGGAAATTCAAAAAGCTTTCGATTTTTCGGAAGAGACGTTGCATGGTCGGGCTTAATTCGGACCTTGTGCTTTATTGCTGGGATCTCCCTCATTTTCTTTATTTTGGGATTTGGAGCGGGATTCCTAGGGCATATGCTCTATGCTGACTGGTTTCGTTATGTTATGGGAGCAGTCATTATCCTCTTGGGCCTTCACCAGATGGAAATCTTACATTTCAATAAACTGGAGGTTCAAAAGACAGTCACCTTCAAACAATCTAAGTCGAATCACTATCTGTCAGCCTTTTTACTTGGGATAACCTTTAGTTTTGGTTGGACCCCTTGTATCGGACCAGTCTTAAGTTCAGTCTTGGCCCTAGCAGCTTCAGGTGGCAATGGTGCTTGGCAAGGAGCCGTGTTAACATTAGTATACACATTGGGAATGGCCCTTCCTTTCATTGTTTTGGCCTTGGCTTCGGGCTGGATTATGCCCTATTTTAGTAAATTAAAACCCCATATAATTCTACTAAAGAAAATCGGGGGAGCTTTGATTATTTTGATGGGATTATTATTAATGCTAGGGCAGTTAAATGCCTTGTCAGGAATTCTTGGATAAAAGGAGAAAAAGATGAAAAAAATTATTTTTACAGGATTGAGTATTATGTCTCTATTCTTGTTGATTGCCTGTGGTGAAAAAGAAACCAAACAGACAAGCAGTCCAAAACAACCCGCTGTACAACAAATCGCAGTCGGTAAGGATGCACCAGACTTCACCTTGCAGTCTATGAATGGCAAAGAAGTGAAGTTATCAGACTATAAAGGGAAAAAAGTTTATTTGAAATTCTGGGCTTCTTGGTGTGGACCATGTAAAAAAAGCATGCCTGAGTTGATGGAATTAGCTGCCAAACAAGATCGAGACTTTGAAATCTTGAGTGTCATTGCACCAGGTCTACAAGGTGAAAAAACAGTTCAAGACTTTCCAAAATGGTTTCAAGAACAAGGCTACAAGGATATTCCAGTTCTATATGATACGCAAGCAACTACCTTCCAAGCCTACCAAATTCGTAGTATTCCAACGGAATACTTGATTGACAGTCAAGGTAAAATTGGGAAAATTCAGTTCGGTGCTATTAGCAATGCAGATGCAGAAGCGGCTTTTAAAGAAATGAAATAAAGAAAAAATCGCGATTGTTCGCGATTTTTTTATAGTTTTTCATTGATAAAGCGGATAAAACGATTCCACCAAACCTTCAAAAAGAAGGCATTTTCTACTTTCTTTTCAGCGACCATTTCAAAAGATGGTTTTTCTGAAGTGAGGTAGCCTTGACCCACCAAATCTTGGTCATCATAGGTTAGAGTACCGACAACCTTGCCTTCTTCCAGTGGAGCTATTTCTGATTTTGGTGTGAATTGAAGAGCTGATGTTGTTTCACTTCCAACTCGTTGGACGATTGCAATATCTGACTTAGCAATTGCAGCTACCTTATCTTCTTTCCCGTCAAGTACTGTCACTTTACTATCTTTATAGGTTTCGCCTTTCTGAACGACAGTTTTTAAAGCAAAGTTCGCAGAAACATAATCTAAAAGTGAAGAAGTTGCAGTAAAACGTGCATAAGGGTTGATATCTTGTTGGTCCGCATTTAAAACAACCGTAATGATACGCATTCCTTTTTCAACGGTTGTTCCAACGAAAGAGGCACCGGCTTTGTCGGTAGTACCTGTTTTCAAACCGTCGACACCACCACGATAGGCTGGCATTCCTTCCAACATATAGTTGGTTGAGTGGATTTCAAGTCCAGCAAAAGTAGAAGTTGGTTTTTTGGTGATTTCCAACACTTGAGGATAATCTCGGATGAGATTACGAGCGACGATTGCAACATCGTAGGCACTCAACTTGTTTTCATCATCTTTTTTAGAACCTGGATAGATATTATCGCCAAGGGTCTCATTATTTAAACCAGTTGTGTTTACAATTGTTGCATCTTGGATTCCCCATTCAAGAAGTTTAGCCCTCATTTTGTCTACAAAGTCTTTCTCAGAACCAGCAATCTTTTCTGCTAGCGCAATCGCAGCACTGTTCGCGCTGGATACCATTGTAGCCTCTAATAGTTGTTCAACAGTATAATTTCGAGCTTCCATAGGGACGTTACTCGCCTCAGAATTGGTTGTAAGTTTGTAAGGATAGTCCGAAATATCAACAGGTGTAGATAGGCTGATAGTTCCTTGTTCCAGAGCTTCATAGACCAAATAAACTGTAACCAGTTTCGTAATAGAAGCAATTTCTACAGGCTGATTTGCATCTTTTTCATAGAGGATTTTTCCAGTTGTAGCCTCGACAGCAATGGCATGTTTAGCAGCAACATCAAACTCCTGAGCAGAAACAGTAGAAACTGTTCCAAAAACAAAAAGTGTTATAAAAGATAGAATTATTTTTTTCATATTAGCTTTATTTTATCATAAAGAAAAAAAATATTCTCACTTTTATACTAAAGCCATCTTATCTTTTGAAGAAATATGATAAAATAAATAGAGGAGGATGCCTATGTTCCGTAGAAACAAATTATTTTTTTGGACAGCTGAAATTTTATTATTAACACTGATTTTCTATCTTTGGAGAGAGATGGGAGCGATTATTACTCCTTTCGTGACGGTTGTGAATACCATCATGATTCCATTTTTGTTAGGTGGATTTTTTTACTACATTACCAATCCAATCGTTACCTTTTTGGAAAAGAGATGTAAGATTAATCGTCTAATTGGTGTCTTGGTCACTCTCTGTGCTTTAATTGGTGCCATCGTTGTAGGTGTTGTTTATCTCTTACCGATTTTGATTAATCAGTTGACAAGCTTGATTATTTCTAGTCAAAACATCTATAGTAGACTACAAGATTTGATCATTGATTTGTCCATGAATCCAGTCTTCCAAAATATTGATATTCAACAAACCATTCAACAACTTAACCTCTCCTATGTGGATATCCTCCAGAATATCCTTAATAGCGTCAGCAATAGTTTAGGAAGTGTTCTTTCAGCCTTGTTTAGTACAGTTCTGATTCTCATTATGACCCCTGTATTCTTGATTTATTTCTTGTTGGATGGTCATAAGTTGCTACCAATGTTGGAACGTACTGTCTTAAAACATGACAAATTGAATCTTTCTAGCCTTTTAACCAATCTCAATACAACCATAGCGCGCTATATCAGTGGAATTGCGATTGATGCTGTTATTATCGGATGTTTAGCCTATATTGGTTATAGCGTTATCGGATTAAAGTACGCTCTTGTTTTTGCTATTTTCTCTGGAATCGCAAATTTAATTCCTTATGTTGGTCCAAGTATTGGCTTGATTCCAATGGTGATTGCGAATGTGTTCACGGATCCTCATCGTATGTTGATTGCGGTTGCTTATATGCTTATTATTCAGCAAATCGATGGAAATGTTCTCTATCCACGTATCGTTGGAGGGGTTATGAAAGTGCATCCGATTACGATTTTGGTGCTCCTCTTACTGTCAAGTAATATCTACGGCGTCATAGGGATGATTGTAGCAGTGCCAACCTATTCTATTCTCAAAGAAATCACTAAGTTCTTGGCGAAATTATATGAAAATCATAAGGAAGCTAAAGAACTGGAAAAATCAGAATCCATTTAGAATCAGGGGAACCTGATTTTTTTGTGAGCATAATACCGCTAGAATGAAATAAGCTTGAATTGTATAAAGAAGCAGAAGAACAGCACTTTGTAAGATTCAGATTAATTCATAAAATATGTGTAAAACACTTGCAATTTAGCAGAAATTTGATAAAATAGTAAGGAAAGTTAGACTGTATTGCCTACTGTCTATCTATAAAATATATTTTATTGGAGGCTTTTACTCAAATGGCAAAAGAAAAATACGATCGTAGTAAACCACACGTTAACATTGGTACTATCGGACACGTTGACCACGGTAAAACTACTTTGACTGCAGCTATCACAACTGTTTTGGCACGTCGCTTGCCTTCAGCAGTTAACCAACCTAAAGACTATGCGTCTATCGATGCTGCTCCAGAAGAACGCGAACGCGGTATCACTATCAACACTGCGCACGTTGAGTATGAAACTGCAAAACGTCACTATGCTCACATCGACGCTCCAGGACACGCGGACTACGTTAAAAACATGATCACTGGTGCCGCTCAAATGGACGGAGCTATCCTTGTAGTAGCTTCAACTGACGGACCAATGCCACAAACTCGTGAACACATCCTTCTTTCACGTCAAGTTGGTGTTAAACACCTTATCGTCTTCATGAACAAAATTGACTTGGTAGACGACGAAGAATTGCTTGAATTGGTTGAAATGGAAATCCGTGACCTCTTGTCAGAATACGACTTCCCAGGCGACGAGCTTCCAGTTATCCAAGGTTCAGCTCTTAAAGCACTTGAAGGTGATACTAAATATGAAGACATCATCATGGAATTGATGGATACTGTTGATGAGTACATCCCAGAACCAGAACGTGATACAGATAAACCATTGCTTCTCCCAGTCGAAGACGTATTCTCAATCACTGGACGTGGTACTGTTGCTTCAGGACGTATCGACCGCGGTACTGTTCGTGTCAACGACGAAATCGAAATCGTTGGTATCAAAGACGAAACTAAAAAAGCAGTTGTTACTGGTGTTGAAATGTTCCGTAAACAACTTGATGAAGGTCTTGCCGGAGATAACGTAGGTGTACTTCTTCGTGGTATTCAACGTGACGAAATCGAACGTGGACAAGTTATCGCTAAACCAGGTTCAATCAATCCACACACTAAATTCAAAGGTGAAGTCTACATCCTTACTAAAGAAGAAGGTGGACGTCACACTCCATTCTTCAACAACTACCGCCCACAATTCTACTTCCGTACTACTGACGTTACAGGTTCAATCGAACTTCCAGCAGGTACTGAAATGGTAATGCCTGGTGATAACGTGACTATCGACGTTGAGTTGATCCACCCAATCGCCGTAGAACAAGGTACTACATTCTCTATCCGTGAGGGTGGACGTACTGTTGGTTCAGGTATGGTTACAGAAATCGAAGCTTAATTCGATTAAGTTCCCAGAAGAACAATTATTTAAGTCAGACACTAAAAGAATCTTGCCTTGCAAGGTTCTTTTTTTATTCTTGATCTATTTAAAGTGCTCCTACTCTAGCAGTATAATCGTTTTTTTGGTATAATAAAAGTTATGGAAATCGAAAAAACCAATCGTATGAATGCGCTTTTTGAATTTTATGCTGCGCTTTTGACAGACAAGCAGATGAACTATATTGAACTCTACTATGCTGATGACTACAGTCTTGCTGAGATTGCTGAAGAGTTCGGTGTCAGTCGTCAAGCTGTTTATGATAATATCAAGCGGACGGAAAAGATTCTAGAAGATTATGAGATGAAATTGCACATGTATTCGGACTACATTGTCCGCAGTCAGATTTTTGACCAGATCTTGGAGCGTTATCCTAAGGATGACTTTCTGCAGGAGCAGATAGAAGTTTTAACAAGCATTGATAATAGAGAATAAGTGTGGGAAGTATAGTCATCTACAAAGGTATACCCTGTACACTATTAGCTGCTGAGGAACCTTTTCCCATAAGACTACAAATCCTCTCACCTGATTCTATCTCCAGAGCTCTTCAAGAGGGATTTAGCTGTTGGGGATATCCAAATGAGATAATGAAAGAAGTCACTCCAGAAGAACTTGTTTGTTTACAAGATTTTGGACGTTTTCCACCGAATTAATGAAACATAGGAGAAAAAAATGGCATTTGAAAGTTTAACAGAACGTTTGCAGAACGTCTTTAAAAATCTACGTAAAAAGGGAAAAATTTCTGAGGCTGATGTCCAAGAAGCAACCAAAGAGATTCGTTTGGCCTTGCTGGAAGCTGACGTTGCCTTGCCTGTTGTAAAGGATTTTATCAAGAAGGTTCGTGAGCGTGCAGTAGGGCACGACGTCATTGATACCCTTAATCCAGCACAACAGATTATCAAAATCGTTGATGAGGAACTGACGGCTGTTTTAGGTTCCGATACGGCAGAGATTATCAAGTCACCAAAAATTCCAACCATTATCATGATGGTCGGTTTGCAAGGGGCTGGTAAAACGACCTTTGCTGGTAAGCTGGCTAATAAACTCAAGAAGGAAGAAAATGCTCGTCCTTTGATGATTGCGGCGGATATTTATCGTCCAGCAGCCATCGATCAGCTGAAAACACTTGGACAGCAGATTGATGTTCCTGTTTTCGCTCTTGGAACAGAAGTACCAGCTGTTGAGATTGTTCGACAAGGTTTGGAGCAAGCACAAGCCAATCATAACGACTATGTCTTAATCGATACGGCAGGTCGTTTACAGATTGATGAACTTCTCATGAATGAGCTTCGTGACGTAAAAGCATTGGCCCAACCAAACGAAATTCTACTCGTAGTGGACGCCATGATTGGTCAGGAAGCGGCTAATGTTGCCCGTGAGTTTAATGTTCAGTTAGAAGTGACTGGTGTTATCCTTACCAAGATTGATGGGGATACTCGTGGTGGTGCGGCTTTGTCTGTTCGCCACATCACTGGTAAACCTATCAAGTTCACTGGTACGGGTGAAAAGATTACAGATATCGAAACCTTCCACCCAGACCGTATGTCAAGCCGTATCCTTGGCATGGGGGATATGCTGACCTTGATTGAGAAAGCTTCTCAGGAATACGATGAGCAGAAAGCCCTTGAAATGGCTGAAAAGATGCGTGAAAACACCTTTGATTTCAATGATTTCATTGATCAATTGGATCAGGTGCAAAACATGGGGCCTATGGAAGACTTGCTCAAGATGATTCCAGGTATGGCTAATAATTCTGCCCTTCAAAATATGAAGGTGGATGAGCGCCAGATAGCTCGCAAACGTGCCATTGTGTCTTCCATGACACCTGAAGAACGTGAAAACCCTGATTTGTTAAATCCAAGTCGTCGCCGTCGTATCGCTGCAGGTTCTGGAAATACCTTTGTCGAAGTCAATAAATTCATCAAAGACTTTAACCAGGCTAAACAGCTTATGCAAGGTATCATGTCTGGGGATATGAACAAGATGATGAAGCAGATGGGAATCAATCCAAATAACCTTCCTAAAAATATGCCAAATATGGGAGGGATGGATATGTCAGCCCTTGAAGGCATGATGGGACAAGGTGGAATGCCCGATATGTCAGCTCTTGGAGGAGCAGGCATGCCAGATATGACCCAGATGTTTGGTGGCGGACTTAAAGGTAGAATTGGCGAATTCGCCATGAAACAGTCTATGAAACGCATGGCCAACAAAATGAAAAAAGCGAAGAAGAAACGCAAATAAAAAAAGGAAAGCAGAAATGCTTTCCCTGCATATAAAAAAGAACTCTGAATCTGATTCAGAGTTCTTTTTAAGTGCGATTGGCCTATTCCCACTCAACGGTTGCAGGTGGTTTACTTGTAATATCGTAGACGATGCGGTTAACGTGGTCCACTTCGTTGACGATACGTACAGAAATCTTTTGAAGGACTTCCCAAGGAATCTTGGCAAAGTCAGCTGTCATACCATCGATAGAAGTGATAGCACGAATGGCAATCGTGTAGTCATAAGTACGACCATCACCCATAACACCAACTGAACGAACGCCTGTGTTGACAGTGAAATATTGCCAGATATCACGGTCAAGTCCAGCTTTAGCGATTTCTTCACGAAGGATAGCATCAGACTCACGAACAGTTTCTAGTTTTTCTTCAGTGATTTCACCCATGACACGGATAGCGAGACCTGGTCCTGGGAATGGTTGGCGCCATACGATGTGGTCTGGCATACCAAGCTCTGTACCGAGGGCACGGACTTCGTCTTTATAAAGAGTGTTCAATGGTTCAATCAATTCAAACTGCATGTCTTCTGGAAGACCACCAACGTTGTGGTGTGACTTGATGGTTTGGGCTGTATCTGTACCAGACTCAATCACGTCAGTGTAAAGCGTTCCCTGAGCAAGGAATTTTACATCTTTTAGCTTGCTTGCTTCGTCATCAAAGACATAAACAAATTCGTTACCAATGATTTTCCGTTTTTGCTCAGGATCAGAAACGCCAGTAAGTTTGTCAAGGAAGCGTTTTGCAGCGTCTGCTTTGACGATATTCAAACCAAACTTACCACCAAGCATGTCCATAACTTGGTCAGCCTCTCCCTTACGGAGAAGACCGTGATCTACAAAGATACAGATTAATTGATCACCGATTGCTTTTTGAAGAAGAACCCCAACAACAGAAGAGTCAACACCACCTGATAGACCTAGAAGAACACGCTTGTCACCTACAGTTTCACGGATTTTCTTGATCTGCATGTCGATGAAGTTGTCCATTGACCAGTCGCCTTTAGCCTTACAGATGTTAAGGGCAAAGTTGCGAAGGATATCATTTCCGTATACAGAATGGCGCACTTCTGGGTGGAATTGGATACCGTAAATGTGCTTTTCTGGGTTTTCAATAGCTGCATAAGGACAGTCAGCAGAAGTGCCAGTACGAACAAAATCAGCTGGAATCTCTGTAACAGCATCGCCATGACTCATCAAAACAATCTGTTCTTCAGGAGTCCCTTCAAAGAGGGCAGAAGTGGTATGAGTAAGTGGTGATTGGCCATACTCGCGGTTACCAGCATCACCTGCAGGAACAACTTTTCCTCCAAGTTTATGAGTTAAAAGTTGCATACCATAGCAGATTCCCAAAATTGGAATGCCAAGTTCAAAAATTTCTGGGTCAATATCAAATGAACCATCTTCGTATACAGAGTTTGGTCCACCAGAGAGGATGATCCCTACAGGGTTAATCGCACGAACCTCTGCAGCTGAGATTTTGTGACTTTTTAGCTCTGAAAAAACACCAATTTCACGAATACGGCGTGAAATCAGCTGGTTGTATTGGCTACCATAGTCCAGCACGATGATTTTTTCGACATCTTGCAAATCAGTTGAAATGTTGCTCATCTTTTTCCTTTCTCAAAAGAAATATCTTTTTCAATATTCTATCACAAATAGGGGCGAATTACCAACTAAACAAGGCAAAGTTTGACTTTTTCTTAGCAAATACGGTACAATGGAGAAAATAAAGAAAAGAAGTGAGAATCATGTTACCAGCTTATATGAAAATCCACGATCAGATCAAGAAGGATATAGATGAGCATCATTGGAAAATCGGGGAGAGACTTCCAAGTGAGCGAGATTTAGCTGAACAGTTTCAAGTTAGCCGGATGACATTACGTCAAGCTATCTCTCTCTTGGTTGAGGAAGGGGTTTTGGAGCGTCGTGTAGGGAGTGGGACTTTTGTCTCTAGTACTCGTGTCCAAGAAAAAATGCGGGGAACGACTAGTTTTACGGAGATTGTCAAATCTCAGGGGAAAGTACCTTCTAGCCAACTCATTTCTTACAGAAGAACCATTCCAAATGAGCAAGAGGTCGCAAAGCTGGGGATTACTCCGACAGAGAATATTATCCGCATGGAGCGGGTGCGTTATGCTGACCAAGTACCACTAGTCTATGAAGTAGCATCTATTCCTGAGAAATTTATTAAGGACTTCAAAAAAGAAGAAGTAACTAGTCACTTCTTTCAAACCTTGCAAAAATATGGCTACCGGATTGGCAAATCCCAACAGATCATTTATGCGAGATTGGCTAAGGAAAAGATAGCTCACTATCTGGAAGTCGAAAAGGGGCATGCGATTCTAGCCTTGACTCAGGTTTCCTATCTTGATGATGGGACGGCTTTTGAATATGTTAAGAGTCAGTATGTGGGTGAACGTTTTGAATTTTATCTTGAAAACAACTAGTCTCAGAAGATTAGTTTTTTCTTTTTGAAAAGATTAGAATTGTCAAAACAATCTTTCTAGACTTGATTTTATCCATTATTTACTATAAAATGAGAAGGAAAAACGTCAAACTTTTATATTGCAAATAGGAGAAAAAATGACAAAAACATTAAAACGTCCTGAGGTTTTATCACCTGCGGGGACTTTAGAGAAGCTAAAAGTAGCTGTTCAATACGGTGCGGACGCAGTCTTCATTGGTGGACAGGCCTATGGTCTTCGTAGCCGTGCAGGAAACTTTACCTTTGAACAGATGGAAGAAGGCGTGCAGTTCGCCGCTAAGTATGGTGCTAAGGTCTATGTGGCTGCCAATATGGTCATGCATGAAGGAAATGAAGCTGGTGCTGGTGAATGGTTCCGTAAGTTGCGTGATATCGGGATTGCGGCAGTTATCGTGTCAGATCCTGCCTTGATTATGATTGCAGCAACAGAAGCGCCAGGTCTTGAAATCCATCTTTCAACTCAAGCCAGTGCGACCAACTATGAAACTCTTGAGTTCTGGAAAGAACTTGGTCTAACTCGTGTGGTTTTAGCTCGTGAGGTTTCCATGGAAGAATTGGCAGAAATTCGTAAACGTACAGACGTTGAGATTGAAGCCTTTGTCCATGGAGCCATGTGTATTTCTTACTCAGGTCGTTGTACGCTTTCAAACCACATGAGTATGCGTGATGCTAACCGCGGAGGCTGTTCTCAGTCTTGCCGTTGGAAATACGACCTCTACGATATGCCCTTTGGCCAAGAACGTAAGAGCCTTAAGGGTGAAATCCCAGAAGAATTTTCAATGTCTGCCGTTGATATGTCTATGATTGACCATATCCCAGATATGATTGAAAATGGTGTAGATAGTCTCAAGATTGAAGGTCGAATGAAGTCTATTCACTATGTTTCAACAGTAACAAACTGCTACAAGGCGGCTGTGGATGCTTACCTTGAAAGCCCAGAAAAATTTGAAGCTATTAAACAAGACCTGGTAGATGAGATGTGGAAAGTTGCCCAGCGTGAATTGGCAACAGGTTTCTACTATAGCACACCTACAGAAAATGAACAGTTGTTTGGTGCACGTCGTAAAATCCCTGAATACAAGTTTGTCGCTGAGGTGGTTTCTTATGATGATGCAACCCAGACAGCAACCATTCGTCAACGGAATGTTATCAATGAAGGAGATCAAGTTGAGTTTTATGGACCAGGTTTCCGTCATTTTGAAACCTATATCGAAAATCTTCACGATTCTAAAGGCAATAAAATCGACCGTGCTCCAAATCCAATGGAACTCTTGACCATTAAGGTTCCTCAACCTGTGCAAGCTGGGGATATGGTTCGAGCTCTCAAAGAAGGTCTTATCAATCTCTATAAGGAAGACGGGACAAGTGTCACAGTTCGTGCCTAGATAAGGAAAAGTGAATGATTCAAGTGCAAGGATTGTTGGTAGATAATGAAGGCAGATGTATTCATTACCATGGCGAAAAGGACATCGTTTCCCTCCAGTGTTATGAGTGTAAAAAATACTATGCTTGCTATCAGTGCCACGATGCTATAGAAACGCATTTGTTTTCACCTTACCCCTTGACGCTTACCGAGGATCGACCGATTTTATGTGGGGCTTGTAAGAGGACAATAACATTTCAAGAATACCAAAAACAAATAGCCTGCCCTTATTGCAAATCTCCATTTAATCCAGGGTGTAAACAACACTATTCCTACTATTTCAAATAAAATGAATCTATCCAAGTTCTAAACTTGGATTTTTCAATTTATTTCAGAAAATATAGAAAAAGTGGAAACACATTTCATCATAAAATGATAAACTTATCTATACAGTGGTATAAAAATAGCAAAAATAGAAATAAATCATCTGAAACGCTTCCAACGTAAGTAAAAAGTTGACAAAAACAAATTTTAGGACTAAACTAAGTAAGTAAATTTTAAATAAAAGGAGAATTCATCATGAATTTAACATTTTTCGGTCTATGTCTTGCCTGTATGGGTGTATCTCTTGCAGAAGGATTTTTGATGAACGGTTTGTTCAAGTCTGCAGCACGCCAACCAGATATCATCCCACAATTGCGTAGTTTGATGATCATGGGGATTGCGTTTATCGAAGGAACATTCTTTGTAACTCTCGTATTTTCATTTATCATCAAATAAAGAGAAGTATAAAATGGAAAAGGGAGGATTCTAGATGGAAGAAAGTATCAATCCAACCATCAATATTGGTCCTGTTACCTTTGATTTAACCTTGACAGCATTGACTTTGTTGTCTGTGGCACTGATTTTTGGCTTTATCTATTGGGCAAGTCGTAATATGACTGTGAAACCCAAAGGAAAGCAAAATGTACTAGAGTATCTCTATGACTTTGTAGTCGGATTTACAGAACCCAACGTAGGTTCTCGGTACATGAAAGATTACTCACTCTTTTACTTGTGTTTATTTCTTTTTATGGTTATCGCAAACAATCTTGGTTTGATGGCGAAACTTCAAACTACAGATGGGACAAACCTTTGGACATCGCCAACTGCAAATCTCCAGTTTGACTTGGCTTTGTCATTTGGAATTATCCTGATGACCCATATAGAAGGAATTCGTCGCCGTGGTGTTAAAAAGTATCTGAAAGGCTTTGTTACCCCAGGTTTTATGACACCGATGAATCTCCTTGAAGAAGTCACGAATTTCCTATCACTTGCTTTGCGGGTGTTCGGGAATATCTTTGCCGGAGAAGTGATGGCAAGCTTGCTTATTACTCTTTCTCATCAGGCTCTTTATTGGTATCCAGTCGCATTTGTTACCAATCTTGTCTGGACGGCATTCTCTGTGTTTATTTCCTGTGTTCAGGCCTATGTATTCACAGTCTTGTCTTCAATGTATCTAGGAAATAAAATTAATGATGAAGAGTAGAAAGGAGTAAATGATGCACGTAACAGTAGGTGAATTGATTGGTAACTTTATTTTAATCGCTGGCTCTTTTATCCTTTTGGTCGTCTTAGTCAAAAAATACGCATGGTCAAACTTGACAAGTATCTTTGAAGAACGAGCTGAAAAGATTGCTGCTGATATTGATGGCGCTGAACAAGCTCGCCAAAAAGCAGAGACTCTTGCTCAAAAGCGCGAAGATGAATTAGCAGGTAGTCGTAGTGAAGCTAAAACTATCATTGAAAATGCTAAAGAGACAGCTGAAAAGAGTAAATCAGATATTTTGGCTGAAGCTAAGCTAGAAGCTGGTCGCTTGAAAGAAAAAGCTAACCAAGAAATTGCGCAAAACAAAGCTGAGGCTTTACAAAGTGTTAAGGGCGAGGTGGCAGATTTGACAGTTAGCCTAGCTGGGAAAATCATCTCACAAAACCTTGACAGTCATGCCCATAAGGAACTCATTGATCAGTATATTGATCAGCTAGGAGAAGCCTAATGGACAAGAAAACAGCAAAGGTAATTGAAAAATACAGCATGCCTTTTGTCCAATTAGTGATTGAAAAAGGAGAAGAGGACCGGATTTTTTCAGACTTGGATCAAATCAAGCAAGTCGCAGAAGAAACGGGCTTACCTTCTTTTTTAGCTCAGGTGGCAGTCGATGAGTCAGATAAGGAAAAAACAGTTCGTTTCTTTCAAGACTCTGTGTCACCTTTAATGCAAAACTTTATTCAAGTTCTGGTTTACAATCACAGAGCAAATCTTTTTTATGAAGTAATTGCAGATTGTTTGAATCGCCTTGAAAAAGAGACCAATCGTTTTGTTGTCACGATTTCTTCAGCCCATCCTTTAACAGATGAACAGAAGGAACGTCTGCTCCCATTGATAGAGAAAAAAATGTCTCTGAAAGTGCGGAGCGTCAAAGAACAAATTGATGAAGGACTCATTGGTGGTTTTGTCATTTTTGCTAATCACAAGACAATTGACGTGAGTATTAAACAACAACTTCGAGTTGTTAAAGAAAATTTGAAATAGAAAGTGGTGTTCTTTTGGCAATTAACGCACAAGAAATCAGCGCTTTAATTAAGCAACAAATTGAAAATTTCAAACCCAATTTTGATGTATCTGAAACAGGTGTTGTAACCTATATCGGGGACGGAATTGCGCGTGCTCACGGCCTTGAAAATGCCATGAGTGGAGAGCTGTTGATTTTTGAAAACGGCTCTTATGGGATGGCGCAAAACTTGGAGTCAACAGACGTTGGGATTATCATCCTAGGTGACTTTACAGATATTCGTGAAGGCGATACAATTCGTCGTACAGGTAAAATCATGGAAGTTCCTGTTGGTGAGAGCCTTATTGGACGTGTTGTGGATCCACTTGGTCGTCCAGTTGACGGTCTTGGAGAAATCCATACTGATAAGTCTCGTCCAGTAGAAGCGCCGGCTCCTGGTGTTATGCAACGTAAGTCTGTATCAGAACCATTGCAAACAGGTTTGAAAGCTATTGATGCCCTTGTTCCGATTGGTCGTGGTCAACGTGAGTTGATTATCGGTGACCGTCAGACAGGGAAAACAACCATCGCTATTGATGCTATTTTGAACCAAAAAGGTCAAGATATGATCTGTATCTATGTAGCGATTGGACAAAAAGAGTCAACTGTTCGTACGCAAGTTGAAACACTTCGTCAGTACGGTGCCTTGGACTACACAATCGTTGTGACAGCTTCTGCTTCACAACCTTCTCCATTGCTCTTCCTAGCTCCTTATGCTGGGGTTGCCATGGCAGAAGAGTTTATGTACCAAGGGAAGCATGTTTTGATCGTTTATGATGATCTTTCAAAACAAGCGGTCGCTTATCGTGAACTCTCCCTCTTGCTTCGTCGTCCACCAGGTCGTGAAGCCTTCCCTGGGGATGTTTTCTACCTTCATAGCCGTTTGCTTGAGCGTTCAGCTAAGGTTTCTGATGAACTTGGTGGTGGTTCAATCACAGCTCTACCATTTATCGAGACACAAGCAGGAGATATCTCTGCTTATATCGCAACCAACGTGATTTCAATCACAGATGGTCAAATCTTCCTTGGCGATGGTCTCTTCAATGCGGGTATTCGTCCAGCTATTGATGCGGGTTCATCTGTATCTCGTGTAGGTGGTTCTGCACAAATCAAAGCTATGAAGAAGGTTGCTGGTACACTTCGTATCGACCTTGCTTCATATCGTGAGTTGGAAGCCTTCACTAAGTTTGGTTCTGATTTGGATGCGGCTACTCAAGCTAAGTTAAATCGTGGACGTCGTACCGTTGAAGTTCTGAAACAACCAGTTCATAAACCATTACCTGTTGAGAAACAAGTAACCATTCTTTATGCTTTGACACATGGTTTCTTGGATACGATTCCTGTAGATGACATTGTTCGTTTTGAGGAAGAGTTTCATGATTTCTTTGATGCACAACATCCAGAGATTTTGGAAACTATTCGTGAAACAAAAGACTTGCCAGAAGAAGCAGTCTTGGATGCTGCGATTACAGAGTTTCTCAATCAATCCAGCTTCCAATAAGAATAGAGGTGTCAAATGGCAGTATCTCTAAATGATATTAAAACAAAAATCGCCTCAACAAAAAATACTAGTCAAATCACCAATGCCATGCAAATGGTATCGGCTGCCAAGTTAGGTCGCTCTGAAGAAGCAGCACGTAACTTTCAAGTTTATGCTCAGAAGGTTCGTAAGCTTTTGACGGATATTCTGCATGGTAACGGATCTGGTGGTTCTACCAATCCGATGCTCATTAGTCGCCCAGTTAAGAAAACAGGCTATATCGTTATTACTTCAGACCGTGGCTTGGTTGGAGGTTATAATGCTTCCATCCTTAAAGCTGTGATGGAGTTGAAAGAAGAATACCATCCAGATGGTACAGGTTTTGAGATAATCTGTATTGGTGGTATGGGAGCTGATTTCTTTAAGGCTCGTGGCATTCAACCAATCTATGAACTACGTGGCTTGGCTGACCAACCAAGTTTTGATGAAGTTCGTAAAATTATTTCAAAAACGATTGAAATGTATCAAAATGAACTTTTTGATGAACTCTATGTTTGTTACAACCATCATGTCAATACTCTCACAAGTCAAATGCGTGTGGAACAAATGCTGCCGATTGTTGACTTAGATCCAAATGAAGCGGATGAAGAGTATAGCTTGACATTTGAGTTGGAAACGAGTCGTGATGAGATTCTAGAGCAGTTGTTACCTCAGTTTGCAGAAAGTATGATATATGGGGCTATTATCGATGCCAAGACAGCTGAGAATGCTGCAGGTATGACAGCCATGCAAACGGCGACTGATAATGCCAAGAAAGTCATCAATGATTTGACAATCCAGTATAACCGTGCCAGACAGGCGGCGATTACACAAGAAATTACAGAAATTGTAGCGGGGGCTAGTGCCTTAGAATAAGGCTTTGCCTCCCTCATATCAAAATGAACTTAGGCCCTAGGTGAACTAGGAACCGACAGTATCTTATATAGAATAGGAGAAGGAGATGAGTTCAGGTAAAATTGCTCAGGTTATTGGACCCGTTGTCGACGTCTTGTTCGCAGCAGGGGAAACACTTCCTGAGATTAATAATGCACTTGTCGTCTACAAAAATGACGAAAGAAAAACAAAAATCGTCCTTGAAGTAGCCTTGGAGTTGGGTGATGGTATGGTTCGTACGATCGCCATGGAATCAACAGATGGTTTGACTCGTGAAATGGAAGTTTTGGACACAGGCCGTCCAATCTCTGTTCCAGTAGGTAAAGAAACTTTGGGACGTGTCTTCAATGTTTTGGGAGATACCATCGACTTGGATGCTCCTTTCGCTGAAGACGCTGAGCGTCAGCCGATTCATAAGAAAGCTCCAACTTTTGATGAATTGTCTACCTCATCTGAAATCTTGGAAACAGGGATCAAGGTTATCGACCTTCTTGCCCCTTACCTAAAAGGTGGTAAAGTTGGACTTTTCGGTGGTGCCGGAGTTGGTAAAACTGTCTTGATCCAAGAATTGATTCACAATATTGCCCAAGAACACGGTGGTATTTCAGTATTTACTGGTGTTGGGGAACGTACTCGTGAAGGGAACGACCTTTACTGGGAAATGAAAGAATCAGGTGTTATCGAGAAAACAGCCATGGTATTTGGTCAGATGAATGAACCACCTGGAGCACGTATGCGTGTTGCCCTTACTGGTTTGACAATTGCTGAATACTTCCGTGATGTAGAAGGCCAAGATGTGCTTCTCTTTATCGATAATATCTTCCGTTTTACTCAAGCTGGTTCAGAAGTATCTGCCCTTTTGGGTCGGATGCCTTCAGCCGTTGGTTACCAACCAACCCTTGCTACGGAAATGGGTCAATTGCAAGAGCGTATCACTTCAACTAAGAAGGGTTCTGTAACTTCTATCCAGGCTATCTATGTGCCAGCGGATGACTATACTGACCCTGCGCCAGCAACGGCCTTCGCTCACTTGGATTCAACAACTAACTTGGAACGTAAGTTGGTACAGTTGGGGATTTACCCAGCCGTTGACCCACTTGCTTCAAGCTCTCGTGCCTTGGCACCTGAGATTGTTGGTGAGGAGCACTATGCAGTTGCTGCTGAAGTCAAACGTGTCCTTCAACGTTACCATGAATTACAAGATATCATTGCTATCCTTGGTATGGATGAACTCTCTGATGAAGAAAAGACTTTGGTTGCTCGTGCCCGTCGTATCCAGTTCTTCTTGTCTCAAAACTTCAACGTTGCCGAACAATTTACTGGTCAACCTGGTTCTTATGTACCAGTAGCGGAAACAGTTCGCGGCTTTAAGGAAATCCTTGAAGGAAAACATGACCATCTACCGGAAGATGCCTTCCGTGGTGTCGGTTCAATCGAAGACGTCATTGCTAAGGCTGAGAAAATGGGATTTTAAGAGGTGATCTATGGCTCATTTAACTGTCCAGATCGTGACACCAGATGGCCTCGTCTATGATCACCATGCCAGCTTTGTATCGGTACGAACTCTGGATGGTGAGATGGGGATCTTGCCACGACATGAAAATATGATTGCGGTTTTAGCGGTTGATGAAGTAAAGGTAAAACGAATCGATGACGATACTCATGTGAACTGGATTGCAGTGAACGGAGGAATTATCGAGATTGCCAATGACATCATTACTATTGTAGCAGACTCAGCAGAACGTGCTCGTGATATCGATATTAGCCGTGCCCAACGTGCTAAACTTCGTGCTGAACGTGAGATTGAAGAAGCACAAGATAAACACTTGATTGACCAAGAACGGCGAGCTAAGGTTGCTTTGCAACGTGCCATTAACCGTATCAATGTCGGAAATAAATTATAAAATAAAAATGAACTTGCTTAAGCAAGTTCATTTTTATTTTATATTAATGTTTAAATGTGATGCAAACGGCTTCGGGAACTCGGAAATCGTTAGAAAGCTCAGCTAATCGACCAGTTTCAGGATTACGTTTAAAGACGGTTGCATTATCTGAATCTTGGTGAACTGCAATTAGAAATTCTTGGTCAGGAGTTAGGTCGAAATCACGTGGTGTTTTACCATGACTTGGAACAATCTCTAATAATTCCAAACTACCATCAGCTAGGATGCTAAATACAGCAATGGAATCATGACCTCGGTTGGATGCATAGAGGTATTTGCCGTCTTTTGAAAGACGAATGGCAGCAGTAGCATTAAATTCCTCATATCCATCTGGCAAAGTCGAAATGACTTGCATGCGTTCAAATTCACCAACACCATCGTAAATCAAGACTTCAATGGTACTGTTGAGTTCACAGATGAGGTAGGCAATCTTATAATGATGATGGAAAACGATGTGGCGAGCACCTGCTCCAGCTTGGCTGTGATAAGTGTAGAGTTTACTTAGTTTTCCTTCGGGGCTAACATCGTAGGTCGTTACTTCATCCGTTCCTAGATCACATGTGACGAGATACTGGTCAGGTGTTAGATCCGTAAAGTGTACATGTGGGGAAGATTGGTTTTCATGAGGACCTTGTCCGCTATGCTGATCTAGATCTGTTTGGATGAGGCTACCATCCGATTGACGTTTATAAACTAGAACTTGACCTTTATGATAGTTGGCCCCATAAACGAGACCACGTTTTTCATCTACTGCCACATAACAATGAGGAGCGCCTTCTTCCACCACATGATTTAACAAAGTGCCGTCGGTCTTGTAAGCAGCGATTCCACCTAAGCCATCCTGGCTCCCTACGGTGTATAAGTGTTGCTGTTGGTCAAAGGCAAGGTAGGTCGGACTTGGTTCAGCAGCAAAGAGTTCAAGATTTGTAAGCTGGCCTGTTTCTGTATTAAAATCAGCTTTGTAAATCCCTTTAGATAAGCGACGAGTGTAAGTTCCAAAATAAACAGTTTCTTTCATGTCCATACCTCTTAATAATGATAAATTTATTATACCACAAAATGTCAGTCAGGAAGTGTTCATTTAATCTATGTAAGCACTTTAAAAAAGAGTTATTTTAGTCTAAAAATGGTATAATGAGAGAATGACAGAAAGGATGTATTTATGGAACATAAAGAGAAACATTTTAGCCTATCTTGGTTTTTTAAGTGGTTTTTAGATAACAAAGCTATCACTGTATTTTTAGTGACCTTGTTACTGGGCTTGAACCTTTTCATTCTAAGTAAGATTAGTTTTATCTTTTTACCAGTTTTGGATTTTCTAGGAGTTGTCATGTTGCCAGTTATTTTATCTGGTTTACTTTATTACCTCCTCAATCCGATTGTGGACTGGATGGAGAAGCACAAGATCAATCGTGTCCTTGCCATTAGTATTGTTTTTGTTATTATTGGACTCTTTATCATTTGGGGATTGGCAGTCGCAATTCCTAATCTGCAACGTCAAGTCTTAAATTTTGCGAAGAATGTGCCGACATACCTGGAAGATGCTGATAAGGTGATCAATGATCTTGTAACCAAACGTTTGCCCGATGATTTTAGACCACAGTTGGAGCAGGTTCTTTCCAATGTTTCTAGTGAGGCGACTATGTGGGCCAGCAAAATCTCTTCTCAAGCTGTTAACTGGGTTAGCGCCTTTATCAGTAGCGTTTCCCAGGTCATTGTAGCGGTTATTATCGTACCATTCATGCTCTTTTATCTTTTGAGAGATGGGAAAGGCTTGCGGGATTACCTAACTAAATTCATCCCAAACAAGTTAAAAGAACCTGTCGGACAAGTTTTGTCAGATGTTAATAAACAGTTATCAAACTATGTTAGAGGCCAGGTTACAGTTGCTATTATCGTGGCAATTATGTTTATTATCTTCTTTAAGATTATTGGTCTCAGATATGCTGTGACTCTTGGTATCACGGCTGGTATCCTCAATCTAGTACCTTACCTGGGTAGTTTTCTAGCGATGTTGCCTGCTCTGGTTTTGGGCTTAATAGCGGGGCCTGTCATGCTTTTAAAAGTAATTATTGTCTTTATTGTTGAACAAACGATTGAAGGTCGCTTCGTTTCTCCGCTTATTTTAGGTAGTCAGCTAAACATCCATCCGATCAATGTCCTCTTTGTTCTCCTAACTTCAGGTTCTATGTTTGGTATTTGGGGAGTCTTGCTGGGAATTCCTGTCTATGCTTCTGCCAAGGTCGTTATCTCAGCTATCTTTAACTGGTATAAAAAAGTCAGCGGTCTGTATGAAGAAGAAGGGGAGGAAATCAAGAGTGAACAATAGTCAACGCATGCTCCAGGCTCTGGATGAACAGGATTTAACCAAGGCGGATCAGTATTATCACAAAGCCCTCGAAACAGATTCAAGTGAAGTTCTTTACGAACTAGCAAGCTATCTAGAGGGAATTGGCTTTTATCCTCAAGCAAAAGAAATTTACCAAGATATCGTTACAGAATTCCCAGAAGTGAATCTGAATTTAGCAAGCATTGCTAGTGAGGATGGCAATGTTGAGGAAGCCTTTGCTTACCTTGAGGAAATCACACCCGAAAGTGACTGGTACGTATCGGCCTTGGCCTTGAAGGCAGACCTCTATCAGTTGGAAGGATTGACAGATGTTTCGCGTGAAAAGTTACTGGAAGCCCTAAACTACTCAGACGATCCCTTATTAGTTTTTGGTTTGGCTGAGTTGGATAGCGAGTTAGGGAATTATCAGGAAGCCATTCAGGGCTATGCTCAGTTAGACAATCGCTCTATCTATGAGCAAACGGGTGTCTCAACCTATCAACGAATTGGTTATGCTTATGCCCAGTTAGGTAAGTTTGAAGCTGCAACTGAATTCTTAGAAAAAGCTTTAGAATTAGAATACGATGACCAAACTGCCTTTGAACTGGCTAGTCTTTACTTTGATCAAGAAGAGTATCAAAAATCTGTTCTTTACTTTAAGCAGATTGATACCATTTCACCAGATTTTGAAGGATATAAGTATGGTTATAGTCAAGCCTTGCATAAGGAACATCAGGTGGAAGAGGCCCTTCGTATCGTTAAAAAAGGACTGCAGAAAAATCCATTTGAAACCCGTCTCTTGCTAGCTGCTTCTCAGTTTTCGTATGAATTGCATGATCCTAGTGGTGCAGAGCAGTTTCTCCTTACTGCTAAAGAAGATGCAGAGGATACAGAAGAAATTTTTCTTCGCCTCGCAACCATTTATATGGAACAAGAGCGGTATGAAGATATCATCGCTCTCCAAAGTCAAGAACCTGAAAACCTCTTGACCAAGTGGATGATTGCACGCTCTTACCAGGAAATTGAGGATTTAGATAAGGCCTATGAGCTCTATCAGGAACTATCGTCTGACCTCAAGGATAATCCTGAATTTCTGGAGCAGTATACTTATCTTTTGCGTGAATTAGGATATTTTGAAGAGACCAAGATACAAGCTGAAGCCTATTTAAAACTCGTTCCAGATGATGTTCAGATGCAAGAACTCTTAGAAACACTTTAAAAGTTATCTCTCTAAAAACGTATCCGTCAATTTGGCAGATACGTTTTTTTGGAAGAAATAGAATTTTTTTACAATTACTCTTGCTAAATTGTTTATTTATGCTATAATAGGAACAATTATTTTTAGGAGGTGCAGTATGTCTTATATGTTTGAGATATTACCAAGTTTATTGAACGGTGCAAGTATGACTCTTCAAGTCTTTGCTCTGGTCTTGATCTTTTCAATTCCTTTAGGTATTGTCGTTGCCTTTGCTTTGCAAGTCCGTTGGAAACCCCTCCATTATCTGATTGACCTTTATATTTGGGTGATGCGAGGGACTCCTTTGCTCTTGCAATTAATCTTTATTTACTATGTTCTTCCTAGCATTGGGATACGTTTAGATCGTTTGCCTGCTGCTGTGATCGCTTTTGTATTGAACTATGCAGCCTACTTTGCAGAAATCTTTCGTGGTGGGATTGAAACCATTCCAAAAGGGCAGTATGAGGCTGCAAAAGTGTTAAAATTTAGCTCCTTTGATACAGTTCGCTATATCATCCTTCCTCAGGTTACAAAGATTGTCTTACCGAGTGTTTTTAATGAAATTATGAGTTTGGTCAAGGATACTTCTTTGGTCTATGCTTTGGGGATTTCAGATTTGATTTTGGCTAGTAGGACTGCAGCCAATCGAGATGCCAGTCTTGTTCCTATGTTTTTAGCTGGAGCGATTTATTTGATTATGATCGGTCTTGTAACCATTGTAGCGAAAAAACTTGAGAAGAAGTACAGTTATTACAGATAGGAGGATTGCTATGTTAGAATTACGAAACATCAACAAGGCCTTTGGTGGCAAACAAATCTTAACCAATTTCAGCCTATCAATTCCTGAAAAGCAAATCCTCGCAATCGTAGGTCCTTCAGGAGGAGGCAAGACCACCTTGTTACGTATGCTAGCTGGACTGGAAACCATCGATTCTGGAGAAATCTACTATAACGGCGAATCGTTAGCTATAGACGAACTAGAAAAGCGTAATTTTCTGGGATTTGTTTTCCAAGATTTTCAACTCTTTCCGCATTTGTCAGTTCTAGAAAACTTAACTCTGTCTCCCATAAAAACCATGAGCATGGAGAAGGAAGTTGCTGAGAAGAAGGCGCGTGGTTTGTTAGAACAACTTGGGTTAGCTGGGCATGCAGATGCCTTTCCTTTCTCATTATCTGGTGGGCAAAAACAACGGGTGGCCTTAGCACGCGCCATGATGATAAACCCAGAAATTATTGGATATGATGAACCTACATCGGCCTTAGACCCAGAATTGCGATTAGAAGTAGAAAAACTTATCCTTCAAAATAAAGAGCGTGGGATGACCCAGATTGTTGTGACGCACGACCTTCAGTTTGCAGAAAATATTGCTGATCAGATCCTTAAGGTTGATCCAAAGTAGGAGTAGGAGGTGCCTATGAAGAGAAAGAAAATTGCCCTTGTACTTGCTCTGTTCTTTAGCTTCTTCCTGACGGCTTGTACTCAGAAGGCAAGTGATCCAAATCAGGATAACTGGGCCAAATATCAAAAGCAGGGTAGCATTACTATTGGATTTGACAATACCTTTGTTCCCATGGGATTTGAGGAAAAGAATGGCCAGTATGCGGGCTTTGATATTGACCTAGCCCAAGCTGTCTCTGAAAAGCTAGGGATTCAGATTAAATTTCAACCCATCGACTGGGATATGAAAGAAACCGAACTACAAAATGGTACCATTGATGCCATCTGGAATGGCTATACAGCTACAGATGAACGGAAAGAGAAGGTTGCCTTTACTATTCCTTACATGGAAAATCAACAAGTTTTGGTCTCTAAAAAGTCTCAAAATATCCACTCAATTCAGGATATGACAGACAAAATTTTAGGGGCCCAGGCTGGATCTTCTGGCTATTTGAATTTTGAAGGACAACCAGAACTACTCAAGAACCGAGTGAAAGACCAGAAGGCTAATCAATACCAAAGTTTCAATGAAGCCTTAATTGATTTGAAAAATGACCGGATTGATGCCTTGTTGATTGACCGGGTATATGCTAATTATTATCTCCAGTCTGAAGGGATATTAAGTGACTACAATGTCTTTTCAGCTGAATTTGAAAGTGAAGCTTTTGCAGTGGGTGTTAGACCTGCTGATAAAACTTTGTTAGCCGCTTTGAACCAAGCCTTTATCTCACTATACCAAGAAGGAAAATTCCAGGAAATCAGCCAGAAATGGTTTGGAGAAGATGTAGCCACCAGTCAAGTTAAAAATCAAGAATAAGAAAAGAGATTGAGTTTTTCCTCAATCTCTTTTTGCATCAAAAAATCCTCTGGCAAGTACCAGAGGATAAGAGTATTATTTCATTGTTGGGAAGAGCAATACATCACGGATAGTAGTTGTATCAGTGAGGAGCATGCAGAGACGGTCGATACCGATACCCAAACCACCTGTTGGTGGCATACCGTATTCAAGAGCCTCGATGTAGTCGTAATCGATACCTGTTGCTTCATCGTCCCCAAGTTCTTTAGCTTTGGCTTGAGCTTCGAAACGGCTAAGTTGATCGATTGGATCATTCAACTCAGAATAGGCATTTCCGTATTCTTTGGTCATAATGAAGAGCTCGAAACGGTCAGTAAAGCGTTCATCTTCAGGGTTTTTCTTAGCGAGTGGAGATACAGCTACTGGATGTCCATAAACGAAGGTTGGTTGGATCAATGTTTCTTCGACAAATTCTTCAAAGAAGGCATTGATGATGTGACCAACTTCAGTGTAATGCTTTTCAACAGGTACATGTTTTTCATTGGCAAGAGCTACGGCTTCTTCGAAAGTCAAATCTTGCCAGAAGTCAACACCAGTAATTTCCTTGATAGCATCCACCATGTGAACACGTTTAAATGGTTCATTAATCTTGATTTCAGTGCCTTGATAGTTTACTGGACCATCTCCTTTGACAGCCTTTGCAGCATGCTGGATAATACCTTCTGTCAAATCCATAATATCATGGAAATCGGCATAAGCTTGGTAAACCTCAATCATAGTAAATTCAGGATTATGAGTTGCATCCATTCCTTCGTTACGGAAGATACGGCCAATCTCATAGACGCGTTCCATACCACCGACAATTAGACGTTTGAGATGAAGTTCTAGAGCTATCCGAAGCACCATATCAATATTTTGAGCATTGTGGTGTGTAATAAATGGTTTGGCAGCAGCACCACCGGCCTCGTTGTGAAGTACAGGTGTTTCCACTTCAAGAAAATCATGTCCATCTAGATAACGACGAATTTCAGAGATGATTTTTGAACGAGTGACAAAGCGTTCAAAACTTTCGCGATTTGAAATTAAATCAAGGTAACGTTTACGGTAGATAGTTTCAACGTCAGTCAAACCATGGAATTTCTCTGGAAGTGGGCGAAGTGCTTTAGACAAGTGTGTAATATGAGTTGCCTTGATAGAGAGCTCTCCCATATCTGTCCGCATGACTTCACCTTCGACACCGAGGAAGTCTCCTAGGTCAGCCTTCTTAAAGATTTCGTAGTTTTCTTCACCCACAGCATCTTTACGAACATAGATTTGGATTTGGCCATCACGGTCTTGTAAATGAGCAAAGCCGACTTTCCCTTTCCCACGTTTACTAACTAAACGTCCAGCGATAGTAGCAGTTTCGTTTAATTCATGTAGTTGTTCTTTATCAAGGTCAGCAAATTTATCTTTTAGTTCTTGAGAGTTAGCAGTACGTTCAAAACGTTTTCCGAAGGGATCGATTCCTTGTTCACGGAGCGCAGCCATTTTTTCACGGCGAACGATCTGCTGGTCATTTAGTTCTTCCATATGTTCTGTAGACATGGGTTCCTCCTAATTTTTAATCAAATTTTGAAATAATAAATCAATTTTTCACGATACTCCCATTTTATCATAAATAGTCAAGAAATTCACGGATATTCTATAAAAACTAAAAAGAACTTGACCATTAAGATCAAGTTCTTTATTGATAAGAGGTATCATTCCAAGTATCAAGAGTGAATGTTTCAAAATCATGGGTTTCAAGAATTGTCAGGCTGGCATTTGCTAGACCGCCATCTTTACGAAGAAGAGGTTCTTTATAGCCTAGAAGAGTACGAAGACTGGCAGTAAGATTAGCTCCATGGCCAATAATTAGAACTCTCTCAGCCTGACTCCTCTTCAGAGATTTGATAAATTGAATGGTACGTTGAGTTGTACTGTAGAGGGATTCCGCTTCAAACATTCTTGTATCAAACTTAGCTAAGTTTGTACGAAAAGCCTTGATTTGTTGTGGGTAGATGGCCTCTAATGTTGCAATTTTTAATCCCTCTAGTTTTCCGAGATGCCATTCACGCAGGTCAGGAATAGTCTCTAAAGGACATTGCGTTTGGAGTTGACTTTGGATAATTTCAGCAGATTTGACCGCTCTTGGTAAATCACTTGAATAAATCTCATCGAAAGGAATATTGCTGAGATATTGACCGAGAGCCTTTAAGGTATCAATAGACTCAGGAAGAAGAGGTGAGTCCCCTCCGGCACCTTGGAAACGTCCTTCAAGATTCCAGATAGTTCGGCCATGACGCACAAAATAGAGTTTCATCAGTTGTTTTCCTCCAAGATATCTGCAAAATCTGCTTTCACAAAGCTAGCCAAGTCTTGTGGAGCAATAATGATACTATGCCCGACTTCCCCAGCAGAGACGATCATTTTGTCTAAATCTAAAGCTGTTTTATCAATAAAAATAGGATAGTTGTGTTTTTGGCGAATGCCGACGGGGTTATTAGCTCCATGAATGTAGCCTGTCGTTTTTTCTAGGTCTTTTTGTGGAATCATACTCACTTTTTTATTACCAGAAACCTTTGCTAATTTTTTTTCAGCGAGGTGTTCTGTTATGGGGACGATTCCGATAATTGGGCCTGTCTTGTCCCCCAGCAGAGCCAAGGTTTTAAAGATATGTGTTCGATCATATTCCGAAGGAAGTTCACCCTCAAGCGCATTGATTTGAATCCCTGTATGCTCAATTCCTGCTTTGGTTAAGATTTGCTCGACAAGAGTTTTTTTAATTTTTACTTTTTTTGCCATTATTTATACTTATCCTCCAATTGACTCATCCAGATACCAAGCCAAATGCCAAGTGCAAAGAAGAAGGCGATGAGAACATAGCTTACGATGGAAAGTCCAGTGTATTGGATACTTTCAGCACTTCCAGCATTTGGAATCAAAATCAAGAGGGTGCTTGATAGCACAATTCCAATAATAAAGTGATAAACACGGGAGTGGTAGTTGTTCAAGGCATGGTCCATTAATTTTGAAAAGATAATAAGAGTTGCTCCTGCACCAATCCCGATAGGAAGGAAGGTACCAAATAAATCAAAGGTCTTAAAGCCAGTTAGCATCGGAGCGTACAGTCCTAAAATCAAGAGTAGATTTGATGGACTTAAACCAGGCACCAAGACACCTAGAGCTAAAAGAACACCTGCCAAGATGAAACTAGCGAAACTGGCGCTGAGAGAACCAACAACAAAGTTTAGCGCGTAGAGCCCTAGACCTGAAAGGATAAAGGTAGTCCAGAACCAGACTAGGTCAACCTTGTCACGATCAGATTCTCGAGTAGATTCTCTAAGGAGGCTAGGAACTGTACCGATGATAGCTCCAGCAAAACTCCACAAAACATAGACTTGGTAATTTTCTAGCAAATACTCAATCGGATAAGAAAATAAACCAATACCTAGCAACATCCCGATGGCTACTGGGATAAAGTATAGGACATTCTCTTTAAAATCTTTAAAGGGATGAGCAAGAAAGCCAATCATTCGCTCGTAGATCCCCAAAATCGCTGCCAGAACACCGCCAGAAATTCCAGGTAGGATAAATCCTAAGGCGATGACGATTCCTTTAATAACTCGTGCAATCCATGAAAACATATTAGACTCCTCAATTTCATAAATTTCTTTCTCTGTCTTATCAATTATAACACAGACGGCAAAAAAATGAAAAAGCAAGTGAAAAAGTTGCGATTTTCACTTGCTTTATGGTCTTAAAAATAGCTTTCTGAAGGTTTCTTCTTTTTCCTTATCAGTAGAAATGAGATTGATATCTAGGTGATGTTCAAATCCTGCAATTTTTCCTTTGGAAGTATACTGATGGAGGTCATAGTCTAAATCAGTATTAGGCGTGGTTTCAAAGTAACCTGAATCCGTCCCATAAGATGGAATCCAGACAGCAGAGAACTTCTCTGTATTGATACTATGCTCTTGCATGAAATAAACACCAATGTAAATCCCGATATTTTTAGCGCCCAGCGATTCAAGTTTAGCCCGAAAAGCTTCGACTCCGTCATTCATATCGGCCATTGTTTTTTGCTCAACGTCAAGCCAGTAATAACTAGGATTGTATGGAGAAGCAGAATTGTAGAAAACTTCAGCCGCTTTTTCCATTTCTTCTTTGTTCGTACCAGCTAGATAAGCATAGACGGCTACGGGAACATTGCGCTTTTGAAATTCTGAAATGTGATTTTTATAGGCTTTATCGACCCCGTTGATAAAGGCTGCATCATTTGCTTCCGTGTGTTGAGTACCACTGTGTACGCGAACAATAGCTCCAGAAATATTTTGAGATAAAATATCGTAGTTTATCTCCTCCGGTCTTTGCCAACCAGAAATGTCAATAATAGGTTTATCAAGATTATGCAAGGCCTGGTTTTCAACTTGGACAGTGTTGCTTTTTGACTTGACCGAATGGTCTTCATAAGCTGGTTTATTAAAGATTAAAATAGCTATAACAATGGTGAATAGACTAAAAATAATAGCTGGATGAATCTCTTTTCTCATATCTAATTAGTTTAACGTAAATAGATAAAAAAATCAAAGAAAACGTTGAAAAGATGAATGAACTAGCATGTTTTCCCCTATTTCTCTGTTTGTTTACTCCTAAGGAAGTAAATTATGGTATAATATAAGGGAATTTTTACAGAAAAGAGAATAGTATGTCAAATTATGCCATTATCTTAGCAGCGGGTAAAGGTACTCGCATGAAATCAGATCTTCCAAAGGTACTTCATAAAGTAGCAGGAATTTCGATGTTGGAGCATGTTTTTCGTAGTGTTGATGCTATTCAACCTGAAAAAACAGTCACTGTTGTGGGACACAAGGCGGAGTTAGTTGAGCAAGTATTGGCTGGTCAGACAGACTTTGTCATTCAATCGGAACAACTAGGAACTGGGCATGCCGTTATGATGGCAGAACCCATTCTCCAAAATCGCTCTGGGCACACCTTGGTTATCGCTGGAGATACTCCTCTGATTACAGGTGAAAGCTTGAAAAATCTCTTGGATTTCCATATCAATCACAAAAATGTGGCGACTATTTTAACGGCTGAAGCAGCAGATCCTTTTGGGTATGGTCGTATCGTCCGTAACGATAATGCTGAAGTTCTTCGCATTGTGGAGCAGAAAGACGCCACAGACTTTGAAAAGCAAATTAAGGAAATCAATACAGGAACATATGTATTTGACAATGAACGTCTTTTTGAAGCACTTAAAAATATCAACACTAACAATGCTCAAGGAGAATACTATATTACTGATGTGATTGGTATTTTCCGTAACGCAGGTGAGAAGGTTGGCGCCTATACTCTCAAGGATTTTGATGAAAGTCTTGGAGTAAATGACCGTGTGGCTCTTGCCACTGCGGAAGCAGTGATGCGCCGCCGTATCAATCAAAAGCACATGGTTAATGGTGTTAGCTTTGTCAATCCTGAAGCAACTTACATTGATATTGATGTCGAGATTGCACCTGAAGTTCAAATCGAAGCCAACGTTACCTTGAAAGGTCAAACGAAGATTGGGGCGGAAACTGTTTTAACAAATGGAACTTATATCGTGGATAGCGCTATCGGAGCTGGAGCTGTGATTACGAATTCCATGATTGAGGAAAGTACAGTTGCAGATGGTGTGACAGTCGGTCCGTATGCTCATATTCGTCCAGGCTCAAGTCTAGCTTCCCAAGTTCACATTGGAAACTTTGTTGAAGTAAAAGGATCTTCAATCGGTGAAAATACCAAGGCAGGTCATTTGACCTATATCGGAAACTGTGAGGTAGGTAGCCATGTTAACTTTGGCGCAGGTACGATTACAGTTAACTACGACGGGAAGAATAAGTACAAGACTGTCATTGGCAATAATGTCTTTGTTGGATCAAACTCAACCATCATTGCTCCAGTGGAACTTGGTGATAATTCACTAGTTGGAGCTGGTTCAACGATTACAAAAGATGTTCCAGCTGACGCCATTGCTATTGGACGTGGACGTCAAGTTAATAAAGATGAATATGCACTACGTTTGCCTCATCATCCTAAGAATCAGTAGGAGTCTATTATGGAATTTGAAGAAAAAACGATTAGCCGGAAGGAAATCTACCAAGGTCCTATTTTTAAGCTAGTGCAAGATCAGGTGGAACTACCAGAAGGGAAGGGAACTGCCCAACGTGATCTGATTTTTCACAATGGAGGCGTATGTGTTCTAGCTGTAACAGCTGAGGACAAAATCGTCCTTGTTAAGCAATACAGAAAAGCTATTGAAGCTATCTCTTATGAAGTTCCTGCTGGTAAACTGGAAATTGGTGAAAATGCAGATCCCATGTCGGCGGCCCTTCGTGAATTGGAGGAGGAGGTTGCCTATACGGGTAAGTTAGAGCTTCTATATGATTTCTACTCTGCTATTGGTTTTTGTAACGAAAAATTAAAACTCTACCTCGCAAGAGATTTAACTAAGGTAGAAAATCCTCGCCCGCAAGATGATGATGAAACCTTGGAAGTTCTAGAGGTCAGCCTTGAGGAAGCAAAAAACTTAATTCAGTCTGGCCATATCTGTGATGCCAAGACGATTATGGCAATCCAGTACTGGGAATTGCAAAAGAAATAGAGGAGTAGCCCATGGGAAAACCTTTGTTAACAGATGAAATAATCGAACGTGCCAATCGTGGGGAGAAAATCTCTGGGCCACCTCTTCAAGATGACGAGGAAACTAAAATTTTATCAACTTCTTCACAAAACTTTGGTTATTCACGTTCTAGAGACTATAATTCTATTCAAGATACTTTAACAATCGAAGTAGAGCCAACGATTCATAAGAGCCGTCGCATTGAGAATACCAAGAGAAATGTTTTCAACTCGAAACTCAATCGCATCTTGTTTGCAGTCATCCTACTCTTGATTTTACTTGTGTTGGCGATGAAACTTTTGTAATAGAAAAGGAAATAAAATGAAAATTGGAATCATTGCAGCAATGCCAGAAGAGCTCGTACACTTGACTCAGAATTTAGATCGAGCACAAGAAGTCCAAGTCCTCGGAAATACTTACTACACTGGCACTGTTGGCAAGACAGAGGTTGTTCTAGTTCAGAGTGGGATTGGAAAGGTCATGTCAGCTATGAGTGTAGCGGTGTTAGCTGACCATTTCCAAGTAGATGCCGTTATCAATACAGGATCGGCAGGTGCAGTTGCAGAAGGGATTGCTGTTGGAGATGTAGTGATTGCGGATAAGTTGGCTTACCATGATGTGGATGTAACTGCTTTTGGCTATGCTTATGGACAAATGGCTGGTCAACCTCTTTACTTTGAATCCGATAAGAAGTTCATCGCTAGGATTATAGAAAACTTATCTCAATTAGAGCAGACATGGCACCTAGGCTTGATTGCTACAGGGGACAGTTTTATAGCTGGGGAGGATAAGATTGCTAGTATTAAGTCCCACTTTCCAGATGTTTTAGCTGTTGAAATGGAGGGTGCAGCCATTGCTCAAGCGGCTCAGGCTCTTGGCCTACCTTTCTTAGTCATTCGTGCCATGAGCGACAATGCCAATCACGAAGCTTCTATCTCTTTTGATGAGTTTATCATTGAAGCTGGACGTAGTTCTGCCCAAGTTTTACTGGCCTTTTTAAAGGCTATGGATTAAGCGAAAATTTGACAGTTTATCTAGCTTATGATAAGATTTAAGTAAAGAAAAGCTAGAAAACGTTTCAGAGGATATTATGAGTATTGAAATGACCGTCAGTGAGATTGCAGAGGTCCTAGGACTTTCTCGTCAAGCAATCAACAATCGTGTCAAAGAACTTCCAGAAGAGGACACGAAAAAAAATGACAAAGGTGTAACTGTAGTTACTCGAAGTGGCTTGATTAAGCTAGAAGAAATCTACAAAAAAACGATTTTTGAGGATGAACCAGTCAGTGATGATGTCAAACAACGTGAACTGATGGAAATCTTGGTCGATGAGAAGAATGCTGAAATTCTTCGATTGTACGAGCAACTTAAGGCCAAAGACCAGCAGTTGACAGAAAAAGATGAGCAGATGCGTGTTAAAGATCGACAGATTGCTGAAAAGGACAAACAATTGGACCAACAGCAACAATTAACTCTTCAAGCCATGAAGGATCAAGAAAGTTTGAAACTAGAGTTGGATCAAGCAAAAGAAGAAGTTCAAGCAACCAAAAAAGGCTTTTTTGCTCGCTTATTTGGAGGAAAATAAAGAAGCTGTTTGGGTTATTCACTAACCTGATAGCTTCTTTTATTATTTATAGTTTAAATCGAGTTGAAATTGAGGTAAAATATGGAAAAATTAAGAGATTATATTGCCTTTGATTTGGAGTTCAATCAATACGAAGGGGTTACCCATTTAATTCAAGTATCAGCAGTTCGCTTTCAAAATGGTCAAGAAATAAGTGCCTTTGATTCTTATGTTCATACTACAGCACCTTTGAAGAGTTTTATCAATGGCTTAACTGGAATCACAGCTGAAACCTTGAAAGATGCGCCAATGGTGGAACAAGTTTTAAGAGATTTTCAGACCTTTGCTGGTAATTTACCTATGGTTGGTTACAATGCGGCCAAGAGTGATCTGCCTATTCTCTTGGAGCACGGTATCGATTATCGTGACCAGTATAAGGTTGATCTATATGATGAGGCTTTTGAACGGCGTAGTTCTGACCTACACGGGATAGCTAATCTTAAATTACAAACTGTCGCGAATTTTTTAGGTTTTCACGGGAAGTCTCATAACAGTTTAGAGGATGCCCGCATGACGGCGCGTGTTTACGAAGCCTTTCTGGAATCGGATGAAGGAAAGTTATTAATAGAAGACCAGAGTAGTTTTTCTCTGAATAGTCCTTTCGGTGGCTTAGATTTATCTCAATTTTTAGACTAGGAGTGCCTATGAAACCTGAAAAACCTAAAAAGCTAGGTTTTAGGAAGATATACTATAACCTAGATAAGATTTTATTTCTATTTTTCTTGATATTTATGATGGTAGAGTTTGTTTGGTTGCCATTGAATTCATGGATAGCTGGCATACTTCTAAGACAAACAGGTTACTTGTTTATCTCCTACAATAACTTTTGGGCGATTATACAAGGCTCGCCTTTTGTCAGTTTAGCCTTTCTCATTTTAATAGCAATCAATCTTTTAGTGGCTTATTTTCAAATCTGTCTTTTGTTTATCGGGGCGCGTCACCTCCTCTACCATGAAAAGAGAACCCTGATTGAATATAGTCGAAAAGTCTTTCACCAGAGCTTTCTATTTGTCAAACGATTGAGCTTTTGTAAGATGGCCTTTGTCTTCTTTTATGTAGCTCTACTTTTTCCTTTTATTAGGAAAATTTTAAAAATCTACTATCTCAATAAGATTATTATCCCTGATTTTATCGTTACATACCTAGAAGATAAGAACTGGCTGGTAGGGCTGTTGATCATAGCATCCGCTTGGATCTTTCTCTACATTTCTGTTCGCTTCATGTTTGCCCTTCCTAAGATTCTCTTTGAAAGAAAGACAGTAAGAGAAAGTGTGAAATATAGTCTCCAAAAGACGAAGAAAAACGTCCTTTTCTTCTCTTGGCATCTCCTACTCATTATCATTAAAACCTATCTCTTCTTCTTTGTTTTGTTAATTCCCTTGCTCTTTGCTCAGGCGGTAATGGATAATTTTACTCAAAAAGAATCCTTGATTCTTGGTGTGATTAATTTTATCTTGATTAAAAACCTCCATTACATGACTCTGACTTATTTCCTAGTGAAGTTTGTTTCCTTCCTGACAGGAGAAGAGTTGGAGATCATGCCAAGGCGAAAGAAAGACCATTTGATGAGGTGGGGAGTCATGGGGTGTGCAAGTATCTTCTTTGCTTTAGAAGGTTACATCTATTTGGAGTCTCCGGATACCAATACACCTTTAGTGATTTCGCACAGAGGAGTAAGTAATAAAAATGGTGTTCAAAATACTGTGCAGTCTTTGGAAAAAACAGCTCAACTAAAACCAGATCTCATTGAAATGGATGTTCAGGAAACGAAAGACGGTCAGTTCGTGATGATGCACGATGCTAACCTTAAATCGCTAGCAAGAATTAATGCTACACCGCAAGACTTAACTCTGGATGAATTAACAAATACAGATATTTACGAGAATGGTTATCAAACAAAGATTTCAAGTTTTGATGCCTATTTAGAGCGAGCAAATGCTTTAAACCAAAAATTGTTGATTGAGATTAAAACCAGTAAAAAAGATAGCCCACAAATGATGGACCATTTCCTTGAAAAGTATGGAACGACGATCAAGAAATATGGCCACCAGATGCAGTCACTAGACTATCATGTGATTGATAAGGTCTTGGCTTACGATCCTGAAATTCCAGTGTACTTCATTCTGCCATATAATAGTGTGTTTCCGAGAACCAAGGCGACTGGTTATACCATGGAATATTCAACTTTGGATGAATACTTTGTCAATAAACTTTGGACAACAGATCAGAAACTATATGTTTGGACTGTGAATAGTTCTGAGTCCTTTGATAAGGCAGTCAGACTTGGAGCAGATGGCATGATAACGGATAATCTTGAAATGGTCCAGTCACAAGTCACAATGGCTCAAGATGATCCGGAATACACGGAATTACTCTTAAAGAAAGCAATGGAATTCTTTGATTTCTAAGAAAAAAAGAGAAACAGATGTTTCTCTTTTTTTGTGGATTAGAAAGGCAATTTTCCAGCGAAAGCACCGAGTTTCTTCTTAGTCGTTTCATCAATTTGTTCAAGTGCAGCGTTAATCGCTTGAACAGTCATGTCAGAAAGGGTTTCAAGATCTTCTGGATCTACAACTGCTGGATTAAAGTCAATGCTGACCACTTTCTTATCACCAGTTAGAGTTGCTTGGACAAGGTCTTGAGCTGATTTTCCAACAAATTCCATGGCAGCGAGTTCTGCTTGACTTTGTTCCATTTGTTTTTGAAGTTTTTGTGCTTGGCGCATCATGTTCTGCATGTTCATCATAGCGGTTTATAGTTTCCTTTTTCTATTATTTTCTTTTTTATTTTACCAATTTTAGGAGCAAAAGTCTAACAATAGTTTAAAACATCGTAGAGATTGCTTTCTTAAATTTACAAAAATGGATGCCACAATTTTCCTAGCTTTTTCTTGTATTTCTAAAAATATGTTTAAGTTTTCTTTAAGGTTTCTATTATATTCTAAAGAACTATATATTAACCGAACGTTGAATGAGGGGTATAGAGAATAACCTAAATTTATTTCTTAATTTATTATAATTTTTCAGATTTTGTTGAATATTGTTCATTTTTCATCCTAAATAATGAGCCGATTCACATGGTGGCTCTTTATCTTTTCTTCATGATAGGCATATATTGTGATATAATAGATAGTAATGATTTTTTTAGAATAAACTAAAGGAGAATATAAATGATCTATGCAGGAATCCTAGCCGGAGGAACTGGCACACGCATGGGAATCAGTAATTTACCAAAACAATTCTTGGAGTTGGGTGATCGACCCATTTTGATCCACACAATCGAAAAATTTGTTTTGGAACCAAGTATTGAAAAAATTGTAGTTGGAGTTCATGGAGACTGGGTGTCATACGCTGAGGACTTGGTTGACAAGTATCTTTCTCTCCACAAGGATCGCATCATCATTACCAAGGGTGGTGCTGATCGCAATACAAGTATTGAGAAAATTATAGAAGCCATTAATGCCTACCGTCCAATCACTCCAGAAGATATCGTGATTACCCATGACTCTGTTCGTCCTTTTATTACACTTCGCATGATCCAGGACAATATCAAACTCGCCCAAAATCATGATGCGGTTGACACAGTAGTAGAAGCGGTTGATACCATTGTTGAAAGTACCAATGGTCAGTTTATCACGGATATTCCAAATCGTGCTCACCTCTATCAAGGTCAAACACCTCAGACTTTCCGTTGCAAGGATTTCATGGATTTGTATGGTTCCCTATCTGATCAAGAAAAGGAAATCCTAACGGATGCATGTAAGATTTTTGTTATCAAAGGGAAGGATGTTGCCTTAGCCAAAGGTGAGTATTCAAACCTTAAAATCACAACTGTAACAGACTTGAAAATCGCAAAAAGCATGATTGAGAAAGACTAAGGCTATGATTAATCAAATTTATCAACTGACAAAACCAAAGTTTATCAATGTACAATACCAAGAAGAGGACATTGATCAGGAGAACCATATCCTGATTCGTCCAAATTATATGGCGGTTTGTCATGCGGATCAACGATACTATCAAGGGAAGCGTGATCCAAAGATATTGGCTAAAAAACTTCCTATGGCCATGATTCATGAGTCTTGTGGAACTGTTATTTCAGATCCGACTGGGACTTATGAAGTCGGTCAAAAGGTGGTCATGATTCCAAATCAACCGCCTATGCAGAGTGACAAGGAATTCTACGAGAACTACATGACAGGGACCTACTTCCTATCTAGTGGTCACGATGGTTTTATGCGAGAATTTGTCTCTCTTCCAAAAGACCGAGTCGTTTCTTATAATGATATCGAAGATACAGTTGCAGCAATTACTGAGTTTGTAAGTGTTGGTATGCATGCTGTGGATCGATTCCTGCATCTTGCTCATAGCAAGCGAGAGCGCATCGCTGTTATTGGAGATGGTAGTTTGGCCTTTGTGGTTGCCAATATTATCAATTACACACTACCGGAAGCAGAGATTATCGTGATTGGTCGCCATTTGGAAAAATTGGAGCTCTTCTCTTTTGCAAAAGAGTGCTATATCACGGATAATATCCCAGAGGATTTGACCTTTGATCATGGATTTGAGTGTTGCGGTGGTGATGGTACAGGACCAGCTATCAATGACCTGATTCGCTATATTCGTCCACAGGGAACGATCCTCATGATGGGAGTGAGCGAGTACAAGGTTAATATCAATACACGAGATGCTTTGGAAAAAGGATTGCTATTAGTGGGATCGTCTCGCTCTGGACGTGTCGATTTTGAGAAAGCCATTCAAATGATGGAAGTCAAGAAGTTTGCGAATCGTCTGAAAAATATTCTTTATGTTGAAGAACCCGTGAGAGAAATCAAGGACATTCACCGTGTCTTTGCTACAGACCTAAATACTGCTTTTAAAACAGTATTCAAGTGGGAAGTTTAGAAGATGGAGGTTATTTGTGGAGAAACTCATCAAAGAAAAAATTTCTTCTTTACTAGCTGAAGAAGAGGAAGTCCTCAGTGTTGAACAGCTGGGAGGCATGACCAACCAAAACTATTTGGTCAAAACAACCAACAAACAGTATATTGTGAAATTTTTTGGTAAAGGGACTGAAAAACTCATCAATCGTCAAAATGAAAAGTACAATCTTGAACTTTTAGAGGATTTAGATTTAGATGTCAAAAATTACCTCTTTGATATTGAGTCAGGGATTAAAGTAAATGAATACATCGAATCGGCAGTAACTCTTGATTCAATATCTATCAAGTCCAAGTTTGAAAAGATTGCACCAATTTTACAAACCATCCACGCTTCAGGGAAAGAATTAAGAGGAGAGTTTGCTCCTTTTGAGGAAATCAGCAAATATGAATCCTTGATTGAGGGACCTATCCCCTATGAAAACTATGAAGCTGTGAGAAAAGAAGTATTCTTGCTAGAGAAAAGATTGGCTGATTTGGGTGTTGATAGAAAATCCTGTCATATCGATTTGGTTCCAGAAAACTTTATCGAGTCACCACAAGGTCGTTTGTATTTGATTGACTGGGAATACTCTTCCATGAATGACCCGATGTGGGATTTGGCAGCACTTTTCTTAGAGTCTGAATTTACAAAGCAAGAGGAAGATGCTTTCCTTTCCTACTATGAAAGTGACAAAACGCCTGTGTCACGTGAGAAGATTCGTATCTATAAAATCTTGCAAGATACTATCTGGAGTTTGTGGACAGTGTACAAAGAAGCTCAAGGAGCTGATTTTGGAGATTACGGTGTTAGTCGTTACCAAAGAGCTGTCGAAAGTTTGACTTATTATGGAGGTTAGGATGAAGAATAAAAATGGTGTTTCTTTTGGTCTGCTCTCTGGTATTTTCTGGGGATTAGGTCTAACGATTAGTGCTTATATCTTTTCAATTTTTACAAATCTTTCGCCTTTTGTGGTGGCTGCTGCTCATGATTTCTTGAGTATCTTTATCTTGTTAGCTTTTCTTTTAGTAAAAGAAGGAAAAGTTCGACTTTCTATTTTCTTAAATATTCGAAATGTCAGTGTTATTATTGGAGCTTTGCTAGCTGGACCAATTGGTATGCAAGCCAATCTTTATGCGGTTAAATATATTGGTAGTTCTCTAGCTTCATCTGTATCTGCTATTTACCCGGCAGTTTCAGTTTTACTCGCCTTCTTCATTTTGAAACACAAGGTTTCAAAGAACACAGTATTCGGTGTTTTCTTGATTATTGCAGCTATCATTGCTCAAACCTACAAGGTTGAACAAGTTAACTCGTTTTACATTGGAATTCTTTGCGCCCTTATCTGTGCCATTGCCTGGGGGAGTGAAAGTGTTCTCAGCTCCTATGCTATGGAAAGTGAATTAAGTGAAATTGAAGCCTTGTTAATCCGACAAGTAACTTCATTCTTGTCCTATCTTGTGATTGTACTCTTTTCTCACCATTCATTTGCAGAAGTGGCAAACGGACAATTACTAGGGCTCTTGATTGTCTTTGCGGCCTTTGATATGATTTCCTATTTAGCTTATTATATCGCTATTAATCGTTTGCAACCTGCGAAAGCAACAGGTTTGAATGTGAGCTATGTAGTTTGGACTGTCTTATTTGCAGCTGTTTTCTTAGGTGCACCGCTAGATATGCTGACAATTATCACTTCACTTATTGTTATGGCTGGTGTTTATATTATTATTAAAGAATAAAGGAGATTCATGTGAAAGCGATTATTTTAGCAGCGGGATTAGGAACTCGTCTGCGCCCTATGACTGAAAATACCCCAAAAGCTTTGGTTAAGGTTAATCAAAAACCTTTGGTAGAATACCAAATCGAGTTTTTGAAAGAGAGAGGAATTGATGAGATTATCATCGTTGTCGGTTACCTAAAAGAACAATTTGACTACCTAAAAGAGAAATATGGTGTCCGTTTAGTCTTTAACGACAAGTATGCTGATTACAATAACTTTTACTCACTTTATCTAGTAAAAGAAGATTTGGCTAACAGCTACGTCATCGATGCAGATAACTATCTTTTCAAAAATATGTTTAGAAACGATCTAAAACGTTCTACCTATTTTAGCGTTTATCGTGAAGACTGTACGAATGAGTGGTTCTTGGTTTATGGTGATGACTATAAGGTTCAAGACATCATTGTTGACAGCAAAGCTGGTCGCATTTTGAGTGGGGTTTCATTCTGGGATGCTCCAACTGCAGAGAAGATTGTTGGCTTTATTGACAAAGCATATGCAAGTGGTGAATTTGTAGATCTCTACTGGGACAACATGGTTAAGGATAATATCAAAGAATTAGATGTGTATGTTGAAGAATTAGAAGACAATAGCATTTATGAAATTGATAGTGTAAAAGATTACCATAAGTTAGAAGAGATTTTATCTACTATTGAGTAAGGAAAGAGAAGAAGGCTTGAGCCTTCTTTTTTTGTAGATTTTAAAATAGAAATGTTTGATATTGATTATATTCTTTAAACAAAACAAAAATTACAAAAAAATGAACAAAATAAAACAAAAAATATTGACAACGATTTCATATAGTGTTATACTTATACCATAAAAGATAATTGAAAGAAGGGAAAAGGTTATGGGATTAGATCATTTCTTTGACAAAAACCTGGTGTTTTGCTTAGAAGCGGATAATCAAGAACAACTTTTTAATCAGGTGGCAACCTTATTGGAAGAACGAGAAATCGTTACTCCAACTTATCGTGAAGCCTTGATCGCGCGTGAGAAGTCATTTCCAACTGGCTTAGATATGGAATTTTTGGGGAAAGATCTACCAAATGTTGCGATTCCTCATACAGATATTGTTCATAATCTAGCTGAGAAAGTAGTGGTTGTTCGATTAGAAAAACCAGTAACTTTTCACAATATGATTGCTCCTGATAGAGAGGTTGAAGTTTCACTGCTCTTCTTTATCATTAACAATTCAAGTTCAAGTCAAACGAATATTCTGGCTCAGTTGATGGATTTCTTTACAGGGAAGGATCATCTAGAAGATCTATCAAAAATTTCTGAACCAGAAAGACTTTATGCTTATATTGCTGAAGCAACAGCTTAATCTTGTCTATTAAAAAATAAAATCGGAGGAAATCCAAATGATTAAAATTCTTGCTGCCTGCGGTGCAGGTGTTAACTCAAGTCACCAAATTAAAAGTGCTCTAGAAGAAGAACTCTCAAATCGTGGTTATGACGTTCACTGTGATGCAGTCATGGTAAAAGATGTAAACGAAGACCTTATCAAGGGATACGATATCTTCACGCCAATCGCTGCAACTGACCTTGGTTTTGAACCAGGAATTCCAGTAATTGAAGCTGGACCAATCTTGTTCCGTATTCCAGCGATGAGTGCTCCAGTATTTGACAATATTGAAGCAGCTATCAAAGAACATGGACTAAGCTAATTTATCCTTTATCTTGTTAACATTCATATAACTTAGAAAAACGGGAGGAACTATTATGGATGTCATTATCAATCTGGCCAACGATATCTTCAAACCTATCTTGGCTATGGGTGGCCCTATCATCATGCTGATCATTTTGACAGTATTGGCTCTACTTTTTGGAGTGAAATTCTCCAAAGCGCTTGAAGGTGGTATCAAGCTTGCTATCGCCCTTACAGGTATCGGTGCCATCATCGGTATGCTCAACGGAGCTTTCTCAGCTTCACTTGCGAAATTCGTTGAAAACACTGGTATTCAATTGAACATCACTGACGTTGGTTGGGCACCACTTGCTACCATCACTTGGGGTTCTGCCTGGACACTTTACTTCTTGCTTGTGATGTTGATTGTCAACGTTGTGATGCTTGCAATGAAGAAAACAGACACACTTGACGTTGATATCTTCGATATCTGGCACTTGTCAATAACTGGTCTTTTGATTAAATGGTACGCAGACAACAATGGAGTTAGCCAAGGGGTTTCCCTTTTCATCGCAACTGCAGCAGTTGTCCTTGTAGGTATTTTGAAAATCATCAACTCTGACTTGATGAAACCAACATTCGACGACCTTCTTAATGCACCAAGTTCATCACCAATGACTTCAACTCACATGAACTACATGATGAACCCAGTTATCATGGTTTTGGATAAGATTTTTGATAAAGTATTGCCTGGTCTTGATAAATACGACTTTGACGCTGCAAAATTGAATAAAAAAATCGGTTTCTGGGGATCTAAATTCTTCATCGGTTTCATCCTTGGTATTGTTATCGGTTTGATGGGGACTCCACATCCAGTTGCTGGAGTAGAAGAAGCAGCATCTTGGGAACTTGTTATTAAAGGTTGGTTGAGCCTTGGTTTGACTGCCGGTGTCTGCTTGGAGCTCTTCTCACTTATCGGATCTTGGTTTATTGCAGCCGTAGAACCACTTTCACAAGGTATTACAAACGTTGCTACTAAACGTCTTCAAGGACGTAAATTTAACATCGGTCTTGACTGGCCTTTCATCGCTGGTCGTGCTGAAATCTGGGCTTGTGCCAACGTACTTGCTCCAATCATGCTAGTAGAAGCTGTACTTCTTTCTAAAGTCGGAAATGGTATCTTGCCACTTGCAGGTATCATCGCAATGGGTGTAACTCCAGCTCTCTTGGTTGTTACTCGTGGTAAATTGCTCCGTATGATTATCTTCGGAACTCTCTTGTTGCCACTCTTCCTTCTTTCAGGTACACTTATTGCACCATTTGCAACTGAACTTGCTAAAGGTGTGGGTGCCTTCCCAGAAGGTGTGAGTCAAACTCAATTGATTACTCACTCAACTCTTGAAGGACCAATCGAAAAACTTCTTGGTTGGGCAATTGGTAATGCCACAACAGGTGATATTAAAGCAATCCTTGGCGCAGTAGTCTTCCTAGTATTCTATGTAGGTATCTTTGCTTGGTATAGAAAACAAATGATTAAACGTAATGAAGAATACGCAGCAAATGCTAAATAATTCGCTCCTATAAAATGTAAATTGTGAAAACTAGGTTGTCAGTTTCCTAATGTGGAGTGACAGCCTAGTTTTTTATAAACTATCAAGAAATCGGAGAAAATAATGGTAATTGAAATAAAATCAGAGCAATTGACGGTCCAATTTAAAACTTTTGGTGGTGCCTTGTCGTCGATCAAGGATCGAGATGGCGTTGAGTACTTGTGGCAAGGAGATGCCACCTATTGGAGTGGGCAAGCTCCAGTACTTTTCCCAATCTGTGGCTCTTTAAGAGAAGATACAGCCTTATACAGTCATGCAGATGGAACGGAGACGAAAGGAAACATTCCTCGTCATGGTTTGGTCCGTAAAAAAGAATTTGAATTAGTTGAACAAACAGAAAACAGTGTAACCTTTGCTATCGAAGATGATGAGAATACTTATCAAAACTATCCTTATCATTTTCGACTTGAAATCACTTATAGGGTTACTGGCAAGACCGTTCGTACCCAATACAAAGTCTTTAATAAAGAAACTAGCAAAGTCATGCCATACTTTATCGGAGGCCATCCAGGGTTTAATTGCCCTCTGCTAGATGGCGAAACTTATGAAGACTACTATTTAGAGTTTGAGAAGGAAGAGACTTGCTCTGTTCCGCGTCCATTCCCAGAAACAGGCATGCTGGATTTCCGAGATAGAAGTCCATGGATGAATTCACAAAAGGAAGTGGATCTCAGTTACGATCTGTTTAGTGTTGATGCAGTGACTTTGGATGAGTTGCAATCCAGAACAATTGCCCTTCGTTCTCGTAAGCATGAGAAGGGATTAAAAGTACACTTCCAAGAGTTCTCAAATCTCATCATTTGGTCAACTTTGAATAAGGGACCTTTCATTGCGTTTGAACCATGGTCTGGCTTGTCAACATCTCTTGAAGAAGGAGATCATTTAGAAGATAAGAAGAATGTCCGTCTCTTAGAACCAGGTCAAGTTGATCAGATTGGTTTTGATATTGAAATATTTTAGATAAAAAACCACAAAAACAAACATTTACTGTTGACTTTTTCTGTAAATAGGAGTATATTATGTTTGTAAGCAACAAATTATGTTTGTAACAAACAAATAATCGCTTGTTATATTCTCTTCGGAAGGAGATTATTTCTAGGGACTTGATTTCCTAAACTTGAATAAGGTGTTATTCATCTCATTCAATCAAATTTGTCAATAAACTGCTAGAAAGTCTTTTGTAGGTAAACTGCTAGCTATAAAAGTCTTTACTAGCCTAGAATAATAAAAAGGAGTAAACAATATGTCTATTGTTATCGGTGCAGATGCTGCAGGTTTGAGATTGAAAGAAGTTGTGAAAGACTTCTTGGAAAAAGAAAACTTCCACGTTGTGGATGTTACAGCTGAAGGTCAAGACTTTGTTGATGTGACTCTTGCTGTTGCTGCAGAAGTAAACAAAGAAGAACAAAACCTTGGTATCGTGATTGATGCCTATGGTGCTGGTCCATTCATGGTCGCAACTAAAATCAAAGGAATGGTTGCTGCAGAAGTTTCAGATGAACGTTCAGCCTATATGACTCGTGGCCACAACAACTCACGTATGATCACTATGGGTGCACAACTTGTTGGTGATGAATTGGCTAAAAATATTGCTAAAGGTTTTGTTAACGGTAAATACGACGGTGGTCGTCACCAAATTCGTGTTGATATGTTGAACAAAATGTGCTAATTAGATTACAGTAAGAAAGGTAAGATAAAAATGAGAATTGCAATTGGATGTGACCACATCGTGACAGATGAAAAAATGGCGGTTTCAGAATTTTTGAAATCAAAAGGATATGAAGTCATCGACTTTGGTACCTATGACCACACACGTACTCACTACCCAATCTTTGGTAAAAAAGTTGGTGAAGCCGTTACAAGCGGTCAAGCTGATCTTGGAGTATGTATCTGTGGTACTGGTGTTGGTATCAACAACGCTGTAAATAAAGTTCCAGGAGTTCGTTCTGCCTTGGTTCGTGATATGACAACAGCTCTTTATGCAAAAGAACAATTGAACGCTAACGTTATCGGTTTTGGTGGTAAAATCACTGGTGAGTTGCTTATGTGCGATATCATTGAAGCTTTCATCAATGCTGAATACAAGCCATCAGAAGAAAACAAAAAATTGATTGCGAAAATTGAGCACGTTGAAACTCACAATGCTCATCAAGCAGATGCAAACTTCTTTACAGAATTCCTTGAAAAATGGGATCGCGGTGAATACCACGACTAAGAGGTGACGCATGATTTTAACAGTCACAATGAATCCATCCATTGATATTTCTTATCCTTTGGATGAATTGAAAATTGATACTGTCAACCGTGTGGTGGACGTGACCAAGACAGCTGGTGGTAAAGGGCTCAATGTTACACGAGTTCTTTCAGAATTTGGTGATTCTGTTGTTGCTACCGGTTTGGTCGGTGGTAAACTTGGTGAGTTTTTAGTAGATCATATTGACGATAAAGTAACGAAACGTTTCTTCTCCATTCAAGGAGAGACTCGTAACTGTATCGCTATTCTGCACGGAGACAACCAAACAGAAATCCTTGAAAAAGGGCCTGAAGTTCTGGAGCAAGAAGGGCAAGATTTCTTGGTTCATTTCGAGAATCTTCTCGACACTGTGGAAGTAGTTGCTATCTCGGGTAGTCTGCCAGCTGGTCTTCCAGTTGACTACTATGCAAGCTTAGTAGAACTTGCTAATCGCGCAGGAAAACCAGTTGTTCTGGATTGCTCAGGTGCTGCCCTTCAGGCTGTCCTTGAATCACCACACAAACCAACAGTAATCAAACCAAATAACGAAGAATTGTCTCAGCTTCTTGGGAAAGAAGTTTCTGAGGATTTGAATGAATTAAAAGAAGTTCTTCAAGAGCCTCTATTTGCAGGGATTGAGTGGATAATCGTTTCACTTGGAGCAAATGGTGCTTTTGCAAAACATGGTGATACTTTCTACAAGGTAGATATTCCTAGAATTCAGGTAGTCAACCCTGTCGGATCTGGAGATTCTACTGTAGCAGGAATTTCTTCAGGGCTTCTTCACAAAGAATCAGATGCAGAATTACTCATCAAGGCAAATGTCCTTGGTATGCTCAATGCTCAAGAAAAAATGACTGGTCATGTCAACATGGCCAACTATCAAGCTTTATATGATCAATTAATAGTAAAAGAGGTATAAAATGGTTTTAACAGAAAATAAACGCGCATGCTTGCAAAAACTCTCTGACGAGAACGGCATTATCTCAGCTCTTGCCTTTGACCAACGTGGTGCTTTGAAACGCCTCATGGCTCAATACCAAACGGAAGAGCCGACTGTTGCTCAAATGGAAGAACTCAAAGTCTTGGTTGCAGATGAATTGACAAAATACGCATCATCTATGCTTCTTGACCCTGAGTATGGTCTTCCAGCTACAAAAGCGCTTGATGCCAACGCCGGCCTTCTTCTTGCTTATGAGAAAACTGGCTACGATACAACAAGCACCAAACGCTTACCAGACTGCTTGGATGTTTGGTCTGCAAAACGCATTAAAGAACAAGGTGCGGATGCAGTCAAATTCTTGCTTTACTACGATGTAGACAGCTCTGACGAACTCAACCAAGAAAAACAAGCCTACATCGAACGCATCGGTTCTGAGTGTGTAGCGGAAGACATTCCTTTCTTCCTTGAAATCTTGGCTTACGATGAAAAAATTGCTGACGCAGGTTCTGCAGAATACGCAAAAGTGAAACCACACAAGGTCATCGGTGCTATGAAGGTCTTCTCAGACCCACGCTTCAACATCGATGTCTTGAAAGTGGAAGTTCCAGTCAACGTTAAATACGTTGAAGGCTTTGGTGATGGTGAAATTGTGCATACACGCGAAGAAGCGGCAGCTTTCTTCAAAGCACAAGATGAAGCAACTAACTTGCCATACATCTACTTGAGTGCAGGTGTGTCAGCTAAACTCTTCCAAGAAACACTTGTCTTTGCCCACGAATCAGGCGCAAACTTCAATGGAGTTCTTTGTGGCCGTGCTACATGGGCAGGATCAGTTGAAGCCTACATCAAAGACGGTGAAGCAGCAGCTCGTGAGTGGTTGCGTACAACTGGATTTGAGAACATTGACGAACTCAACAAAGTTCTCAAAACTACAGCGACTTCATGGAAAGAACGCGTGTAAAATCTTTCTCCTAGTTTAGGAACATGAATCTAAAAAAATTTTTAAAAAAAGTTACATGTAAAGGTTTACAAAATAACTTACTTGTGCTATACTTAAATCACAAGTTAATACAAGGTGAGTGTTACTAAGTAATATTAGGCATGATCACAGGTGGATTAGAAATCAAAGGATTTTCTAGTTCATTTGTGGTCATTTTTTGTACTCATATACCTTTAAGATATAAAAGGAGGTTGACATGTATCGAATTCTAAATCCAATGAATCACAATGTTTCACTTGTCAGAAATGATAAAGGAGAAGAGGTGATTGTAATTGGTAAAGGGATTACATTTGGAAAGAAGAAGGGGGATTTGATTGCTGAAAATCAGGTTGAGAAAATTTTTCGGATGAAGACCGAAGAGTCCAGAGAAAACTTTATGGCTCTTCTCAAAGATGTTCCGCTTGATTTTATCACAGTGACCTACGAGATCATTGATAATCTTTCTAAGAAATATCACTATCCGATTCAAGAATATCTCTATGTGACCTTGACAGATCATATTTACTGTTCCTATCAAGCTCTAACACAAGGAAGGTACAAGGATAGCAATCTACCAGATATTTCTACTAAGTATCCTGTCGCTTTTCAAATCGCAAATGAAGCATTTGAAATTTATCGTCAGAAGTTGACAGATCATTTTCCTGAGGACGAAATTATTCGGATTGCTTATCATTTCATTAATGCCGAAGGGGAGAATGAAGTGGAAGTTGTTGAGTCGATTGATAAAAGGAAAGAAATTCTCAGGAATGTCAAAGAAGTGCTGAAAAGTTACGCTATTCAACGAACCAAAGAGAATAACCATTTCTATGATCGCTTTATGATTCATCTCAACTATTTTTTGGATTATTTAGACCGTTCCAGAGATGATAATCAATCGCTTCTAGATATGGAAGACCATATTAAACAATCCTATCCAAAGGCATTTGAGGTCGGTTCCAAGATCTATGATGTGATTACGAAACATACGGGTCTTGATTTGTATAAAAGTGAACGAGTTTATCTAGTTCTACATATCCAACGTTTATTGTCATAAAAATTTAATTAAAAATACATAAGGAGAATTCTATCATGAATAGAGAAGAAGTAACATTGTTAGGTTTTGAAATCGTAGCCTATGCTGGCGATGCTCGTTCAAAACTATTGGAAGCCTTGAAGGCTGCTGAAGCTGGCGATTTTGCGAAAGCTGATACTCTCGTGGAGGAAGCAGGTGGTTGCATCGCGGAGGCACACCACGCGCAAACAAGTCTATTAACTAAGGAAGCTTCAGGTGAGGACTTAGCTTATAGCGTAACCATGATGCACGGTCAGGATCACTTGATGACAACTATCTTGTTAAAAGATTTGATGCACCATTTAATCGAACTTTACAAGAGAGGAGTTAAGTAATGAACAAACTAATTGCATTTATTGAGAAAGGAAAACCTTTCTTTGAGAAATTATCTCGTAATATCTATCTTCGTGCTATTCGTGATGGTTTCATTGCAGGGATGCCTGTTATTCTCTTCTCAAGTATCTTTATCTTGATTGCTTTTGTACCAAACTCATGGGGCTTTAAATGGTCTGATGATGTTGTTAATCTCCTCATGAAACCTTATAGCTATTCAATGGGGATTCTAGCTCTCTTGGTAGCTGGTACAACAGCTAAGTCATTGACGGACTCAGTTAACCGTAGCATGGAAAAAACCAATCAAATCAACTATATGTCAACATTGTTGGCAGCAATTGTTGGTTTGTTGATGTTGGCAGCTGATCCTATCGAAAATGGCCTAGCTACTGGATTCTTGGGGACAAAAGGTTTGCTTTCAGCCTTCCTTGCTGCCTTTGTTACTGTAGCCATCTATAAGGTTTGTGTTAAGAACAACGTCACTATTCGTATGCCTGACGAAGTTCCACCAAATATTTCACAAGTCTTTAAAGATGTGATTCCATTCACTCTATCAGTTGTTTCTCTTTATGCTCTTGATTTACTAGCTCGTCATTTTGTGGGTGCAAGCGTAGCTGAATCAATCGGTAAATTCTTTGCACCATTATTCTCTGCTGCTGATGGTTATCTAGGTATTACGATTATCTTTGGTGCCTTTGCCTTCTTCTGGTTTGTTGGTATCCATGGTCCATCTATCGTTGAACCAGCAATCGCAGCTATTACCTATGCAAATGCCGAAGTCAACTTGAACCTTCTCCAACAAGGTATGCACGCTGACAAGATTCTTACTTCTGGTACACAAATGTTTATCGTTACCATGGGTGGTACTGGTGCGACACTGGTTGTTCCATTCATGTTCATGTGGTTGACCAAATCGAAACGAAACCGTGCAATCGGACGTGCGTCAGTAGTACCAACCTTCTTCGGTGTGAACGAACCAATCCTGTTTGGTGCTCCGCTAGTCTTGAACCCAATCTTCTTTATTCCTTTCATCTTTGCTCCAATCGCAAACGTATGGATCTTTAAATTCTTCATTGAAACGCTCGGCATGAACTCATTTACTGCCAACCTTCCTTGGACAACACCAGGTCCGCTCGGTATTGTTCTCGGTACAAACTTCCAAGTTCTATCGTTCATCCTTGCTGCCCTTCTAATCGTTGTTGACATTGTCATTTACTATCCATTCCTTAAAGTCTATGATGAACAAATCCTTGAAGAAGAGCGTTCTGGTAAAGTTAATGATGAATTAAAAGAAAAAGTAGCTGCAAACTTCAATACTGCCAAAGCAGATGCTATTCTTGAAAAAGCAGGTGTAGAAGCAGCTCAAAACACAATCACAGAAGAAACAAATGTTCTCGTTCTCTGTGCTGGTGGAGGTACAAGTGGTCTCCTTGCAAACGCTCTAAACAAAGCAGCTGCAGAGTACAAGGTTCCTGTGAAAGCAGCAGCTGGTGGCTATGGAGCTCACCGTGAAATGTTGCCAGAGTTTGATCTGGTTATCCTTGCTCCTCAAGTTGCTTCTAACTTTGAAGATATGAAAGCAGAGACCGACAAACTTGGTATCAAACTTGCCAAGACAGAAGGTGGCCAATACATTAAACTGACTCGTGACGGAAAAGGCGCTCTTGCCTTTGTTCAAGCGCAGTTCGAAGAATAAAATGTAAATAGCGAAGAAGTGAGATGGAGGAACTCCTCCCAACTATACCCCCATCTCATTTCTATTTCTTGAAAGGTGAATCAAATGACAAAAACACTTCCAAAAGACTTTATTTTTGGTGGGGCAACAGCAGCCTACCAAGCAGAAGGTGCTACACATACTGATGGTAAAGGGCCAGTCGCCTGGGACAAATACCTCAAAGATAACTACTGGTACACTGCTGAACCAGCCAGTGATTTCTATCACAAATATCCAGTTGACCTCAAACTTGCAGAAGAATATGGTGTCAATGGTATCCGTATTTCAATCGCTTGGTCACGTATCTTTCCAACGGGTTATGGGAAGGTTAATGACAAGGGGGTTGAGTTCTATCATAATCTATTTGCAGAGTGCCACAAACGGCATGTTGAGCCCTTCGTGACCCTCCATCACTTTGATACACCAGAAGCACTTCATTCAAACGGAGATTTTCTGAATAGAGAAAATATCGATCACTTTGTGGATTATGCAGCCTTCTGTTTTGAAGAATTTCCTGAAGTAAACTATTGGACAACCTTTAATGAAATTGGGCCGATAGGAGATGGTCAGTATTTGGTTGGGAAATTTCCTCCAGGTATCCAGTACGACCTTGCCAAAGTCTTCCAATCTCATCACAATATGATGGTGTCGCATGCGCGTGCAGTAAAACTTTTCAAGGATAAGGGATATAAGGGTGAAATTGGTGTGGTTCATGCACTGCCTACTAAGTATCCTCTGGATCCAGATAATCCAGCAGATGTTCGTGCAGCCGAGTTAGAAGATATCATTCACAATAAATTTATTTTGGATGCGACTTATCTTGGACGCTATTCAGATGAAACGATGGAAGGTGTCGACCATATCCTAGCAGTCAATGGTGGTAGCTTAGATCTGCGTGAAGAAGATTTCACAGCATTAGAAGCTGCAAAAGACCTGAATGACTTCCTTGGAATTAACTACTACATGAGTGATTGGATGCAATCCTTTGATGGCGAAACAGAAATCATTCACAACGGTAAGGGTGAAAAAGGAAGCTCTAAGTATCAGATTAAGGGAGTTGGACGTCGAGTGGCGCCTGACTATGTCCCACGTACGGACTGGGACTGGATTATCTATCCTCAAGGTTTGTATGATCAAATCATGCGCGTGAAGAAAGATTACCCAAATTACAAGAAAATCTACATCACAGAGAATGGTCTCGGATACAAAGATGAGTTTGTGGATGGGACAGTCTACGATGATGGACGGATTGATTATGTTAAGAAACATATGGAAGTGATTGCAGATGCAATCTCTGATGGAGCCAATGTCAAAGGCTACTTTATCTGGTCTCTGATGGATGTCTTTTCTTGGTCAAATGGCTATGAAAAGCGTTACGGCCTCTTCTATGTTGATTTTGAGACCCAGGAGCGCTATCCAAAGAAATCAGCTCACTGGTACAAGAAACTAGCTGAGACACAGCTTATCGATTAAACTTTAATATAAAAATTCCCCACCAAAAGGCAGGGGAATTTTTATGGTTTTGATAAAAGAATGGTTGTTTGTTTCGACAGATCTTCAAATGTCTCCTGACTCAGTTTGGCATCTGAAACGATAGTATCAATCTCTGAGATATTGTAGAAAGTGTAAAAATCAAACTTATTAAACTTGCTGTGGTCTGCCAGTAAGTATTTTTTATTGGCATTGTTCAAGGCGATTCGTTGTACCTCGCCCTCTTCTTCACTGAAAGTAGCAATTGCCTTATCCTTAATACCATTACAGCTAACAAATGCCTTAGAGAACTGAAGATTGGTCAAATCCTGCAAGGTAAGTGTCCCTACAAAAGCACCAGTGATAGAGCGATAATTTCCGCCAATCAAGATCAAATCTGTTAGTTTTCGTTCGTTTAGGATGAGAAAAACAGGAAGACTGTTTGTTACAACACGAATGTTATCGATAGGGAGCTCACGAGCAAAACATTCTAAGGTTGTTCCTGGTCCGATAAAAATGGTTTCACCTTCGTCAATCAAATGACCGGCAAAACGGCTAATTTCTTGTTTTTCAGCAATCTGCAAGCCTTGTTTTTCGACGTTTGAGCGTTCGTTGTTTAATAGAGAACCTGTACGAAGTTTTTCAGCACCACCATGCACACGAACCAGCAAATCTTTATCTGCCAATTCTTGTAAGTAGCGGCGAGCTGTCATATCTGATACATCAAGACTCTCCATAATCTCTTTTACAGTAATAGTGCCTTTTGTGTTTACTGCTTCTAGAATACTATCTAGTTTTTCTTGCTTTAGCATCCTTATCACCTCGATTTCTACTATTATTATCTTACCATAAAACACTCAATCAATCAAATAGAAAAAAACAAAATAAAACAAAAACAAAAATACCATGGTTGTTTTAAACAAACCATGATATTTTGAACGATTGATCAAATTAGTCTAAACCGTAGTTGTAATCCTCATCTTGCATAGCTTCAACTTCACCAAGGAGGTAACCATTTCCGACTTGAGAGAAGAAGTCGTGGTTAGAAGTTCCTGTTGAAATACCGTTCATGACGATAGGATTGACATCATCAGCTGAATCTGGGAAGAGAGGATCTTGTCCTAGGTTCATAAGGGCCTTATTGGCATTGTAACGAAGGAAGGTTTTAACTTCTTCGGTCCAACCAACACCGTCATAGAGACTTTCAGTATAACCTTCTTCGTTCTCGTAGAGGGTATAGAGCAGGTCGTACATCCATTCTTTAAGTTTTTCTTGCTCTTCTTCAGGCAATTCATTGAAACCAAGTTGGAATTTGTAACCAATGTAAGTTCCGTGAACAGACTCATCACGGATGATTAGTTTAATGATTTCCGCAACGTTGGCCAGTTTGTTGTTACCGAGATAGTAGAGTGGTGTAAAGAAACCAGAGTAGAAGAGGAAGGTTTCAAGGAAAACGCTGGCAACTTTCTTTTCTAGTGGGCTACCATTGAGGTAGATTTCATTGATAATTTCCGCTTTTCTTTGTAGGTAGGGATTAGTGTTGGTCCATTCAAAGATTTCTTCAATTTCAGCCTTGGTATTCAACGTCGAAAAGATAGAAGAGTAAGATTTTGCGTGGACAGATTCCATAAACTGGATGTTGTTGAAAACAGCTTCCTCATGCGGTGTACGGATGTCTGAGCGAAGCGCTTGAACCCCTGTTTCTGATTGCATGGTATCCAAAAGGGTCAAACCACCAAAGACTTTTCCAACCAAGTCTTTTTCTTTGTTTGATAGTTTTCTCCAGTCGTCTAGATCATTTGACAAGGGGATACGCGTATCGAGCCAGAATTGCTCCGTTAGCTTTTCCCAAGTTGATTTGTCGATGACATCTTCGATGGCATTCCAGTTAATGGCTTTGTAGTAAGTTTCCATTTGAAATCTCTTTCTGTATGTAATAATGCGATTGTCGAATCATCTCTATTTTATCATAGTCTGAGAAGAGTATCGCACAAAAAGTCGGGAGACCGACTTTTTATTTTTCATAGTATTCAGATACTTATCAAGTTTTGTCTGGCGGGTAATTTAATCAGTAGTCTGAGAAAATGTGGTTGCCTCAGATAAAAATTAAATCACACAGCTTTCACATTGGTTAGCACCGACTTCTCCACCGTCGTCTGTAAAGGTACGGACGTAGTAAATTGACTTGATACCCTTGTTAAAGGCATAGTTACGAAGGATAGACAAGTCACGTGTCGTTTGTTTGTTCTCTTTCTTCCATTCGTAAAGACCTTTTGGAATGTCGCTACGCATGAAGAGAGTGAGTGAAAGCCCTTGGTCCACGTGCTCAGTCGCAGCAGCGTAAACATCAATCACCTTACGCATATCCATGTCATAAGCAGAAGTGTAGTAAGGAATGGTATCTGTTGACAAGCCTGCAGCAGGGTAGTAGATTTTACCGATTTTCTTCTCTTGACGTTCTTCGATACGTTGCGTAATCGGGTGGATAGAAGCAGAAACATCGTTGATGTAGCTGATCGAACCATTTGGAGCTACAGCAAGGCGGTTTTGGTGGTAAAGACCATCTGCTTGAACCTTTTCGCGAAGTTCAGCCCAGTCAGCAGCGCTTGGAATAAAGATATCTTTAAAGAGTTCTTTAACACGGTCTGATTTTGGAATAAACTCGCCTGTCACATACTTGTCAAAGTAGCTTCCATTAGCATAGTCTGATTTTTCAAAGTTGTGGAAGGTGATACCACGTTCGCGCGCTATATTGTTTGATTCCACCAAGGTCCAGTAGTTCATAAGCATAAAGTAGATGCTTGTAAATTCAATTGACTCAGGTGATCCGTACTCAATCAGTTGTTGGGCAAGGTAACTATGAAGTCCCATGGCACCAAGACCAAAGGTGTGAGCCAAACTGTTTCCGTGGTCGATAGTAGGGACAGCTACGATGTGTGAACTATCTGTAACGAAAGTCAAAGCACGAACCATCGCACGGATAGAACGACCAAAGTCAGGTGAAGTCATCATGTTGACCACGTTGGTTGAACCGAGGTTACATGAGACATCTGTTCCTAATTTTAAATATTCCTGTGCATCGTTGATCAAGCTTGGTTCTTGGACTTGGAGAATCTCAGAACACAAGTTACTCATGATGATCTTACCATCAACAGGATTTGCACGGTTAGCTGTATCAATGTTGACTACATAAGGGTAACCAGATTCTTGTTGCAATTTAGAGATTTCAGTTTCCAAATCACGCGCCTTGATTTTTGTCTTGCGGATGTTTGGATTTGCTACTAATTCATCGTATTTTTCAGTGATATCGATGTAGTTGAATGGTACACCGTATTCAAGTTCTATAGAGTATGGGCTAAAGAGATACATTTCTTCATTTTTACGGGCCAATTCGTAGAATTTATCGGGTACTACAACACCGAGTGAAAGCGTCTTAACACGAACTTTTTCATCGGCATTTTCTTTCTTAGTGGAAAGGAAGGCGATGATATCTGGGTGAAAGACGTTGAGGTAGACTACACCAGCACCTTGACGTTGACCCAATTGGTTAGAGTAAGAGAAGCTGTCTTCAAAAAGCTTCATAACTGGAACGACACCAGACGCAGCTCCTTCGTAGCCCTTGATAGGTGCGCCCGCTTCACGAAGGTTGCTGAGGGTAATTCCCACACCACCACCGATACGAGAAAGTTGAAGAGCTGAGTTGATAGAACGTCCGATAGAGTTCATGTCATCCGTCACTTGGATCAAGAAGCAAGATACCAACTCCCCACGACGAGCACGACCAGCGTTCAAGAAGGAAGGAGTAGCAGGTTGGTAGCGTTGGTGGATGATTTCATTGGCAATATCAATCGCAACAGCTTCATTACCATCTGCGAAATAAAGTGCGTTAAAGAAGACACGGTCTTCCATGCTTTCAAGATAATATTCACCATCGTTAGTCTTCAAGGCGTACTGGTTGTAAAATTTATAGGCAGCCATGAATGACTTGAATTGGAAGTTTTGGTCTTTGATAAATTGATGCAATTCTTCCAAAAACTCTGGACGGTATTTCTTGAGAAATGCAGTTTCGATATAGTTGTGTTCAATGAGGTAGTTGATTTTATCAGTAATTGAATCAAAAACCATAGTGTTTGGAACTACATTTTCTTTAAAGAAAGCATCCAAGGCTTCCTTATCTTTATGAAGCATGATTTGTCCATTAACAGGACGGTTGATTTCGTTATTGAGACGGAAGTAAGTCACGTCTTCAAGATGTTTTAATCCCATAAAATTTTCCTTATCTAACCTGATTACAAAAGAAAGGCCTCTAAGTTAGCCCTAGAAGCAATTTCTTCTGGATGATGTACTAAAATTATGCTAACTGTTTTAGTTTTCCTGGTTGGAAACCTGAAAAGACTTCAGTTGGTGTTTGGATGACAGGAGCAGCGCTGAAACCGAGCTCTTTAACTTGATCGATGTACTCTGGTTGCTCGTCGAGATTGATCTCACGATAAGCGACATTGTTGCTGTCCAAGAAACGCTTGGTCATCTTACATTGGACACAGTTGTTTTTAGAATAAACGGTTACCATTTTCGTAACTCCTCTTTCAAAATAGATTACTTTCTTAGTATATCAGAAAAAAAAACTTTGTCAAACTTTTTAAACTAAATCTTGTGCCAAAAAGTTACGGTTTTGAAATCAAAACACAAGATATAGTGTTTTCGAAAACATAAATTTTGATTTCCGTTGAACTGTCAAACTTTCTCAAAATAAAAAAACTACATACTGTATATTGGCAATATAAATAGAAGATTTTCAGCAAGTTATCAGAAAGGAAATCGAAGAAAATAGCAAAAATCGTAAGAACAGTAATAAGTATAGCTGAGATAATACTTTAACAAAATAGAAACTGTAATATTTACGAAAAAAGAAATTTTCTACACAAGATGTCCCAATATTTGTATTAGAATATCTAAAATATAACCAAAATGGAAATGACAGATTATGATGTATTCATAAAAATGGATCATTGGTTAATTTTATATAGGATACTTATGAGTTTCGTATCCTTTCATAAGGAGTATATAAATACAATGTTTGAAAAAGTTCATTTTATGTGATACACTATCTGTGATTATAAGATTAAAAAATGGATATCTGGATACTTTTGTTTGATAGAGAATGTTATCAGATTATAATTAGATTAAATGAATGAAAGAATACAGAATTAGGAGGCGCGTGGTGAAAGAAAATGATGTTATTTTAAAACGGCAATCGACTCAAATATTTTTTAAGAATGGTGATACGGATTTTTTCTTCAATTGGTTGTTAGGAATCGGTGAAATTTTTGGTTTCTCTCATGGAGAGCTTTATTATCTTGCTCAAAGATTGGGGAACTCACCAAAGCCTGATGACTGGAAAAATGTATTTTTATCGCATGTAAACTACCTTGAACAAGAAGCAAGTAATTCAGGGTTGAGTGAACAAACAAAGGCGCAGTATTATCTTGCACAGACCTACTCACTTCGCTCGGCAATCCAATTTACCGATCCATTTTCTGAAGAGTATTTACCGACCGTTCGTCAAATGGAGAAGGTGTTTTCTAGTGCAATTCATTCACTAGGTGCACCGATTGAAAAATTAACTATTACCTATCAGGGTTCTTACTTGCCTGGTTATTATCTTCATAGTGGCGATAATTGCCCAACGCTAATCATGATTGGTGGAGGTGATACTTATCGCGAAGATTTATTTTACTTTGCAGGATATCCTGGATGGATACGAAATTATAATGTTTTAATGGTTGACCTTCCCGGTCAAGGGAGCAATCCTAGTAGAGGGCTGGTCTTTGATGTGGATGCCTCTATTCCAATTTCATTATGCATAGACTGGTTGGAAAATAGAAATCCCAAACTAAATTATTTAGCCATTTATGGTGTCAGTGGAGGGGGATATTTTACCGCACAAGCTGTTGAAAAGGATCCAAGAATTCATGCTTGGATTGCTAGTACCCCTATTTACGACGTTGCAGAACTTTTCAGAAAAGAATTTGGATCAAGTTTGAAAGCACCTAGTTGGTTAATAAATGCCATTTTAAAATTCGCTGGAAATTTGAATGAATCAGCAAATTTGAATCTTAAAAAGTATGCATGGCAGTTTGGTACTTCTGATTTTAAGAGTGCTATTGATGATGTATTTAACCGTGCAAAGATTGTGGATTATCAAAAAATTCAATGCCCATGCCTGTTTATCATGGGAAAGGGCGAGGGTGCTGAACTGCAGCATCAAACCAAGGTGATTTATGAATCACTTAAATCTAAAAATCAGCAAACTAAACTTCAAGTATTTGAGGCGGAAAGTGGTGCGGACGCTCATTGCCAAGTCAATAATTTAAGGCTCTCCCATAATGTCGTTTTTGATTGGTTGGATACTTTATTTGAATGGAATCAATCAAAGTTTTAGTTCTACTTATACCACTTAGATATATCTACCTTTTTACTGTTAGGTGCTACAAGCTTATTTTACTTTAAGTAGCAAATTGGATAAATTCTCTATTGTTGATGGTAAGAGTAGGTTTTAGAATCTCAGTATTTGATGAAGCCTTTTCAAATAATAGATTTGCTGAGTTATATCAATTATGACTAAATAGTATTATTTTTTCATTGTTTACTAGGATTATCTTCTGATTGATATTAAGAGAAAATAGCTTTGAAAATTGGAATTTTGAGGGTAATATTCTTTTAATAATTAGTGCCCAAATTTCCCATAGTACCTGTATGATAGAAAAAGAAGCAAGTTCATTTTCAGTAAAAGTCCATAAAATACTTGAAAAATTATCTAGAAGGTGATATAATACAGTCTTGTAAGGGTTATCACATATAATCCAAATAAGAAACAATTAAAGGAGAGTCAAACTATGGCTTCTAAAGATTTCCACGTAGTGGCAGAAACAGGTATCCACGCACGTCCAGCAACATTGTTGGTTCAAACAGCTAGCAAATTTGCTTCAGATATCACTCTTGAGTACAAAGGTAAATCAGTAAACCTTAAATCAATCATGGGTGTTATGAGTCTTGGTGTTGGCCAAGGTGCTGATGTTACAATTTCAGCTGAAGGTGCAGATGCTGACGACGCAATCGCTGCTATCACTGAAACTATGGAAAAAGAAGGATTGGCATAAGGAAAATGACAGAAATGCTTAAAGGAATCGCAGCATCAGACGGTGTTGCAGTTGCAAAAGCATATCTACTCGTTCAACCGGATTTGTCATTTGAGACTATTACAGTCGAAGATACAAACGCAGAAGAAGCTCGCCTTGATGCCGCTCTAAAAGCATCACAAGACGAGCTTTCTGTTATTCGTGAGAAAGCAGTAGGTACGCTCGGTGAAGAAGCTGCTCAAGTTTTTGACGCTCACTTAATGGTTCTTGCTGACCCAGAAATGATCAGCCAAATCAAGGAGACAATCCGTGCGAAGAAAGTGAATGCAGAAGCAGGTCTGAAAGAAGTGACAGACATGTTTATCACTATCTTTGAAGGCATGGAAGACAACCCATACATGCAAGAACGTGCAGCGGATATCCGCGACGTGACAAAACGTGTATTGGCAAATCTCCTTGGTAAAAAATTGCCGAACCCAGCTTCTATCAATGAAGAAGTGATCGTGATTGCGCATGACTTGACTCCTTCAGATACAGCTCAATTGGACAAAAACTTTGTAAAAGCTTTTGTAACCAACATCGGTGGACGTACAAGCCACTCAGCTATCATGGCGCGTACACTTGAAATTGCGGCAGTATTGGGTACAAACAACATCACTGAAATTGTTAAAGATGGTGATATCCTTGCTGTTAACGGTATCACTGGTGAAGTGATTATCAACCCAACTGATGAGCAAGCGGCAGAATTCAAGGCTGCTGGTGAAGCTTATGCGAAGCAAAAAGCTGAATGGGCACTTTTGAAAGATGCTCAAACAGTGACTGCTGATGGCAAACACTTCGAATTGGCTGCCAACATCGGTACCCCAAAAGACGTTGAAGGTGTCAATGCCAACGGTGCCGAAGCTGTTGGTCTTTACCGTACAGAGTTCTTGTACATGGATTCTCAAGACTTCCCAACAGAAGACGAGCAATACGAAGCCTACAAAGCTGTACTTGAAGGAATGAACGGTAAACCTGTTGTTGTTCGTACAATGGACATTGGTGGAGATAAGGAACTTCCTTACTTCGATATGCCTCACGAAATGAACCCATTCCTTGGATTCCGTGCCCTTCGTATCTCTATCTCTGAGACTGGAGATGCTATGTTCCGCACACAAATCCGTGCCCTTCTTCGTGCGTCTGTTCACGGTCAATTGCGTATCATGTTCCCAATGGTTGCGCTCTTGAAAGAATTCCGTGCAGCGAAAGCAGTCTTTGACGAAGAAAAAGCAAACCTTCTTGCTGAAGGTGTTGCAGTTGCGGATAATATCCAAGTTGGTATCATGATCGAGATTCCTGCAGCAGCAATGCTTGCAGACCAATTTGCTAAAGAAGTTGACTTCTTCTCAATTGGTACAAACGACTTGATCCAATACACAATGGCAGCAGACCGTATGAACGAACAAGTTTCATACCTTTACCAACCATACAACCCATCAATCCTTCGTTTGATTAACAACGTTATCAAAGCAGCTCACGCTGAAGGTAAATGGGCTGGTATGTGTGGTGAGATGGCTGGTGACCAACAAGCTGTTCCACTTCTTGTAGGAATGGGCTTGGATGAGTTCTCTATGTCAGCAACATCTGTACTTCGTACGCGTAGCTTGATGAAGAAATTGAATACAGCTAAGATGGAAGAGTACGCAAACCGTGCCCTTACAGAATGCTCAACAATGGAAGAAGTTCTTGAACTTCAAAAAGAATACGTTAATTTTGATTAATCGAAAAGTCCTTGCAACCCAGTTGCAGGGACTTTTTTAAAGAATTTTCAAGAAAATCTTTTTTATATAAAGTCCATTCTAGAGAAAGTAGCGGTGAAGAATAAAAAAATACTTAACTGGTTCATAAAATTCTTGACAAGTTGCGAATTTAGGAGTAAACTATTAACCAGTTAAGTAATAGAGAGGAGTTTCTGCAATTTAGAAATGAATTGCAAATAGAAATATTAAAAAAGAAAGAGAGTTTCGATGAAAATTAATAAAAAATACCTTGCAGGTTCTGCGGCAGCTTTAATTTTAAGTTTTTGTTCTTACGAGTTGGGACTGTATCAAGCTAGAACAGTAAAGGAAAATAACCGCGTGTCTTACGTTGATGGTAAACAAACTGCGCAAAAAACAGAGAATCTGACTCCTGATGAGGTTAGTAAGAAAGAAGGCATCAATGCGGAGCAAATCGTCATCAAGATAACAGACCAGGGCTATGTCACTTCACATGGCGACCACTATCATTATTACAATGGGAAGGTTCCTTATGATGCTATCATCAGTGAAGAGTTGCTGATGAAGGATCCAAACTACCAGCTCAAGGACGAGGATATTATCAGTGAAATCAAGGGTGGTTATGTTATCAAGGTAGATGGAAAATACTATGTTTACCTTAAGGATGCAACCCATGCGGATAATGTCCGTACAAAAGAAGAAATCAATCGGCAAAAACAAGAGCATAGTCAGCATCGTGAAGGAGGAACTTCAGCAAACGATGGTGCGGTAGCCTTGGCGCGTTCACAGGGACGCTACACCACAGATGATGGTTATATCTTTAATGCCTCTGATATCATAGAAGATACAGGTGATGCCTATATCGTTCCTCATGGTAATCACTTCCACTATATTCCTAAGAGTGACTTGTCTGCCAGCGAATTGGCTGCTGCAGAAGCCTTTCTATCTGGTAGAAGTGGCCAATCAAATACGCCTACTTATCGCCGTACCAATGGCAACAGTGCTAGCAGTGATATAGATAGATGGACCCCATCCTATAATAATCAAGGTAGTGGCTATACGAACACGAACACAGCTAACAACAGTAGCGACGATAACCAAGCAAGTCAGAGTGATGAGGATATTGATAGCCTTCTGAAACAACTTTACGCCTTGCCGCTCAGCCAACGACACGTAGAATCTGATGGCCTTGTCTTTGACCCAGCACAGATTACAAGTCGAACAGCTAGAGGAGTTGCTGTTCCTCATGGGAACCATTACCATTTCATCCCTTATTCACAGATGTCTGAATTGGAAGAACGAATCGCTCGCATCATCCCGCTTCGCTATCGTTCGAACCATTGGGTGCCGGATTCAAGACCAGAACAACCAAGTCCACAACCGACTCCGGAACCTAGTCCAAGCCCGCAACCTGCACCAAATCCTCAACCAGCTCCAAGCAATCCAATTAACGAAAAATTGGTCAAACAAGCGGTTCGAAAAGTAGCTGATGGTTATGTCTTTGAGGAGAATGGAACCTCACGTTATATTCCTGCTAAGGAACTTTCAGCAGAGACAGCAGCAGCCATTGATAGTAAACTAGCCAAGCAAGAAAGTTTGTCTCATAAGCTAGGAGCTAAGAAAACCAACCTCCCATCTAGTGATCGAGATTTTTACAATAAGGCTTATGACTTACTAGCAAGCATTCATCAAGATTTAATTTCCAATAAAGGGCGTCAAGCTGAATTTGACGCTTTGGATAAGCTCTTGGAACGACTCAACGATGCCTCAAGTGATAAAATCCAGTTGGTGGATGATATCCTGGCCTTTCTAGCACCGATTCATCATCCAGAACGTCTAGGAAAACCAAATGCGCAAATTGCTTATACTGATGATGAGATTCAAGTAGCCAAGTTGGCAGGCAAGTATACAACGGAAGATGGCTATATCTTTGATCCTCATGATATCACCAGTGATGAGGGGGATGCCTATGTAACTCCGCATATGACCCATAGTCATTGGATTAAGAAAGATAGTTTGTCTGAAGCTGAAAGAGCAGCAGCCCAGGCTTATGCTAAAGAGAAAGGTTTGACACCTCCCTCGACAGACCATCAGGATTCAGGAAATACTGAGGCTAAGGGAGCAGAAGCTGTCTACAATCGCGTGAAAGCAGCTAAGAAGGTACCACTTGATCGTATGCCTTACAATCTCCAACATACCGTGGAAGTTAAAAACGGAAGTTTGATCATACCTCATTATGACCATTACCATAACATAAAATTTGAGTGGTTTGACGAAGGTCTTTATGAGGCACCTAAGGGGTATACTCTAGAGGATCTCTTTGCGACTGTGAAGTACTATGTTGAACATCCAAACGAACGTCCGCATTCTGATAGTGGATGGGGCAATGCAAGCGACTATGTTCAAAGAAACCAAAATGGTCAAGCTGATAACAATCATACGGAAAAACCATCAGAGGAGAAACCTCGGACAGAAAAACCATCAGAGGAGAAACCTCGGACAGAAAAACCTGAGGAAGAAAAACCACGCGAAGAGAAACCTCAAAGTGAGAAACCAGAGTCTCCAAAACCAACTGAGGAGCCAGAAGAAGAATCGCCAGAGGAATCAGAAGAACCTCAGGTTGAAACTGAAAAGGTTAAAGAAAAACTGAGAGAGGCTGAAGATTTACTTGCAAAAATCCAGGATCCAATTATCAAGTCCAATGCTAAAGAAACTCTTACGGGATTAAAGAATAACTTGCTATTTGGCGCCCAGGACAACAATACCATTATGGCAGAAGCTGAAAAACTATTGGCTTTGTTAAAGGAAAGTAAGTAAAGGTAGCAGCATTTTCTAACTCCTAAAAACTGGATAGGAGAGCTAGAAAAGATAAAATCGAAAAATGAGAGCAGAATGTGAGTTCTAGTTCTCATTTTTTTCATGAAAATATGTAAAATATCTTGACATATAGTGTAAATAAAGATAAACTATTTACTAGTTAATTAAACGGTTAAATACTAGTTAAGGAGCAATGATGAAAAAAAGAACATTTCTATTATTAATGGCCAGTGTGTTGGCTCTTGTCTTAGGAGCATGTAGCCAAAAAGAAAAACAAGAAGCAAAAGGGATGAAGATTGTAACAAGTTTTTACCCAATCTATGCCATGGTCAAAGAGGTATCGGGTGACTTGAATGATGTTCGGATGATTCAGTCAAGTAACGGGATTCACTCCTTTGAACCGTCAGCAAATGATATTGCTGCCATCTATGATGCGGATGTCTTTGTCTACCACTCGCATACACTGGAGTCTTGGGCAGGAAGTCTGGATCCTAGCTTGAAAAACTCAAAAGTTAAAGTTTTGGAAGCTTCTGAAGGAATGACATTGGAGCGTGTACCGGGCTTAGAAGATGTAGAAGCTGGTGACGGTATTGATGAAAAAACACTCTACGACCCTCACACTTGGTTAGATCCAGAAAAAGCAGGTGAAGAAGCTCAGATTATTGCGGACAAACTTTCGGAGATTGACAGTGCCAATAAGGAAGCGTATCAAAAGAATGCCAAAAACTTTATCGCTAAAGCCCAAGAATTGACTAAGAAGTACCAGCCTATTTTTGAAAAAGCGAGTCAAAAGACTTTTGTTACGCAACATACAGCCTTTTCTTACCTCGCTAAACGATTTGGATTGAAACAGCTTGGTATAGCGGGGATTTCCCCTGAACAAGAGCCAAGTCCGAGACAACTAACAGAAATTCAGGAATTCGTTAAAACCTATAAGGTTAAAACTATCTTTACTGAGAGCAATGCTTCTTCTAAAGTCGCTGAGACCTTGGTCAAATCAACAGGAGTTAATCTAAAAACACTCAATCCTTTGGAAGCAGACCCTGAAAACGACAAAACGTACTTAGAAAATCTAGAAGAAAATATGAAAGTTCTTGCAGAAGAATTAAAATGAGGAGATTATGAAAATGAAGAAAAAGTATCTTGCGGTGGGATCGGCTTTAGTCCTTTCCCTGAGTCTTTGCATCTATGCACTGAACCAACACCAGCTAGAAGGAAACAAAGATAATAATCGTGTGTCTTATGTCGATGGGAAGCAAGACTCTCAAAAAACAGAGACACAGACACCAGATCAAGTTAGCAAAAAAGAAGATATTCAGGCAGAACAAATTGTCGTGAAAATTACCGATCAAGGTTATGTGACTTCACACGGTGATCATTTCCATTATTACAATGGTAAAGTTCCTTTTGACGCGATTTTCAGCGAAGAGCTTTTGATGAAAGATGCCAATTATCAACTGAAAGATGCTGATATTGTCAATGAAATCAAAGATGGTTATATTATCAAGGTGGATGGCAAGTATTATGTCTACCTTAAAGATGCGGCTCATGCTGATAATATTCGTACGAAGGACGAAATTGAGCGCCAAAAACAAGGTCATACTCATGATGCACCAACTTCTAACAGTGCAGTGGCGCTTGCTCAATCTCAAGGTCGTTATACTACCGATGATGGCTACATCTTTAATCCATCTGATATTATAGAAGATACTGGTGATGCTTATATCGTTCCTCACGGTGGACATTACCACTACATTCCAAAGAGTTCCTTGTCTGCTAGCGAATTAGCTGCTGCCCAAGCCTACCTCTCTGGAACTAGAAAACAACCGAGTGTGACTGACTATCGTCCAAGTCAAAATGGAACCAGTCAAACCACTAATCCTAGTCAACAAACTGAAACACCAAGCAATCCAGAAGAGAGCTTACAGAGTCTATTGCAGCAACTCTATGCACTTCCAAGTAATCAACGTTATGCAGAATCTGATGGCTTGATTTTTGACCCTGCTAAGATTTCAAGCAGAACGCCAAGTGGCGTAGCGATTCCTCATGGAAATCACTATCATTTCATCCCATATACAAAGCTTTCTGCCTTGGAAGAAAAGATTGCGCGAATGATTCCTTTATCTAGCGACAGTGGGAAACCAACACCTTTGGAAAATCCAAGCAAACCAGCAGAGCATCCAGCTCAATCGGATCATCATCATGACCAAGACGGTGACCATGGAAGTCAGGATACCAACCATGAAGATCATGACCATGATGGAGAGGAGCATGACCACCATCACGGTGAAGAACATGATCATGGTTTTGCAGCTGACCGTGTCATCAGTGAGGATGAGCAAGGGTTTGTAGTTTCTCATGGAGATCACGCTCATTATTTCTTTAAGAAAGACTTGACTGCAGCTCAAATCAAAACTGCCCAAGATCACTTGAAAGAAAATCATCAGTCTGAGCCGGTTCAACCACTTGCAAAGACTGTGGAAAGTTTCTCAAGAGATGCTAGCGATGAAGAAAAAATTAAGTATATCTCACAGACCTACGGGGTTCCGCTCGAAGCGATTCGTATTTCAAATGGATTCTTTGTCTTTGGAAATCCGGATCAAGCCTATGATCCAACCCATATCCATCCCTATGCTGTTCGAAAAGAACATGTTCGTATTCCTCTCCAAACTGGGAATCCAGAACTGGATTTCCTAAATGAACTTTATACGACTGCCCTACGTGATGGGGTGTCTCCTTATAGTTTACAGGTAGAAAGTGGTAGTTTTGTGATTCCTCACGGAGACCACAATCACTACATCAAGGTTCAAACTAAGGGCTATGAAGTAGCTTTGAAAAACAAGATTCCAGCCCTACAATCGACCTATCAACCTGGAGCATTTGATGAACAAACTGTTCTATCTAAAGTTGATCAACTGTTAGCAGATAGCAGAAGTCTCTACAAAGACCAGCCAATCATGCAGAGACGTGTTGAACTTGCTTTGGGGCAGTTCACCGAAAATATGAAAAAACTGGCGACCAACTCAACCGCTGGATATCTAGCAGCCTTGGATCTCTTTGATAAGCAATATATCCATGTGGATCAAAGTGTGGCACCAGTTGAAACTTCACCTTTAGATAAGAAGTACCAAGCCCTTGTAGATAAGATCAATACACTGGATACGGACACTTATGGCTTGTCTAAGAAAGATCTTTTGGTACATTTGCAGGAAGCAAAACTAGCACAAGATGAGACAGAGTTGGCTGCCATTGAAGCGAAACTTCAGGCCTTGCAAGATTTCCGTGATCGGACAGGGGTTACAACAGTAGAGTACATCAAGTATTTCTATGAACATGTATCTGATGGTCGTTTGAGAGAAGAACTTCGGAACAGTGTTGCCAAGTTGACATGGGAACTTTACCAGTCACAATCTTTCCTCAAAGCAACCGACTTGAACAAGCTATTCCCAACTATTTACCAAACTAAGCTAGAAGTAGAAGAAGCTCTCAAAGAAGAACCAGTTTCTACAAAAGCTGGTAAGACTATTCTAGATACGGAAAAAGTAGATAGTCAAACCGCTAAGACAGCCATCTATGAATTCCTAAAAGAACTCTACGGTGATTTTATGCCAGAAGAGCGGGTTAGCCATGTTAAGAAGGAAGAAGTGGATGCTCTCCTAACTAAAGTTGCCCAACTCCTAGCGCGTGTCAAAGAAGATGGGGTCAAACAATCCCTAGCTGAAGAAGCAGCTAATATCAAAGCAGCCGCAGAAAAGGAAAATGCAGACCTTGACGAAGCTAAAACACAGCTTGAGGATCTTTTGAATCGTATTGCAGCAACTATCCAACGAGAGGAAAAACAAGCAGAACAGGATCCACAAACCGTGATCATCTACCAAAAACTCTATAATGTCTTGCTTTCTCTTCACAAGTACTTAGAGGATAATAAAGGATCCGATGCTGACTTTGAACGTGTTGATGCCCTATTTGATCAACTTGCAGCCAAAAGCAGCGATAAAGAAGGTCTCCTCACTCTAGCTAAAGAGATCATTAGCTTGAACCAGGAACTCCGTTCAAAAGCAAGTGAAACTGATAGCCAATCTAAGTCTGAGAAAGACGGTGAAACAGCTACTTCTCAAGCGACAGAAAAGCAAGCGCAAAGCGAGTCTGAGCCAAGTGCTCAATCAAACGAATAAAAAGAAAGGCGAAGTAGCTAAGCTACCTCGTCTTTTTTAGTCTTTATAGGATACAATACCAATGATGGTATCTACTGCGCGCTCCATGGTCTGAAGGCTGACGTATTCAAAACGTCCGTGCATGTTTTCACCCCCAGCAAAGATATTTGGAGTTGGGATTCCCATGAAGGAGATTTTAGATCCATCTGTCCCACCACGGATTGGTTCAATGATTGGCGTGATACCAAGATCTTCCATAACGGCTTTGGCAATGATAACAGGTGTCATATCTTTCTCAATGACTTCCTTCATATTGTAGTACTGGTCTGTTAAAGTCAAGCTAACTCGATCATTTCCAAGCTCTTGGTTCATCTTATTAGCGATAGACTGCATAGCTGCTTTACGAGCTTCAAATGCATCTTTTTCAAAGTCGCGAATGATATAGTTTGCACGCGCCTCCTCGACACTACCTGAAACATCCATGAGATGATAGAAACCTTGATAACCATCTGTCAACTCAGGTCGGTCATTCTCAGGAAGTTGATTATGAAAATCAATTGCTAACTGAAGGGCATTGACCATCTGACCTTTGGCTGTTCCAGGGTGGACATTGCGCCCTTGGAAATGGAGCTCAGCACCAGCTGCTGAGAAAGTTTCGTACTGGAGTTCCCCTAGTGGCCCACCATCAACAGTGTAGGCAAAGTCCACATCAAAGTCATCTGCATCAAATTTATTAGCACCGACACCGATTTCTTCATCTGGTCCAAAACCAACACGAATCTCACAATGCTTGATTTCAGAATGAGCAGTCAGGTATTCGATAGCAGTCATAATTTCAGCAATCCCTGACTTGTCATCAGCACCTAGCAAGGTCGTGCCATCTGTTGTGATAAGGGTTTGATCATGATATTTTTCAAGACTTTTGAAGTCAGAGGGATCTAGTTTAAAACCAGAAGTACCTAAGTCGATAACTCCACCATCATAGTTTTCGATGACTTGCGGATTAACGCCCTCAGCATTAAAGTCAGCAGTATCCATGTGGGAGATGAAGCCAATCTTGCGTGTCAAGCTCGGATCATTAGCTGGTAAGGTACCAATAGCAAAACCATTTGGTAGGTAGTAAACATTTTGCAGGCCAACACGTTTCATCTCAGGAATAAGAACAGTGGTCGCAAAATCTACCTGGCTTTGCGTACTTGGAGTAGTAGTAGAGTGTTCATCAGAACGCGTGTTGACCTTAACGTAGGTCAGAAAACGTTCCAAAAGGTTCGGATAAGACATAAAAACTCCTTTATTATTATTTTTTTCATTGTATCATAGAATAGAGAGAAAGACAAAGAGAAGTAAATAAAAATAAAATGAATGAAAGCGTTTATTTATTATATATTTCATGGTAAAATGGTAATTGAAAAAAATATCACAAGGACATATCGATGAAAAAAGCAATTTTAATGATGACATTCGGTTCGCCAGAAGAGATTACCTTTGAGAGTGTGGCGGATTTTTTTACCAACATTCGTCGTGGAATCAGGCCCAAGGATCACGAGATTCAGACTCTTTATGACAATTATGTTCGTATAGGTGGTACGCCCCTGCAGAGGATTACACGTGAGGAGGTCAGTCTAGTCAAGGAACGTTTAGGAGAAGAGTATGGCATCTACTTTGCCAACAAATTTTCTCGGCCCTTTATCCCTGATGTGATCAAGCAGATGGAGGCTGATGGTGTTGAAGAATGTATTTGCTTGATTTTAGAACCTCATTATTCCTTTTACTCAGTCATGGGGTATGAGAAGTTTCTGGAAAGCCAGCAGATCCGATTTTTAGTCATTAAGGACTGGTATCAACAACAGGCTTTGTTGGACTTTTGGACAGATGAGATTAGCAAAATTTTACGAAACGATGTGAGAGAAGAGTCCTTTAAGGTGATTTTCTCAGCCCATAGTGTTCCAATTTTTGCCTTGGACTTTGGGGATCCTTATATCGATCAGATTTTTGATAATAGCAAGCTAATCGCTGAACAACTCGGATTGACGGGCGATCAGTATACCAATACTTGGCAGAGCGAAAGCGATATTGGAATCCCTTGGATCAAGCCAGATGTACTCGAGTATTTGAGAGAACAGAAACAACATCCAGAGCATTATATTTTTGTACCAATTAGCTTTATCAGTGAACATATCGAAGTTCTTTTTGATAACGATGTAGAATGTTATGAATTATGTCGAGAATTAGGTATAACCTATCATCGACCACCTATGCCAAACACAGACTCTCGTTTAATTGACGCTTTAGTTGCTACTGTAAGAGCCAATGAACAAAAAGAATTTAAAGCTTTTCTCCCAGAAGAAGAAACCTTTGATGAGTTAGCGCCTTCGGCAACTACAAAGGACATCATGGAGGAGACAGACGACCTTCAGATGCCAGAATTTGTCAAAAAACTCATTGAGAAAAAAGGTCGTGAAAATGTGAAGATGCCTTACTTGATTAAGAAAATGCTAGAAAAGGCTGGTAAATTGCCGAAAGAGTAAAGAGTAAAGAAAAAGGATTTAGCATGAAGCTAGATCCTTTATTTGTCTTATTTTTTCTCAAGAAGAGCTTTGATTTCTTGAAGGACTTCAAGTTCAGTTGGAGCAGCAGGTGTATCTTCAGCTGGCTCTTCTTTCTTAGTAAGGTTTTGAGCTTTTTCAACAGCTTTGATAACGAAGAAAAGAACAGTACCAATCACTAAGAAGTTGATAACAGCACTCAAGAAGCTACCGTAACCAACACCATTCCATGAAAGTTCAGCAATACGTTCAACGTTCGCAGCTTTCAAAGCTGGGTTCAAGATAAGTGGAGTGATGATATCGTTAACGAGTGAAGTCACGATAGCACCAAAAGCAGAGGCGATGATTACACCGACAGCAAGGTCAACGACATTACCGCGAAGCAAGAATTCTTTTAGATCCTTTAACATTTTCATAAATTCCTTTCCTAATTTTCTAACTTATTATATCCTAAATTGTGACAAGAGGCAACCTGGATGCTTAAGGAGATCAGTTGCTCCTTTTAAAAATATAGATTTTACTGAAAATATAATTAAGCACAATAATCAAAATTTGTGCTAGGATAGTTTCAACCGTATTAACCCTGTCTATATTATATTCGACAAACTGACCAATAAGATCAGGAAAGGTTGTAACGAAGATATAAGTTAAAAGAACGTCAAGTCCAAGTGTTGAGAGACGAGCTAAGAAAAACTTAGCCAGGCGAGTTGGCCAATTTCTTCTCTCTTGTTTAAAGACGATTGTATCATTTGTGAGAAAGGCAAAGAGAATCCCGATAAGATTTGCGAGTACGGTTGCTAGGATTTCCTGGTGGCTGATGTGGTAAATAACCAAGCGCGATAAAATAGAAACCAAAGTAGTAGCACCACCGAAAAATAGGTAGGAGAGGATTTCGTTATCGAAGAATGCCTTTATTATTCTTTTCATGGTTTTAGTATAGCATAAAGTCATATAATGTGCTATACTGGTAAGGTTGATTCACTCAACCCTTGGTGCTTAGCTTCTTTCACCAAGCATATTTTACGCGGGAAACCGCTAAAGGAGAAAACATGAAAAAATTAACTGTTCGTGATATGGCAGATATTGCTATCGTTGCTGCTATCTATGTGGTTTTGACCATTACCCCACCGCTGAATGCCATTAGCTACGGCGCCTACCAGTTTCGTATTTCTGAGATGATGAATTTTTTGGCCTTCTACAACCCTAAATACATCATCGGTGTGACGATTGGTTGTATGATTGCTAATTTCTTTAGCTTTGGTCTGATAGACGTCTTTGTCGGAGGGGGTTCTACTCTAGTTTTCCTTAGTCTGGGTGTTTGGCTCTTTAGCAAGTACAAGAAAGACTATTTGTTCAATGGTTTGATTCGAAAAGATCATTTCTTCTTTTCAATCCTATTCTCTATTTCAATGATTACCATTGCAGCAGAACTCTATATTGTTGCAGAAGCTCCATTCTTCTTTACATGGTTCTCTACGGGAATTGGTGAGTTTGCATCACTCATCGTAGGTGCTATTTTAATCGGAAAATTAGGACGCCGAATCGATCTAACAAGATAAGAAGTTTATAAGCTAGATTCTTGATAAATCTAGCTTTTTTCATTCCATAAAATTAAAAGAGAGCGCTTGACAAGAACTAGGAACTATAGTATACTTTTTAGGTAGGCTGATTTAGCTCAGTTGGCAGAGCGCATCCATGGTAAGGATGAGGTCGCCGGTTCAATCCCGGCAATTAGCATGATAGAAACGAAATAACCTTGGGAAACCAAGGTTTTTCTTGTACACTTGTATAAATGAAGCGAAGAGTTTTGGCAGTTGACAAAAGTGACTCTATCTAGTAGAATAGTAGTTGCGATGAGTCGATAGGTAGTCTTCGGACTACTATTGAGCATAAGGAGGTCATAACGCAGGAGCGGACCTTGATGAGTTGTGTGAACCTGCTCATCACATGAAGATGCCTCTTAGTCCCTGGTCGAATGGCTAGGGATTTTTAGTTTTCAGAAAATATAGTCTAAAAGTGCTTTTCAATTTCTGGAAAAAGTAGTATAATACATCTATTATAGAAATTTTTAGAAAATTCCGAAAGAGGTTATTTATGGGATATACAGTTGCTGTAGTCGGCGCGACAGGTGCTGTCGGAGCTCAGATGATAAAAATGTTGGAAGAATCAACACTTCCAATCGATAAAATTCGTTACCTTGCTTCTGCACGTTCAGCAGGCAAAACTTTGAAATTTAAAGACCAAGATATTACGATTGAAGAAACGACCGAAACAGCTTTTGAAGGAGTTGATATTGCACTCTTTTCAGCAGGTGGTTCGACATCAGCTAAGTATGCACCATACGCAGCTCAAGCTGGAGCGGTAGTAGTGGATAATACATCTTATTTCCGCCAAAATCCAGACGTACCATTGGTTGTCCCAGAGGTCAATGCTCATGCACTTGATGCTCATAATGGGATTATTGCCTGCCCTAACTGTTCAACAATCCAAATGATGGTGGCTCTTGAGCCGGTCCGCCAAAAATGGGGCTTGGACCGCATCATCGTTTCAACTTACCAAGCAGTCTCTGGTGCTGGTATGGGTGCGATTCTTGAAACACAACGTGAACTTCGTGAAGTCTTGAATGATGGTGTGAATCCACGTGATTTGCATGCGGAAATCTTGCCTTCAGGTGGTGACAAGAAACACTACCCTATCGCCTTTAACGCTCTTCCACAAATCGATGTCTTTACTGACAATGATTACACTTACGAAGAGATGAAGATGACTAAGGAAACTAAGAAAATCATGGAAGATGATAGCATCTCGGTATCTGCAACCTGTGTACGTATTCCAGTCTTGTCAGCTCACTCTGAGTCAGTTTATATCGAAACAAAAGAAGTGGCACCAATCGAAGAAGTCAAAGCAGCCATCGCAGCCTTTCCAGGTGCTGTTCTTGAGGATGACGTAGCGCACCAAATCTATCCTCAAGCTGTCAATGCAGTGGGTTCGCGTGATACTTTTGTTGGTCGTATCCGTAAAGACCTAGATGCAGAAAAAGGAATCCACATGTGGGTTGTTTCAGACAACCTTCTCAAAGGTGCTGCTTGGAACTCAGTTCAGATTGCAGAAACGCTTCACGAACGTGGATTGGTTCGTCCAACAGCTGAATTGAAATTTGAATTAAAATAGTCATATCGTTTAGGAGTTCAGATGAACTCCTTCTTTGAAATAGAGAGGTATTCTCATGTCTTATCAAGATTTAAAAGAGTGTAAAATCATTACAGCCTTTATTACCCCTTTCCACGAGGATGGCTCCATCAACTTTGATGCCATTCCAGCCTTAATTGAGCATTTATTGGCGCATCATACAGACGGCATTCTTCTTGCAGGGACGACGGCCGAGAGTCCAACTTTGACTCATGATGAAGAGTTGGAACTCTTTGCAGCTGTACAAAAGATTGTCAATGGACGTGTTCCTTTGATTGCGGGTGTAGGTACCAATGATACACGTGACTCGATCGAATTTGTCAAAGAAGTCGCAGAATTTGGTGGCTTTGCAGCTGGGCTTGCGATTGTACCATACTACAATAAACCTTCTCAAGAAGGGATGTACCAGCACTTTAAAGCAATTGCAGATGCTTCTGACTTACCAATTATTATCTATAACATTCCAGGGCGTGTAGTTGTCGAATTGACTCCAGAAACCATGCTTCGTTTGGCTGACCATCCAAATATCATTGGGGTCAAAGAATGTACTAGTCTGGCTAATATGGCTTACTTGATTGAACACAAGCCAGAAGAGTTCTTGGTCTATACTGGTGAGGACGGAGATGCTTTCCATGCCATGAATCTTGGTGCGGACGGGGTTATTTCTGTTGCATCTCATACAAATGGGGATGAAATGCACGAGATGTTGACTGCTATTGCAGAAAGCGATATGAAAAAAGCGGCAGCTATTCAACGTAAATTCATTCCTAAGGTCAACGCCCTCTTCTCTTATCCAAGTCCTGCTCCAGTTAAGGCTGTTTTGAACTATATGGGATTTGAAGCTGGACCAACTCGTCTACCTCTAGTTCCAGCACCAGAAGAAGATGCCAAACGCATTATCAAGGTTGTCGTAGATGGCGACTATGAAGCGACTAAGGCAACCGTAACAGGAGTCTTAAGACCAGATTACTAATAAAGACAATAAAATCCATGACCGAACGATCATGGATTTCTTATTTTCCTAAACAGAATTGGCTAAAGAGTTGGGTAATGAGTTCATCTGGAGCAGCATCTCCAGTGATTTCTCCGAGAATTTCCCAAGTACGGGTCAAGTCAACTTGAAGCAAATCAACTGGCATCCCTAGTTCAAGACCTTCATTAACTGCTTGTAGGCTTTCAACTGCCTTCTCAATCAGAGAAATATGACGGGCGTTGGACAAGTAAGTAGCATCTTGCTCGACCAAACCAGCATTTTCAAAGAAGAGGTTGTTAATACGCTCTTCAATCTTATCGATATTTTGATTTTTAAGAACTGAAATACGAATGACATTTTCAGGGAGTTCAGAAGTTTCAATCGTTTCCGGCAGGTCAGTTTTATTGAGTAGAATAATGCGATTAGTATCCTGACTGATTTCTAGGAGTTGGCGGTCTTGGGCGGTTAGTGGTTCACTGGCATTTAGAACCAGTAGAACCAAGTCAGCTTCCTTGAGGGCTTTTTTCGAACGCTCAACACCGATTTGTTCGACTATGTCATCTGTTTCACGGATACCAGCTGTATCAATCAATTTGAGAGGTACACCATTGATGTTGACGTATTCTTCGATGACATCTCGAGTAGTACCAGCAATGTCAGTTACGATGGCCTTGTCTTCACGCAAGAGGTTGTTGAGAAGGCTGGATTTTCCAACGTTGGGACGGCCGATGATAGCTGTTGAAATACCTTCACGAAGGATTTTACCGCGACGAGCTGTTCTAAGGAGGTTGGTCAAGAGTTGTTCAAATTCCTTAGTTTTCTCCCGGACAACGGCTGTAGTAGCTTCCTCAACATCATCATACTCAGGATAGTCAATATTGACCTCGACTTGGGCAAGCGTATTGAGGATTTCTTGCCGAGTATTGTTAATGAGATCAGAAAGAGAACCGTCCAATTGTTTGACGGCGATATTCATAGCCTTGTCAGTCTTGGCACGGATGATGTCCATCACCGCCTCAGCCTGTGTCAAGTCCACACGACCGTTTATAAAGGCACGCTTGGTAAATTCACCAGGTTCTGCTAACCGAGCCCCTTCACGGATAGCTAGCTGAAGAATTTCATTGGTGACGGCAATCCCACCGTGGGTGTTGATCTCGATAATATCTTCACGAGTGAAGGTCTTTGGAGACTTCATAGCACCAATCATAACCTCGTCCATAACCTTGCCAGTTTGAGGGTCAACGATGTGGCCATAGTTAAGCGTGTGGCTAGCAACCTTACTCAGGTCTTTTCCTTTAAAAATCTTTTGCGCAATGGCAAAACTATCTGTTCCGCTCAAGCGGACAATACCAATGGCCCCTTCACCTAGTGGAGTAGAGATAGCAGCGATGGTATCAAATTCACGTGTAATCATACTAATTCCTTTTGTATTTCTTTTATAGGATATGGTATCCAAGCATCTCTTCAAATTGTAACAAAATTAGACTATTTCTTCAACGGATGCTACTTGGAGATTGAAAAAGCCTAAGCGAAATTGCTTAAGCTAGTTTATTTGGTGCGCATTTCCCCTTGAGGAAAGTAAGTTCCTTCTGGCATGTCGTTGATGATGACATGAACGGCTGATTGAGGTGCTCCAGTGTTACGGACAACAGCTTCCGTTACTTCCTTAGCAAGAGCTTTTTTTTGCTCTAAGGTGCGTCCTTCAAATAAATCGATGCGTACAAATGGCATAATAGCTTCCTCCACTAGTTTTTGATTTCTTCTATTTTACCACATTTTGCCGTTTAAAGCTTCAGAAAATTATGATATACTAGAATGTAGCAAAAATTTAGAAATGGACGTAAAATAGAAGCATGGCACAGTTGTACTATCGTTATGGGACTATGAACTCAGGTAAAACGATTGAGATTCTCAAGGTAGCCTATAACTACGAAGAGCAAGGAAAGGGTGTTGTCATCATGACCTCTGCTCTGGATACGCGTGACGGCGTTGGCTATGTATCCAGCCGAATCGGTATGAAACGCCCAGCCATTGCGATTGAGGAAACGACGGATATCTTTGGTTATATCCGAGACTTACCTGAAAAACCTTACTGTGTGTTGGTCGATGAGGCCCAGTTTCTCAAGCGTCACCATGTTTACGATCTAGCTCGTGTTGTTGATGAGCTAGACATACCTGTCATGGCTTTTGGTTTGAAAAATGACTTTCGAAATGAATTGTTCGAAGGTTCAAAATACCTCTTGCTCTTAGCAGACAAGATTGAAGAAATCAAGACCATCTGTCAGTACTGTAAGAAAAAGGCGACCATGGTGTTGCGAACTCAAGATGGTGTGCCAGTCTATGATGGCGAACAAATTCAGATCGGTGGCAATGAAACCTATATCTCAGTTTGCCGTAAACATTATTTTGCCCCTGAAATCAATAAGGAGAATAAAGAAAAATGAACATCTATGATCAACTACAAGCTGTAGAAGACCGTTATGAAGAATTAGGAGAATTGCTCAGTGACCCAGATGTCGTCTCAGACACCAAGCGTTTCATGGAGCTTTCGAAAGAAGAGGCTTCTACTCGTGATACGGTAACTGCCTACCGTGAGTACAAACAAGTCCTTCAAAATATCGTTGACGCCGAAGAGATGATTAAAGAATCAGGCGGAGATGCGGACTTGGAAGAAATGGCCAAGCAGGAACTCAAAGATGCTAAGGCAGAAAAAGAAGAATACGAAGAAAAACTAAAAATCTTGCTCCTTCCAAAGGATCCAAATGACGACAAGAATATTATCCTTGAAATTCGGGGAGCAGCGGGTGGTGACGAAGCGGCGCTTTTCGCTGGAGATTTGCTAACCATGTACCAAAAGTATGCTGAAGCCCAAGGCTGGCGCTTTGAAGTCATGGAAGCTTCTATGAACGGTGTCGGTGGTTTCAAAGAAGTGGTTGCCATGGTTTCAGGTCAATCTGTATATTCTAAACTTAAGTACGAATCAGGTGCCCACCGTGTGCAACGTGTCCCTGTGACAGAAAGCCAAGGCCGTGTCCATACATCAACTGCGACAGTCCTTGTCATGCCTGAAGTGGAAGAAGTAGAATACGATATTGATCCAAAAGACCTTCGTGTTGACATCTACCACGCATCAGGTGCTGGTGGACAGAACGTCAACAAGGTTGCGACTGCTGTTCGTATCGTTCACTTGCCAACCAATATCAAGGTTGAGATGCAGGAAGAACGTACCCAGCAGAAAAACCGTGAGAAGGCTATGAAGATTATCCGTGCGCGTGTTGCTGACCATTTTGCTCAGATTGCTCAAGATGAACAAGACGCTGAGCGTAAGTCTACTATCGGTACTGGTGACCGTTCAGAACGTATCCGTACTTACAATTTCCCACAAAACCGTGTCACAGACCACCGTATTGGCTTGACCCTCCAAAAACTAGATACCATCTTGTCAGGTAAATTGGATGAAGTGGTAGATGCCTTGGTTCTTTATGACCAAACACAAAAATTAGAAGAATTAAACAAATAATGAAATTAGCTCAATTATTTTCAGATTTTGAAGAAGAGTTGATAAGACAAGGAGAGGAAGCAGAAAGCCTCTCTTTTGTCTATCGTAGCTTAAAAAGTCTCTCATTTACGGACTTTGTCTTTGTCCTCCAGCAGGAGGTAACAGAGGGAGAAAAACAATTTGTAGAAGAAATTTTCCAGCAGTTAGCGGCCCACAAACCAGCTCAGTATATCATTGGTCACGTAGATTTCTTTGGAATGCAGTTAAAAGTGGATGAGCGGGTTTTGATTCCTCGTCCAGAAACAGAAGAGTTGGTGGAACTCATCCTCACAGAAAATCCTGAGGAAAATCTTAAGATTCTAGATATTGGGACTGGAAGTGGAGCCATAGCTCTTGGATTAGCTAAAAACAGACCAGGTTGGTCAGTGACGGCAGCGGATATTTCCAAAGAGGCCTTAGAGCTTGCATCAGAGAATGCTAGAAATCAAAATCTTAATATATTTTTTAAAAAATCTGATTGTTTTGCAGAAATTTCTGAAAAATATGATATAATTGTATCCAATCCACCCTATATCTCTCGTGAAGATGAGTCAGACGTCGGTTTGAATGTTTTGCATTCGGAGCCTCATCTAGCTCTCTTTGCAGATGAGGATGGCCTAGCTATTTACCGCAGAATTGCGGAAGATGCAAAAGACTATCTCACAGATGGTGGTAAGATTTACCTTGAAATTGGATACAAGCAAGGTAAAAGTGTTCCTGCGCTTTTTAAGAAACATTTTCCTGAAAAACGAGTACGAACACTCAAGGACCAGTTTGGTCAAGATAGGATGGTTGCCGTTGATGATGGACAGGATTAGACAAGAATTGAAAAAGGGTGGGGCAGTTGTCTTACCTACCGAGACAGTTTATGGTCTCTTTGCCAAAGCTCTGGACGAAAAAGCAGTGGACCATGTTTACCAACTCAAACGTCGTCCCAGAGACAAGGCGCTTAACCTCAATGTTGCCTCTCTAGAAGACATCTTGCACTTTTCAAAGAATCAGCCAACTTATCTACAAAAACTTGTAGAGACCTTTTTACCGGGTCCCTTGACCATCATTCTCGAAGCCAATGACAGAGTTCCCTATTGGGTCAATTCTGGACTTGCAACGGTGGGATTTCGGATGCCGAGTCACCCCATTACACTGGATTTGATTCGAGAGACAGGTCCTTTGATTGGGCCGTCTGCCAATATTTCGGGTCAGGCGAGTGGAGTGACCTTTGCTCAAATTCTAGAAGATTTTGACCAAGAGGTTTTGGGTCTGGAGGACGACGCTTTTCTAACCGGACAGGATTCGACGATTTTGGATTTGTCTGGAGACAAGGTGAAAATCTTACGCCAGGGGGCAATTAAACAAGAAGATATACTTGCTCAGTTGCCAGAGATTTCTTTTGAGGAGGAATGAGATGCTCAGAGATTTGCAAGAAACAGATGTGAATGCTATATGTGAGATTAACCAAGAGGCTTTGGGCTACTCTTTTAGTCCAGAGGACACAGCTAGTCAACTAGCTAGATTATCTCAGGATCCACATCATTTCCTACTTGGCTATGAGGATGAAGTCAGTCATATCTTGCTTGGATATGTCCATGCTGAGGTCTATGAATCCCTCTATTCTAAAGCAGGATTTAATATCTTAGGCTTAGCAGTTTCACCTCAAGCACAAGGGCAAGGTATCGGTAAAATCTTACTGCAAGGGTTGGAGAAAGAAGCAAAAAGACGTGGCTATGAGTTTATCCGCTTAAACTCTGCTGATCATCGTCTGGGAGCTCATGCATTTTATGAAAAAGTTGGTTATACTTGTGATAAAGTGCAGAAACGGTTTATTCGCATCTTTTAGTTTCTTTTCTTATTGGAAAAAAACTAAAGGACCAGTCACACTATAAAGGAGAAGACCTATGATTTTTGACAAAGATGATTTTAAAGCATACGATGCTGATCTCTGGAATGCTATTGCCAAAGAAGAAGAACGCCAACAAAACAACATTGAGTTGATTGCTTCCGAAAACGTGGTTTCCAAGGCTGTTATGGCAGCTCAAGGGTCTATCTTGACAAACAAATATGCCGAGGGTTACCCAGGACGCCGTTATTATGGTGGAACTGATGTAGTAGACGTGGTAGAAACTCTAGCTATTGAACGCGCGAAAGAAATTTTTGGTGCTAAATTCGCCAATGTCCAACCTCACTCAGGAAGCCAAGCCAACTGTGCGGCTTACATGGCCTTGATTGAGCCTGGTGACACTGTAATGGGAATGGATTTGGCAGCAGGTGGGCACTTGACTCACGGAGCTCCTGTCAGTTTCTCAGGTCAAACCTACAACTTTGTTTCTTATAGTGTGGATCCTGAAACGGAACTCTTGGACTTTGATGCTATCTTGAAACAAGCCCAAGAAGTAAAACCAAAACTAATCGTAGCTGGTGCTTCAGCCTATTCTCAAATTATCGACTTCTCAAAATTCCGTGAAATCGCAGATGCTGTTGGGGCTAAGCTTATGGTCGATATGGCCCATATCGCTGGTTTGGTGGCAGCTGGACTTCATCCAAGCCCAGTACCATACGCTCATATCACTACAACAACGACCCACAAAACTCTTCGTGGACCGCGTGGTGGCTTGATCTTGACAAATGATGAGGACCTAGCTAAGAAGATCAACTCAGCTATTTTCCCTGGTATTCAGGGTGGTCCTTTGGAGCATGTTGTCGCTGCTAAGGCTGTTTCCTTCAAAGAAGTTTTGGACCCAGCCTTCAAGGAATATGCTGCCAATGTTATCAAAAACAGCAAGGCTATGGTTGAAGTCTTCTTGCAAGATCCTGATTTCCGTATCATCTCAGGTGGCACTGAAAACCACCTTTTCCTAGTAGATGTGACTAAGGTTGTAGAAAACGGAAAAGTTGCTCAAAACTTGCTGGATGAGGTTAATATTACCCTAAATAAAAACTCAATCCCTTACGAAACCTTGTCACCATTCAAGACAAGTGGGATTCGTATCGGATCTGCAGCCATCACTGCACGTGGATTTGGTGAAGAAGAAAGCCGTAAAGTGGCTGAACTCATCATTAAAACCCTTAAGAATGCAGAAAATGAAGCTGTCTTAGAAGAAGTGAGAAGTGAAGTCAAAGCGTTGACAGATGCCTTCCCACTATACGAGGACTAATACTTTTATGGACATTTATATTAAGAAAGCTATTATCCATCAGTTCAGCCCAGATGATACCGAGTTGTTTCTAGCGGATAAGTTTCTCAATATCACTCCAAAAATCGAAGAATACTTGCGCAAAAAAATCGAACGCGTGTATTCAGATGAAGCCAAGACTGGGATTTTCGAAGAAGAAAATCCCTTCTTCAATCACATTACTGACGATTTGTTGGAGACATCAGTAACACTGGCTAATCTCTGGAAAGAGGAGTTCAGCATTTCTGAAAATCTCAAGACCAATGACTTGGTTTTTGTTCAGTTTTCTAAAGAAGGCGTTGAACATTTTGCTTTCTTGCGAATTGCCCTGCGTGAGACCTTGACCCACCTCGGTGGAGAAGTTGACAATCCAATCAAGCTAACTCAGAATAACCTGCCTGGATTTGGAACGGGGGCTGATGAGGCCTTGGTGGTCAATCTTCAAAGTCGCAAGTACCACCTCATCGAGAAACGCATCAAGTACATTGGGACTTTTTTGAACTACTTTTCAGAAAATCTCCTAGCTGTTGCCCCTAAGATTTCGCCAAAGAAATCCATCAAGGAACTGGAAAAAACAGCCCAGAGAATTGCAGAGTCCTTTAACACAGATGATTTTCAATTCCAATCCAAGGTCAAATCAGCGATTTTCAACAATCTGGAAGAAAGCAATGAATTGTCACCCGAGAAATTGGCTAATGACCTTTTTGACAACAATCTGACGGCTCGTTTGAGCTTTATTGACCAAGTCAAGGAAGCCGTACCAGAACCAGTCCAATTCGATGAAATTGATGCCAGTCGTCAGCTCAAGAAATTTGAAAATCAAAAACTTTCCTTGTCAAACGGAATTGAACTCATCGTTCCTAATAATGTATACCAAGACGCAGAATCTGTTGAGTTTATCCAAAATGACAATGGAACCTATTCTATCTTAATCAAAAATATTGAGGATATTCAAAGTAAATAATGTTTAAATTTATAAGAAGAATGCTAGTGCTAGCAGTCCTCCTTTTTACTGGATACAAAGCCTATCACATTCGTCAGGATGTAAAGCAAGTCATGACCTACCAACCTATGGTTCGGGAAATCCTCAGTGAAAGAGATACTCCCGCCAATGAAGAGTTGGTACTCGCCATGATTTATACCGAAACGAAAGGAAAAGAGCGGGATGTCATGCAGTCTAGTGAGTCTGCTAGTGGCGCTACCAATACCATCAATGACAACGCCTCCAGTATTCGTCAAGGTATTCAAACTCTAACAGATAACCTCTATCTGGCTCAGAGCAAGGGGGTAGATGTCTGGACCGCTGTTCAAGCCTATAATTTTGGACCTGCCTATATAGACTTTATCGCTCAGAATGGCAAGAAAAATACACTAGCACTGGCCAAGCGTTATTCCCGAGAAACAGTCGCTCCAATCCTTGGGAATACCACGGGGAAGACCTACACCTATATCACCCCTATTTCTATCTTTCATGGAGCCGAACTCTATGAAAATGGAGGAAACTATTACTACTCCAGACAGGTACGTTTTAACCTTTATATCATGAAATTCTTTAATTTCTTCTAAACATCTGGTTTTACCAGGTGTTTTTCACTATAAGCTTTCTTTAAGATTGTTTTATTACCCTAGAAAGGTAAAGGAGGGAATACCCTATGAGAAAGAAATTCTTTCTAACAAGCGCTGCAGTTTTGTGGGCAGCAACAGCTATGACTAGTGTCCACGCAGCAACCGATGTTCAAAAAGTAATCGATGAAACCTATGTACAACCTGAATATGTTCTTGGCTCTTCACTAACGGAAGACCAGAAAAATCAAACACTTAGAAAACTTGGCTATGACGCATCGAAAGATACCAAAGATATCAAAACCATGACACCTGATATCTATTCGAAAATCATGAATGTGGCTAATGATGCTAGTTTACAGCTCTATTCGTCAGCCAAGATTCAAAAGCTAGGTGATAAATCACCTCTAGAGGTCAAGATTGAAACGCCTGAAAATATCACCAAGGTGACGCAGGATATGTACCGTAACGCAGCAGTTACCTTGGGAGTGGAGCATGCCAAAATCACAGTTGCAGCTCCTATTCCAGTTACAGGTGAGAGCGCTCTAGCTGGAATTTACTACTCGTTAGAGGCCAATGGTGCTAAAGTTCCGCAAGCCAATAAAGATCTGGCTCAAGAGGAGCTAAAAGCCTTGTCCGATATCAATGCTGAAAACAAGGACAAGTCAGGTTACGATGCCAATAAGCTCAATGCGGCTATGACAGATATCAAGGCAGGAATCGCAAAGGCAAAAGAAGCCAAAGGTAATTTGATAGAAGAGGATGTTCGCAAAATCGTTGAAGACACGCTAAAAAACTACAAACTCGATCAGGTTATAACAGGAAATCAGGTCAATATCATCATCAATTTTGCACTTAATCTCTCAAAGAGTGACATTTTGAACAATGCTGATTTCACTAAAACTCTAAATGACCTCAAGGAAAGCATCGTTTCCCAAGCTGGAGATAGTTTTAAAAATATCAACCTCAACTTTGATGCCAATAAAGCGCTAGAAGAGGGGGGCAACTTTTTGAGCTCCCTTTGGCAAGCCATTGTCAACTTTTTCAAGAGTTTTGGTGCTTAGGTCATTTCATGATATAATAGATGGTAACAGAAATGTTGCCGTCTTTTTTTGTCGGCCGATAGAAAGTGAAAAATATGTTAAAGAAAAATGATATTGTAGAAGTTGAAATTGTTGATTTGACCCATGAAGGTGCTGGGGTTGCTAAGGTGGATGGTTTGGTTTTCTTTGTAGAAAATGCTCTACCAACTGAGAAAATCCTCATGCGTGTCCTTAAAGTTAATAAAAAGATTGGCTTTGGGAAGGTTGAAGAATACCTTGTTCAGTCACCTCATCGTAACCAAGACCTTGACCTAGCTTATCTACGCTCAGGTATCGCTGATTTGGGGCATCTTGCCTATCCAGAGCAGCTCAAGTTTAAAACCAAGCAAGTCAAAGACAGTCTCTACAAGATTGCTGGCATTGTAGATGTAGAGGTTGCTGAAACGCTCGGTATGGAAAATCCTATCAAGTACCGAAATAAGGCTCAGGTGCCCGTTCGTCGAGTGAATGGTATCTTGGAAACGGGCTTTTTCCGTAAGAATTCGCATGATCTCATGCCACTCAAAGATTTCTTTATCCAAGATCCGGTGATTGATGAGGTAGTAGTAGCCCTACGTGACTTACTCCGTCGTTATGATTTGAAACCCTATGATGAGAAGGAACAGTCTGGCTTGATTCGTAACCTCGTTGTGCGTCGTGGGCACTATTCAGGACAAATCATGGTTATTTTGGCGACCACTCGTCCGAAAGTTTTTCGTGTTGACCAATTGATTGAACAACTAATCAAGCAGTTCCCAGAGATTGTGTCTGTCATGCAAAATATCAACGACCAGAATACCAATGCGATTTTCGGCAATGACTGGCGGACACTGTACGGTCAAGATTACATTACCGACCAAATGTTGGGAAATGATTTCCAAATCGCTGGCCCAGCCTTCTATCAGGTCAATACTCAAATGGCTGAGAAACTCTATCAAACAGCTATTGACTTTGCGGAGCTAAGAAAAGATGATGTTGTTATTGATGCCTACTCAGGTATTGGAACCATTGGTTTATCAGTCGCTAAGTATGTCAAGGATGTTTATGGTGTAGAGATCATTCCAGAAGCAGTTGAGAATAGCAAAAAGAATGCCCGACTAAACAATATCTCAAACGCCCACTATGTCTGCGACACAGCTGAAAATGCCATGAAGAAGTGGCTCAAGGAAGGTATTCACCCAACCGTTATATTGGTCGACCCACCACGCAAGGGCTTGACCGAGAGCTTTATCAAAGCAAGCGCTCAAACAGGAGCAGACCGCATTGCCTATATTTCCTGCAATGTCGCAACCATGGCGCGTGATATCAAACTCTACCAAGAGTTGGGATATGAGTTGAAGAAAGTACAGCCGGTGGATTTGTTTCCTCAAACGCACCACGTCGAGTGTGTGAGTTTGTTAGTGAAACGTAGTTAATCCTCAAAAGGCTCCCCGAACCTTTTGAGTTCCACAGACGCACCATGTTGAGGCGGTAGCACTGCTTGTACGAGCTGAGGCATCAGCGAAGTATAATTAAAAAATAGTTTATACTATTACAAATAAGAATGAGTTTGTTGCAGTTTATTTTTAGATGGACTAAGACAGAATTATAGAGATTGTTACTGAGAGATTGCAGTTGTTTTATGGTATAATGTATATTAACAGATATTTTGTGATTGATAAATAGAGAGGATTATAAGATTATGGAGAATAAAGTATACTACGGAGAATACTCTTTGGACTATTGGATTGAATTAATTCTGTCAAAAAACATTATACTGCCCGATTATCAAAGAAATTTTTCATGGGACGAGACTAAAAGAGAAAAATTGATTACTTCTCTTAAAAATAAGGAATTTGTTCCTCCTGTAATTATTGGTTCATTTACAAAAAATGGTTTGAAGGAAAATATTTTAATTGATGGACAACAAAGGTTAACTAGTATTTTATTGTCTGTTTTGGGTTTTTTTCCAGACCGTGAAACCTATAAAAAGCATTCAAAAGATAAAGTCAGAAAATATATTGATGAAAATGACGATTTTGCAGGTGAAACAGATTCCTCCACTGATGTCATTAATTGGACATTTAATGATTTACTCATAGAAGATAATTTAACAATTTCAAAAATAAAATCAACTTTAGAAAAGGATGAATATTTCAAAGCGTTGAATAATGATAATGAAATAGATAATTCTTTTTTGAAGAATACTTTTCTAGGATTTTCGTATCTTGTACCTAGTAATAGTCAAAGAGGGGATCAGCAAAGATATTATTCATCAGTTTTTAGAAATATTAATAGACAAGGAATGTCTCTTACTGGTCAAGAAAGTAGAGAAGCACTTTACTATTTAGATGAAAGTAAAACCAGTTTCTTTAAGCCTAAATTTATCAACCTTATTGAAGGGGAGTTATCTATTGATTTTATTAGATATTTATCAATTTTATCACAATATAAAAAAGAGGGCTCTGTTCAAAATTTATGTAGTGGGTTTGGTGGAAGAAAAGAAAAATTAGAGGAGTACTATGAAAATTATATCAATTTTATAATTGGTGATAAAAATATTAAGTATTATATTAGCTATGAAGAATTATTTAATACTAATGAACAACTACTCTCTTGTGAACAACCTCATTCAGGACGCTATAGCAAAATGAGTAATTTCATTAGTGATTCACCTTTATCCAAAAAAACTTTTGATTCTATTATTGATTGTGACTTGTATTACTTTGGTTTAATTTATTTAATAATATTCGAAAATAAGAATATTGATTTGGAAAAATGGTCGGACATAACTAAAAAAATTGAGAAATCAATAGAAGAATTTAAAGCACCATATCTTGATAAACAAGGCGTTCCAACATATGAGTTATCAAAAGCTGTATCAAGAAGCTTTCACCAGAAAAATCCATCTGCCTTAAAATATTTGCGTGAGAGAGTTGAAAAATCAATAGCTATTTATAGGGAGTTTGAGATATGAGTAAACATGAAGAATTTATTAACAGTCCTATTGAATCCGTTATGTTGGAAGGGATTTCTGCAATTACTCCTATCAATACAGGAATAGAAACATATCCTTTAAATGATTACTTGCTTAAGACAATTTTTTTACAAATGACAGGTTTTCAAGAACAAAAATTTAAATGTATTGCTTGGGAAATGGCTACTGAAGATTTTGAGTTTCGGAGAGTTTTTTTAAAAGATTATGCTTCCCAAGGTTTTTCTACTTATGATTCTAAAAAGTCAATTTATCAAAATCTAATGATTCTACTTGATAGGGGTGAACTATCTGAATCTGACAGAAAGTTGATAGTCAATGAATCCAAAGATATCATATGTAAAATTTTTAAGGAAAGTAATTTCCAATACTGGAATGGCAATACTTACATAGAATTCAAGGGTAATATAAAGAATAAAATTGGATATAAAGGCATTGCAAGAAAGGGGGAAGGTTACAATTTGCTAGAAAGCGAAGGGCAGAAAGTATATGATATGTTGTATCGACATAGAAATCGATTGGCCCATAATACGTTTTCATATCAACGTAATTTGCCTACATTACATGAATTAGAAAATAAGGAATTTGGGGATTCTAACTATTTTACATGGTTTTATATTTTGATAGTTATAGATAAAATTATGATTAAACTATACAATGAATTTAATCAAACAAATAAATCTCTTCTAGATATGTGATTTATTATTTCTAATAGAAAGTTTCGTTTTATAGTATAATTTCAAAAACAATTGTGGCAATTTCGTTCTATAGTTAGTTAGACTTCTATCACCACGCGTCGAGGCGGTATCACTACTTGTACGAGCTGAGGTATCAGTGAAGTAGAAGTAGATGTTTTGCCCATGGGATAGGACTCGTAGAATGAGGAGGGAAACCGACGAAATGATACGGTAAGTCCGAACCGCTGAATGTGTAAGCTTGTTAGAGAAACGTGTTTAATTCTTAAAGGATTTACAAATTCTTTTAAAATAATAAAAAAATAAGATTAATATAAACTTGGTTTTTAGGATACAGTTATAAAAAATAAAATTTATGAGGTGGTATAATAATGGGGATGACAAGTAATAAAGATGATATTTTTAAATTAACAGGATTAAATATAGGAAATGTTTATTTAGATAAAATAGAATATGCTCCTCAAATTAATGACGAAAGGATTTTAGACTGTGCTACAGGTAATTTCCATTTATATCCTGCTTTAGGGATTTCAGATGATGATGTTTCTTTATGGAAAAAATATTTTGATAAAGAAAAAAATATTTTTGACGAAGTAAAAAAACATTTATCAGTGAAATATGGATATGAATGTAAAATAGGCCGAGGAACTTTACAAGGTATTGCAGAAGATTATCCTTGTAACTTTTGCTTTAGGTATCTAGAGATTTCAAAAGGTAAACGGAAATTTATTCTTTTATTAAAGAAATTTTATATAGACGATGATGATTTTATTCATTGTGAGTATGGTGTTGTTCAGTTTTACTCGACTTTAGATAAAAACGGATATTTGAATGAATTTATTGGTAAGGGAGAAAAGGAAGAAATAAAACTCAAAAACAGTAAAGGTAAAGAATGTACTAAAAAGATCTTAATTCATTATCCTAGATATGATACGAATTGTAATTACAAGCATTTAAAGCTCTCAACAACAGAAAATAAAGTTAATATGTGTAGCCCTGAAGGGTTAATTATTGATTTGAATTTTATAAATTCTGACAATAAATATGATTTAAATTATTTTGTAGATAATGTCGTAAAATCGTTTAAAGATTATATAGATACAATTAACATTCTTTCAGATGATGATTGAATATATTATCAAATACAGTTTTTCAGAAATGTTAAACAACTATCTTAAAATTGTATAACTCTTTTACATTAATGAAAAGGAAAATCAATGAAAAAAGCAATGTAAATTATCAACCCTACTTCTGGTGGGGAAAAGGCTTTGGATTATAAGGTCAAGCTGGAGAATAAAGCCAAAGATTATTTTGAGCATGTGGAAACAAAAATTACCGAAAAAGCACTGGATGCAACACACTTTGCTGAGGAAGCGTCTCGTGAGGAGTACGATGCAGTGGTTGTTTTCGGTGGAGACGGGACTGTCAATGAAGTCATTTCGGGTATTGCTGAGAGAGACTACATTCCTAAGTTAGGGATTATCCCTGGTGGGACGGGTAACCTCATTACGAAACTGTTGGAAATCAATCAAGACATCGATGGCGCGATAGATGAACTCGATTTTAACTTAACCAACAAGATTGATATCGGTAAAGCAAATGATAACTATTTTGGTTATATCTTTAGTATCGGTTCTCTGCCTGAGGCGATTCACAATGTTGAAATCGAGGACAAGACAAAATTTGGTATCCTTGCCTATGCTGTAAATACAATGAAGTCTGTCATGACGGATCAGGTCTTTAACATTAAGATTGAGACAGAAAATGGAAATTATGTTGGTGAAGCTAGTCATGTTTTGGTTCTCTTGACAAATTACTTCGCTGATAAGAAAATCTTTGAAGAAGACAAAGATGGCTATGCTAATATTTTGATTCTAAAAGATGCTTCTATATTTTCTAAATTATCTGTTATTCCTGACTTACTAAAAGGAGATGTTGTTGGCAATGATAATATTGAGTATATCAGAGCGCGTAATATTAAGATCTCTTCAGATAGTGAATTGGAGTCAGATGTTGACGGCGATAAATCGGATAACCTACCTGTAGAAATCAAAGTCCTAGCTCAGCGAGTAGAAGTATTTTCAAAACCGAAAGAGTAGAAGGTAAAAATTAGTTTATCTCTCACAGAGAAATAAAGTTTCATATCAACGATTGGAGGAGGAATGAATTCTCTATTTGATGAATTTCGAACAATTTGTTCTCATTTAAACCAAGTCGGAATCACTCCGACGCTCATGGGGTCTTTGGGTTTTGAATACCGTTCAAATGAAGAATGGCAGCCGTCCGACATTGACATTCATGTTCCTGGAGATCCTAGAGGATGGGAAGCACCTGATCATCTCAGAATTTATGACTGGGACAAGATAATGAAAGTGATGAAACACTTAGGCTATGCCTTAATAGATATTCATGAGCATGAATTCCAAAAAGATGGTCTGAGTGTTGAGTTTGGAAGTATTGATTCTTTACCTGATTTTGCAGGAGTTTCGGAATCAGATATAGAGCTTATTCACATTGAAGGCATCACTTTTCGTCTTCCAAGTCTGGAGCAGTATCTAAGTATTTACAAAGCTTCTTCTCAAGACTCCTATCGAAATGATCACAATAACAACAAGGATTTTAAAAAGATCGAGTGGCTGGAAAGACATTTGTAAATTATCATATGAAAAGTAGTAAGTTGTAAGACTGGCTGCTATGTTATTTTTATTATCATTTTTATTGGTTATATAGTTTATACTATATTGGCGAGTACTAGAATTAGTAATGAAAAGCAGGTGGAAAAATTGTAAAAGAGCCACAGGTACTTTTCTGGAGTGGATATCACGCATATTTTTCGGATTTAGATGGATATTATTGGGAAGTTTCTTGGGGACCCAATTTTCAATTTTATGAAAATGGACTATTGAAATTTTAGTAATTAAGGGAGATAGCAAAAATGGCTTCAAGTAAAGAATATTTAGATTTCATTTTAGAACAATTGTCCGAGTTGGAAGAAATATCATATAGAGCAATGATGGGTGAGTATATAATTTATTATCGAGGGAAAATCATGGGTGGAATTTATGATGATAGATTTTTAGTGATGCCTGTCAAATCTGCAATAGCGTATATGCCGAATGTAGAATACGAATTGCCGTATGAAGGTGCAAAGGAAATGCTATTGGTAGATGATGTTGACAACAAAGAATATTTAACCGGCTTATTTAATTCAATGTATGATGAGTTACCTGCACCAAAACCAAAGAAAAAGAAATAATCAAATCTCAGTTTATCTAGGTAATACCATTTAACGATAACCTTATGCTATCGTTAAAAAGTTTATAGAACAGACAAGACTACCTGGCATAATTAGTGTTAACTCGTTTCATGCTGAGTCCTTACCACTGCTTGTCCGAGCTGAGGCATCAGCGAAGTAGAAGTAGATGCTCCCGCCTATGGGATAGCTGACGTAGAGTAAGGAGTTTACGACGAAACGATACGGTAACAGCGAACCGCTGAGTGTGTAGCTTTGCTCGTAAAAGCCTAGAAAGCTTGGTATGAATCAATAATGAAGAGCCTTGATTGTAAGGCTTTTTTGTATTTTTGTGATAGAATATAGGTAGTTATAATCGAGAGCAACTAAGAAGCAGTAAAAATATTATTCATAAAATAATCAAGATAAGGGCGATAAAATGACAGAAATTGACAAAAAGAATTTAAAAAATTATCTTTGTTTTACATTTGGAATTACTTATATAGCTTGGGGGCTTCTTGCCATATTTACACAATCTTATATTTTGGGATTAGAGACATTTATAGGAAGAATATTACATATAGTTGGTGCACTTGGACCAGCTATTACAAGTGGCTTTTATTTGAAAAGGAATAATATAAAATTTAAACATTTTGTATTTACAAAAAGAAAAAGTAGTAGTATTTATTTCATTATTCATTTGTTAGCAATTTTGATACTATTTTCTGTCTCTTCCTTAGAATTAAATGAAGTATCAATTTATCTGATGCCACTATTCTTTATTCAATTAATTTTTTTTGGTGGCGGACATGAAGAATTAGGATGGAGAGGTATACTACAACCTTTACTTGATAAAAAATATACTTATTGGCAATCTAATTTGATTGTAGGTTCAATCTGGGGAATTTGGCATCTGCCTTTATGGTTTATAGTTGGAGAAAGTCATCAAGGATTTCCTTTTATTTTATTTTTTATATATACATTATTTTTAAGTTTTGTTTTAGGGCTTCTTTATCGTCAAACGAAATCTGTGGGGTACTGTCTATTATTTCATGCGTTCGCAAATTTGTTAAATCTCTATTTTGTGTTAAAAATTAATCTTATTTTTATTATCATTTTTATTGCTTATTTGATTTATACTATATTGGCTAGTAATAGAATTTGTAAGGAAACAACATTTTAAAATTTAGATCAGGATATCCATATATCCATTATTGAAAGTAACGTGTGGTCATTCTAGATAATCAATGTTAGAGACTTTTCTATTTGATGAGGCATCACTGCTTGTTCAAACTGATTTAACAAGTATTTATCTAGTGAAAGTCCTACAGTAAGGAGTTTAAACATGAAATTCCATGAATTTGGTGATAAGAATTTGCCTCCTATTTTACTGATGCATGGTGGTGGCAGTTCTTGGTGGAATTATCTTCGTCAAGCACGAATCTTGTCAAAAGAATACCGTATTATTCTACCAACTTTGAATGGCCACGGCGAGGAATATCAACTTGATTATGTTTCTACTGAAGATTCTGCTTTGGAGATTCTAGACTATATCAAAGCAAACTGTGGTGGGAAATTGTTTGCAATCGGTGGTGTTTCACTTGGTGGTCAAATTGCCATGGAGCTTTTGTCTTTAGACAGTGAAATTGCTGAGAAGGCCATCATAGACGGAAGCCTCTGTATTCCTCAACCAAGGTTAGCTAAAATCAGCATCTTTCTAGTGTCTCTATTTGGTAAGTTGATGTTCAATAAATTCTCTTGCAAACTTCAGTTAAGCATGATGAACAAACTCTATCCTAAACTGGCTTATCCAGAGGAAATAAAAGCTTATTATTTGGAGGATTTGCCAAGGACGCCTGTCAAAACATTGGTGACCATTTACAAAACCTATATGGGGCATTACAAGCTAAAGGATACGATTTCTGCTAGTAAGTCGCAGGTTCTTTATATTTATGGTGAAAAAGAATTGAACTGGGTGAAAGCATCAGCGAAATTATTTCATCAGCTACATTCAAATACAATTTTGTATGAAGCAAAGGGCTATAACCACGGCTATTTATCAGCTTACCTGCCTCAAGAGTGGATTGATTTGGTAGTGCCATTTTTAAAGAGTGATTCATTAGAAATGTGTAACGAATCTGATATGCCATAAGGAGGAAACGGATGCTAGGAGCAATTATTGGAGATATTGTAGGTTCAGTTTACGAATGGAACAATATCAAAACGAAGGATTTTCCTTTATTTCGTGAGGATTGTTTTTTCACGGATGATACGGTAAGTCCGAACCACTGAGTGTATGAGCTTGTTAGAGAAACGTAGCTAATCCTCAAAATAAAGAAACTAAAACTCCATTATTTTGAGATGAAAACCTAAACTGTTTTTAAGGAGGTAAAATATTGATAGAGAACAGACCTAAGTTTGATGCAATCACATCGTTTGATGAGTTTAATAAATACTATTGGTATCGTGATGAACTTTCACAGATATGCAAGTCATTAGGGCTTGAATATAGATGTACAAAACAGGAACTCAATCATAATATTGAGCAGTACTTTAAGGGGAAATTGATTAAAAAATCAACAGTAAAAAGGAAAAAGAAACGAGTAGAAGTCCTTACCTTAGATACGCCCTTACTTGAATGTGAATTCTCCTTTAATGCAGACTTTAGAGAATATTTCTCAACTTTAACAGAGGTTTCGCCCTTTAAATTTACTGCCGATATGGCGACTGCTTGGAGAAAAGTAAAAAGCGACAATGATTTGAGTTTCACAATACAGGATATGCTAAAAGTTTATCATGGAAATTCAGATTATGCCAAGTATGATCATTCGGTTTGTCAATGGAACCAATTTCTAAAGGATTTCTGTGCAGACGAAAATAGTCACAATTACTCGAATAAACTAAAAGTAGCTTCCATCCTTTGGAAAGAAGTTAGAAATTCAAGTAATGAAAAAATTTATTCAAAAAATCTTTTTACTGAATATGCTGATAGAATAAACGAGTATAGGAAGTAGAAAAATCAGTCTAAACCAATAGTTTACAAGGAGGAATCTTATGCTTGGAGCAATTATCGGAGACATTGTAGGATCTGTTTACAAATGGAACAATATCAAAACGAAGGATTTTCCTTTATTTCGTGAGGATTGTTTTTTCACAGATGATACTGTCATGACCTGCGCTGTTGCTGAGGCTATTATGAATGGTGGTCACCAGGATGACTTTATTGATGCTATGAAGAAATACGGCAAGTTGTATCCCGATGCGGGCTACGGTGCTCGGTTTAGTAGTTGGATCAATAGTGACAATCGTGAGCCTTATAATAGCTTTGGAAATGGATCTGCTATGCGTGTTTCTCCATGTGCTTGGGTCATGGACTGCGGTTTTTGTGCGAGAACTGGTATGACGCCATCAACTAGAGAGCTTGCACGACTTTCTGCAGAAGTCACCCATAATCATCCTGAAGGTATCAAGGGAGCCATGGCGACAACTGATGCGATCTTTCTGTGTCTTTATTACTTTGGAGGTTATTGTGGGGATTATGAGCAACCAATCAACGGCAATCCTACAGAGTGTAAAAGACGAATAAAGGAATACATCGAGAAAGAGTATGGGTATAACCTTTCTCAATCTCTAGATGACATCCGTCCTACGTATCGTTTCAATGAAACCTGTCAGGATACAGTACCTCAGGCCATCATTGCATTTCTTGAAAGTACAGATTTTGAAGATGCGATTCGAAATGCGATTTCCCTTGGTGGGGATAGTGATACTCTCGCTGCAATTACAGGTAGTATAGCAGAAGCAGCTTATGGAATTCCTGAGTGGATCAAGGACAAGGCCTATAGCTATCTCGCTGAACCTTTGAAAGAGTTGCTTAGACGATGGGAAGAAACGGTTGTAATAAAATAATAGATAGGCGTTATGCGGACCGATACTGAATGACGGAGGGTTATCGATGGTTATATTGGAATTGTACCAAAACAATTATTCAAAGGATTTAGTCTTATTTGAGACTTTAGAAGAAGGACGGGAATTTGTAACTCAAATCCCTGGGTATACATTAGAAAACGAAGATGGTTTTGAAGTGGAATATTTTAATTCAAAAAATCTATCGGATTATATGGAGATTGTCTTTAACGGAAATATTGTCCCTTTATCTAGGTTTTCGTTTAATTCTGAGGAAAATGTGGACATTATTTGGAAAGAGGTTTCGAATCTATCCTTTAAAAACGATAAAGTGATCGAAGGAGCTACAAAAGTAGACGCGTATGTCGTTAACAACGATGAAGTGAAAGCTTATGTCGAAGCCAGAGAAGCAAACTTCCGCAAGGCAAAAGCTTTCTTAGAAAGCAAAGGGTACGAAGTCGACAGAAGCTTTTTCGGAAGTGAAGACGGTGAAGCGATTATCTACAGAAAACGCGACACCGAAGATTGGCACTTCCTATGTCACTTAGACCCGTTGTTTGTAGAGATTGAAGATGTCGAAGGATATGTGAAAGAAGCGATGGAAGATATTCAATAGTCAACCAAAGTTCTTTGTGAGTGTATGCCACTGCTTTAGTAGACGGATTGAGCAGTAAAGAGAAACATCTAGCACTATCTAGCTTCTTAAGGAGAAATATCTATCATGAAAATGGAAATCGGGAAAACCTATCTGGTAAAAAAAGATATTTTTGGTTTAACAAAAGATGAACTTTGGACCTTAGTTGACAAGGGTTATCAGGCTTATTTTGGTGAACATAATTTCGTATTTGTCAATGATGATAAAGTGAAGGTATTTGCAGTTTTGAAAGATGGTTCAGAAGAAGATATGCAAATCTACCATCATCTGGATGACTATTTTGAAGAAGTTAATCGTGAAAATTTCTAAAGAATGCGAGAAGAAAGTTGTATCTGTGAGTTTTAAATTTTGCTTAGCCCCAATCTATCACTACCAAGTACAGGGAATTAATTTTGGGATAGACGTCCTTACAGAGGTTTTTCCGATTATCAAAAAGATCTAGACTGAGACAAAGGTAAGGGCCCGCTGGTTAGGTCTTTTTTTCTGTTTATGTAGTATAATAAAAGGTGTAGGGATTCAATTTTTTAATAGGATTATTCTAAGAACGAAAACATCTAGAAAGAGAAAAAATATGAAGCAATCACTTGAATTTTTAAGAGAAAGAATCACCGATAAGATGCCCTTAGAGGAAATAGTAGCAATCTTTGAAGACTTGTGTCGTCAGCCTATTGAGGATGAGATGATTTTATTTGAAACAGGGACATTTACAGCTATATCTGATAAGCCAATGTTTCAACTATCCTTAGTAAGACAAGCTTCAAATGAAGATGAAGAGTTTTATCAGGTTCACCTCGATATTTTCTATGAAGCATGTCAAGAGAATGAAATATTTCATGAATCGATCTGGGATGAAGATTTAGAGGAAAATATCTTTGATTACATTAGAGATTCAGAGGTGTTTGCCTATGCTAAAGAGCAGGAATACCAAGCGGTCAAAATTTATATGGACCAAACTTGAGATGGTTAGTTAAAGTAAGAAAATCTAATGACAGGAGAACAATAAATGAATAAAATTATGGTGATTATTAATCCAACATCTGGAGGTGAAAAAGCTCTGGATTATAAGGTGAAGCTGGAGAATAAAGCTAGAGACTACTTTGATGATGTAGAGATTAAAATTACGGAAAAAGCGCAAGACGCAACAAACTTCGCTGAAGAAGCTTCTCGAGAGCATTATGATGCTGTTCTTGTTTTTGGTGGAGATGGGACCGTCAATGAAGTAATTTCTGGTATCGCTGAAAAAGACTATATTCCTAAACTGCCGATTATCCCAGGGGGAACTGGAAATCTCATTACGAAACTATTAGAAATCTCTCAGGATATTGATAGTGCTATTGATGAGCTTGATTTCAGTTTTACAAACAAGATTGATATTGGAAAATCAAATGGAAATTATTTTGGTTATATCTTTAGTATTGGCTCTTTGCCAGAAGCTATCCACAACGTTGGGATAGAAGATAAAACAAAGTTTGGTATGCTCGCCTATGCGATTAATACCATGAAGTCTGTGGTTACAGATCAAGCATTTAACATTACAGTTGAGACTGATAATGGTAATTACATTGGCCCAGCCAGTCATGTTTTAGTTCTCCTCACAAATTACTTCGCTGACAAAAAAATCTTTGATGAAGACAAGGATGGTTATGCTAATATTTTGATTCTAAAAGATGCGTCAATTCTTACTAAATTGTCAGTTATCCCTGATTTATTAAAAGGGGATGTTGTCGTAAATGACAATATCGAGTATCTTAAAGCTCGACATATAAAAATCTCTTCAGATAGTGAATTGGAAACGGATGTTGATGGTGACAAATCCGATAATCTACCTGTAGAAATCAAGGTACTAGGTCAGCATATCGAAGTCTATTCTCAACCGAAAGAATAAAACTTTTGAAAAGAATAGTAGATAACAAAGGAGGAGATGATGAAGAAGATTTTAGCAATTAATTCTATTTCGTTTAAAAAAAGAATGATTGAATTACTATTTGATTATCTTTTCATTCTAGCTTATTTAGCACTTCTGTTTTTGGGTTATATGCTTTTTTACACTATTTTTTTTGATGGTATTCCAGAGTTTACAGAAATTCAGTCGCAGTGTCTTGTATTTTTTACCTCTGTTTTGCCAATCATTCTACTTTTTACATTCTTAGATTATACAAAAAATGGGAGTTTCGGGAAGGCGAAAGCAGGACTTCAATTGGTTTACAAGAAAAAAACAGTGCAAGCTAGCTTGCTTAGAAACACCATTAAATTTTTTCCTTGGCAAATAGGTCATATGGGCACGATACATGGTTTCTATAGTGAGTTTGATTCCTTATCTATTATTCTCTCGTTTTTAGCTACTCTCCTCGCAGTTGTCCTACTTGTAATGATGGTTTTCAGGAAGGATAAGCGACATCTAGGTGACCTTATAGCACATACACAGGTACAGCTAAAAGGTGACTAAAATTAAAGATTTCATAGATATTTCACTTATTAGGGACGTGCTGTGTGCCAGCTTCCTTTTTAATGATTTAAAATCTACTTTATTCAGCAAAATGCTTGGACTTAAAATAAATTTGAACTATAATATAAGAGAAGCTAATCGACCTGAAAAATCTTAGTAAATAAGGAAATATTTTATGAAAGTATCTAAAAAAATCAGATTAATGAGCTGCTGTGGTTTAGCTTTCTTTACTTTAGCTGCCTGTGGTACAAACCAAAACTAATCTACGGAAAAACAGAATAGTTCAACTACTAAGGTGGTTAGCTCAGGTAAAGAAAGCTACAAAGGAACCTATAGCAGCCTCAATAGCAAGGAAAGTTCAGAAGAAGTTCGAAAAGCCTTGGCTGCACATTTGGATAAAGATAGTGTCGATGCATTTTTCAACTTTGTAAATGATTATAACGCGACTGTCGGTTCAGTAGGCTTAACTGGAGATTTTTCTACATTTACCAAAACAGACTATGATGTTGAAAAGATAAGCAATCTTTGGGCTCCTAAAAAGGGTGATTTTGTCGGTACCAACTGTCGTATTAACAGTTATTGTTTATTAAAAAATTCTATCGAAATTCCTAAATTAGAGAAAGATGATTCTCTCTTGTTTGTCGATAATGATGCCATTGACAAAGGTAAGGTCTTTGATGCAGAAGACAAGGATGCTTTTGATATTTTATTCTCAAGAGTCAATACCGAAGCAACGACAGATGTTAAGGTGCATGCTGCTAAGATGGAACAGTTCCTTTCTCAATTCAAGTTTAATGAAAATGCTCGAATGCTGTCTGTTGTAGTTCATGATGACTTGGATGGTCAATCTCTCTTTATCGGTCATGTCGGCATACTTGTGCCAAGCGAGGACGGTTATCTCTTTGTCGAAAAGTTAACCTTTGAGGAGCCTTATCAAGCTATCAAATTTGCAACCAAGGAAGATTGCTACAAATATCTAGATACAAAATACGAAAACTATACAGGTGAAGGTCTAGCGAAGTCCTTTATTATAGATAATGATAAGTGGGTTCAACTCTAAAAATAGTATTTTGGGGATGATTTGCCTAAAGAGTGGGATAAGAAGTTACCAACCGAATGATAGTTAAATTGATATGATTAGAGGACAGCAAGCATGGATGAATATACATTAAGAGTTGTAAAAATTGATAAGGAAGCTATTTTTGAGTTTATCTACGAAACTTTTATATCGCAAGAGCAAGAACTACTGGATCTGTCGCCGGTGGATGTTATCAATGATTGTGCTATGGATTGGGAAAAGGGAGAGTTTATCTTTGCAGCACATCTTCAGGAAAATAGTCTGGGAGAATTGAATCCTCTTCCCAAAGATATTGATATCCAAGAGTTGCTGAAAAAACTACCTGTTACAACAGATTCCGTTCTTGGGCAAGAGAGGATTTATAGAGATTTTTCATTCGACCAATTAAAAAAATAGTATAATAAAAGTAAATAAAATACTCATAAGGAGACACAATGGATATTAAAGATTTTACAGAAAAAGAACAAGAGATGATTAAAAAGGGACTCACTTTCTCTAAGCTTAACGATAAGGAAACTGCCGATAAGATTATCGCATTAATTCCTCAAGATATGATTAAACGGATTCCATTTTTTGTTAGAAAACATGCCATTACACGTACTGTTAAGAGAATCTCGCTTGAGCATCCAGAGTTGTATGCTGTAGCTGAACAAGAAGGTCAACTTCCTGAAAAGGAAGCTCAAGAATTGCGACAAATTCTTACAGATATTTTCCAAGAGAAAATGAACAAGCATAAGATTAAATAAGTTTTGAGTTTTATCAATAAGATGTCGATTGTGCATTAGGAGTTGAGTATGGCTATTGATGGCGTTAAAATCATTGACAGTGATCAAGGTTATGACATTTACAATGAGGTAGTTGGTCGCTATAGAGATGGTGAACATGTAGCAAATATCATCAAGGATATTCTCGATGCGGAAAAAGATTACTGTCAAACAGACTTTTTTACAGAAATTTATTGGACAGCTCTTGCCTACTCACTGTGGAAGATTGGTCACCTGACAGCCGACATCAGAGATAAAACATTAGAGCTTATCAAAAAAGGGGCTGATCCATTTTGGTTGGAAATAGATCCAAAGGCTTTGAAGCAAAGGCAGAAGGTCTTGGAAAAACTTGCAGTTCAGTTGCAAACTGAAAATCCTAGACCTCTAAAGGTTCCTAAAGCCAAAGCTAAACGCAAACCTTACTTTGAAGAAGGGGATATCCTTGCTGTCAAGTTCCAAGATGAGTATGGTCTTGTCTTTGTATCTATGGTTGATCAGAGTCCTAGAAAGCTTGAGTACCATCTGGCTTGCACGCGCCTCTTACAGACAAAAAAGCCCACAATCGCTGATTTTTTGACCAGTCATATCTCCTGTAAGATGGACAATACAAAGTTTGCTCTGGTTACAGATTGCTGGTTCAATCACAAAGATTTAGGGCAATTATTAGAAAATATTGAAAAAATTGGACAGGTGAAACTTAGACCTTTTAGTCTTTGGATGCTAGCACCAGCCCAAAATTTAGAAGATATTTATGAAGAAATCACTAGAGATATGGGCTCTTCTGGCCTTCGCATCGAAACCTATAAACTTGTCGATGATGTTTTTTTCAGTTTAATGCTTATGTGATAAAGGGGAAAATGGTCAATCATTCCCACATACTGTGTTGAGCTCTAACACCATAACTATCTATGGAACCATCTGAATTGAACTTGGCTTCAATCCTGTATCTTTTCCAGAGGTCGTAATCTGCCGTTTGAATGGTTAGGATGTAGTTTGAGTCAGTCTCAGCGACATTGTAATCAGCAGGATTGACTTCAAAGATATCGATTAATTTTCTTGTTTGAAAATCTTGGAGCTTGAGATTTGCTAAACTGACATGATTGATAGAAATCCCCTGCAATTGATGGGCATCCTTAGGCGTTCTATAGTAGGTAATGACACAGTTTTTGAGTTGATCAGTATCTTTGCCAGTAGGAGTAAGGATCATAAAACCATAGGACTGATCTTCACGCTTGATTTCGAGAAGCTGGCCGTAGTAGAAATGGTCGTTTTTTGGATTGGTGATAGGACTATTTGCACCTTTATCTTCGAAGGTGAAACCTTGCTCTAAAAGCTCGGAAGCCTTGCTCTCCCCGATAATGACAGTGGTATCTTGAATGGTTACTGGAACAGGTTGAGCTGGAAGACCACTCATCATCATGCAAAACATAAAAACATAACTCGTTAAAAAGGCTGTCCCGACAAAAGCGTTGGTTGATGCATAAGCATGACTGTTATGAAAGTTTTTTCTTATAGCTAGTACAATAAATTTACCAATACTTTTTAAAACCATACTAACAAGTACGATAAAAAATTGTTTTTTCAAACATTCATAAATTGCTTGCGGAAAGCTATTGCCATGATAGTAGAAGCCAGCCAATACCAGTAGATTTACAATTAAATAGATCAGCAAGAACCAATGAATCTCTTTAAGGGCATTAGCATCTGTGATTTCTTCATAGTCAACGTGAATTCTACCTTGAATGGCATGGCCGAGTTTATAGATCCATTTTGGGACATCTTTCCCTTGTCTGACCGCAACTACAAGTCTGATATAGAGATAGATAGTAAAGGACAAGGATAGAAAGAAAAGAGCATAAAAACCCAAAACAATACTAGTGAACATTACTATTTCCCCCTATTTAACATTCAATAAAACAATTTCTTAGCTCCATTATAGCATTTTCTAGGGAAATAGAGCTAGAAAGATCCGTATAATACTAACTGATTCAAAGGAGTAAAATCATGGGAATGATTGCCAATTATCAATATTTACCAGACGATGAATTAGATCAAATAAAAGGTCTTTCCAATCAAGAAGATGACTTGTTAGATTTTGCAGAGGATTCCGCTGATAGTCATGATATCTTACTAGATATTGACAAAATGTGGGATGCCTTGGTCTTTGTCTTGACAGGATTTAGTAGTTCAGAATTTTTGGATGACAATCCCTTGAGAGAAGCGGTTTTAGGAGTGACTCCTTTAGAAGAAGTGTCTGAGTACATAGCCTATACTGAAAAAAATAAGATAGCCGAAATCATAGAAGCTCTAGAAAGTTTTGACATGCGCAGAGCCTTGGAAGACTTTAGTATGGAAGCCTGCAAGAAAGCCGACTTGTATCCTGATATTTGGGATTATCTTGAGGAAGAGGAAGAAATCAAGGATGAAATTCGAATCAGTTTTGTAAATATGAAAGAGTTTTACAAAAAGATTCTGGAGCTCAATGGAAATGTCCTGGTCACTATTTGTTAGAAAGTTTATTAAACATTCCTAAAAGAATAAAACTGCTTGAGGTAATAAATGAACAAAGAAGATTTATTGGCATTATGGAAGGGAATAAGCTGGGAAAAACATGATTCGGGGATCTATTTTCTAGGGCGATATCTAAATAAAGACATAAATATTTATTTTACAGGTTACTGTGAACAGGATTTGGTCTTATTATCAGATGATTTGATGACTAGTTTATATAGAAACTTGGAACACCTTGATAAAAAAGCTCAAAAGGTTATCCATGATAATTGGCCTGATAAAGCAGTTACAGAACTGGAATTAAGGGAGTTAATCTTGGATAAAAGTAGTTCTTATGGCGAATTTGCTCTAGGTTATGATGCCGGTGTCTCTCCAGCTGGATCCCTTTATCTTTTAGTGAAATTCGACAAATATTTTCAAGTTGATAGAGAGCTTGTGTATGAAATTTACTAACTGTCTGACAATAAGAGGTTAAAATCAGGTGATGAAATGAAAGATTTATATAAAGCAATGTTAGGCTTAAATGATATTGTCCTCGTCACCATTTGTTAATCAGAATTTATCCATGTAAGAAAAGGTAGTCAGATGAATCCATATTTATAAGAATATATCACCCGGACAAGGGAATACCATGCTAAAGATGGAAAGCCTTCAAGTGTTGCGGCACTCTATGATTTGGCTGATGAATTAGCTAAGTCTGATGATTTAGAAGCTAAAAAAGTCTTAGTTGACCTCTATGAACAATTGGGTCTCTACACTAGTGCCTATAGCTTATTTACCGAAATCTTAGATAAACCAGATCGAAAACAGAAAAAGAAACTGAGCCGTTTACAAGAAATGAATCAGAGTCATGGTGATCGTTATGCCCTTCCTCGTCCCCTAAGAAAAGAAGATAAAAAGCAGAGTCAGGAGTTATTACAGTCTTTGCCACATTTTCTCTATCATCCAGATCCCTTAGCTACAGGTTCATTTGTTGAAGGAGAAGCCAAGCTTTGTCCATCTTGTGGGAAAGAAAGCAATATTTATTATGACTTGATCCCTTATTGTATTGACAACATAGAGAACCTTTGTCCATTTTGTATTGCAAATGGTCAAGCAGCTAAAAAATTCGATGCAGAATTTATCCAAGATGCCGAGTGGCAGGGTGAATTGGATCCAGAAAAGAATCAGCTGCTTTTTTGTCAGACCCCAGGCTACTCTAGTTGGCAGGGAGAATATTGGCTTTCTTGTTGCCAAGATTATTGCGCTTACTTGGGTACAGTTGGAACTCGAGAATTGAAGGATATGGGAATCGCTGAGCAAGTCTTGGAAGACTATGAAGCGCGTGAAGAATATCAAGAGGTAGAAGACTACTTGGTCAAAGACGGGCCTATCTGTGGTTATTTGTTTAGATGTCTACATTGTCAAAAATACCATATCTGGGTTGATGCAGATTAAATCGAAATGTGATTAGCTATGAAAATTAAAGAGAAGACTATGGAAGAACTAGAATTATTCGAAGCTGCCTCCAAAGATTTATTTGATACTATGCAGGGATTTAAAGACAATCTATCTGTTCAATTTCCCCTATTAGATAGTGATAACTGGCAGTATGATAAGGGATCCATAAAAGTTTGTAAGGCTGATGAGTCAGGATTCAAAAAAAGATGTAGAGTCGGAATCAGCTACAATTTGAAAGTCCCCCTATTAAACGAAGATGCCGAGCAAATCTGGCTACTGTTTAAAGACTGGTTCAATACTAGCAGATTGAGTCAAGTTGGAAGAAATCTTAATAATGAGGATTTGGGAAGATATGTCTTCTCAGCAAGTTCCCCTCTAGGTGATCAGGTAGATTGTTCCATTTATTTGCCTAATGAGTGGAATATCCCTCAGATTAGCTTTTCAGGCTATCTAACAGCTCGTTATAGGGCTTGTGATCTTGATAAATAGCAAAAATAAGATGGAGGTTTTTAGAGATGAAAAAGATTAATTGGGACAAGATAAAGACTCGCTTAGATGCCTTGCTGGTCATTGACGAATATCTAACAGATCCGAGTGAGGATTGGCTCAGACTCGTGATTAAGACTGAGGAAGACTATGGACTCCGCTACCTTATTGACAATGGCTCTGGTGATTCTTTAGATGTGATTTTGACTGATAAAATGATCCTTATAAAAGGCTTTGATCATGAAAGCAGTTTAAGCCAGTTTGCTGCTGACGAGTGGAATCAAGATATCATCGATGGTTTTTATAATGGACTGGATGAAAAGTATGTCTCACTTTATTCAGAAGAACAAAAAGATGAAACAACCTTCTTTATCTGGTATGACGGTCACGCGCATCAACACACTTACCAAGATCAGGATGGCGGAGAATGGTTGCTCTCTTACCTTTTTGATAGCTTTGAGAGATTTCATGAGTTTGTGACTGACTATTATGAAATTACCGTAGATAAAGATTTACTTAGGAAACTCTACATGGATGGACAACTTTCAGACATAGAAGTAAAGCAATTAATCCAGGAAAGTTAAGAGAGTAATCATGAGAGTGAACTATAAAAATACCCCTGAAAACTATCGAGCCATGGCGGAAATAATCATCCCACCCTTGCTTAATTTACTCAAAAGTTTAACCTTGTTAGAAGAGGAAATTTTTGAGCGTAACAGAGCACTGGATAAGGAAAAAGAAGCCCTTAGCATCCCAGCAAATCAAGTTCATCCAAAGTGGAATGATCTTATGGATGACTATTTTCATAGACAAATCCAACTTATGACTGGACAAGTGACTCGAAAATGCTTGGAAGGAGGAGTTCGAAATTCTTATGGCTCCCCAAGTGAGTATAACTATGTTCAAACGAATGATTTTTCTGTAGATTTTATCATGACAAAAGCTGAAGAAGCAAGAGTCATCACCCATTATCAAGAAGCTTTAGAAATGAAGCATCAGTTTGTACTTAGATTGGTGGATGGAAATTGGCTACTTGATGAGAAATTCTACGGTTTTGAGGATGAGGAAACTTGGTATGACGACTCACTTTAAGCAAGATAGCTTTGCTTCCCAACTGATATGAGAAAAAGGAGAAGTCCTATGAAATTTTTAAAAAATCTATTTGCTAGGAAGAAAGAAAAGTCAGAGAAGAAAAAACAACTGATCTTGTCCATGCCGCTCTTCAAAGGCAAGCAGGCCTATTCTTTAGACCAGATCGTTCAGGAATTGAAATCTCACTGGGGACTTGAAATTTCTGAAGTTTCTGGGGATGATTCTAGTTCAACCTTTGTGATTGATGGTGCTCTCGTTGCGCTGGCTTTAATGGATTTGCCTATCCCAAGTCAAGAATTTGAAGAATTGTATGCCTATTCTTACCTCTGGCAGGATGTTGAGAAGGAAACACAAGAGCACACACAACACGCCATTGTTTCTATCCTGTCTGACAATCTTTCGCCAGTAGAAACTTATTCCCTATTAACTAAAGTCAATGCCTCTATCTTAAAAACTAGTCAATCAGCTATTGGTATTTATCAGGGTTCTACCACCTTGCTCTTACCCAAAGATCTTTATCTAGACCTGACTGACCTTTTGAAAGAAGAAATGCTTCCACTTCAACTCTGGATTTATATAGGAATTATCAACCAGGGAGATAAAACTAGTATTTACACTTATGGTTTGAAAGAGTTTGGAAGAACTGAGATTGAAATTATCGAGTCTCCTATGAATAACGATGATTTATATTATTTCCTCCTGTCTATTCTTCAGTATGTTTTAGGCAGTGACGTCACCTTAAAGGACGGTGAAACCATTGGCTTTTCAGAAGATCAAAAAATCAAAATCACTGAGTCAAAAGCCGTCTATTTGGAAGGAAATTCCTTGAAATTAGATGTTTAAACCATGATTTATAATTGAGTGTCCTTCCTAGATTGGGAGTTTTATGAAGCGTGATATAAACAAGTATTATCTCTACCGATTTCTGGTCTATAGATTTGAAAAACTCTCTTGTAAGAACCCAAGTCTCAAGGAAATAAAACCAGAAAACAGAGAAAAAATCGTTCTAGAGGCTACTCGAACTAGTCAAAAGATTATTCTAGTCCTTGGAATTCTTTATGTTTTTCTAAATTCTGCTATGTTCATTTACCTAAGGCTCAATGATTTTCAAAATCCCTTTTTGACTTGGTTTACTGACTACATCGACTATTTGGGGGTACTGATAAACGGTGAATGGGGCGGTAGTTGGCGTCAAAAGAAAGCTAGTTTTTTGATGATTGCTCTAGTGGCTTTACCCATTGTGCTGATAGAAGGCGGCCCCTTCTTCTTGCTGGTTTTATTGATTGGGAATTGGGTACTAAAGAGAAAGATAAGATTTGAGAGAGAACATAAAGGAGTAGAGAGCCATGGGTAGAACAGTGATTATAGGTACTTTAATTGCTTTTGCAATCTTTAATCTGCTGCTAGGTCTGGGTTTTTATCTCTTTCTAAAAAAGAGGAAAGAGAATGGACAGTCATTGTACGAAACGCCTGTAAATCAACAAACTCGAACAGAAAAACTGGGTCTAGGCGAGATTTTGGTCTACCTGACCCTGATTGCCATCGCAGAGATCTTTGCCTTTCAGACCTTAAATAGAGGCGGTGTGGGGAATTCTATTTTAGCCAAAATGATCCTCCTACCTGCTCTAATGGCCCTTTTCAATGCAAGAAAACGAACTGGGAAGTCTATGCTTGCACTCCTTATAACTTTGATGGTCTTTCTAGTAGGAGTCACGTTTAATCTCACGATTGGTTTGCCACCTCAAGCACCGATTTTACAAATTAATGAAAGTAAAATCATTTTAGCTGAAACTAAATCCAGTGAGCTGATGGACGCTGGATTTGACATCTATGTAAGACAGGGCGATGGTGGTAGCGACTATGAAGACCTCCTTACAAGTAACAGTTTCCAAAAGTATCCTGGAGATAAAACAGTTACCATCGAAAAAGGCTTCAGGCTTGATAGCAATGCTGTTCCTTACGCTCCCTATCTCCTAGCAAAAGATGGCATAGTACTGGGCAGTATTTCCTTTTACGGTGCTGAGGACCATGATGTGGCTATAGAAGATTCTAAGGTTATTCAGGTTCGATTTAACAAGGACAGTATTGAGGCAGCGAAAAAACATTCTATTACTTTCAAATTAAATGAACTTGACTTGACTACACGACTGGATGTTTCGCTTGTTCAAGAAATTTTCAAGAAGCATCTATGGTCAATTCCACCATCAAATACAAATGATGTCACTCAACTATGGTATGGATTAAAGTGGTCCAGCAACAGTGATTCGCTATTTTGGAATGAGTACTATGGTCTCATCCGCCTAGATGAAAATTATATGATGACTGATTTTGAACTAGCTGTTCAAGTAGCACGAGATAAGTAGATAAGATTTTGAATAACTGACTATACTTATGATTCAACAAAGGAACTAATCAATTTGGTTCCTGTTTTTGTTTTTTGATTTCAATTTTAAACGGTTTCTTTTTATTGTTGAGTAATATTTCACGAACAAAAAAAGAAATTGTTTAAAAAAGTTTCACAAAATCCTTTACAAGCTCTTATAAACATGGTATAGTTATAAGGCTTAGAAAATGAGATGATGTTTTCTAGCAAATATAAACCCGAGTAAAAAATGCCTACGGACAGGCAGGGTTGAATGCCGAAGCGTGGTTGAAAAGCCACATTATTGATAGGGTTAAAAGCCTACTTTTATAAGTTGATGTTAGGACGCTTGTCCTAATTCATAAATTTTTAGTGTGGTGAAAGCACACGTCATCTTGTGAAACGATCAATAAAGTACGTAATATTTGCTACTAGAGAGTTAGGAAACATCAGGAACAGACATACTCAACAGAAACCAAAATACACACGTCAGAAGATTGCAGAGCAGGTGAAGACCTGCTCTTTTTTCATAAGTCAACCTTTAGTCGCCTCTATCTTCTTGAGGTGCTAAAAATACGGTGAAGGAGTATGTCTTGAAGAAGTTAGATCAAAACCAAGCCCCAATTTACGAGGCCTTGGTCAAACTACGCAAGAAAAGGATTGTTCCCTTTGATGTGCCAGGTCACAAGCGTGGACGAGGAAATCCAGAACTTGTCGAACTGTTAGGGGAAAAATGTGTTGGTATTGATGTTAATTCGATGAAACCATTGGATAATCTTGGTCACCCCATTTCGATTATTCGGGATGCGGAGGAATTAGCTGCGGATGCTTTTGGTGCAGCCCATGCCTTTCTCATGATTGGCGGTACAACCTCATCAGTTCAAACCATGATTCTTTCCACCTGTAAGGCTGGAGATAAGATTATTCTGCCACGAAATGTCCACAAATCTGCTATCAATGCGTTGGTTCTATGTGGAGCCATTCCCATCTATATCGAGATGAGTGTGGATCCTAAAATCGGCATCGCTTTAGGTCTTGAAAATGACCGGGCTGCCCAGGCCATTAAGGAACATCCAGATGCTAAAGCTATCCTAATCAACAATCCTACTTACTATGGGATTTGTTCAGACCTCAAGGGTTTAACGGAAATGGCTCATAAAGCGGGCATGCTGGTTTTAGTGGATGAAGCCCATGGAGCGCATTTGCATTTTACAGATAAATTGCCATTATCTGCTATGGACGCTGGAGCGGATATGGCGGCGGTTTCTATGCATAAGTCTGGTGGGAGTTTGACCCAGAGCTCCATCCTTCTTATCGGGGAGCAGATGAATCCTGAGTACGTTCGTCAGATTATCAACCTGACCCAGTCTACATCTGCCTCTTACTTGTTGATGGCTAGTCTGGATATTTCGCGTCGGAACTTAGCTCTTCGAGGCAAAGAATCCTTTGAGAAAGTCATTGAGCTATCCGAGTACGCTCGTCGTGAAATCAATGCTATCGGTGGCTACTATGCCTACTCAAAAGAGTTGATAGATGGTGCATCGGTCTGTGATTTTGACGTGACCAAGCTGTCAGTTTATACTCAGGGAATTGGGCTAACAGGTATCGAGGTTTATGACCTCTTGCGAGATGAATATGATATTCAGATTGAATTCGGTGATATCGGCAATATCTTGGCCTATATTTCCATCGGTGACCGCATCCAAGACATTGAGCGTCTGGTCGGTGCTTTGGCGGATATCAAGAGACTCTACTCAAGAGATGGAAAGGACTTGATAGCTGGAGAATATATCCAACCCGAGTTAGTGCTATCTCCACAAGAAGCCTTCTATTCAGAAAGAGAAAGTTTAACCTTGGCTGATTCTGTTGGACATGTCAGTGGGGAATTTGTCATGTGTTATCCTCCAGGGATTCCAATTTTGGCTCCTGGTGAACGTATTACACGAGAGATTGTGGATTATATCCTATTTGCCAAAGAACGTGGTTGCTCCCTCCAAGGGACGGAAGATCCAGAAGTCAATCATATCAACGTCATTGAAAGAAAGGAGAACTAGATGGATTTATGGTTTTCTGAAGTTCATACTCCAGATGTGAAACTGTCCCTGAGAACAGCCAAGCAACTCTACGCTGGTAAGAGTGAATGGCAGGATATAGAGGTATTAGATACACCAGCTTTTGGAAAGATATTGATCTTAAATGGGCATGTCTTGTTTTCAGATGCAGATGATTTTGTTTACAATGAAATGACCGTCCACGTACCCATGGCTGTCCATCCTAATCCTAAGAAAGTTTTGGTTATCGGGGGTGGTGATGGCGGTGTTGCCCAAGTTTTGACACTGTATCCAGAATTGGAACAAATCGATATTGTAGAACCAGATGAGATGTTGGTTGAGGTTTGTCGTGAGTATTTCCCAGACTTTGCTGCAGGGCTAGATGATCCTCGTGTTACCATTTACTACCAAAATGGTTTACGCTTTTTACGGAACTGCGAGGATGATTACGATATTATCATCAACGATGCGACGGATCCATTTGGACATACGGAAGGGCTCTTTACCAAGGAATTTTATGGCAATAGTTACCGTGCTCTCAAGGAAGACGGCATCATGATCTATCAGCATGGGAGTCCCTTCTTTGACGAGGATGAGTCAGCTTGCCGAAGTATGCACCGCAAGGTCAATCAAGCATTTCCAATCAGCCGAGTCTATCAGGCTCATATCCCAACCAGTCCAGCTGGATATTGGTTATTTGGATTTGCATCAAAAAAATATCACCCAGTCAAAGATTTTGATAAGGAAGGATGGAAAAAACGTCAGCTTTTCACGGAATACTATACTGCAAACTTACACGTGGGAGCCTTTATGTTGCCTAAGTATGTTGAGGACATTTTAGAAGAAGAGGAAGGAAAAAAATGAGTCGTTTATTAGTTATCGGATGTGGGGGCGTTGCCCAAGTTGCTATTTCAAAGATTTGCCAAGATAGCGAAACCTTTACAGAGATTATGATTGCTAGCCGTACCAAGTCAAAATGTGATGATTTGAAGGCTAAATTAGAAGGCAAAACAAGTACAAAGATTGAAACAGCTGCTCTTGATGCTGATAAGGTAGAAGAAGTGATTGCTTTGATTGAAAGCTACAAACCAGAAGCCGTTTTGAACGTAGCTTTACCATACCAAGACTTGACCATTATGGATGCTTGTTTGGCAACAGGTGTCCACTATATCGACACAGCTAACTACGAGGCAGAGGATACAGAAGATCCTGAGTGGCGCGCTATCTATGAGAAACGTTGTAAGGAACTTGGTTTTACAGCCTACTTTGACTACTCATGGCAATGGGCTTATCTGGAAAAATTCAAAGAAGCAGGCTTGACTGCTCTACTTGGATCTGGTTTTGACCCAGGTGTAACCAGTGTCTTTTCTGCTTATGCTCTCAAACACTATTTTGATGAAATCCACTATATCGACATTTTAGACTGTAATGGTGGTAACCACGGTTATCCATTTGCGACAAACTTTAACCCAGAAATCAATCTCCGCGAGGTTTCTGCGCCAGGTTCTTACTGGGAAGATGGAAAATGGGTCGAAGTCGAAGCTATGTCTATCAAGCGAGAGTATGATTTCCCTCAAGTTGGACAAAAAGATATGTATCTCCTTCACCATGAAGAAATTGAATCATTGGCGAAAAACATTCCAGGTGTCAAACGGATTCGTTTCTTTATGACCTTTGGTCAATCTTATCTAACGCACATGAAATGCTTGGAAAATGTCGGACTCCTTCGTACAGATGCTATTAACTTTAACGGCCAAGAAATTGTACCAATTCAATTTTTGAAAGCCTTGCTTCCAGATCCTGCAAGCCTTGGCCCACGCACTGTCGGTAAAACAAATATCGGATGTATCTTTACAGGTGTCAAAGATGGCGTTGAAAAGACCATCTACATCTACAATGTCTGCGACCATCAGGAATGCTACGCAGAGGTTGGTTCACAAGCTATTGCTTACACTACTGGAGTTCCAGCTATGATTGGGACAAAATTAGTTATGAACGGAACTTGGAAACAACCTGGAGTTTACAACCTTGAAGAATTGGATCCAGATCCATTCATGGAAGCTTTGAATGAGTATGGTTTGCCATGGGTTGTAGTTGAGAATCCGCAAATGGTGGACTAATGAAGCTAGAACAAGTAACAACACCAGCTTACGTCATTGATTTAGCAAAACTAGAAGAAAATTGTAGCATTCTGCAAGAGGTTCAGGAAAAGGCAGGTTGCAAGGTTTTGCTTGCCCAAAAGGCGTATTCCCTTTATAAAACCTATCCCCTAATTAGCCAGTATCTATCTGGTACAACAGCAAGTGGTCTCTATGAGGCCAAGCTAGCTAGAGAAGAGTTCCCGGGGGAAGTTCATGTATTTGCGCCTGCTTTTAAGGATGAGGATTTGGATGAATTACTTGAGATAACAGACCATATCGTTTTTAACTCGGAGAGACAGTTGCGTAAACATGGCCGTCGTTGTCGAGCGGCTGGTATTAGTGTAGGTCTCCGTATCAATCCTCAGTGTTCAACTCAGGGAGATCACGCGCTCTACGACCCTTGTGCGCCTGGCTCTCGGTTTGGAGTTACCTTAGACAAGATACCAAGTGATTTGCTGGATCTAGTTGATGGCCTTCATTTTCATACCCTTTGCGAGCAAGGTTCAGATGATTTAGAGACAACTTTGAAAGCAGTAGAAGAGCAGTTTGGTCCTTATTTACATGAGGTTAAATGGCTCAATATGGGCGGTGGCCACCATATCACAAGAGAAGACTATGATGTGGATTTGCTGATTTCAGAAATCAAGCGTATCCGAGAAACTTACAATCTTGAGGTCTATATCGAGCCGGGTGAAGCCATTGCGCTCAATGCGGGTTATCTAGCAACTGAAGTATTGGATATTGTAGAAAACGGTATGGAGATCTTGGTTTTAGACGCCTCTGCGACCTGCCATATGCCTGATGTACTTGAGATGCCCTATCGCCCACCTTTGAGAAATGGATTTGAGGCGCAGGAAAAAGCCCACACCTATAGACTTTCTTCCAATACCTGTCTGACGGGTGATGTGATTGGTGATTATAGTTTTGAAAATCCAATCCAAATCGGTGATAGACTTTATTTCGAAGACATGGCTATTTACTCATTTGTCAAAAATAATACCTTTAACGGTATTGGCTTGCCAAGTCTCTATCTCATGGACGAGCAAGGTAACTGTAGCTTAGTCAAAGCCTTCGGCTATCAAGACTTTAAAGGGAGATTATCATGATAGAAACTCCGAAAAAAGCAGGCTATCGTATGCCAGCAGAGTACGAACCCCATCATGGTACCCTCATGATATGGCCAACTCGACCAGGTTCATGGCCCTTTCAAGGAAAGGCTGCCAAAAAAGCATTTAGCCAGATTATCAAGACCATAGCAGAAGGGGAAAGGGTTTATCTTTTGGTGGAGCAGGATTATCTATCTGAAGCCAAATCCTATCTTGGAGACAAGGTCGTTTATTTAGACATTCCTACCGATGATGCCTGGGTTCGTGATACTGGGCCGACTATTCTCGTCAATGATAAAAGAGAAAAGTTGGCAGTCGATTGGTCTTTCAATGCCTGGGGTGGTGCAGTCGATGGTCTTTATCAAGACTATGAAGCAGATGACCAAGTAGCTAGTCGTTTTGCTGAGGCCTTGGAAATGCCTGTTTATGATGCTAAACCTTTTGTACTGGAAGGAGGCGCGATCCATAGCGATGGTCAAGGAACCATTCTTGTGACTGAAAGTTGCCTACTCAGTCCTGGACGCAATCCTCATCTCAGTAAAGAGGAAATCGAAAACACCTTATTAGAAAGCCTTGGCGCTGAAAAAGTTATCTGGCTTCCCTATGGTATTTATCAGGACGAAACCAATGAACACGTTGACAATGTTGCTGCCTTTGTTGGTCCTGCGGAACTTGTCTTGGCTTGGACAGATGATCAAAACGATCCCCAGTATGGTATGTCTGCAGCTGACCTTGCCCTTTTAGAGAAGGAAACGGATGCAAAAGGTCGTCCCTTCACTATTCATAAGCTTCCTATCCCAGCTATTTGTCAGGTTGTCTCTAAGGAGGATTTACCAGGCTATACCTATGAGGAAGGGGAAGAGGAGCGTTATGAGGGCGAGCGTCTTGCGGCTTCCTATGTCAATTTTTATATTGCCAACAAGGCTGTCTTAGTTCCACAGTTTGAGGATGTAAACGACCAAGTGGCTTTAGATATTCTCAGTAAGTGTTTCCCAGACCGTAAAGTTGTCGGTATACCAGCCAGAGATATTCTCTTAGGTGGTGGCAATATCCACTGTATCACCCAACAAATCCCAGAATAGGAGAGAAAAATGAGAAATGTGAAAGTTGCAGCGATCCAGATGCAATGTGCCAAGGATGTGGCAACAAATATCCAAACAGCGGAACGTTTAGTTCGACAAGCTGCAAAGCAAGGAGCCCAAATTATTCTCTTACCTGAATTATTTGAACGTCCCTATTTCTGTCAGGAACGCCAGTATGACTACTACCAGTATGCCCAGTCGGTGACAGAAAATACAGCTATTCAGCATTTTAGGGTGATTGCTAAAGAACTGCAGGTTGTTTTACCAATCAGTTTCTATGAAAAAGATGGTAATGTCTTGTATAACTCTATTGCCGTTATTGATGCAGATGGTGAGGTTCTTGGCGTTTATCGGAAGACCCACATACCAGATGACCATTATTATCAGGAAAAGTTTTACTTTACGCCTGGTAACACTGGTTTCAAGGTCTGGAATACTCGCTATGCTAACATTGGTATCGGTATTTGTTGGGATCAATGGTTCCCTGAAACAGCGCGCTGTCTTGCGTTGAATGGGGCCGAATTGCTCTTTTACCCAACAGCTATTGGTTCAGAGCCAATTTTGGATACAGACAGTTGTGGTCACTGGCAACGTACTATGCAAGGGCACGCAGCAGCAAATATTGTCCCAGTCATTGCAGCCAATCGTTATGGTTTGGAAGAAGTCACTCCTAGTGAGGAAAATGGTGGACAGAGTTCCAGTCTTGACTTCTACGGTTCGTCCTTTATGACGGATGAAACAGGAGCTATTCTAGAGCGAGCTGAAAGACAAGGTGAGGCTGTTCTGTTAGCAACTTATGACCTGGATAAGGGTGCAAGTGAACGCCTAAACTGGGGCTTGTTTCGAGATAGAAGACCAGAAATGTACAAACGGATTACGGACTAGAAGGTATCTTTCATAATAAATTTTTGATATTCACGCCTGTCTTACAAAAATGTAAGATAGGCTTTTAAAATGTAAGATGGGTGTACGATTATACGTGGAAATGTATGCTATACTCTATGTAGATCAAAAAGAAAGAGGTTTATTATGAAAAAATGGAATGCGACGCAGTTGAAGTATCTGATGGTGGCAGTAATGGTTCTAGACCATATCCCTCATATTACAGGAATCGTTTCTCCTCTGTGGGAAGGTATCTTTCACGCCTTGACCCGTTGTGTAGGAGTTTGGTTTGCCTATATGGCTATGGAAGGATTCATCCATACTCGGAATTTGAAAAACTACCTCATCCGCCTTTGGAGTTGGGCGATTATCATGTTTGCTGGAAATAGCCTACTCAATGCCCTATTTGCATCCAAAGGAGTAATGGTAAATAACAACATTTTCCTGACTTTGGCCATCGGTGTCACCATGCTTTGGATTGGTTTTCCCAGAAAAGAGTTGGATAAAAAGGAGAAGTTGTGGCGTCGGATTGGAGTTGCTGGGCTCTTGATTTTCGGTTGTCTTTTTACTGAGGGTGGAATCACCATGCTACCATTTCTCTTGATTAGTTACTCTTGTCGAAATCGCAAGGGATTGCGAAATCTCCTATATGCCTTTCTGTGGGCCTTCTTGTTAGTGACTTCCATCCAAATTTACGACACTTGGCACCAAACACTAGAAATGATGCTTTACAATTCTGACTGGCTCTTTGTCACCGTATTTCCTTTTATGGCACTTTATAATGGACAGCGAGGAAAAGAAACTAGTTGGAGTAAATATTTCTTTTATATTTTCTACCCGACTCATCTATGGATCATAACTTTGATTGCTTATTTGGTTAAATAGATTCAATTTCCATTAGCTCCATCTTACTTAAAATGTGAGAGGAGCTTTTCTGTATCTGGAATTCCTAACAAAACATGTTATAATAGTTTTAGAGAGGACGAGGTTTATGGCGAGCATTCTTGTAATTGAAGATAATAATGAAATCCAGGAAATTTTAAGAACCCTTCTTACAGAGGAACACGAGGTGATCCAAGCATTTTCTGGCACAGAAGGTATCATGCAATTTGACAAAGGTGGCATTGATCTCGTTTTACTAGATATCATGCTCCCTGGGAAAAATGGTGACCAAGTCTTGCAAGCTATTCGACAAACGAATCAGACTCCGGTCATCATGCTTACTGCTTTAGGTGATAAAAAGCTCATCAGCCAATATCTACTAGACGGTGCCAATGATTATGTAGTAAAACCTTTTGATTTGGACGAAGTCTTTGCCAGAGTCACTGTGCAATTACGCCAAAGTGGAGAACATCAGTCAGGAGATCGAAGAGAAATTGATAACCTCGTGCAAAACTTTAAAAATATCCAATTCGATGCGGATAGTTTTGAAATAAGTAGCACAACTGAAACCATTCGCCTTGCAAAGAAAGAGTGCCAGATTCTTCAAATGTTGCTCCATCATCCTAAAAAAATCTTCACCAAGGAAGAACTCTATGAATTGATTTGGGAAGAAAGTTACCTGCCTGGAGACAATACGCTCAACACCCATCTAAGCAATCTCCGTAAAAAACTGTATCAACTGGATCCAAATCATGAGTACATTGAAACCATTTGGGGAGTTGGTGTTCGATTAAAAGGAGACAAATAATGAATTACATTTTGATATCAATATTACTCCTTACTAACATTATTTTGGCGATTTCTTTGATTCGCTATCATATAGCAATTAGAGATTTAAGCAGACAAATCGAAGAAAAGATTCGCTCTGGTAGCATGAAGAGGATCGGGATAAATTTCTTTTCAAAGACCATTTTGCGTCTACATAACCAAATTGAGAATCTATTTCAAGAGGTGGAGCAAAATCAGCTAATCATGAAGCGTGAAAAACACACCCTGGATATGGCCATCAGCAATATCGCCCATGATATTCGGACACCTTTGACAATCGCTTCAGGATATACTCAGCAACTAATAAAACACCCCGATAATAGTCAGGAAACTTTAAGCAAAATAGCCCATCATCAGGATTTGGTTTCCAAACGTTTGGAGGCTCTCCTTGAATACCGTCATTTGATGGAAGGAGCAGTCAAACCGAAACTGGAAGAACTTGATTTATCAACTTTTATAACGAAAAAAACTTTATCCTATTACGATGTTTTTCAAACTTCACATATTGTTCTTGATTTTAACGTTGAACCAGGATTGAAAACGACGACTGATGAGGACTTGCTTGATCGAATTATACAAAACCTCCTTGGAAATGTTCTCAAGCACGGCAAGGAGAAGGCTCGACTTTCTTTGAAAAAGGAAGAAAATAGGCCTGTTTTGGAAATTGGTAACCTAGTCAAAAAATCTATCAAGAATATAGACAATCTCAGTAATCGTTTTTATTCTGAAAATATGTCGGATACAGAAGAATCCTCTGGTTTAGGTCTCTATATTACTGAGGAATTAGTTCATCTTCTTGGAGCGGATATGAAGCTAGTTGCTGATGGAGAATGGTTTTCGGTCTTTATTTATCTTTAACAGAAGAAACCTCCTCTATATCCTAGAGGAGGTCCTTTTTATAAGCTCTTCTTCTTGAAAACGGTAAGGCCGCTAAGAGAGAAGAAAAGTATGATAGCGATGCAAACCGTAATGGTATAGAGAACGGATTGACTATCAGCAGTCATGGCATAGGCAAAATTTAAGCTCAGATATCGTAAAATTGCGATATTTGGAAAGATAAGCATTGGCACAGAAAGGATGATAGAGCTGACCAGATAGCCGATAAATACGGCAAGATAGGAGTGAGTCAGGTAGAGAATGAAGGAAACAATCGAAAGCCAGGCGAGAAGGCAGAGAAATTGAAGGAAAATCGTTAAGAGGAGGTTTGTAATAAAACCATCAGGCATCGTACCAAGTCCGTTTAGTAGAGTTGAAGGAACAAAAGCAATCACAAGGCTGGCGATGAGCTGCAAGAGAGCGATACTTGCTAGTACAAAGGATTTAGCAAGGAAAAATTCTGTACGAGAAACGCCGACTGTCAAACTATTTTTATAAAGCTTACCGATTAGATCAACTCCGAGAACGAGACATGCTAGAACAATGCAGAGAAAAACGAGGTTTGAACCATTGCTAGACGTGTTGATAAGAGCTTGAACGCCGTCCCAACCATGGGTTGGAGTCTCTGGTGGTGTTGTATCTACTGCCATTAGATGTCCTGTAGCACCAATAGTAGCACCCATTAACATAAGTATAAAGAGAATGAATTCTGTAATCCAGAATCCTTTGGAGCGGAAAAGACGGTAAAAATCTGCTTGAATGGTGTGTATCATGATTTTTCTCCTATTCTACTAATTGGGTGAAGTATTCTTCTAGGTTTTGACGGGCAAAGTAAATCTCATCAATAGCAACATCGGCCAAAGTTAGTTGCTTAAGAATCTGTTTGACATCTTGTTCATTACCAAAGATATGGATTTCATTTTCAGGATTGACAACCTTAAATTGGAGTTGGATTTGTTCTTTCAATACCTGACAAGCTCTTTCTTTATCGCTTGTTTTAAGCACAATATAATCCTCACTCAGTGTTTCAAATTCAGCTTTACTGATTTCACGGATAATCTTACCTTGATCCAGAATACCAAAGCGATTAGCTAAGAGATAGAGTTCTGACAAGATATGGCTAGAGATGAGGATAGTTATTCCTTTTTCTTGATTGAGCCGCTGGATCATGAGACGAAATTCTTTGATCCCAATTGGGTCAAGTCCGTTAATGGGTTCATCAAGAATCAGGAAATCAGGTTTGGATAGAAGGGCAATGGCGATACCAAGTCTTTGTTTCATTCCTAGCGAGAAATCACGAAAGACTTTTTTCCCTGTATCTGACAACCCAACATAGTCCAAGGTCTCATGAATCACCCTATCAGCATTTGGAATATGGCGAACCATACAATAATATTTCAGATTTTGATAGGCTGTTAAGTGATTATGGGCTACAGGTGATTCGATAACAGAACCCACTCGAGATAAAGCCTTGGTCCACTCATTTTGTTCTTGACTAGAAAAGAGGGAGACTGTACCTTTGTCCGCAAACAATAATTGTGTAATGATTTTGATAAGAGTAGTTTTCCCAGCTCCATTTTTTCCAATTAGACCATAAATATCTCCCTCTTTTATGGTTAGACTAAGATCTTGAAGAATAGCTTGTTGGCTGAATTGTTTGGTCAGTCCATGAATTTCGAGTACTGTTTTCATGATTTTCTCCTTTTGATTTATTTTTCTAACTTTAGTATAAGCTATAGAAATCAAAGAAAGTTCAAGTAATTCTAAAGAGTTTCTAAAGTTTTGTAATTCTAAAAAAAACAAAACCCAGTTGATATGAACTGGGCTTCTCAATTATAAAATATACTTCTCAATGGCACGCGCAACGCCGTCTTCTTCATTGCTGGCTGTAACGTCATTAGCAAGGGATTTGACATAATCACTGGCATTTCCCATAGCAATGCCCAGTCCTGCAAACTGAAGCATTTCGATATCGTTATTAGCATCGCCTATGGCCATGATTTCTGAGGGCTCGATCTTCAAAATCGCAGCTAGTCGAGAAAGAGCAGTAGCCTTTGTCGTCCCAAGTGGCATGGCTTCATAAATAACAGGTTGCGAGCGAACTCCGCTAAATCGTTGACAGAGTTCTGTCGCAAAACGCTGCTCAAAATCGTCTGTTTGCCCTTTGGTGCCCAAAAACATACCTTGGAACATACGATACTTGCCACTAATCGCTTCCTCAAGGGAAATTTCAGTTAAGTCTGAAAAGACGAGCTTGGCATCATTTTGAACAATTTCATTAGGCTTGCCACCGAGGACAAAATAATGTTTCTCATCAAAAAGAGTCAGCTGGACGTCGCTTTTTTCTGCTAGGTCATAGAGGTATTCGATGTCAGCTGGACTAAGTTCTTGCCAGTCAACTAGACTCCAGTCACTGGTCTGGTGGGTTGAACAACCGTTATTGACAATGACGTACTCGTTCTGGAGGTCAAGTCCTAGTTTTTTATAGTAGGGAAGGACACCGAAAAGCGGGCGACCTGTACAGAGAACCAGTTTGACACCTTTTTCAATGGCTTGGTGAATGGCAGTGATGTGGGCTTGCGGGATTTCCTTGGCTTCATTAAGGAGGGTTCCGTCCATATCCAAGGCAAGTAGTTTAATCATAAGACTTCCTTTTCTAGGTGTTTTGCTTTTATTATAGCATATAGACTATAAAATGTCTGACAGAATTGTAACATTTGACTTTCCTTTTCTTGAAAAACAAAATAAATTCTTATATAATATGTATACTTAATATTTAAGGAGAAATAATGTCAAAGTATCACTTTAATTCAATTTACAAAAATGATGAAACAGAGTCTACAGGTCTTCTTTTCATCAAAGTCTACAACAAGTGGGAAAGCAACTTAAAAAGAGTTTTGAAATCAGTTGGCCTCACTTTGCCCCAATTTATCGTTTTAACCTCTCTCTTGTTTCTGTCTAATAGAGAGGAATATGTAACGCAAGTTGATATTGCTCGGTTCACTGGAATGGATGTCATGACGGTTTCCCAGATTGTTAGGCTACTGGAGAAGAAAGACTACATTGGACGCGATCAACACCCAAAGGATAGTCGGGCAAAACTTGTCTCAGTGACGAATTCTGGCGCGGAGAAGGTCAATCAAGCTTTGCCTTTAGTAGAAGGTGTTGATGAAGAATTTTTTGAAAAACTATCTAACGATAGAGAAGTTTTTAATCGCTTTTTAGTAGAGTTGGAGGATAAAAATGCCTAGATATTGGGTCGGAGTTGTTTCAAAGAACCATGTTTTAAGAGGAGTTGAAGGGAATTTTTGTCAGGTCTGTCATGGAAAGGGCGGCCCCTTAAACCGTATGAAAAAAGGAGACTATCTTTTATACTATAGTCCAAAATACGATATGAACGGTCAAGATAAGTTACAGGCTTTTGTGGCCGTAGGTAAAATTATAGACGACAAGGCCTATCAAGTAGAGCAGTTTGAAGGATTCTTTCCCTTTAGACGAAATGTCGAGTATTATCAACCAGTCAAAGATTGTTCCATAGAAATAGCCAGACAACATCCTGAATGGAAAGACTATACTTCTCGCCTCCGCTATGGGCATTTTGAAGTTTCCAAAGACTTTTTCCTCTATATCTTTCAGCATATGAAAGTGGATGATGGAGGATTGATTTCCTAGTTAAATGATTGTCAACTAGAATTTTGGATTTGGACTGTGAAGCGAACTTTGCTATAATAGAGTAAGAAACTTTGATAAACCAAACGAGGCTGAGATGAAATTACTTTATACTGATATTCGGACTTCTTTGACTGAAATTTTAACGAGAGAGGCAGAAGAGCTAGTTGCTGCAGGCAAGCGGGTTTTCTACATCGCTCCCAACTCTCTTTCTTTTGAAAAGGAACGTGCCGTGCTGGAATGCTTGTCCCAGCAGGCTTCTTTTGCGATTACCGTCACGCGCTTTGCTCAGATGGCTCGTTACCTGGTTTTAAATGACTTGCCTACAAAGACCAGTCTTGATGATATCGGTCTTGGGATGGCCTTTTATAAATGTCTTGCGGAATTGGACTCCAAAGAGTTACGAGTTTATGGTGCGATTAAACAGGACCCTCAATTTATCCAGCAACTGATTGAACTTTATCACGAGATGACAACTGCTCAGATGAGCTTTTTGGACTTGGAAAGTTTGACCGATGAGGACAAGAGAGCAGATTTACTCTTGATTTTCGAGAAAGTAACAGCCTATCTCAATCAAAGTCAGTTGGCTCAGGGAAGTCAGTTGTCCCATTTGATTGAGGCTATTGAGAATAACAAGGTAAGTAGTGATTTCAGTCAACTTGCCTTGGTTATTGATGGATTTACCCGTTTTTCTGCTGAGGAAGAGCGTGTAGTGGATCTACTCCATCGCAAAGGTGCCGAGATTATTATTGGTGCTTATGCAAGCAAGAAAGCCTATACCAGTCCGTTCACTGAAGGCAATCTCTATCAAGCTAGTGTAGAATTCCTCCATCATTTGGGAGCAAAATACCAAACACCTGCTCAGGATCGTTCTCAGACTCATGAGAAGATGGATAGCTTTGACAAGGCCTCTCGTTTGCTGGAGTCTTCTTATGACTTTTCAGAATTAACATTGGAGGTCGATGAGAAAGACCGTGAAAACCTGCAAATCTGGTCTTGCTTGACGCAAAAAGAGGAGTTGGAATTAGTAGCCCGTAGCATTCGTCAGAAATTACATGACCATCCAGAACTGAGTTACAAGAATTTTCGCATTCTCTTAGGGGATGTGGCTTCTTATCAGTTATCACTGAAAACTATTTTTGACCAGTACCAGATTCCTTTCTATCTTGGTAGAAGTGAATCCATGGCTCACCACCCTTTGACTCAGTATGTCGAATCTATTTTGCGTTTGAAACGCTACCGTTTCCGTCAGGAAGATTTGATTAATCTCCTCAGAACTGGTTTGTATACTGACCTTAGTCAAGCGGATATTGATGCTTTTGAACAATATCTCCGCTATCTTGGCATCAATGGCTTGCCAGCTTTTCAGCAGACCTTTACCAAATCCCATCATGGAAAATTTGATTTAGAGCGTTTAAATTCTCTTCGTCTGCGAGTTTTGGCGCCACTTGAAACCTTATTTGCCAGTCGGAAGCAAAAGACTGAAAATCTCTTGCCAAAGTGGAATATTTTTCTAAAAAATGCTTCTTTAAGCAAGCAGATGCAAGACTTGACAGCTACTATGGAAACTCTAGAACAGGAAAGACAAGCCGAAGTTTGGAAGGCTTTCTGCCATGTTTTAGAACAATTTGCGACCGTTTTTGCTGGTTCACAAGTTAGTCTGGAGGATTTCCTAGCCTTGCTTCATTCTGGGATGAGCCTTTCTCAGTACCGTACTATTCCAGCGACAGTGGACACTGTTCTGGTGCAGAGTTACGATTTGATTGCACCACTGACAGCTGACTTTGTCTATGCCATCGGGCTGACTCAGGATCATTTACCAAAAATTGCGCAAAACACCAGTCTATTGACAGATGAAGAAAGACAAAGCCTAAACCAAGTTACTGAAGAGGGAGCACAATTACTGATTGCAAGTAGCGAAAATCTCAAGAAAAATCGCTATACCATGCTTTCTTTAGTCAATGCTGCTCGCAAACAGTTGGTGTTGTCAGCACCAAGTCTCCTCAATGAAAATGAGAGTAAAGAATCGGCCTATCTTCAGGAATTGGTGAGTTTTGGATTTAATCGGACAGAGAAGAAGATTCATTACAAAGGCCTGTCTAAGGAAGATATGGGTTCTTATCACAGTCTCTTGTCTAGTCTCGTTGCCTATCATCAGCAAGCTGATTCTAGTGAAAGTGAACAAGATGTGACCTTTGTCACAGTCTTGGCACGTGTCATGGGCAAAAAACTAGATCAAAAAGGTCTTACAAATCCAGCTATCCCAACCAGTCCAAGTAGCAAACCATTAAAGAAAGAGACCTTGCAGGCTCTCTACCCTGCTGACAAAGAGTTTTACCTGTCCACCTCTGGTTTGACAGAGTTTTATCGCAATGAATACAGTTATTTCCTCCGTTATGTCTTAGGTTTGCAGGAAGAATTGCGCCTTCGTCCAGATGCTCGCAGTCACGGGAATTTCTTGCATCGTATTTTTGAACGTGCCTTGCAGTTACCTGACGAAGATTCCTTTGACCAACGTTTGGAACAGGCTATCCAAGAAACTGGTCAGGAACGAGAATTTGAGGCTATTTATCAAGAAAGTTTGGAAGCCCAATTTACCAAGGAAGTTCTACTTGATGTTGCGCGAACTACGGGCCACATCCTTCGTCATAATCCATCCATCGAAACCATCCAAGAGGAGGCAACATTTGGTGGTAAGGACCAGGCCTTTATTCAATTGGATAATGGTCGGAGTGTCCATGTGCGAGGCAAGGTTGACCGTATTGACCGTTTGAAAGCTGATGGAGCGTTAGGAGTGGTAGACTACAAGTCTAGTTTGACCCAGTTCCAGTTTCCGAATTTCTTTAATGGGCTCAATTCCCAACTACCAACCTATCTTGCTGCCCTTAAAAAGGAAGGGGAGCAGAACTTTTTCGGCGCTATGTACTTGGAAATGGCTGAGCCTGTCCAATCTCTGTTGACCGTTAAGAGTTTGGCTGGAGCAGTAGCAGAAGCCAGCAAGTCAATGAAATACCAGGGACTCTTTTTAGAAAAAGAAAGTAGTCATTTGGGCGAATTATATAACAAAAACAAGGCCAATCAGCTGACAGACGAGGAATTCCAACTCTTACTAGACTACAATGCCCATCTTTACAAGAAAGCAGCAGAGAAGATTTTAGAAGGTCAGTTCGCCATTAACCCTTATACTGAAAATGGCAGAAGTATTGCCCCATACGTCCAGCAACATCAGGCAATTACAGGATTTGAAGCTAATTACCATTTGGGTCAAGCACGTTTCCTAGAAAAGTTAGACCTAGCGGATGGCAAACGACTGGTCGGAGAAAAACTCAAGCAAGCTTGGTTTGAGAAAATGAGAGAGGAGTTGAATCGATGAAGCCCATTTCCTTTTTTACTGAGGAAGAAATTCAAAAACTGCAAGAAGCAGAAGCGAATTCGAGCAAGGAACAGAAGAAAACGGCCGAGCAAATCGAAGCCATTTATACTGCGGGTCAGAATATCCTAGTTTCAGCGTCTGCTGGTTCAGGGAAAACCTTTGTCATGGCAGAACGTATTTTGGATCAATTAACTCGTGGTGTAGAAATCAGTCAACTCTTTATCTCGACCTTTACCGTCAAGGCTGCTACTGAACTCAAGGAACGTTTGGAGAAGAAAATCAGCCAACAAATTCAAGAAACCAATGATGTCGATCTCAAACAACACTTGGGACGCCAGTTGGCAGACCTGCCAAACGCTGCCATCGGAACCATGGACTCCTTCACGCAAAAATTTCTTGGGAAACATGGCTATCTGATTGATATTGCACCGAACTTCCGTATTTTACAGAATGAAAGCGAACAGTTAATCCTCAAAAATGAAGTTTTTCATCAGGTTTTTGAAGAACATTACCAAGGTGAGCATAAAGAGAAATTTAGTAGCTTGGTGAAGAACTTTGCTGGACGAGGTAAGGATGAACGAGGTCTGCGCCAGCAAGTCTACAAAATCTATGATTTTCTTCAATCCACCAGCAGTCCACAAAAATGGTTGAGTAACTCTTTCCTCAAAGGGTTTGAAGAAGCTGACTTTGCAAATGAGAAAGACAAACAAACCGAGCAAATCAAACAGGCGCTCTGGGATTTGGAAAGTTTCCTCCGTTATCATCTGGATAACGATGCAAAGGAGTTTCCAAAAGCTGCCTATTTAGAAGCTGTTCAACAGGTTCTGGATCAAATTGGCTCCTTAAATCAAGAGTCCAATAGCCAGGCTTATCAAGCAGTGCTTACGCGTGCTGTCGCCATCTCGAAAGAAAAAAATGGTAGAGCTCTAGCTAATTCTAGTCGTAAAGCCGATTTGAAACAACTGGCTGATGCCTATAACGATGAGAGAAAGGCCCAGTTCGCAAAACTTGGACAACTAGCAGACCAGATAACGATTCTCGACTATCAGGAGCGTTATCATGAAGACACCTGGGATCTAGCTAAAACCTTCCAAACCTTTATGAGTGATTTTGTGGAGGCTTATCGTGAACGTAAACGCCAGGAAAATGCCTTTGAATTTGCTGATATCAGCCATTATACCATTGAGATCCTAGAGAATTTCCCACAGGTTCGCGAGGCTTATCAGGAACGATTCCACGAAGTCATGGTCGATGAGTATCAGGATACCAACCACATTCAAGAACGGATGCTGGAATTGCTGTCGAATGGTCACAATCGCTTTATGGTGGGAGATATCAAGCAGTCTATCTACCGTTTCCGTCAGGCAGACCCGCAGATTTTCAATGAAAAATTTCAACGCTATGCACAAAATCCTAAAGAAGGCAAGTTGATTCTCCTCAAGGAAAATTTCCGTAGTAGTTCAGAAGTGTTGTCAGCAACCAATGATGTTTTTGGACGCCTTATGGACCAAGAGGTCGGCGAAATCAACTATGATAGCATGCACCAACTTGTTTTTGCCAATAGCAAACTAACTCCCAATCCAGAAAATAAGGCAGAATTTCTCCTCTACGATAAGGACGATTGTGGGCAAGAGGAAGAAGAAAGTGATGCAGACACGAAACTCACAGGAGAAATGCGCCTAGTCATCAAGGAAATCTTGAAACTTCATCAGGAAAAAGGTGTTGCTTTCAAAGAAATTTCCCTTTTGATTTCCAGTCGCAGTCGAAATGACCAGATTCTCCTCGCCCTGTCTGAGTACGGGATTCCTGTTAAAACCGACGGCGAGCAAAATAATTATCTCCAATCCCTAGAAGTACAAGTCATGCTGGATACGCTTCGTGTCATCCACAATCCCCTGCAAGACTATGCTTTAGTTGCTCTGATGAAGTCTCCTATGTTTAGCTTTGATGAGGACGAGTTGGCACGTTTGTCTCTTCAGAAAGCAGAAGATAAAGTCCAAGAGAATCTTTACGAGAAGCTTGTCAATGCTCAAAAACAAGCAACTAGCCAAAAAGACTTGATTCACAAGGAACTAGCTGAAAAACTAAATCAGTTCATGGATATCTTGGATTCTTGGCGCTTGTATGCCAAAACTCACTCCCTTTATGATTTGATTTGGAAGATTTATAACGACCGTTTTTATTATGATTATGTTGGAGCCTTGCCTAACGGTCCTGCTAGACAAGCCAATCTCTATGCTTTAGCTTTGAGAGCGGACCAGTTTGAAAAGAGTAATTTCAAGGGCTTGTCGCGTTTTATACGTATGATTGACCAAGTCCTAGAAGCCCAGCATGACCTTGCAAGCGTGGCTGTCGCACCGCCAAAAGATGCAGTAGAACTCATGACCATTCACAAGAGCAAAGGATTGGAGTTCCCTTATGTCTTTATCCTCAACCTGGATCAGGACTTCAATAAGCAAGACTCGATGTCAGATGTCATTCTCAGCCGTCAAAATGGGCTTGGTGTCAAATACATTGCCAAGGTGGAAACAGGAGCAGTAGAATCTCACTATCCTAAAACCATTAAACTTTCCATCCCCAGCCTTACTTATACGCAGAATGAAGAAGAACTGCAACTGGCTAGCTATTCAGAGCAGATGCGTTTGCTGTATGTTGCCATGACACGGGCTGAGAGAAAGCTCTATTTTGTCGGTAAGGGCTCTCGTGAAAAGCTAGAAGCCAAGGAATATCCAGCTGCTGAAAACGGAAAACTAGATAAAAATATTAGGCTGCAAGCTAAGAATTTTCAAGATTGGATCTGGGCTATTACCAAAGTATTTGCCAAGGACAATCTCAACTTTAGCTATCGCTTTGTTGGTGAAGACCAGTTGACTAGAGAAGCTATCGGAGAGTTGGAAAACAAGAGTCCTCTACAAGATAGCTCTCAAGCAGATAACCGCCAGTCTGAAACGATTAAAGAAGCCCTTGAAATGCTGAAAGAAGTAGATATTTATAATACTCTTCACTGCGCAGCCATTAAACTACCAAGTGTTCAAACCCCAAGCCAAATCAAGAAATTCTACGAACCCGTTATGGATATGGAAGGGGTACAAATTGCTAACCAAACTCAATCACCGGAAAAGAAAATCAGCTTTGATTTACCAGATTTTTCAACTAAAGAAAAGGTAACTGGAGCTGAGATTGGTAGTGCAACCCACGAACTGATGCAGAGAATTGACCTTAGTCAGCAACCAACACTTGCCACTCTGGAAGAAACTCTGCAACAAGTTCAAACGAGTCCAGCAGTCAGAGACAAGATCAATCTTTCCAAAATCCTAGCTTTCTTTGATACGCCACTTGGTCAGGTGATTCTCGCTAATACTAACTATCTCTATCGCGAGCAACCTTTTTCCATGCTCAAACGCGACCAAAAGAGTCAGGAAGACTTTGTTGTTCGTGGAATCTTGGATGGCTATCTTCTTTATAAGGATCGTATCGTTCTTTTCGACTACAAAACAGACCGTTACGATGAACCAAGTCAACTCATAGACCGCTATCGTGGTCAGTTAGCCTTATATGGTGAGGCCTTATCACGAGCTTATTTGATTGAAAAAATTGAAAAATACTTGATTTTGCTCGGCAAAGATGAGGTTCAAGTTGTAAAAGTATAATTTATACTCTTCGAAAATCTCTTCAAACCACGTCAGCTTCACCTTGCCGTATGTAAGGTTACTGACTTCGTCAGTTTCATCTACAACCTCAAAACAGTGTTTTGAGCTGACTTCGTCAGTTCTATCTACAACCTCAAAGCAGTGTTTTGAGCTGACTTCGTCAGTTCTATCTACAACCTCAAAGCAGTGCTTTGAGCAACCTGCGGCTAGCTTACTAGTTTGCTCTTTGATTTTCATTGAGTATTAGAAAGGAGACCTCATGCCACTTCCAGTTAGAAAATCTCTGCACGATGCGGTTTTACAGGCTTCAAAAGCCGATACTTGGGATCAAGCAACCAAGGAATGGAATGAAGTTTCCTTGATTTTTAATGGCATTGGTCGTAGTAATTGCGTCTGTGGGAATGCCATTAAATACGCCTACGAACTCTTTAACGGTGTTACAGGTCAACGCCTCTTTCCGATTGGTAGCGATTGTGTTCGCCATTTTCATCGTATTAGCCTCGACCAGCAACTAGAAGAGGAAGAAAAACTACTCAGAAAAGTTGAAAATCTAACCAGAAAGGCTCAGAAAAAGGAAAAAATCAAGGTTAATAAAAGCGATTTTGACGAACGACTTCTAAAATGGTTTTGGGAAAAAGGTGTTTTCAAAGCCAATCGTGGCAATCAATTCACACCTGAGAAAGATTACCAGCTCTTCCTAGAAGTCTTTCAAGGCGGAAGTTGGACAAAGGCAGAGCCGATAAAGAAGGCCCGTATGGAAGAAGTACTGGAAAAATGTATCAAACCTTTTCTACTTGGTAAGACCGATGACCAACTCTACCTTGTCAAACTAGGCAAGGAGAAAATTGACTACGAGCAGCATTTACGGATACAGGCAGAGAAGGAACGCAAAAAAAGAGATAAAATCGCCAAGCAATACGCTGACAATCTCATTCTTGCTATGGGGCCTGCAGAACGAGCCTATCAAGATTACTTTGGCTTTACAGAAACCCTCACCAAAGAAGAACGAAAATGGGAGAAAATCCTCTTTGGAAAAAATAGAGACGAACGGGCTATCAAGGCTAAACAAAACCAGAAGGAGCTGGAAAAGGATCAGCGAATTGCAAATCAAGACCCTATTGAACGAAAGCAGAAGCAGACTTGGCTTCTAAATTCTTATTTTCGAGATTTGCCTGTAGAAAAAGCCAGATATGCTCGACTCTTATTAGAATATCGAAAAAGTGGTGAAGTACCTTTTTCAGATGATTACTTATCTGAACCTCTCATCGACTTTTTCTACAAGATGAAAGCCTTTGAGTTTGAAATTTCACCAGAACAAGTCCGCGATTTTTTAAAAGAATGCCTTCAGGCAGAACATCTATCTTCAGCACAAGAAAGCTGGATTAGAGGGATTTTGACAAATTGCCTTCACCCGTTTCTAGATAGATTGCTCATATAGAAAAAAACCCTACCTTGTCTATGCATGGTAGGGTTTATGTATCTCCAAAGATGTACTGGTAAAGTTGGACGACTTTCTGAAAACTTTGCGTGTCCATTCTTGTTATTCTTTGAGCATTACGCATCCGAAAATCAAAAGTATACAGTTGAAATGGATTAACAGCGCCATCTACCTTATCCGACGAGACAGGAACGAGCAAGCCTTTTTCTGCCAAACGTTGTTGGCCATGAGTGATAGGACAGACAGCCACAAAACCAGTTTGTAAGGCATATTCTCTCCTGGAAACAACTAAAGCAGGTCGCCGTTTCTGAATCTCCCGACCGACAGATGGATCAAAGTCCAGCCAAATGATATCCTGCTTTTCAGGAATATACTCAGATTTCGCTATCAAGTGACCTTACCTCTTCAAAATCATTTGTCATTCTCAAATCAGTAATTCCATCAAAAGGATCTTTTAGTTTTGGAGCTAAGACAATGACTCCATCTATCCCCTTGTAGACGACCATTTCTTGTCCTTCTGTCATCCCCAAATTTTTAGGAATGGTCACAGTGAGAGAATTCCCCACCTTCCGAGTCTTTACTGTATTCATCGCTTTACCTCCATGAATTTGTATACACTAAGTATATACTCTCCAGTAAAAAAAGTCAAGTCAATTGTTGCTGGTATCAAGGATATTTCGGACGATTACTATTTATCATTTGTTGTGGTCAAAGCCTGTGCAAAAGTTCCTAATTTATGATAGAATAGATGGTAAGAGAGAAAACGTTTTTACTACGTTTTTTTTAGTCGGAAGGGGAAAATATTATGGCTACTATTCAATGGTTTCCGGGCCACATGTCTAAGGCTCGGCGGCAAGTTCAGGAGAATCTTAAGTTTGTTGATTTTGTGACAATTTTGGTGGATGCTCGGCTACCTTTATCTAGTCAAAATCCTATGTTAACCAAGATTGTGGGGGATAAACCTAAACTTTTGATTTTAAATAAGGCGGATCTGGCTGATCCTGCAATGACCAAAGAATGGCGTCAGTATTTTGAATCACAGGGAATTCAAACTCTGGCTATCAACTCCAAAGAGCAAGTGACTGTAAAAGTTGTGACGGATGCCGCTAAAAAGCTCATGGCTGATAAGATTGCACGCCAGAAAGAACGAGGTATCAAGATCGAAACCTTGCGGACCATGATTATCGGAATTCCAAATGCCGGTAAGTCAACTCTCATGAACCGTTTGGCTGGGAAAAAGATTGCGGTTGTTGGCAATAAACCAGGTGTTACCAAGGGGCAACAGTGGCTCAAAACCAACAAAGACCTTGAAATTTTAGACACACCAGGGATTCTCTGGCCTAAATTTGAAGACGAAACCGTAGCTTTGAAACTAGCCCTAACAGGAGCCATTAAAGACCAGTTGCTTCCTATGGATGAAGTGACCATTTTTGGTCTTGATTATTTCAAAAAACATTATCCAGAAAAGCTGGCTGAACGCTTCAAACAAATGAAGATAGAAGAAGAAGCACCTGTTATCATCATGGATATGACTCGTGCCCTTGGTTTCCGAGACGACTACGACCGCTTTTACAGCCTCTTCGTCAAGGAAGTCCGTGATGGAAAACTCGGTAACTACACCTTAGATACATTGGACGACATCGATGACGACGATTAAAGAAATCAAAGAACTTCTTGCCACTGTCAAAGAATTAGACAATCCCCTTTTTCCTGAACTGGAAAAAGATCCTCGTTCTGGAGTTCAAAAAGAAATTAACAAGCGTAAAAAAGCCATTCAGGCTGAACTGGATGAAGACCTTCGCCTAGAAACTATGCTTTCCTATGAAAAAGAACTGTATAAGCAAGGATTGACCTTAGTAGCAGGTGTTGACGAGGTCGGCCGTGGTCCTCTGGCTGGACCTGTAGTCGCTGCAGCCGTTATCTTGCCCAAAAATTGTAAGATTAAAGGCCTCAACGATAGCAAAAAAATCCCTAAAAAGAAACATCTGGAAATTTATCAAGCCGTTCAAGACCAAGCTTTATCAATCGGGATTGGTATCATGGATAATCAGGTCATCGACCAAGTCAATATCTATGAAGCTACCAAACTTGCCATGAAGGAAGCAATCTCCCAGCTCAGTCCACAACCTGAGCACCTCTTGATAGATGCCATGAAACTGGAGTTGCCGATTTCTCAAACAGCAATCATCAAAGGAGATGCAAACTCCCTCTCAATCGCAGCTGCATCTATAGTGGCCAAGGTGACACGGGATAATATTATGAAGGACTATGACAACCAATATCCTGGCTATGATTTCACGGCTAATGCTGGCTATGGAACAGCTAAACATCTAGAAGGATTGGAAAAACTAGGTGTCACCCCAATTCATCGAACCAGTTTTGAACCAGTCAAAACACTGGTTTCAACTAAGAAAGATAAGTAAGAGGAAATGATTATGGAGGAACAGTCAGAAACACTCAGTTCAAAGAAAGAATTTGCCTTTGCCTCAAGCACCATATTATCCCAAGTTGGGCGAGGAGTCATTGTCGGTCTCGTCGTCGGGCTCATCGTCGGATCCTTTCGTTTCTTAATCGAAAAGGGCTTCCACCTGATACAAGGACTCTATCAAGATCAAGCGCACCTAGTCCGCAATCTTTTTATCATTGGTCTATTTTATCTAATTGTTAGCTGGCTCAGTGCGAAATTGACTCGATCGGAAAAAGACATCAAGGGTTCTGGAATCCCTCAAGTAGAAGCCGAACTAAAAGGTCTCATGACTCTTAACTGGTGGAGTGTCCTCTGGAAAAAATATATTTTAGGCATTCTGGCTATTGCCAGTGGCCTTATGCTAGGTAGAGAAGGGCCAAGTATTCAACTTGGAGCAGTTGGTGGTAAAGGCATTGCCAAGTGGCTCAAATCCAGTCCAGTTGAAGAACGCTCCCTGATTGCCAGTGGAGCTGCTGCAGGACTAGCAGCTGCCTTTAATGCACCAATCGCAGGCCTTCTCTTTGTTATAGAAGAAGTTTATCACCATTTTTCACGCTTTTTCTGGGTCTCAACACTAGCAGCTAGTCTCGTAGCAAACTTTGTTTCACTACTCATATTTGGCCTAACACCCGTACTGGATATGCCAGACAATATTCCTCTCATGACCCTAGACCAGTATTGGATTTACCTCCTTATGGGAGTTTTTCTCGGGCTTTCTGGTTTTCTCTATGAGAAAGTTGTACTCAATGTTGGTCGAGTTTATGACTGGATTGGTCAAAAAATCCATTTGGATAGATCTTATTATCCAATCTTGGCCTTTATCCTTATCATACCAGTCGGGATTTTCTTGCCACAAATCCTTGGAGGTGGAAATCAAGTCGTTCTTTCTTTGACTGAGCAAGATTTTAGTTTTCAGGTTTTATTAGCTTACTTTTTGATCCGCTTTGTTTTGAGCATGATTAGTTATGGAAGTGGTCTCCCAGGAGGAATTTTCCTTCCCATTCTGGCGCTTGGTTCCTTACTTGGTGTCCTAGTCGGTGTCATTTGTGTGAATTTTGGGCTTGTCAGTCAGGAACAATTCCCTATATTTGTCATTTTAGGAATGAGTGGCTACTTTGGAGCAATTTCCAAGGCTCCATTAACTGCTATGATACTCGTAACCGAGATGGTCGGGGATATTCGCAACCTCATGCCGCTTGGCTTAGTGACCTTAGTCGCATATATTGTCATGGATCTACTCAAGGGTGCTCCAGTCTATGAGGCTATGCTAGAAAAAATGCTACCAGAAGAAGCAACAGACGAAGGAGAAGTTACCCTAATTGAAATCCCTGTTTCTGATAAAATAGCAGGAAAACAGGTTCACGAGCTCAACTTGCCACATAACATACTCATCACCACCCAAGTCCATAATGGCAAAAGCCAAACAGTTAACGGCTCAACTAGAATGTATCTGGGTGATATGATTCACCTAGTGATTCCAAAAAGTGAAATTGGAAAAGTCAAAGATATGTTGTTGTAAGTTTTATTTACATAATTTATTTTACGTAAATTAAATTTGAAAGGATTCTCTATGAAAAGAAGTAAGGCAATTGCGGTATATTTGCTAGGCACATTTAGCCAAATAGTATCAGTTTGTCTCCTTTTCTTTTTCTTGAATCATTTTTCTGTTCATTCCAATCTATTAACTGTTTTAGGAATCATTGTTGGTGGGATTTCTTCAGCTCTTTGGGGAATAATTGTTGCAAATCACTATTTTCATATTCATTTTAAGAAGATCGTAAAAGATTTTTTTAACATCCATACTAGTTATAAACATTATTTATTATCTTTCTTCCTTATTGTCCTTGATTTTTCTTTTCTAATGTTTGGTGGGAAAATAATAGAATTTAGCTGGTACCTCCCATTTTTGATGTTCTTCAAATTTATTGTCTTTGGTGGTATAGAAGAGATTGGATGGCGATATGTCTTTCAACCAATTTTACAAGAGAAGTTGCCATATTTTTACTCAACAATGCTAACCTTTTTCAGCTGGGCAATTTGGCATCTGTTGTTCTTTTACATAGATGGTTCCCTAGCAACTCTGCAAATTCTACCGTTTTTATTTGGATTGCTGACGAATTCTTTCATACTCTCAGCTCTTTATATCAAAACAAAGAATCTCTGGATTTGCGTTATGACACATTCGATCATTAACGTCTTGTCTCAGCTAACCATGGACACTGATCGATCCGAAACCTACCTCATTAAAATCCTCATCATCTTGGTATCCTGCTATATGGTAGTACATAAAAAAGATGAGTATAGTCGGTAGCTAATTTTGTTGGAAACAGTATTATTCTTTGGAAAAGCCTCTTGATTTAAAAAGACACCTTTACTCTGCCCCAAAAAAGTAGTGCGTAATTTTCCCGTCAGAAATTTTCTACCTACTATTCTTAGTATGTTTTAGTATTGACATTTTTTTTAAAAAAAGGTAAACTATTAACATGACATGAATAAAGTTAATAGTTAGGAGATAAGATGGGAATTTTAAGAACTCATTTAGAAGCAGAGTGTGACCCACGATTAGCCGGTGAATTAGCATACAGTATTAAGGAGGCCTATCGTTTTTTGTGGGAACTCATTGATACCACACCTGTATTGCGGCACCCAGAAATGCGAAAGACTTATGGGCATATCCGACAAGCATTAGTCGATGTGGCGCTGCGATTAGTTTTAGAAGATTCATCAATGAAAACAGATGTACAAATGTTATCTGCTGTGAATAATAAAATGAACGGCTATACTTATACGATGATTGAAACAAAAGGAGCCATTATTTCTCCAGTAAAAACCAGAAGTATAAAAACAATGCCGAAAAAAGCTCTTCACAGAAGTGTGGCTAGTGTGAAAAATAAACAATTTGATCTTTTTACAACCCAAGAGGATATCAATAAGCATTATGATGCTGATAACCCACCGTTTCTCCTCTTAACATACGGCGGAAAGAATCATCACCTGCAATTTGTTCAGCTGGGTTTGCCAAATGTTGATACAGAGCAATGGATTGAGAAAGTAGATATTATGAATGCCCAGCGGATTGTTGCCTCGAAAGACCAAGAGCAGACCACTCAAAAGAAACTAGATTTGACTTTAACGGAGCTGTCAGAAGAGCTTCTTAGGAGAGAAGTAAATGGAACAAGGAATATTTAGTCCCTCTAAATTAACAAAGGCTAGAATAGCCAGAGGATTAACTAAAAAAGAATTGGCTGAACGAACAGGAATATCTAGACAAATGATTTCTAATTATGAATTAGGGAAAACACATCCAGGAGCAAGTAAGTTAATGACAATTGTTGCTGAACTAGATTTTCCATACGCCTATTTTACTTCTGAACCTAAAAGGTTTTACGAAGGGGCCACTTTTTTTCGTAGTCAATCTGCGGCTACTAAAAGAGCAAGAGATATGCAAGCTGTCAGGTTAGAATTTCAAAAGGAAATTTATGATTTGCTGTCTCAGTATGTTAATTTTCCTGAATTAACTCTACCTGACATTTTAACGAAAACTATTTACGATATTACTAATAACGATATTGAGGAAAAAGCTAAAGAATTAAGAGAACTATGGGGATTAGGTAAAGATATACCAATTTCTAATCTCACTGAGATTGCAGAAGTTAATGGTATTATTGTTGTTGAGTCCAATATGTCTGATGACAAATTGGATGCAGTGTCAGAATGGATTGAAGATAGACCGTATATCATGCTGACAGATAATGGAGAATCTGCTGTACGTCGTCGTTTTAATATTGCACACGAATTAGGTCATATTTTACTTCATGGAGATATTGAAAGTATTCACGACTATACCTCTCAGGAATTAAAGAATATTATTGAGAATCAGGCGAACTATTTTGCTTCTTGTTTATTGTTACCTGAGAATGGTTTTTTAAAATCTTTGTTATCTACTAATTTAGACTTTTATATTGAGTTAAAAAAATATTGGAAAGTTTCTATTCAATCAATGATTATGAGAACTTATCAGTTAGAGTTAATCAATGATGATCAAAAATTATATTTGTTTAGGAAAATTGGCTTTAATAAATGGAAGAAGCGTGAGCCTTTGGACGATGAATTGACTCCTGAGAAACCTAGTCTTTACCGTAAAGTATTTGACTTAATTATCAGTAATGATATTTTACAAAAAAATGAACTAATTTCTTACTTATCTCTACCCAAAGATGAGTTAGAAAAATCATTAGATATTTCAATTAATGATAATTATCAATTGGTACAAAAAGGTCCTGTATTAAGAATAGTTAAATGAAAAGTCTCAATATTATTGAGACTTTTTTGTAGTTATAGAGTATAGTTGCAATATCTACATTTTCAGTGTTAGTGGAATGGATTTTCTTTTTCACATAAAGAATCATTTCTATCAAAATATACAAATGAAGAAATTTCAGTTTTCACTCTAATAATGTACATTTTAAGTGGAAGTTTTGATTTTTAAAAAATTCAGTTTTATAAAAAGATTAAGTTAGACTTCTGTTTTAAGTTTCTTATTACGTCTTTCCGAAAAACTATAATTTTCTTGAAAAATATATTAGTCTATGCTATACTACTAGTAGACTTAATTATGGAGAAAATACATGAAACGTGAGATTTTACTGGAACGAATCGACAAACTAAAACAAATCATGCCCTGGTATGTTCTGGAATACTACCAATCTAAGCTTGCTGTTCCCTACAGTTTTACAACCTTGTACGAATACCTCAAGGAATACGATCGATTTTTCAGCTGGGTTCTAGAGTCTGGAATTTCAAACGCTGATAAAATTGCCGATATTCCTTTATCGGTCTTGGAAAACATGTCAAAGAAAGATATGGAATCCTTTATCCTCTATCTACGAGAACGTCCTTTGCTGAACGCCAATACAACCAAACAAGGTGTCTCTCAGACGACCATCAATCGGACCTTGTCAGCACTTTCTAGTCTTTACAAGTATCTAACTGAGGAAGTTGAAAATGACCAAGGAGAGCCCTATTTCTATCGTAATGTAATGAAGAAAGTTTCAACCAAGAAAAAGAAAGAAACCCTTGCTGCCAGAGCTGAAAACATCAAGCAAAAACTCTTTTTAGGTGATGAAACAGAAGGTTTTCTGTACTATATCGACCAGGAATACCCTAAAACACTCTCAAATCGTGCCTTATCTTCCTTTAATAAGAACAAAGAGCGAGATTTAGCCATTATAGCACTTCTTCTTGCCTCTGGTGTTCGTCTTTCTGAAGCAGTTAACCTGGATCTTCGAGATCTCAATCTTAAGATGATGGTGATTGATGTCACTCGAAAAGGTGGAAAACGTGACTCCGTTAATGTTGCTGCCTTTGCTAAGCCTTATTTAGAGCAATATCTTGCCATTCGAGACAAACGATATAAGACAGAAAAGACCGATACAGCCCTATTCTTAACCTTGTATCGAGGTGTTCCGAACCGGATTGATGCTTCTAGTGTTGAAAAGATGGTGGCCAAGTATTCAGAAGACTTCAAAGTCCGTGTAACACCCCACAAACTTCGCCATACCCTAGCAACCCGTCTCTATGATGCAACCAAATCACAGGTTTTGGTCAGCCACCAGCTAGGACATGCCAGCACACAAGTTACTGATTTGTATACTCATATAGTAAATGACGAACAAAAAAATGCCTTGGATAGCTTGTGAGATACATAATATAAATTATGTAATATCTTTAGTCTACAAAAAGAGCGTAGATCTTTGATAGAATTTTACGCTCTTCTATTCTCTCTATAAAAACTCAATCCAATAATTTCTGTGGGGTTCGATAATAACTGGCTTCCCCCAAAATGATTTTAGATATGCGAGGTTAGCTGGACTAATAGGTCCGTTTTCGCTATTATACTTCTCTGCACTCTCTTCCGTTAAAAAGCATTTAACTGCTTCATATGGTGTACCATCGCTCGCTATCCGATCAATTCCTAAATAAGCAATTTCATCACCAGCTTTTGGAATATCTGTAAATAGTTTACCAATAAAATAAACCGTCTTATCTTTCATTAATTCATAAGCCTTACTATGTTCCAGTCCGTTATTCGCTGCAGCGTACATAATACAAAAACTATCTACAATATCTTTCAAAGGTATTAATTCTTCTTTACTAACCATAATTTCGTCGGGAGCAAGTCCACCAATGATTAAGTTTTTATAATAAGGTTGTTGAATGATATTATCTAAAGCCATTCCTAATGGTAGTTGGACAGCTTGATAGCCTAATGGTTCTAGCTCTTGCTTTTTCTGGTCAAGATGTTCTTGTGTAATACTGACATTCAAATCATATGGACTGGAAGATTGTTGCTTCCTAAAAAAAGCCACTACGATACGATCTAACTGTTCAAATAGACCAAGATTTGCCACTGGAACTTTAATCATTGAATTTGATCCCCTTTTTGTTTCAGACTTCCTCTATATTATACTCTCATTTTTTTGAATATCAAGTTTAAGATAAAAGATATCCATGTTGAATGGATATCTTTGACTTTATTCAACAACTGCCTCGGCAATTTCTTCACGGCTAATTCCAGCAAAGTAGCGTGTGATATCAATAGTTTCTAGTGCCTTGAGGACATCTTCGCGTTCGTATTTCACGCCGCGAAGGACATCTTCTACAGCTGCAACGTCCTCGATACCAAAGAAGTCACCATAGATCTTGATATCTTGGATTTTTGATTCAATGACGTTGGCAAAAACTTCAACCTTACCACTAGTGAATTTTGTTCCACGACGGACGTTAAATTCAGGTGATTTACCGTAGTTCCAGTCCCAAGTACCAAACTTTGTATCCTTGATGCGATTGATTTCAGCCAATTCTTGCTCAGAAAAAACGTATTCAGTCATCTCTGGGTACTCTTTTTTCATGTATTCCAATAGCAAATCACGGAATTCTTCAACTGTGATTTTTTCTGGTAATTCATTGACAATATTGGTTACACGAGCACGGACGGATTTCACACCTTTTGATTCGAATTTGTCTTTTGAAACCTTGAGGGCGTTAGCAAGGACTGATAAATCAACGTCAAAGAGCAAGCAACCATGGTGCATAATACGGCCATTGATATAGGCTTGGGCATTGCCACAGAATTTCTTGCCATCAATCTCTAGGTCATTGCGGCCTGTGAATTCAGCCTTAACACCTAGTTGAGCCAAGGTATTGATAACTGGGGTTGAGAAACTCTTGAAGTCGAAGGCCTTGTTTTCATCTTCTTTTGAGATAATCGTGTAGTTGAGGTTGTTCAGATCGTGATAAACAGCTCCACCACCACTGATACGGCGGACTACCTCAATACCATTTTCGCGAACATAATCACGGTTGATTTCTTCGATAGTATTCTGGTGACGCCCAACAATGATAGATGGTTTGTTAATCCAAAGAAGGAAGATTTGATCCTCATCTAGTAAGTGTTTAAAGGCATATTCTTCCAAGGCGATATTAAAGGCAGTGTCGTTTGAATGATTGATAATGTATTTCATGATATCCCTTTATACGATAGAGACTGGAAAATATCTTCCAGTCTAATCTATCTTCGTTTTATTTTTTCTTAGGTGAATGGATGGCCATTCCTAGAACATCCGCAAACGCTTCGTACATCACTTCAGAATAGGTTGGATGTCCGTGGATGGTCTTAAGCATTTCTTCAACAGTAATTTCTATTTCAATAATGCTTGACGCTTCGTTGATCAATTCTGCAGCTGCAGGACCGATGATATGAACACCAAGGATTTCTCCGTATTTCTTATCTGCAATGACTTTTACGAAACCTTGAGCAGCATCCGATGCAATAGCACGTCCATTCGCAGCAAAGTTGAATTTACCGATGGCTACATCGTATTTCTCACGAGCTTGTTCTTCAGTTAGACCTACTGCTGCTACTTCAGGAAGAGTGTAGATGGCTGCAGGAGTCAAGTTCAGTTTGGCAACAGCATGATTTCCTTTAAGAGCATTTTCTGCGGCAACTTCACCCATACGGAAGGCTGCGTGCGCTAACATCTTAGTACCGTTAATGTCACCTGGTGCGTAGATACCTGGAACAGAAGTTTCCATGTATTCGTTAACCTTGATGCGACCACGATCCAATTCAAACTCAACATCGCCAATTCCTTCGAGGTCTGGCACACGACCGATTGAAAGAAGAGCTTTGCTTGCAATGATATCGTCTTTTCCTTCAACTTTAATACGAAGTTGACCATTTTCCTCGATGATTTCTTGCAGTTTTGTACCAGTTAAGATGGTCATTCCTTTACGTTCAAGGATCAAGCGAAGGTTCTTAGAAACTTCAGCATCCATGGCTGGAACGATACGGTCCATCATTTCGATAACAGTTACTTTTGAACCAAATGTCATGAAGGCTTGACCAAGTTCGATACCGACAACTCCACCACCGATGATAACAAGGCTTTCTGGAACTTCGTTCATTTCAAGAATGTCATCACTTGTCATCACGAGTGAAGATTCCATACCAGGAACGTTGATCTTGCTGACTTTTGAACCACCAGCAAGAATAATTTTCTTGGTTTCAAGCAATTCAGAACCATTTACCAAGACATTCTTGTCTTTAGTGATGGCACCAATTCCTTTATGAACAGTAACTCCGTAGCTACGAAGAAGACCTGCAACTCCGCCAACCAAAGTATTAACAACCTTAGACTTGGTTTCAAGGAGTTTATCCATATCTACAGTGAAGTTTGGATTTTCGATGACGATACCACGGTTTGCTGCATGACCGATGTTTTCGATGATTTCAGCATTGTGAAGGTATGTTTTAGTTGGGATACATCCACGGTTCAAGCAGGTTCCACCGAGTTCAGATTTTTCAACAAGGGCAACCTTCCCACCGAGTTGGGCAGCTTTAATGGCTGCTACATATCCAGCAGGACCTCCACCAATCACAACGATATCAAAGGCATCATCGCTCTTACCGTCGTCGTTTGAGGCGCTAGCTGCAGGCGCAGGTTTTGATTCTGGTGCAGCCGCTCCAGCTGTTGGGATGTTTTCCCCTTCTTCGCCAAGGTAACCGATAACTTCAGTTACTGGAACAGTTTCACCATCTCCTTTAAGGATGGCAATCAAGTATCCATCTTCTTCGGCTTCCAATTCCATGCTGACTTTGTCAGTCATGATTTCTAAAAGGATTTCTCCTTCTTTTACAAATTCACCGACTTTTTTATTCCATTGGACGATTTGTCCTTCTGTCATATCGACGCCGGCTTTTGGCATAATTACTTCTAAGGCCATGTCTTACTTCCTTTATCTATATCTCTAAAAATAAATACTGTATTTTTTAAACCAACATTGAGATTGGGTTCTCAATCAAGGCTTTCAAGTCTTTCATAAACTTAGCACCAGCCATACCATCTACAACACGATGGTCAATGGTTAACCCAAGGCTCATGATTGGGCGAATGACAATCTCACCATTGACAACTACAGGTTTCTCTACTGTTGAGCTAACCCCTAGGATAGCTGAGTTTGGTTGGTTAATAATCGGACCAAAGGACTGAACGCCAAACATTCCCAAGTTACTAATTGTGAAGGTTGAATTTTGGAGTTCGCTTGGAGCCAATTTACCATCCAATGTACGACCAATGACATCCTTGAAGGCTACAACCAACTCTGATAAGCTCATCTTTTCAGCATTATAAACAACAGGTGTCATCAATCCATTATCCATCCCAACTGCCATAGCAAGGTTGACATAGTTGTGAGTGACAATGGTCTTACCATCTTCTGTCAATGAAGCGTTGATGTATGGGTGCTTCATTAAGGTCTTCACAACAGCCAGTGAAAGAAGGTCTGTAACCGTTACTTTCTTACCAGTTGCTTCCATGATTGGTTCAAGAACCTTCTTACGAAGAGCCAACATTTCTGACATATCGACATCATAGTTGAGTGTGAAGGTTGGCGCGGTTAGGTAAGATTCAACCATACGTTGGGCGATGACCTTACGCATTGGTGTCATCGGAATACGCTCAATCTCACCATAAGGAGTGATAGTATCTGGAACTTCTTCCGCTTTTTCAATTTGAGCAGGAGACTTGATGGTGTCGTTTTCGATATTTTCAGGAAGCAAGGCCAAAACGTCCTTCTTCATGATCTTACCACGATGACCAGTTCCTTGGATTTCCTGCCAAGCAATGTTATGTTCGAGGGCAATTCGTTTTGCAAGTGGCGAAATGCGAACCACGTTTGTGTCTTTATAAGTTTCCACGTCTTTTTTGTGGACACGACCGTTTGCACCTGAGCCAGAAACATCGTAGAGATTGATCCCTAAATCATCCGCTAACTTTCTAGCCGCAGGAGTCGCTCTTAGCTTGTCATCAGCCATGACCTCTCCAATTCTATACTAAGATATTAAGGACGAAAAGGGCAATGAAAAAATAGGAGATTGACGATGTGTTCGATGAACACAAGGAAATCTATCTTTTTTTCGCAGACCTCCGTCCGAATTCAATTACATGATACTAAGGGCGTAAAAAGCGACTGAAAAATAGGAAATCTACGCAGACTTTGATGAAGCCAAGGAGATTTATCTTTTTTCCGAGCTTTTAGCCCGTGTTCAACTCTACAAGTAACTTGGACACGAAACGCGTCTCAAGTTGCTACGGTGGCCGCTATTAGGCGGCCAACCTTGTAGACTTACTAATTCATTCGTCGAATATTATCGATTCGACTCACTCATTTCGCAACTCTTCAAATCACTTGAATACAACACATGTCTTAAGTTACTAAAGTTAAAAACCTCTAAAATCTTACATAATTTATTTTATGTAACTCTATTCTTTATTGTAGGTTTTACGGATGGCATCTTTGATGCTTTCAACTGTTGGAATCATTGCATTTTCTAGGTTTTGTGCGTAAGGCATTGGCACATCTTCTCCGGCGCAACGGCGGATTGGTGCATCTAGATAGTCAAATGCTTCTGACTCTGAAATAATTGCTGAAATCTCTCCGATATAGCCACTTGTTTTGTGGGCGTCGTTGACCAGAACAACTTTACCAGTCTTCTTAACTGAGTTAATGATGACATCCTTATCAAGCGGTACAAGGGTACGTGGGTCCACAATTTCAACCGAAATTCCTTCTTCTGCCAATTCTTCAGCTGCTTGAACCACACGGCGAAGCATTTTACCGTAAGTAACAACTGTTACATCCGTTCCTTCGCGTTTAATTTCGCCAACTCCAAGTGGGATTGTGTAGTCTGGATCAACTGGCACTTCCCCTTTTTGGTTAAATTCTGACTTGTACTCAAGAATGATAACTGGGTTATTATCACGGATAGAAGATTTTAGCAGTCCTTTCATGTCAGCAGGTGTACCTGGTGCTACAACCTTAAGTCCAGGAATGTGAGTGAACCAAGACTCTAAAGATTGTGAGTGCTGGGCCGCAGAACCAACTCCGTTACCAGCTGCACATCGAACTGTCATTGGAACCTGACCTTTACCACCAAACATATAACGTGTTTTAGCAGCTTGGTTGACGATATTGTCCATAGCAATGACTGAGAAATCCATAAAGGTCATATCAACGATTGGGCGAAGTCCTGTCATGGCTGCTCCTGCTGCTGCTCCAGAGATGGCAGCTTCAGAAATCGGACAGTCACGGATACGTTCTGGACCAAATTCTTCGAGCATTCCGACAGAAGTTCCGAAGTCTCCTCCGAAGACACCGACGTCTTCTCCCATCAAGAATACATTTTCATCGCGACGCATTTCCTCAGACATAGCAAGGATAATGGTGTCACGGAAGGACATTGTTTTTGTTTCCATTTTATCTCTTTCTCCTTAGTCTGCGTAAATATCTTCAAAGGCTGATTCAAGCGGTGGGAATGGACTTTCCTCTGCAAATTTAACAGAAGCTTCTACTGCTTCCTTGACTTGCGCTTGGATTTCTTCCAATTCTTCGGCACTTGCAATAGTGTTTTCAATGAGATACTTGCGAAGGTTTTCGATCGGGTCTTTTTGTTTCCACAATTCCACTTCTTCACGTGTACGATATTTACCAGGGTCAGATGATGAGTGGCCAAGCCATCGATAAGTTACACTTTCAATCAAGACTGGGCCATTGCCACCACGAACATGGTCTACGGCTTTCTTAAATCCTTCATAGACGTCGATGACATTGTTTCCATCTTCGATGAACATTCCAGGAATTCCATAAGCTGCGCTACGATGATGGATATGTTCCACGTTAGTCATTTTCTTGATATCCGCAGAGATCCCATAACCGTTGTTAATGCAGTAGAAAATAACTGGGAGTTTCCAAATAGAAGCCATGTTCACTGCTTCGTGGAAAACACCTTCGTTGGTCGCACCATCTCCAAAGAAGCAGACGACGATTTTATCAGTATGTTGCATTTGCTGACTAAGGGCTGCGCCAACAGCGATTCCCATACCACCACCAACGATACCATTGGCACCGAGGTTACCAGCATCAAGGTCAGCAATGTGCATAGATCCACCTTTACCTTTACAAGTTCCAGTGTATTTGCCAAGGATTTCAGCCATCATTCCGTTGAGGTCAATTCCTTTGGCAATAGCTTGTCCGTGACCACGGTGGTTTGAGGTAATTAGATCATCTGGATTGAGAGCCAACATAGCACCCACGTTAGCTGCCTCTTCTCCAACAGAAAAGTGCGTCATTCCTGGCACTTTCCCTTTCTTTACTAATTGCGCAATTTTTAAGTCCATACGACGGATTTCTTCCATCTTACGGAACATCTCTAGCAAAAGATTTTTATCTAAAGTTGACATCTTCTTGCCTTTCTAACTTTGTACTTACTCTACTATTTTACCGTTTTTAGGAAACACTGTCAAAGTATATGACCAATAAAATTTCACAAGGTAAAAAAAATAAATCCCCGTTTTAACAGGGATTCTCTCCAGTTAGAGCATTTTTTCACAAAGTTATTTTTCGGGATATTTTCCAAAAATTAGCTCAATCTTTTCATTACGGTTTTCAAACGCCATTGATACAAACAGCCAGAAACAATCAAACTGGCAATCAACCCAATCCAGTAGGCAAATGCCCCTAAGTCAGTTGCTTGATCTAGTAGATATCCTAGAGGTATCGCTACTCCCCAATATCCGATTAGGCCAAGATAGAAAGGAACGATAGTGTCCTTATAGCCTCTTAGAATCCCCTGGAGCGGAGCCGCAAAGGTATCAGCTAACTGGAAAAAGAGACTATAGGTTAGGAAAACAGCAGTTATCTCAATGAACTGATCGTCATTCCCATATAGACTTGCTACACGATCTCTAAAAATGTAGAGAAAGGACAGGGTAAGACCTGCAAAAATGAGGGCTGTTACTCTCCCCAGACGAGCATAGGTTTTTGCATTCTCAAAACGTTTAGCCCCCACCTCGTAAGACACAACAATTGCCATAGCAGAGGAAATACTCATAGGAAAAGCATACATGAGGCTCGAAAAATTCATAGCTGACTGGTGGCTGGCGATGATGAGCGATGAAAACTTAGCCATAATCAAGCCAACCACAGAAAAGATGGCCACTTCCGCAAAGACAGTTCCTCCGATTGGTAGACCTAACCGAACACCTTCCTTGATTTTATCTATATTGAGTGGAATAGGTTTTTCAAGATGTAACGCTTTTAATCTTTCCTGTTTGAACAAAACAAGCAAGGAAATACCCAATAAAACCCAGTAGGCTAGCGAAGTTCCTAACCCTGCTCCTGCACCGCCAAGCTCTGGAAAACCAAGAGCTCCATAAATCAAGAGATAGTTAAAACCACTATTGAGCGGAAGTAATAGGAGCATCAGATACATAGATAGCTTAGTCAATCCAAGAGAATCCAACAAAGATCGAATGACACTAAAAAGCAACAAGGGAATAATCCCGATAGAAAGGTACCCAAGATAAGAAACTGCAACTGCCGCTACTTGAGCTTCTAGTCCGATATGATTTAAGACAGGAGGTGCCAAGAAAAGTACCAGTCCCAGTAAGACCACAGATAGACCCAAGGCCAAATAGATGAACTGGTAAAAATCTGACGCAACTTCTTCCTTTTGACCTCGACCAAGATGGTGACCAATGATGGGCACCAGGGCTGATACAATCCCTGTTAGGAATGTAAAGAAGGGATTCCAGATACTGGTTGCCATAGACACACCAGCCAAGTCCATGGTATTGTACTGCCCAGTCATTGTTGTATCAACAAAAGAGGCAGAATAATTGGCAAATTGATAAATCAGGATAGGGAAAAATATCTTAAGAAATAAGACAAACTTATCTTTAAATTGATGGGTTGGGTACATAAGTGCTCTCTATTCTTTTCAATTTAAGAGCAGAGTCCCATCTAGTTTTGGTAGACAATTTGTCCCTTGCAGATGGTATATTTGACCTGCCCTTTTAAGGTTTCACCGATAAATGGTGAATTGGCTGATTTTGAAGCAAAGTCTGGACCAACAGTACGATCAGCCTTATCATCAAAGATAGTGATATCAGCTGGACCATTCTCAGCCAAGTAACCTGCTTCAAAGTTGTAAAGTTTGGCTGGATTGACAGTCATTTTTTCTAGTAATTCCATCAAGCTTAGTTCACCAGCTCCCACCAAATAAGTCAAACCAAGAGAAAGAGAGGTTTCCAAACCAGTCATACCAGATGGCGCTTTGGTGATATCTTCTACATTTTTCTCATCTGCATGGTGAGGCGCGTGGTCTGTCGCGATAACTGTGATAACACCTGACTTGAGACCTTCGATAACGGCACGACGGTCTGATTCCAAACGAAGCGGAGGGTTCATTTTGGCATTGCTACCTTGAGTTAAAAGAAGAGTTTCTGTCTTAGAAAAATGTTGTGGTGCCACTTCTGCTGTGACTTGGGCCCCCAAACCTTGAGCAAACTCTACTACTTTGACACTTTCCTCCTTAGACAAATGCTGGATATGAACGTGGGCCTTAGTTGCATGGGCAATCATGACATCACGCGCAATCATAGCATATTCTGCTACACCTGTCGCACCACAGATCTTGAAGTGGTCTTTAGCGATGTTTTCGTTAAAGCCAAGAATGCCGTTCAAGCCGGGATCTTCCTCGTGTAGACAAACAAAGGTTCCAAGTTTTTTAGCAGTTTCCAAGGCTTCTTTGAGAACCTTACTGCTTTCAAGTGGAATACCATCATCTGAGAAACCAACGGCACCTGCTTCTAAAAGCGCCTTAAAGTCAGTCAAGTCTTGGCCATTAAAATTCTTAGTAATGGTCGCAACCGTCTTAACATTGATTTTCTCTTTAGCAGCTGACTGAAGAACTTCTTGCAAAGTCTCCACGTCTGAGATGGTTGGATTGGTATTAGCCATCATGACGACCGTTGTAAAACCACCTGCAGCGGCTGCTAGAGCACCAGTATGGATATCCTCCTTGTGGGTCTGACCAGGTTCACGAAAATGAACATGAATATCCACGAGTCCAGGCGCAACTACAAGCCCAGTAGCATCAATCAGTTCTGCTCCTTCTTCCTTAATTTCAGGCGCAATTTTGACAATTTTCCCATCTTGGACCAAAACATCACACACTTGATCCAAACCAGACTTGGGATCCATTACACGACCATTTTTGATTAGTAACATCTGCTTTCTCCTTTATTCATAGAAATCAACTTGAGTATCCAACAATTTATCCCCATCATAAACAAACTTTGCTGAAAAGAAGGGTTTATCTTCTAAAAGCCACTCAACAAAGGTGTGGTCACCCTCCCAAGTTGGCTTGCTCAAGACTTCATCATAGGGAACCCATTCTAATGTTCCCTCATTGCAGTCAATCAAGTCACCTTCAAACTCCGTCACCTTAAAAACATAGGTGTACCAGTCTAAATCAGGCGTAAACTCAGGAAAAGTGATAACGCCTTTTAGGACAGGCTTGGCTTTGAGACCTGTTTCTTCGAGGATTTCACGCGCTGCACATTCCTGTGGAGTCTCCCCTCGCTCTAGCTTACCACCCACACCAATCCATTTACCTTCATGGACATCATTCGGCTTCTTATTACGATACAGCATGAGCAGTTCTTTTCCGTTATCAATGTAGCATATCGTCGCTAACTGAGGCATATTCTCTCCTTATCTAAGCCAATCAATTGGCACTTGTCCTGTCTCTTTTAAAAATGCATTAGCCTTGGAAAAAGGCTTGGAACCCCAAAATCCTCTGAAAACAGATAAAGGACTGGGATGGGCTGATTCGATAATCAAGTGGTGAGGATTGGTAACCAAGGACTTCTTCTTGCGTGCATAAGCGCCCCAGAGTACAAAGACCACTGGCCTATCCAGATTATTGACCACCTGAATCACAGCATCTGTAAAGGGCTCCCATATCTGTCCAGAATGACCATTGGCCTGCCCAGCAGGAACGGTCAAGCAAGCATTGAGAAGTAAGACTCCTTGCTCAGCCCAAGCCGTCAAATCATGGGATTTCTTAACTCCGATGTCATCTGCTAATTCTTTCAAGATATTTTGCAAGGATGGCGGGGCTGGAATAGCATCGGGTACAGAAAAGCTCAAGCCCTGAGCTTGACCTGGCCCGTGATAGGGGTCTTGCCCTAGAATCACCACCTTAACTTCTTCAAGCGGTGTAGTCAATAGAGCCTGAAAAATCTTTTCCTTAGGTGGATAAACAGTTCCCTGAGCATAGACCTGATCCATAAACTGATTGATTTTCCCGAAATACCCCTCAGGTAATTGCTCCTTAATCAAAGCATGCCAAGATGAGTGTTGCATCGCCAACTCCTTCGTTTTTACTGCTTCTATTATAGCAAAAAGTGGCTATCTAAACCACTTTTTACAGTTTATCCAAACAATCCAACAAGTCTTGGTAAGAATGAACTTCATAGGTTGGCTGGGCTTGTGTGTGATTTTCGAGGTGATGAGGGTTGTACCAGATAGTATCGATACCAGCATTATTGCCACCTTGGATGTCAGCTGTCAGGGAATCTCCAATCATCAGCGTCTTTTCTTTGCTAAATTCTGCAATCTGCTGACCGATTTTTTCATAGAATAGTGCATCAGGCTTTTGTGTTTGCAGTTGCTCGGAGATAAAGACTTGGTTGAAATAGGGAGCCAGACCTGATTGAGCCAAACGTCCTGTCTGAATGGCAGTAATCCCATTTGTCGCAGCGTATAGCTCATAATCTCTCTCGATGAGGCTGTCCAAGAGTTCATGAGCTCCCGAAAGAGTTTGTCCCTGCTGAGCGAGATAAAATTGGTAACGCTGAGCAAGTAACGTACCGTCTTTCTTCAGTCCAAAATGAGCAAATAAACGAGAAAAGCGCGTGTTGACCAGCTCTTGTTTACTAATTTTCTTTTGCTCCAAGTCCTTCCAGAGAGCCTTGTTCATCGGAACGTAATAGTCTTTATAGGCTTGAATGTCCGCAACTCCTTCTTCTTTTAGAAGTTGCGTCAGAGCCACATCCTCAGCAGTATCGAAATCAAGCAAGGTATGGTCAAGGTCGAAGAGTAAAAATTTGTAGGGCAATTTAATGGTTTTCCTTTCTGAGTGAGAAAAAGTCGCTAATATTTATTTGGGAAATATTCTTTTCCCAACTGCCATAAGTACTGATCAATTTCTTTAAGATTAAATTCTTCTAATCCATAGTATTCTCTAAAAGCAATAATTATATTTTTAAATTTTTGATAATCTTTTAGGTCTGCATTCTTAAAGTTAAAAAATTTATCTGTTTTTCTAAAATATTTTAATACCTTTTCTACATAGCTATCATAAATAGGGTATTCGTTAGGATTATGATGAGAACAGTATTTGGTAGAAAAAGAATAAAACTTTCTAGTGACTCCATTAATAGTAACATTTTGAATTTCCTTGACTAAAGTTACATCACCTTGTCTCAACCTCTCATCAATTTTAAGACTTAGAATATGCTCTGCAACTGGATAAACTGAAAAAATATTGGTAAAAGCTCAAAAAATAATTTATCTAAAGCATCTTCTTGCAACTGATAATTTTTAAGATTTTTCCACGTTTTCAAGTATTTTCCTACTTCAATGGCTGACGGTTTAGATATAACAATATCTGATTTCTGTCTTCTTATAGTTAATTTGCATACTTACCTCACTTAAAGTAGTTGTTAAAATAATTGATAGATTTATTATAGCATATTACAAAACGAATGGGTAAACTCTTTATTCGTCTCTATCCCAACTCCTTGGCTATTCTGCTTTTTTCAAGTTTTCCCTTGGTAATTCGTTTCCATAAAACAAGAGGATTCAGACTATAGGATAAGCGTACGAGGAAATAATTAACCCATTCGATAAGAGCAAAAAGTTGTATCAATGTAGCTAAGATAGCCACTTGGAAACTCTGTGTATTCCAGACTATAAAAGGAAAGCCTGAAATAAGTAAAATAAGATCTAGTATTCTGAAACCACTATATAGTTTGGGGACACTACCGCTTCCGAACTGGGGATTCGACAGTCTTGTAATCAAAATCGCCCAATAGATTGAACCTTGAAGCAGTATAAATGTCAGTAAAGATAAAGGATAGAGAATGGTGACTAGACTCCTCCAATCACCAAGCCGATTTTTCAAAAGGAAAAAACACAACCAAAAGGATAGGATGGCTGCAAGTTCTCCCAAACAGAGGGACCCCAACTCTTTTCTAACTTTCTCTTTTTGTATGTTCATCATCTCCCCCATCTATCTATCATCTATATCAGAAAAAAGCCATTCGATCCATTTTCTAGTCAACATTTTTCAGAGTCAAGGCATTCTAAGCGTCGAACAGTCCAATTACTCTAATATAAATGCAATTCTAAATTTAGAATTGCATTTATATATATGTTTTAGATCTGTTCTAAATCTATGACAGCCTTAAATTTTAATTTTTGAAGGATTCTAAAGCTAGAAGAGCTAAAAAATCACGAGAACTAAGCTATTCGAAGCTTAGAATAACCTTTGGTGAATTTCAATAGCACTTCAACTAGCCACTCTTACAATTTCTCTGATGAGCTTTGAGCTTTTTCAGAGCCCAATCATAGTGACTGGAGGTGCTACTGACAAAGTAGGAACCTAGACTTGTCCCACCCGTCCATTTATAGATACCTTTGGTAAAGAGTTGGTCATTGCTGAAGCCTTCCATCAACTCTAAAACCTCTTTATGTGATTGCTCTAGTAGCCTAGTCGCTTCTTCTAGAGACGTTTTCTGGTGCTTCTTCCAAATAGCGACATTCATTTCCCCATAAGTTTTCCAATTATAAGGTTCAGGGAGAAAAGGTCTTTCATGTCCCTTTTGATTAGAATGTACCCAAGTCAAAAGTAACTGATGCCATTCATAGAGATGGATCAGAACATCTCTTAGATTTTTATCTCTTTTCCAGTGAGCTTCTTTTTTCTTTTGGTCTTTTGAAAAATCAAAAGGAGTCTGTAGTTCCTCTTCACTTAATTTAGAGATAAAGTGATTGAGCTTTTCATAGTTTTCCTTAGAGGCTAGCACTAATTCCTCTTTCGTTCTTGGTCTAGGCATAGGAGTTCTCCCTTCATTTTTAAGTAGAATAAGCTATTTTCTTACTTCATTATACCATAACCATAATCAAAAAGCAGTTCTTCATTTTACGAAAAACTGCTTTTACTAACTATTTTTTATGCTTATAGTCACTAGTTTACATATAAATCTCTAAAGCGACCATCCACTTCAGCTATCTGATAGAGCAAGTGGGCTAGTTCTTGATAATCTTCTTTTAAACATGAAAGGTGGGCTTGACCAAATAGAGTAGCCAATTCTTCTTTGAATCTTGCCCCTTTCGGATCATGGTCTTTTAAAAATTTACTGAGATAGAGATTTCGAACAGCAGCAAGTTTGAAGCTGAAATACTGATGCAATTGTTTTTGCTCTGTATTTAAGCCGTTTTCAGCAACTGCTTTTGCATAACATTCCAAGACATTATTTTGTCCATCCAGATATCTGGCCCTTATAAGCCTTGCTGTTTCCTGATAGATTTCAGTCTGACTAGGACTCTTGACCTTCTTAAAATTTCCCCACATGGAGTAAGCTCCACGCTTATAGTCAATAGCTTCCGCCTTCCAGGCTTCTATAATGTCATTAAAAGCAACCTTCATACAGGCAAAACCAGCTGGATCATGTAAATAGAGATACTGACCATCAAGAGCATACACGGTTACGAAGTGATCCACACCATAAAGGGTTGTGTGATTGGGATTGTAGGTCAGATGCCCCATATCAAGAGGTCCCAGTACGACAGGTCCATTGGACATAAATGCTTCCAACTTTCCTTTAACCTCTTCCAAATCTACTTCTGATTTATCCTTTAGATAGAAGTCCTCATAGTCAAATCCAAGTATTTTTAAAGAATGAGAAATAGAAAGATCTGGCATTCCGTTATCAAAAAATACTAGAGGGTGCTGCTCATCTTCCTTTACGATACTAGCGCCATTTCCCATCGCCATGATTGCCTCTAAAAACTCTGCTTTAAAGTCATAACCATAGCCATCCAGTGCCATTGTCAATGAATAGCTATAGCAAAGCGACACATCTCCAAAATACATCTGCATATTCATGCCTCCTTATCTTCTATGGGACTATTATACCGAGAAAACTATTCGTATGCCCCATAAAATCCAAACAAAAATTATGGTATGTTTGATTTATAGACATGAATTCCTTTATACTTAAATTTAAATTAAATTGTAATTCTTTTTTGCATAAGTTATTTCTCAAACAAAGAAAAACTCTGTAAAAGATACCTTCTACAGAGTCAGCTTTCCATCTTTATAAAAAATAGAAAATTATCTAGTCCTTGCTTACTGGTATCCAGAGTTCCATTTGATAGTCTGGTGACGACATATCTCCTTCAGTATAGACTTCAAAATCTGGCGCTCCTGAGTGGCGATAGCCTGTTTCTGGGAAAAAAACCTCCAAAACATACTTCCAAGCATTGTGAATGCTAGCTGGTATAGAACCTTTGACTGGGACGATAGCATATTCAGCTGCTGGGATGTCTTTGATTGACAGACCTAGTTCTTCTGCTTTCGCTTTATCCGTCACATCATAAGCCGCCATGCAGTTAATGATTTCGCCTTCTTTCACATCCGAGCAGAGACCAAAGGATTGGCCACTTCCCAGACTCTCTAGACTTTCAAAGCTGTGATTTGCATAAAGCTGCTCCCATGCAGACGGGCATTGGCTATTGTCAATAGCTTCCAATAGAACGCCTGCCACGGTAAAAGCAGGTTTCTTTTGAATCTTGATATCCATGTTCTTTCCTCCTGTAATCTTTAAGGATAATTGAAGTCTAGGAAAGACCCGATAAGGTTTTCCATTTCGAACTTCTGAGGGGGTCGCACCATGGAATTTCTTAAAGGCTGCGCTGAAGGCATCCGCAGAGTCATAGCCGTATTTCAGCGCTATGTCAATGACTTTCTCAGTGCTTTCCCGCAAGTCTGTCACAGCTTCTGACAGCCTGCGATTGCGCAAATATTCTGCTAAAGTCATATCTGCTAGGATGGAAAAGAGCCTGCTAAAGAGAGGATAAGAATAGCCAGATAGCTGTTGAAATCTTTTCATATCCACTTCTGAAGTCAGTTGCTGCTCCAAATAATCCATGGTTTGATTGAATTGATGCATCATATTCGTTTCTTCTTACCTCCACAAGATACAAAAGACGTTAAAAGCAAAGTGAAAATAGGAAAATTGACGCTGGAGTTTCTGGTCCTAGGAAATTTTATCTTTTTCACACAGCTTTTAGGCCATGTTCAATTCTATCTATAGTCTATCAGATATCAGATACTTCCGCCCTAGAATATTTGTACAAGATTCAGAGGTGTATATTTCTATAACCTATCCTTTAATTTCTCAACAAAGAGATAAGCTGCTGGGCAGGTCAGGGTATTTTTGACTGTCAGATGATTAATTTGATAAATCTTCTTACGATCTGTATGAGGGAACTTACGGCAAGCCTTTGGTCGAACGTCGTAGATTGAGCAGAGATTGTTTCCTCCTAGAAAGGGGCAAGGCATGGATTTGAAAACCTTGTCCCCATCTTCATCCACCTGCAGGAATTCCGCTTCAAAAGCTGGTAATTTCATCTTAAAGTACTTAGCAATACGGGTAATATCGGCTTCTTTAAAGTCGGGTCCCAAGGTCTTACAACAGTTAGCACATGCAGTGCAATCAATCTCAGCAAAAACTTCTTGGTGAATCTGCTGGGCAATCTTATCTAAGTTTCTAGGAGGTTTTTTCTTTAGATTAGCTAACACTTTGCGGTGCTCCTTCTGCTTTTGCAGTGCTAGTTGGTGGTAATACTCAATATCAATCTCTTTAGGCATAATTTCTTCCTAATACAAGTGTTTTTGTCTATTATACCATAAACTATTTTCTATTTTTTGCCTTTATATACAAAAAGCCCTTCGGATAAAATCCGAGGGGCTTAAAACGTTGTTAGATCAACGACCGAACTTTTGAATTTCAAGGTTCGGGATAAAATAGTTCACTGAACTATTTTATTTTTTCAAGTTGTAGAATGATTTCAATCCACGGTATTCAGCTACTTCACCAAGTTGGTCTTCGATACGAAGCAATTGGTTGTATTTAGCGATACGGTCTGTACGTGAAAGTGAACCAGTCTTGATTTGTCCTGCGTTAGTTGCAACTGCGATGTCAGCGATTGTTGAATCTTCAGTTTCACCTGAACGGTGTGATACAACTGCAGTGTAACCAGCTTCTTTCGCCATTTCGATAGCGTCGAATGTTTCAGTAAGAGTACCGATTTGGTTAACTTTGATAAGGATTGAGTTAGCAGCACCTTCTGCAATACCTTTTTCAAGGTAAGAAGTGTTTGTTACGAAGAAGTCGTCACCAACCAATTGAACTTTACCACCAAGACGTTCAGTAAGAGCTTTCCAACCGTCCCAGTCGTTTTCATCCATACCATCTTCGATAGTGATGATTGGGTATTTGTTTACCAATTCTTCAAGGTAGTCGATTTGTTCTGCAGCAGTACGTACAGCAGCGCCTTCACCTTCAAATTTAGTGTAGTCGTAAACTTTACGTTCTTCATCATAGAATTCTGATGAAGCACAGTCAAATCCGATAAATACGTCTTTACCAGGAACATATCCAGCAGCTTCGATTGCAGCAAGGATAGTTTCAACACCGTCTTCAGTTCCTTCGAAACGAGGAGCGAATCCACCTTCGTCACCTACGGCTGTTTCCAAACCACGTGATTTAAGGATTTTCTTAAGAGCGTGGAAGATTTCAGCACCCCAACGAAGAGCTTCTTTGAATGTAGGTGCACCAGCAGGTACGATCATGAATTCTTGGAAAGCGATTGGAGCGTCAGAGTGAGAACCACCGTTGATGATGTTCATCATTGGAGTTGGAAGAACTTTAGTGTTGAATCCACCAAGGTAGCTGTAAAGTGGGATTTCAAGGTAGTCAGCAGCAGCACGAGCTACAGCGATAGACACACCAAGAATTGCGTTTGCACCCAATTTACCTTTGTTAGGAGTACCGTCAAGTGCGATCATAGCACGGTCGATAGCTTGTTGGTCACGTACATCGTAGCCGATGATAGCTTCAGCGATGATGTTGTTTACGTTGTCAACAGCTTTTTGTGTACCAAGACCACCGTAACGAGATTTGTCACCGTCGCGAAGTTCAACTGCTTCGTGTTCACCAGTAGAAGCTCCTGATGGAACCATACCACGTCCGAAAGCACCTGATTCAGTATAAACTTCTACCTCAAGTGTTGGGTTACCGCGTGAGTCTAGGACTTCGCGAGCGTAAACATCAGTAATAATTGACATTTTTTACTCTCCTTTGAGTTAAATTTTTTACACCTCTATGATACCTTAAAAATAAGCGTTTTTCAAGAAAAAACGTTATCTTTGTGCAAATTTTCCTTAACTTTATAAAGTAATCGCTTTCTTTTGTCTGTTTTCATGCGATTTTTGTGATATACTGTTTTTATGACAGATTTATCAAAACAACTACTAGAAAAAGCTCATGGTGGGCCGAAATTAAACCCTGACGAACAACGCCGCTACCTCGGTACTTTCGAGGAAAGAGTTCTTGGATACGCGGATATCAGTACTGCCAATAGTCCTGAATTAGAACATGGATTTTTCTCTATTTTAGATGGTTTTCAAGAAAAGGTAGAGGAACTTTTTGTGAAAATCTCACCAAATATCGAGTTTGACAAACAAGTCTTTTACTTAAAACAAGCAAAGGAAAGCAACTGCCAGGCGACTATTGTTTCAGATGATCATATCACCTCTCCTTTCGGCCTTGTCATTCACACGAACGAACCTGTTCAAGTAGATGAAAAAGACCTTAGACTTGCATTCTCGAATCTCTGGGAGGAGAAAAAGACAGAAACTCCTAAAAAATCAATCTGGAAAAAATGGTTAGGTTAATCCTTCCTCATATTTAATAAATGACCGATATTAGTAGCTGTGTGCTCCAAATAGAGACTTGCATTTTTCAAACTATTCTCTAAAGGTTCACATTTTTCTAAAATGGAAAATGCTGCTTGTATATTTTCAAATGGTAGGGGAGGCAAATCGTCAGCAAGACTACCACAAATAGCAATAACTGGAACTCTGTTAGGGGTTCTTTTTGCTACGCCGATAGGAGCTTTCCCAGCAAAGCTTTGACTGTCCAGTCTGCCTTCTCCAACGATAACCAAGTCGGCGCCTGCAACTTTCTTGTCAAAGTCTATCAAATCCAAGCAAGTATCAATCCCAGATACGATACAGGCCTCAGCAAAAGCACATAGCCCAGCAGCAATACCCCCACCTGCCCCTGCTCCTTTAAGAAATAGGGTAGAAGGCGGTAATTTTTCATAGAACCGCTGCATAGCCAGATCTACTGTCTCAAATAAAGCAGGATCCAAGCCCTTTTGTTTTCCAAATGTATAGGTCGCTCCTTGATGACCACATAAAGGGCTCACGACATCTGCTAAAATGCGAATTTTCACATCTTCAGGAATCCTATACAACTCACTGTCTGAAACTGACTCGAACTCAAGCAAAGTCTGACCGCAAGCTGGTAATTCCTTTCCATTCTTATCATAAAAACAATAACCCAGACCAGCAGCAATGCCTATCCCACCGTCATTACTAGCCGTACCGCCAACGCCGACATAGATATCTTTCATTCCTTGATCAATGAGATGGCGAATCAATTCTCCGATACCGCGAGTTTGGATGTGGAGAGGGTTTCGTTTCTCCTGCGGAATCTTTCCAAGACCAACCAAGTCAGCAACTTCGAAGAGCGCTATTTGATCTTTTTGAAAGTAGCGCATTGATTCTTTTAGCCCAAAAGGCCCCGTCACCTCTTGCCATTTTTCTTCGAGTTCAAGAGAATGGCGAATAGCATCTACAGTTCCTTCCCCACCATCACCAACAGGACAGAGCAGACATTCTACATCCGATATTGACTGTTCGAAGCCTTTTTTTATAGCTTGAGCGACCTCTTCTGCTGTCAAACTTTCTTTAAAAGAATCAGGTGCGATTACAATTTTCATAGTTCCCTCTCATTCTAAGAAATCAATCAAAGGAAGAACTTCCAAAAAATCCCTCGTATCTACATGACAAGCTATCTCTGCTTTTACGACCTCTTTGGCACAAAAGGCTATACCGTGGCCTGCTGTCTTTAACATCAAGAGGTCATTGGCACCATCACCGATAGCAATCGTTCTTTCTTTGGGTAGTTCTAATTCCTTTCTCCATTTCTCAAGAGTAGCATTTTTTACTTGACCTGTCACAATTTCACCAACTAATTTTCCTGTTAAAAAACCGTCTTTGACTTCCAACTGGTTAGCAGAGAAATAGGAGATACCAAGGGATTCTGCCAATCTCTCAACTATTGGTGTAAAGCCACCAGACACTAGACCGACGAGGATGCCCTTCTTTTGAAGAATGGAGATAAATTCTTGAGCATTCTTGGACAGGTGAATGGATTTGAAGACAGTATCAAAGACCGAAATTGGAAGACCTTTTAACAAAGCCACTCTTGCTCTTAAACTTGTTTTAAAATCCAGTTCACCTCGCATTGCCTGGCTTGTAATTTGCGAAATTTCGGCTTCGCAACCTGCTTCTCTTCCTAAAAGATCAATCACTTCCTCTGCTATCAGGGTGCCATCAACATCCATGACACAGAGCCCCATTACTTGAGTCATCACTTCTCCTCTTTTCTAAACAGCCCAAAAATCGTATGAAAGAATCATACGATTTTATCTATTAGTTGACTAAACTATGGTACAAGTCCAGGTAAGATTTGCAGGCTGTATCCCATGAGAAATCACATTCCATAGCTTGTTTTTGTAGATTTTTCCAAACGTCCGGCTGGTACTTATAAACATCCAAGGCTGTTTGGAAACTCCAGTTAAGCCAGTAAGGTGTTAAATTGTCAAAGCTAAATCCAGTACCAGTTCCTTCGATAGGATTGAAGGATTGAACCGTATCACGCAAGCCACCCACTTCATGAACCAATGGTAGAGTTCCATAGCGCATAGCCATCATTTGTGACAAGCCACATGGTTCAAAACGACTTGGCATGAGGAAGAGATCACAAGCTGCGTATATTTCTTGAGCGAGCTTGACGTCAAAAGTGATATTTGCTGATAGCTTGTCTGGATAGACTTGCGCAAACCAGGAGAAGGAATGTTCAAAAGCCGGGTCACCTGTTCCTAAAAGGACTATTTGAACGTCCTCTTGTAAGAAACGATGCAAGCTTTCTACCACAACATCAAAACCTTTTTGGCGCGTCAAACGAGAGACAATCCCAACTAGAGGAACATCTGCTCGGACAGGTAACCCAACTCTCTCTTGCAATTTCGCTTTATTTTGTGCTTTTCCAGACAAATCTTCCTTATCAAAATGATAATCTAAAAGTGGGTCTGTTTGAGGATTATAAAGATCTGCGTCAATACCATTGACAATACCTGAAACCTTACCTGACTCCATCCGAAGAATCTGGTCCAAACCGCAGCCGAACTGACTGGTCATAATCTCGTGCGCATAGCTAGGGGAAACGCTTGAGACACGATCCGCGTAGAGAATACCTGCTTTCATCCAGTTGAGGCAATCATTCCACCGAAGGGTGCCATCAGCATAGCGTTCAAACCCAACACCGAACAAATCCCACAACATTCCTTCAGAAAATTGACCTTGAAATTCCAAATTATGAATAGTTAAAACTGTTCTGATTCCTTGATATGCTTGAATCCAATGATACTTTTCTTTCAACAAGAAGGGAATCATGGCTGTGTGGTAATCATGAACATGGAGAAGATCAGGAATAAAGCCGATGCGTTCCATGGCTTCAAGAGCAGCCAGTTGGAAAAAGGCAAAGCGTTCACCATCGTCAAAATCACCGTACACATGGCCACGGAAGAAATAATATTGATTATCAATGAAGTAGAAAGTAACCCCATTCAAGACCTTTTTCTTAATACCACAGTACTGTCTACGCCATCCTACACTAACTTCAAAGTGGAGAACATCCTCTATCTGGTCACCAAACTTAGCTTCTACCATATCATAGTAAGGCAAGAAAACTGCAACTTCGTGCCCTGCTTTTACAAGTGATTTGGGAAGGGCACCAATGACATCGCCCAAACCACCTGTTTTTGAAAAGGGTGCTCCTTCTGCCGCTACAAATAAAATTTTCATGAGTAAATGTCCTCTGTTACTGTTTCACCCTTCTTAACTACAACTGGATGTTCTGCTGTTCCTCGAATGACAACACCGTCCGCAACTTCAACTCCTTTGTCTAGGATGGCATATTCAACTTGGGCACCCTGACCAATCACAACACGAGGGAATAAAATGCTGTCTTTCACCACACTATCTTTGTGAACATAAATGTTACGAGATAGGACTGACTGAACTACTTCACCCTCAATGATACTACCAGAAGCAAACTGAGAAGTACTTACTTTTGAAGTATTCGCATAGTAGGTTGGTTCTTCATTCTTAACCTTGGTATAAATCTTTTGGTTAGGTGAGAAGAGAGAGTAGAATTTTTGAGACTCCAACATATCAATATTGGCTTGATAATAGGATTGAACGGAGTGAATATTGGCTAGATAGCCCGTGTATTCGTAAGCAAAAGCACCTTCTTTTACAGCTAAATCGCGGAGTACATAGCGTAATTTTTCTGGATATTCTTTTTGAACTTCTTCTTCAAGTCGTTCAATCAACCACGGAGTATCAACGACGAATATATCTGTAGACATGTTGAAAAGTTCATCTGTTGATTTGGCATCAAAAAGTTTATGAGAAAGAACATGGTCTGTTTCATCCACTTCCAAGATGGCATTAACATCTGAAATATCCTTTTTAGGTAATTTCTTATAAACAACTGTAATCGGACGACCGGCAGTAGTATGTAAATGGAATACTTGATTGAGGTCAATATTCACCACGATATCACAGTTAAGTGCAACCGTCTGATTTGATCCTGAACGTTTCAAATAAGTGAGAAGCTGTTGGTAATATTCTTTCCCAACTGTGCTACTTTCAACACTCGTATTATAAATACCTAGATAGTAGTGGCTGAGAAGGGTAGATAAGCCCCACTCACGTCCTGAACGAATGTGGTCAAAGACTGAACTGATATTGTCTTGTTGGAAAATTCCAAAGACACTACGAACACCAGCATTTGCAAGGCTAGAAAGAGGGAAATCAATTAAACGATATTTTGCTCCAAATGGCAAGCTAGCCACCGGACGGTGTTCTGTTAACGTTGACATATCATGAAAACCAACTGTGTTTCCTAAAATGGCTGAATATTTATCAATCTTCATCTGATGCTACCCCCACTACTTCATTGTATCCTACTACTTGTACTTCGTCTGTTCCATCAATTTCGACACCTTCAGAAATAACAGCACCCTCACCAATAATGGCACGTTTAATTTTTGCACCTTTTCCGATAATGGCACCACTCATGATTACAGAGTCTACTACTTCAGCACCCTCACGTACTTGCGCTTCTGTTGAGAGAATGGAATGCTTAACAGTTCCATCCACGAGACAGCCATCCACAACTAAAGAATCTTCTACATGAGCGTGTTTTCCAATAAAGTTTGGTGGTGAAATCAAGTTCCGTGAGTAGATTTTCCACTGACGATCACGACTATCCAAAGCGTTGTTTGGATCAATGTATTCCATATTTGCTTCCCATAGAGACTCGATAGTACCAACGTCTTTCCAGTAGCCTTTGAATTCATAAGCATAGACGCTTTCTCCAGACTCAAGGTAGTTTGGAATAACATTTTTACCGAAATCTGACATATCTACCTTGTTCTTTTCAGCGGCTACTAGCATGTTGCGTAGACGTTTCCAGTCAAAAATATAGATTCCCATAGAAGCTTTAGTAGACTTAGGTTCTGCTGGTTTTTCTTCGAATTCAACGATACGGTTATTGGCATCTGTATTCATGATACCAAAACGGCTAGCTTCCTTTAGAGGTACGTCTAGAACAGCTACAGTCAGACTGGCATTGTTATCCTTATGTGATTGGAGCATATCATCGTAGTCCATCTTGTAGATATGGTCACCAGAAAGGATCAAAACATACTCAGGATTAATACTATCAATGTAGTCGATATTTTGGTAGATAGCGTGACTGGTCCCTTCAAACCAACGGTTTCCCTCACTCGCAGAGTAGGGTTGAAGGATAGAAACACCTGTGTTAATACCATCTAGTCCCCAGCTAGAACCATTCCCAATATGGTTGTTCAAAGCAAGAGGTTGGTACTGCGTAATAACACCAACATTATGAATCCCAGAGTTTGCACAGTTGGAAAGAGCAAAGTCAATGATACGGTAGCGCCCACCGAATTGCACTGCTGGTTTGGCAATGCTTTGAGTGAGTTTTCCGAGACGTGTTCCTTGCCCACCGGCAAGGATCAAAGCTAGCATTTCATTCTTCATTTTCTACTCCTTTATAAAGACATGTGAACGTTAAAATCGAAAGAAGGTCGGAAGTCAAACTTTTTATAAAAATAATAGGAAATCCATTTCTCTTGTGTTTCAAGTCCAATACAAGTACATCCGTTTTTAAAATATTAAAAATTGTAATCAACAGCCTGCTATTCTTTTTTCTTAGCTGGTTTCAAACGACGCTTGATCTTCCAAATGCTTGCTCCCATAGCAGGCAAGGTGAAGGTCAAAGTCTGCTCATAATCCTTCCATAATCCTTCTTGAGTTTGAACCGTTTGGTTGTATTCTTTCCAGACACCACCCCATTGTTCCAATTCTGTATTCCAAACTTCTTCATAAACTCCTGCGACAGGAAGTCCGATTGTAAAGTCTTTTCGTTCAACTGGTGCCATATTAAAGACACAGACTAACATTTCGTCCTTCTTGCCCTTACGAATAAAGGAAAGAACACTCTGATCTCTATTATCCGCATCGATAATCTCAATACCATCATAACTAGTATCAATTTCCCAAAGACAACGATGCTCTTTATAGAATTGATTTAGTTGAGAAGTGAAATGCTTCATCTTGGCATTCATCGGATCTTCTAGATTGGACCATTCCAACTGCTCTTCAGACTTCCATTCTAGGAATTGCCCGTACTCACTACCCATGAACAAGAGTTTCTTACCTGGATGACAAATTTGATAGGTGTAGAGATTACGCAGACCAGCGAACTGATTGTAGCGATCTCCCCACATCTTATGCATCATACTCTTCTTGCCATGAACCACTTCATCATGTGAGAAAGGTAGGAGATAGTTTTCATTGAAAACATACATAAAGCTGAAAGTCACAAGATTAAAGTCATACTTGCGATAAATCGGATCTTCCTCGTAGAAACGGAGGATATCATTCATCCAGCCCATATTCCATTTATAGTCAAATCCAAGGCCGCCCATTTCTTTCATACCAGTAATCTTTGTCGCTGATGAACTTTCTTCTGCAATCATCATGATATCTGGATGAGCTAACTTGATCACTGTGTTTAAACGTTGAAGGAAATAATAACCTTCATAGTTAAGGTTTCCACCGTCTTTGTTTGGAGTCCAAGGAGCATTATCATAATCTAGGTAAAGCATATTGCTCACTGCATCGACCCGAATACCATCTAAGTGGTAAAAATCAATCCAAAATTTAATACTTGAAATCAAGAAAGACTGGACCTCATTTTTCCCGAGGTCAAAATTCAACGCACCCCAACCGTAGTTATGAGCCTTGTTGTGATCTTGGTATTCAAAAGTTGGTGTGCCGTCATAATATGCTAATGCATCATCATTAATAGTGAAATGGCCTGGCACCCAGTCTACGATAACACCGATATTATTTATATGACACTCTTCAACGAAATCTTGGAATTCCTCAGGTCTGCCATAGGAATGTTCAAAAGCAAAGTAACCCATAAGCTGATAGCCCCAGCTCAAGCCAAGTGGGTGAGCCATTAAAGGCATGAACTCAATATGTGTATAGTTCATCTCAACTAAGTATGGAATCAACTCGTCTTTCAGTTGCGAAAAAGTATAGGGACTACCGTCTGGATTTCTCTTCCAAGATCCTGCATGGGCCTCGTATATATTAACTGGTCTCTCGAAAAATCCCAAACGTTTGCGACGTGCTAGCCAAAGACCATCTTTCCATTTCTTTTCACGGATATTGGTCAGAACTGCTCCTGTACCCGGTCTAGCTTCAAAATAAACTGCCAACGGATCAATCTTCATGATCTGGTGACCATTTGCACGCGTGATATGATATTTATAAATCTGACCTTCCTGAGCCTGACTAGTAAAGACTTCCCAAACACCTGCTTCATTACGAACCATAGGAATTTGATTCTCGACCCAATTAGTAAAATCCCCAACTAGATGAACTGCTTGTGCATTTGGTGCCCAAACCCTAAAAGTATAGCCAATTTCTCCGTTTTTCTCCTCTCTATGTGCTCCTAAATAATGCTGGAGGTGAAAGTTTTCACCTGTAGTAAAGGTTCTTAATGCTTCTTGATTATTCATTCGATCCCCTCTCTTTTGTAAGCGTTTTCTATGATTCTATTATACACTCTTTTAAGATAACTTTCAAGTAATTTACGAAGAAAATCATATTTTTTTATGAAAGTCTTCAAAAAATTACCGAGCATTTTAAAAAAGATATCCCGAAAATAGAATACGAAACAATTTCCATATATTTTTTTATTATAATACCAGAATATTCGTTTTTTAACAATTTTAAACTGTATTTTTTTGAAAAAAATAAAATCAGGAAATCGATTTCCCGATTTTATATATTATTTCACATCAAATACAATGGATTTAACATTTGTCATCGCTTCGATACTATATTTAATTCCTTGCACTCCTGCTCCAGAACCTTTTACACCAAGGAATGGGAAATTATCTGGTCCGCGTTGTGTTTTATTATTAATATGAACGGTTCCCACTTCAAGTTTCTCAGCGATTTCAAATGCCTTCTTAAAGTCATTTGTAAAGACAGAGGATTGAAGACCAAACTCAGATTCATTGGCAATTGCTACTGCTTCATTCGCATCTGCGACACGGATAATTGGTAGAACAGGGCCAAACGGTTCCTCCCATGCCACTTTCATATCCTTTGTAACTTGGTCAAAAAGCACTGGCCATAGAAGATTGCCTTCACGCTTGATTGGTGTAAGAGCCCTAGCGCCTTTTTCCTGAGCATCTTCAATCAATCCCCAGATGAAATCAGCTGAAGCATTGTCAATAACAGGTGTGATATCAGCATTGTCAAATGGATCACCGACTGTTAGCTTAGCGACTTTAGCCTGGAGCAATTCGGCTAACTTGTCTGCTACGCTTTCTACAACTAAGACACGTTTGATAGCGGTACAGCGCTGACCAGAGTAGCTAAATGCACCACCTACGATTTGATTGGCTGCATTTTCCAAATCTGCATCTTCTAAAACGATTGCTGCATCTTTCCCGCCAAGCTCCAGCATAACTGGGCGCATACCAGCTAAACGACCGATACGCTCACCAATCGGTGTTGAACCTGTAAAGTTAATGAAGTTCACTTCCTTGTGTTCGATGATGTAGTCTCCGATCTCAGAACCACGTCCAGTGATGGTGTTAAAGACACCTGCTGGAATTCCGGCTTCGTCAAATGCTTTAGCTAGCAAGAGACCAGAAATAGATCCTTGCGTTGGTGGTTTAAACATAACAACATTCCCTGCAATCAAAGCCGGAGCAATCTTGGATCCAGAAAGGTTGACTGGGTAGTTAAATGGCGCAATAGCTAAGACAACTCCAACTGGCTCACGACGGACAACGGCTAGTTTGTTTTTACTTGCAGCTTCAAAACCGCCACCTTCCATCGCTTGTCCAGTAATACGGATACCTTCCTCAGCAGCAAAACGGATCAAATCTGCTGTACGTACTACTTCTCCAATGGCTGCTTTAATCCCTTTTGCAACCTCTTTGGCAAGAATTGTACCAATTTTTTCTTTATCACGTTCCAAAATATCTGCTGTCTTATGTAAATAGGCTGCACGCTCAACGGGTGCTAAATCACGCCACGCAGGGAGAGCTGCACGCGCAGCTTTCATAGCCTCATCTACTTCAGCCTGACTCATAGCTGGTACCGTGCCTAGTTTTTCTTGATTGATAGGAGAATAGATCGTAATCTCGTTCTCTGATAATTTCCATTTTCCATTCACTAAATTCTGATAATTTGTCAAATTCTCTTCCTCCTGAAAATGATTAAAACTTATTTTATCAAATTTTCAGAAAATTACAACCCTTTTTGTGGAAATATTGATATTTTTTTCACAAACTTGATTCTTCAAATTATTTGAATTTTATTCCTATTAGATATTGGTTTTTCAATAAAAATCAAAAAAGGCCTAGTTAATCTAAACCTTTTTAGAACATTAATTTACGAGAGTACCTTTAAGACCACGACACTGGTATCATCAATCACATTCGATTTTTTAGAACGACTATTAGACACCAGCATTTCAAGATTTCCTGCATTTTCAAAGTAGAAGGAAGTTCCCTTCGCATTAAAGACTACCAATAAGTGCTCTGGTCCACCGTGAATTTCGTAAACGATCCATCCGCTATTTTCAGCAGCTGTATGGACGAAGACATGGCGATAGACTTCTTCATATGTAGGATAGGAGAAGGCACTGGTCTGTGTTTTCAGGCGAATAATCTGACGGATAAAGTCAATGCTCTCTTGTCTCTCATTGATTAAATCCCAGTTGACTTGGTTGACACTATCTGGAGCATTGTAACTATTCATGGCACGTTCTCTATCTGCCGCAGTCAGCTCGCCATTTTCTCCAGTAGCAAGGAGTTTAGTGCGGCCAAATTCTTGCCCCAACTCTATAAAGGACATCCCTTGCATAAGAATGCTCATCGCTGTTGCTGTCTCAACTTGGCGCATAATCTTATCTAAACTGTGATCTGGATGAAGGGTCACCAACAAATCATGCAAGTTGTAATTATCATGGGCTTCCACATAGTTAAGGACTTGGTTTGGACTAAGATAGGAACCCAATTCCCGACTACCAAGAATAGCCTTAGCTACAATTGATTCTGTAGCTGCACCACTAACAAATCCTGCCTTGACTGCACCATAAACTTCTCCTCCTTTAACCGCATCTCGCTGATCATCATTGAAGAATCCAATATTTGGCATCTGATAGGCGTTGTCCTTCTTGGCCTTATCATAAGGTGCAAGACCTGTCCCCATATCCCAACCTTCTCCATAAGTGATAATACGTGGATCAACTTCATCAAGTGCCCAACGAATTGCCTGCATGGTTTTAACATCGTGAATTCCCATCAAGTCAAAACGGAAACCGTCAATATTGTATTCTTTCACCCAATAAAGGAGTGAGTCAATCATATACTTGCGGAACATTTCGTGTTCACTCGCGGTTTCATTTCCTACTCCTGTGCCGTTTTGGAAGGTTCCATCTGGATTCATACGATAGTAATAATCAGGAACAGTTGTTTGGAAAGGTGCATCAACTGTTGAGAAGGTATGGTTGTAAACGACATCCATAATGACACCGATTCCTGCATCATGATAAGCCTGAATCATTGTCTTGAGGTCTCGAATAACTTGTCCAGGATCATCTGGATTGCTAGAGAAACTCGTTTCTGGAGCATTGTAGTTTTGAGGGTCATAACCCCAGTTATAGGTTACATTTCCATCCTCATCATATTCCTTATGGCGATCAAAGATTGGTTGAAGTTGAACATAATTACAACCGAGCGCTTTGATATAGTCAAAGGCAGTTGTTTGACCATACTGGTTAACCGTTCCAGTCTGGGCAGCCCCAAGGAAGGTCCCTCGAAGGTTTTCTGGAACTCCAGATGTCGGTGATTTTGTAAAATCACGAATATGCATTTCACAGATAACTGCTTTACATGGATTTTCCAAACGCCAAGGAGCATCTGTCCCATGTTTAACTTCGAATCCTTCTACCTGTCTATCTTGCTGAGAGAGAATGACGGAACGTTTTCCATCAGGACTTGTTGCAGTTGTATAAGGATCTCGTGTCAAAGTCTGGTGGTGCGGAAACTCAACCTGGTACTGATAAGCTTTACCTGCAAGATTTTCATCTAGATCTACACTCCAAAGACCAATAGTATTGTACTTATGACTGTATGAATAGCTATTCCCACGCTCTAGATTAAAGGTTTTCCAAACCGGCGCATCGTTGCTGGTATTTTCATAGACAACCACTTGAACCGCTGTAGCTGTAGGAGCCCAAAGTTTAAAGCTTGTCTGGTAGTCTGAGATACTATACCCCAACTCTCCTTGGTATCCCCAATGATGATCAAAACTCTCACTGTGAAAGGCTTTATCAAAAGCAAAAGGGTTTTGATCTTTATAGAAAGGACTTGCAATGGCTGGATTTTCAGAATAATAAACTGTCTCATCACCATCTAAGATCCAAACCTCAGTCAACAGTGGATAATGGTTAAACCGTAGGAGATAGTCTTTTGCCTTTCCATCTATTTCGACAGAAAAGGTCAGAGTATCGAGCCTTTCTGCACTTATGACGGTAAAGGAGAATTTGGCTCCAAAATAGTCATTTTCATAATACAAATTTTCTTTAATATCTGCCTGTTTTCTACTGAATGAACAGGCATCATAATCTCCATTTTTTCGGTGAAAATGGATGACTACTGGGTATCTATACATTTCTTTTCCTAATTCCTAATTCCTAATTTCAATTTTTTTATGTGGTGCTGAAGAATTTAGCGGGAATTTCAGCACAATAGAGAATAGCCTTAATAGATATAAAAATACATCAGGAGAGATAGTTTCAGACTATCTAACATCTAGTTTTCAACTATTCTTTACAAACTTTCTAGCCAAGCTTCATCTCGAACTTCGATACCAAGTTCTTGTGCTTTTTGGAGCTTGCTTCCTGCATCTGCTCCTGCTACGACAAGATTCGTTTTCTTAGATACACTGCCTGTAACTTTGGCACCAAGACTTTCGAGTTTACTTTTGGCTTCAGAACGTGTGAGACGTTCCAATTTTCCAGTTAATACAACGGTCAAACCTGACAAGACCGCATCCGCTACTACTGTCTGTCCTTTGTAGTCCAGATTAACTCCAGCTTCTTTCAACTCGTCTAGGAGAATCTTCGATCCTTCTGTAGCAAAATAAGTCTGAAGGCTTTGAGCAATCACACTACCCAAGCTCTCGATACTTGCTACTTCCTCTGGGTCTGCTTGGGCTAGATTTTCAATAGAGTGAAAGTGTTGGAGCAAGAGTTGGCTAGCCTTGCTTCCGACATGGCGAATTCCCAAACCGAATAAAAGCTTTTCAGCAGAGTTTTCCTTGGATGCTTGAATGGCCTGATACAGTTTAGAAGCAGACTTTTCCTTGACGCCTTCTAAAAGGAGGAAATCGTCTTCATTCAAACGGTAAATATCCGCCACATCCTTAACTAGATTAGCAGCAAAAAGCTTTTCAACGATAGATGGACCAAGTCCTGTAATATTCATGGCATCTCGAGAGGCAAAGTGAATCAAACCTTCCATGATTTGGGCAGGGCAGCGAGGATTGATACAACGTAGAGCAACCTCATCTTCAAAATGAAGTAACTGACAGTCACAGCTTGGACAGTTAGTCGGAATATCTAGTTTTTCTTCAGAAACACGCTTGGACTCTACCACACGCAAAACAGCAGGGATGATGTCTCCAGCCTTATAAACGATAACCGTATCGTCCTTTCGGATATCTTTTTCAGCAATATAATCTACGTTGTGGAGAGTTGCACGACTGACGGTTGTCCCAGCAAGCTGAACTGGTGTCAGATTGGCAGTTGGCGTGACAACTCCAGTACGGCCAACTGTCCAATCAACTGAAAGGAGTTGGGCTTCTTTTTCTTCAGCAGGAAATTTATAGGCAACTGCCCACTTGGGCGCTTTAACGGTAAAGCCAAGCTCTTCTTGACCTGCAAGGTCATTGACCTTGATTACCACTCCATCAATGTCATAAGGTAAATTATCCCGTTCTTGTCCAACTTCTTGGATGAAATTCCATATCTCATCCATGCTTTCAGCCAGAATTCGCTTAGAATTAACCACAAATCCAAGCTGTTCAAGATGCTTCAAGACCTTTTCTTGGCTATCACGAGTAGAAGGGCTTACTTCTTGATAGAGGAAAGTCGCAAGATTACGCTTGGCCACTACTGCGGTATCCAACTGACGGAGGGTTCCTGCAGCTGCGTTACGAGGATTAGCAAATTCAGGCTCTCCATTTTCTTGGCGAGCTTGGTTGACTTGATCAAATGAAGTGCGTGGCATGTAACACTCTCCACGGACAGTGATATCAAGTTCTTCTGGCAAGGTCAAAGGAATGTCCTTGACGCGCTTGAGATTTTCGGTGATATTTTCACCAACAGAACCATCCCCACGTGTGGCACCAACAACCAAAATCCCCTTTTCATACGTAAGCGATATAGACAAACCATCGATTTTCAATTCACAGATATAGGTCGGTTGGGGTAATTCCTTTCGAACACGCGCATCAAAAGCTTCTAACTCTTCACGTGAAAAAGCATCCTGCAAACTATAAAGAGGATACTGATGACTGTATTTTTCAAAACCGTCTAAAACCTTACCACCAACACGATGGGTCGGACTGTCCGCTAAAACTTGATCTGGATAGGCAGCTTCCAATTCGACCAACTCTCGGTAGAGACGATCATACTCGCTATCTGACACCGAGGGATTGTCGCTCGTATAGTACTCGGTCGCATAGCGATTGAGCAAGGCAACTAACTCATTCATTCTTTCATTCATAAAACTATTCTACCATAAATCAAGCCCTCCTCACAATAGAGAAGGGCTGAAAAATGGATTGTAGAGAAATATTTTTTAAAAAAGATAAATTATAACTCTTTTTTAAAATGGCTTCGCACATAAAAGAGGGATAAACAAGACAGGACAATAACCCCGCTTCCAATGATCAGAAAAGAAGAGAGATGAACACTTGGCAACACCGTCATAAAGCCTTTTGCAATCGGCATAAATAGAATGGCTAATGTAAAAATTGTACTTAGGACTCTTCCCAAGTATTCCCCCTCAACCTTGGTTTGCACCTGAGTAAAAAAGTGAATATTAAAAATCGTCATAAATAGTTCACAAACTAAATTTCCAGAAAAGGAAAGAAAAGTTGGCAGTGGTAACCCCATCATAAAAACTCCAACTCCAGTCAAAGCCAATAGAATCAAAAGATTATAAACATTTGCCTTTATTTTGCTAGCTAGAAGAGCTCCGATAATCGAACCAATTGCCCCCATAGTCAAAATACTTGCATAGGCTCCTTCTACCCCGTAAAGCCGATTTGAAAAGGGGAGGAGAAATTCAAAGGCTGCAAAAAAGAAATTAACACTGGAAGCTACTAACAAAAGGAAAAAGATCTCTTGCTGGCGCCAGATATAGCCAAGTCCTTCTTTCATATCAGCAAAAATATTTTTCCAGCTGAAAGTCTTTTTCTCTTGTTCCTGAGTCTCTTTTTGGGGGAGAAAAGCTACTAATGTAAATGCGATGAAAAAACTAATGGCATCTAAAACGAGCGTCATATGGAGACTGGCAAATTGTAAAACGATGAAAGAAAGTACAGGGGAGCTAACGCCTACAACCTGCAAAACGAGCTCTAAGCGAGCATTATAGGTCACAATCTCGTCTTTCTCTACAACCTCAGTTATAATAGCTTTATTGGCTGTACGAGAAAATGCAAAGGCAACCGCCTGAACAATATTTGCGAAGATCAGAGCAGCAATCATCAAGCTATCATTTCTGATGAAAGAAATAGCTAAACAGAGAATACCACAAACCAAGTCTGTCGTCATCAAAATTTTGCGACGCGAAAAGCGGTCTGAAATCACTCCGCCAAAGGGATTGACCAGAATCGATGTGACGAGTTCAGAAATCTGATAAATCCCAAGAACAGTCTGTCCTATCGTTCCCATTGATGCCAACCAAACACTATTTCCATAGTCATAGAGCATATTTCCTATTTTATTAATAGCTCCACGACCAATCAACTGGATTGCATGTCGATTCATATAAAAAGCTCCTCTCAAATTTTGAAACTATTGTATCAAAACTGAAAAGAGTCTCTTCGCTTTTCCCTTATTTGGGAAATTTAAGGATTTATAAATTTTTCATAATGTTCCTGATAATAGGCCACTTGCTCTGGAAGTCCAAGTACTTCAAAAATATGCATGGCTTCCTGCATCTGACAACAACCCTCTTCTTTCAGGTCTCTCTGGTAGAGAGCAAAACCTTTGAGATAATGAAAGATATTGCGCTCATAAAGCTTGATACCATTTCCAATCAACTTCTTCACATAGCCCTCAAAATAGTCCGCATCCGTAAAGGAACGGTTTTCCAAACAATGCTGGTAACAGTTAAGAGCTAAAATCAAAACGAGTTTTCGATGGCGACCAATTTCTTTATAGTACTCCTCTCGCTCCATGACTTCTCTGCCAATCCGAGCCACATAGTCCACATTGTAGAAAGTATAGAGATTGCCAAAAAGGATCAACTCATACATGGTCCATTCTTCTGTTTGGAAAAGATAATCCGCCACCTTATCCAAATCACTCTGTTCCATACTGTAACTAGTATCTCTTTGACAAATAAGGCCTTGTAGCAGAATCCAGTTCAGCTCAAAATAGAGGGGATTGGTCGAACTCTTTGCTTTCTCAAGCTGTTCCTTTTGAAGCTTTTGAAAACCTGCAATATCATTTGAGTAGTAAAGCGGAATAATCTGTGCCATCAAGGCAACATGTTCATGATTTTGAAAATCCCTAGCCTTGTCCATGAAATTTTCAATGGTCACATGAATATTATCCAAAATCTCAAAGAAACGGGAAACTGCTAGATCAGACTCCCCAAGCTCGAAGCGAGATAACTGAGAGGTTGAACATGATTCACCTGCCGCCTCTTTCAAGGAGTATTTCCCACTTGTTCGAAATTCACGAAATACCTTTCCAAGATGTTCCATTTCTTACACCTGCTCCGATAACTCTTCCCACTCAAGCATAGCTTCTTCCTGACGATGAGTGATTTTGTCCAGTTTAGTCTGCAATTCCATGAGCTTTTCAGCATCGTTGGTTTCCAGCATTTGTTCAGAAATGGCTTGACTTTGGGTCTCTAGTCCTTCGATTTCAGCTTCCAAACTCTCGATTTGGCGCATGAGCTTGCGGGCTTCTTTCTGACTTTCTTTCTGAGCCTGATAGTCATTGACTGGGCTCGGTTCTTTTGCTTGATTGCTTGTTGAAGTTTCTTCTGTCTGGCTGACTTCCATTTCAGCCTTTTTATCAACATAGTAGTCATAATCTCCAAGGTAGAGGGTTGAGCCATTCTCAGACAATTCCAAAACATGAGTGGCCACACGATTGATAAAGTAACGGTCATGACTGACAAACAGCAAGGTACCGTCAAAGTCAATCAGGGCATTTTCTAGCACTTCCTTACTATCAATATCCAAGTGGTTGGTCGGCTCGTCAAGAATCAAGAAGTTATTGTTTTCCATTGAAAGTTTGGCAAGCAATAAACGAGCGCGTTCACCACCAGACAGCATGCCAACTGACTTTTTAACATCATCTCCTGAGAAAAGGAAGGCACCAAGGCGGTTTCGGATTTCAACCTCCGGAGTTAATTTAAAGTCATTCCAGAGTTCATCCAGAACACTATTACTAGGTGTTAACTTGCTTTGAGTCTGATCATAGTAGCCAACCTCAACATTGGCCCCAAATCGCTTTTCTCCCTTGATAAAAGGAATCTGGTCCACTATCGACTTGATAAAGGTCGATTTGCCAATACCATTTGGTCCGACAATCGCAACAGCATTCATCTTACGAAGGTCAAGATTGATAGGTTCTGACAATATTTCCCCATCATAGCCAATAGCCGCATTTTCAACAGTCAGGACAACATTACCTGACGTTTTTTCAGACTGGAAGGTCATATTGGCTGCTTTCTTACCAGCTTCTGGCTTGTCCAAACGCTCCATTTTTTCCAGTTGCTTGCGGCGAGATTGAGCACGTTTGGTCGTTGAAGCTCGGACTAGATTGCGATTGACAAAGTCTTCTAGAGCAGCGATTTCCTTCTGTTGCTTTTCATAGTTTTTTGCCTCAGTAGCTAGCTTTTGCTCCTTTAACTCAACAAAACGAGAGTAATTACCTACATAGCGATCCAAAGAATGCTTGGTCAAATCGAGTGTAACCGTCGCAACCTTGTCCAAAAAGTAACGGTCGTGGCTGACAATAATGAGCGCACCGCTATAGTTCACCAAGTAATTCTCTAGCCAGGCAATGGTTTCGATATCCAAGTGGTTGGTTGGCTCGTCCAAGACCAAAAGATTTGGCTTTTCAAGGAGCATTTTAGCCAGTGCTAGACGAGTATTTTGACCACCAGAAAGCTCGGCAATTTTCATCTGCCACATAGACTCGTCAAACTTGAATCCATTCAAGATAGCGCGGGTATCAGCTTCGTAGGTAAAGCCACCTGCTTGACGAAAATTCTCAGACAAACGATCGTAATCTGACATCAGTTTATCCAGATCTTCACCAGACTTTTCACCCATCTCCAGTTCCATCTGACGAAGTTGCTTCTCAGTTCGACGTAAGTCATCAAAGACATGAAGCATTTCATCGTAAATGGTATTTTCAGACTCAAAACGGCTATCTTGGGCTAGGTAAGACAGAGAAACATCTTTTTTCTTATTGATTTCTCCACTGGTTGGCTCCTCTTCTCCAACCAAAATCTTCAAAAGAGTAGACTTACCTGCACCATTTTTTCCAACTAGGGCAATCCGATCTCGTTCATCTACTTGCAGGTTGATATGTTCAAAGAGAACCTCTCCAGCAAAAGATCGTTCAATTTTATTAGCTTGTAAAATAATCATACATCTATTTTACTATCTTTTTCTCTTTTGCACAATTACGATAGAAAAAGTTCGAGTTATAAACCCGAACTATTCATCTTCTTTTTCATTAGAAAGCGTATTGGGCTGTTCTTCTACAATGAAATAAAAGTAAATTTCCTACATTTTAAGTTATGCTAACGTTTTACTAAAATGTCAAATAGTGATATAATGAAAGCGATTAAAGTAAATAAACAAAGGAGACACTCTATGACTTACCAAGAAAATTATCAAAAATGGGTCGATTTTGCCGGCCTTCCCGACTATCTTCGTCAAGATTTAGAAAACATGGACGAAAAAACAAAAGAAGATGCTTTCTACACCAATCTTGAATTTGGTACTGCAGGTATGCGCGGCTTGATCGGTGCAGGTACAAACCGCATCAACATCTATGTTGTTCGTCAAGCAACTGAAGGATTGGCTCGTTTGATTGAGTCAAAAGATGGAAACGAAAAAGAACGCGGTGTTGCAATTGCCTACGATAGCCGCCACTTCTCACCTGAGTTTGCCTTTGAATCTGCGGCAGTTCTTGCAAAACATGGTATCAAATCTTACGTATTTGAAAGCCTTCGTCCAACTCCAGAACTCTCATTTGCAGTTCGTCACCTCAACTGTTTTGCAGGTATCATGATTACTGCCAGCCATAACCCTGCTCCATTTAACGGTTACAAGGTTTATGGTGAAGACGGTGGGCAAATGCCTCCACATGACGCGGACGCTTTGACTACTTACATCCGTGCTATCGAAAACCCATTCGCTATCGAAGTTGCTGATGTAGAAGCTGAAAAAGCTTCTGGCTTGATTGAAGTTATCGGCGAAGCTGTTGATGCAGAATACCTCAAAGAAGTCAAAGACGTAAACATCAACCCAACCTTGATTGAAGAGTTTGGTAAAGACATGAAGATTGTCTACACACCACTTCATGGTACTGGTGAAATGTTGGCTCGCCGTGCTCTTGCACAAGCAGGATTTGACTCAGTTCAAGTCGTTGAAGCTCAAGCAACTCCAGACCCAGACTTCTCAACTGTTAAATCTCCAAACCCAGAAAACCAAGCAGCCTTTGCACTTGCTGAAGAACTCGGCCGTCAAGTTGGTGCTGATGTTCTTGTGGCGACTGACCCAGACGCTGACCGTGTTGGTGTTGAAGTTCTTCAAAAAGATGGTTGCTACCTCAACCTTTCAGGTAACCAAATCGGTGCTATCATGGCTAAATACATCTTGGAAGCTCATAAGAGTGCTGGAACTCTTCCTGAAAATGCTGCTCTCTGCAAATCCATCGTATCAACTGACTTGGTAACGAAGATTGCTGAAAGCTACGGCGCAACCATGTTCAACGTTTTGACTGGTTTCAAATTCATCGCAGAGAAAATCCAAGAATTTGAAGAAAAACACAATCACACTTACATGATGGGATTTGAAGAAAGCTTCGGTTACTTGATTAAACCATTCGTACGTGATAAAGACGCTATCCAAGCCGTTCTTGTCGTTGCTGAACTTGCTGCCTACTATCGTTCACGTGGTTTGACACTTGCTGATGGTATCGAAGAAATCTACAAAGAATACGGCTACTACGCTGAAAAGACCATCTCTGTTACCCTTTCTGGTGTCGATGGTGCAGAACAAATCAAAGCAATCATGGCTAAATTCCGTAACAATGCTCCGAAAGAATGGAACGCAACGGCTATCACTGTCGTAGAAGACTTCAAGGCTCAAACTGCTACTGCTGCTGATGGTACTGTGACAACTTTGACTACTCCTCCAAGTGATGTGTTGAAATATACACTTGCTGACGGTTCATGGATTGCAGTTCGCCCTTCAGGTACAGAACCAAAAATCAAGTTCTACATTGCCGTTGTGGGTGAAAGCAACGAAGATTCACAAGCTAAGATTGCTAACATCGAAGCTGAAATCAATGCGTTTGTGAAATAAGAAACTATAAAAGATGAGATAAACTAGTCTCATCTTTTTTTCGTATCAAATCTAAGCAATTTTAGGAACTTTGTGGCATACTAGACATATCAATGAAAGCGAGGTAAACTCATGGAACAATTTTTAGAAAATATTAAAGATCTTGAAGTCACAACTGTTGCCCGTGCTCAAGAAGCACTTGATAATAAAGAAACTGCAACCTTCTTCATCGGTCGTAAAACTTGCCCTTACTGCCGTAAATTTGCTGGCACTTTGGCTGGTGTCGTAGCTGAAACCAAAGCGCACATCTACTTTATCAACAGTGAAGAACCAAGCCAACTTAATGAGTTGCAAGAATTCCGCTCACGCTATGGAATCCCAACCGTACCAGGCTTTGTCCACATCTCTGATGGACAAATCAATGTCCGTTGTGACTCTTCCATGTCCGCACAAGAAATCAAGGAATTTGCTGGATTGTAAAAAATATAAAAAAGAAGGCACTCGCCTTCTTTTTTATATATCTGTCAATGGTGTTGCAGTATCTGGGGAAGTGTCGTAAACTTTAAAGTCTACTCCTACTCCCAGATCAGCTTGTGCTAGCTGGTTCACCATGGTCATATGAGCCAGCTCCTTGATATTGTTCTCTTTGGACAAATGCCCGAGGTAGATTTTCTTGGTTCGATTTCCCATTGCACGAATCATGGCCTCAGCACCATCCTCGTTAGAGAGGTGACCGAGATCCGATAGAATTCTCTGTTTGAGACGCCAAGCGTAAGATCCTGCTCTCAAGATTTCTACGTCGTGGTTGGACTCGATGAGATAACCGTCTGCATTTTCGACAATTCCTGCCATACGGTCACTGACGTAACCTGTATCGGTCAGCATGACAAAGCTCTTGTCGTCTTTCATAAAGCGGTAAAACTGGGGTGCTACCGCATCATGGCTAACCCCAAAACTCTCAATATCAATATCGCCAAAGGTTTTGGTTTTACCCATTTCAAAAATATGCTTCTGTGATGAATCCACTTTACCGAGGTACTTGCTATTTTCCATAGCCTGCCAGGTTTTTTCATTGGCGTAAAGGTCCATTCCATATTTGCGAGCCAATACACCAACTCCATGAATATGATCTGAATGTTCATGCGTAATCAAAATAGCATCCAAATCTTCTGGCTTACGATTGATTTCGCTCAAAAGACTGGTGATTTTCTTACCAGACAAGCCTGCATCCACTAAGATTTTCTTTTTTGGGGTTTCCAGATAAAAGGAATTTCCACTGGAACCTGATGCTAAAATACTGTATTTAAAGCCTTTTTCACTCATTCTAGTCTTCTATTTCGTCCTCCCATATTTCTTCTTTTACGGCATCCTTATCATAAGGGAGCACTATGGTAAAGGTTGAGCCCTTACCGTATTCGCTTTTTGCCCAAATAAAACCATTGTGTTGTTTGATGATTTCTTTCGCGATAGCCAGACCCAAACCAGTCCCACCTTGAGCACGACTTCTTGCGCGATCCACACGGTAAAAGCGGTCAAAAATCCTAGGCAAATCTTGTTTTGGAATCCCAAGACCCTGGTCAGAAATTGATAAAATCATCTGGTCATCCGTGGTTTTCATGCTAACCGTAATCTTCCCACCATCTGGTGAATACTTGATGGCATTGTTAAGAATATTATCAATCACCTGGGTCATCTTATCCGTATCAATCTCAATCCAAACTGAAGTTATTGGATAATCTCTCACTAGCTCATATTTTTTCTCTTCATCCTGATTTCTCATCTTATCAAAACGGTTGAGGATGAAGGTGATAAAGGCTGTAAAGTTAATCAACTCTATATCGAGTTTAGTAGTCGCATTGTCAATACGAGATAGATGCAAGAGATCTGTCACCATACGCATCATACGGTTGGTTTCATCGAGTGAAACCTTAATAAAATCAGGGGCGACAGGATCATACAGAGCTCCCTCATCCAAGGCTTCGAGATAAGATTTAACACTGGTCAAAGGAGTACGCAACTCATGACTGACGTTTGAAACAAAGAGTCTTCGCTCACGCTCTTCCTTCTCTTGCTCGGTCGTATCATGTAAAACGGCAACCAAACCAGAGATAAAGCCAGACTCACGACGAACCAGGGCAAAACGTACACGAAGGCTCAGGTATTCCCCATTCACATCTTGGGAGTCAATCGTCAACTCAGGAATCTGTGTAATCAGGTCGCGTAGCTCATACTCATCTTCTATCTTGAGTAATTCGAGGATGCTTTTGTTAAGAACATCTTCTTTCTGCACACCTAATTGTTTCTTGGCCATGTCGTTAATCATGGTAATCTGACCACGACGATTGGTCGCAAGGACGCCATCTGTCATGTAAGAAAGAATACTGTTCAATCGTTTACTCTCTTGTTCCAGATTTTCTTGGGTTAAACGAATAACTTCTGACAAATCATTCAGATTATTGGTGATGTTGGTGATCTCTGTACTACCCTGCAAGTCCAAAACTTGAGAATAATCACCTGCAATTAAGTCCTTAACCTTCTGATTTATCTCTTTTAACCGGATATTATCCCGACGGTTTTCCAGCAACAACAAGGTCACAACTAGGATAAAGCCAAGTAAAATCAGGATAAAGATAAAATCACTGGTCAGAATAGTTTGTCTAATATCTTCAATCATTATTTTTCATATAGTAGCCAACACCACGACGTGTGAGGATATATTCTGGACGGCTTGGTATGTCTTCAATTTTTTCACGCAAACGTCTAATGGTCACGTCCACCGTACGAACATCACCAAAATAGTCATACCCCCAAACAGTCTCAAGCAAGTGTTCACGCGTAATCACTTGTCCAATATGAGAAGCCAAGTGGTACAAGAGTTCAAACTCACGGTGGGTCAAATCTAATTCCTCACCATATTTCTTAGCCACGTAAGCATCTGGAACGATTTCCAAATCACCAATTTGTAAAGGCTGCGTCTTCTTCTCATCAGACTCTTGGCTATCTACTGAAGCAAGATCTGTACGACGAAGTAAAGCTTTCACACGGGCTTGCAACTCACGGTTTGAGAAGGGTTTTGTAACATAATCATCTGCACCTAACTCCAAACCAATAACTTTGTCAAACTCACTATCCTTAGCTGAGAGCATAATAATCGGAACGCTACTAGTCTTACGAATAGCTTTAGCAACTTCTAAACCATCGATTTCCGGAAGCATCAAGTCTAGAATAATAATATCTGGTTGCTCTGCTTCAAATAGCTCAATTGCTTCACGACCATTAAATGCGGTTACAACTTCGTAACCTTCCTTGGTCATATTAAACTTAATAATATCCGAGATTGGTTTCTCATCATCTACAATTAATATTTTTTTCATTTTATCACCTTTTCTCTATCTATTATAACAAAAAAATACAAAGAAGGCACAAATGGCTACTGTAAGCCTTCATCTTCGAGAGTTGTTTTTATAAGCCTGCCAAATTTTTTGTTGAGGTTTAGCCAGTGGATAATCAGAAAACTCCTGAGGAGAAACCCAACGAACTTCTCTGTCAGAAAACTGTTTCGAATCTGTCACTTGACCAGCTAGGATTTGAATATGCCATTTCCGATGACTAAATACATGCTTTACCTGGTCAAATACTTGCTGGGACCAATTCACTTCTAAATCATAATCCTGCTCAAAGTTTTCTTGAGGACTTGGTCCAAAAGCTCTGCTTTCCTCTTTAACTTGTGAAAAGAGATCTAGTTGATTATCATCGCTGTAGAAATCCTCAACTTCAATCAGCGGGAAATGCCAAAAACCGGCTAGCAGTTTCTCACTTTCATTTTTCTCAAGAAGATATTGACCACGGTCATTGCACACAACCAAAGCCTTGAGATATATTGGGAGAGGCTTTTTCTTGGGTTCTTTGATTGGATATCGATCCATGGTTCCATTCTGATAGGCTGCGCTAAATTCCTTAACAGGACTTTCTTCTGGTCTAGGATTAACTGGGGCCTCTATGTCGGACCCTAAATCCATCAGAGCTTGGTTAAAGTCTCCTGGTCGTTTCGGGTCAATCAAGATTTCCATCATGGATTGGAAAATCTTACGATTGCTGGGAACTCCGATATCATGATTAACCTCAAACAAGCGTGCCAAAACCCGCATGACATTGCCATCAACCGCTGGCTCAGGCAAGTTAAAAGCAATACTGGAAATTGCTCCTGCAGTATAGGGGCCAATCCCTTTCAAGCTAGAAATTCCTTCGTAAGTGTTTGGAAATTTCCCTTCAAAGTCTGTCATAATCTGCTGAGCTGCCGACTGCATATTGCGTACGCGGGAATAATAGCCCAACCCCTCCCAAGCTTTCAGTAAACGCTCCTCAGGCGCATTTGCCAAACTTTCAACAGTTGGAAACCAGTCCAAAAATCGTTCATAGTAGGGGATAACCGTATCTACCCTAGTCTGCTGGAGCATGATTTCAGAAACCCAGATATGATAAGGATTTTTACTTCTACGCCAGGGTAAATCCCGTTTATTTTCATCATACCAGTTGAGGAGTTTCTCACGAAAAGAGGAAATCTTCTCCTCCGGCCACATGACGATACCGTATTCTTTCAAATCTAACATATATCTAGTATAACATAGAAGCTTCTAACTGTCCTTTTCTCAGTACTAAAAAGCCTCTTCCCATGGGAAAGAGGACTAAATCTTATTGATGAACTGCTTGAGCTGCTGTGATAAGGGTCAACTTGTAAACATCATCTGCATTACATCCACGAGAAAGGTCGTTAACCGGTTTGTTCAAACCTTGCAGAACTGGACCTACAGCCGCGAAGCCACCAAGACGTTCTGCAATCTTGTAGCCAATATTTCCTGCTTCGATACCAGGGAAGATAAAGACAGTTGCTTGCCCAGCAACGTTACTTCCTGGAGCTTTCAATGCTGCAGTTTCAGGGTGGAAGGCTGCATCAAATTGCAACTCACCATCAATCTCAAGGTCTGGGCGCAAGTCGTGAGCAATTTTAGTCGCTTCAACAACCTTATCAACGCTTGCACCAAAGCCTGAACCTTTAGTAGAATAGCTTAGCATGGCAATTTTAGGCTCGATACCAAACATCTTAGCTGTGATTGCTGAATTGATCGCAATTTCAGCCAAGGCTTCTGCATCTGGATTGATATTAATGGCACAGTCTCCAAATAGGTAACGTTCTGTACCACGTACCATGAGGAAGGCACCTGACGTACGAGTAACATTTGGGCGTGTTTTGATGATTTGAAGGGCTGGGCGAACTGTTGAGGCAGTTGAGTGAATCGCACCAGATACCATACCGTCAACCAAGCCCAAGTAGACTAACATAACACCAAAGTAGTTGACATCTTCAACCAAAACTTTGCGCGCTTCTTCTTCAGTCATTTTGCCCTTACGACGCTCTACTAAAGCAGCAACCATTTCTTCAAATTGAGGATAGTGTTGAGGATCGATCACTTCATAACCATCCATGATCCCTTCTATTTCAAGATAAATTTTGATTTTTTCTGGGTTCCCAAGCAAAACAGGAACAACTTCTGTTTCTTTTACCAAGCGTTTGGTTGCCTGAAGAATACGAGGTTCTTCCCCTTCAGGGAGAACAATACGAGCATTTTTGCCAACTAGGTTGGCTTTGAGATTTTCAAAAACTTCCATGAGTTTTCTCCTTTAAAAAATTAAATTATACTCAAAATAGATTTTAAAGAGTATTAGTTGATAACTGAGTTATAAGATTGCTGAAATCATCCGGTAAGGGATTTTCTAGTTGCAAATCTTGCTCCAGAAAAGGATGATAAAAAGATAAATAATGACAATGCAGAGCCTGACGTTGAATCCCATCGTCTAAGCTTCCTCCATAGAGATCGTCTCCCAACAAAGGAAAGCCGATATGAGAAAAATGCACTCGGATCTGATGAGTTCGTCCAGTATGCAGGCGAATATCAACTAGGTGAATATCTCCATAAGACGCTACAACTTTGTAAGACGTATGAGCGTATTTCCCACCTTTGGCAACCCGTCTCGTGATAATGGAGTCCACATCACGCGCAATCGGGGCGATAATCTCCCCTTCTGGCTCCAAGACGCCAGCTCCTTTAACTAAAGCAAAGTAACGTTTCTCGATAGACTTTCGCTGCAGTTGCTTGTCTAAACGTGCATGAGCGTAACCATGCTTGGCAAAAAGCATCAAACCAGATGTATCTCTATCAAGCCTAGTCACGATGTGAACTTGCTGATTTTCATATTCTTGTTTGACATAGTAGCCCTTGATAAAATTAGCAATGGTATTGGAATGATTGACACTGGGGATGGATGCTACTCCATAAGGTTTATTCAAAACCAAAAAATGGTCATCCTCATAGAGAATATCCAGTGGACGCTCAATTGCTTCAAGACTCTCAAACCCTTCCTCCGCTGGAATGTCAATAGTTACCCTGTCTCCAATATCTAAGAGATAAGTCGCATTTTGAGGTTGGTCATTGACCAGAATAGCCCCACCTCGAAACTTAATCTTAGCCAAAAGTCCCTTAGAAACCTCGTGTTTCTTGAGAAAAGTTTTGACTTTAACGTGCTCATCTGCGGTAAATTCGAACCTCATTCATCCACCTCGCCGATGAAGGCATCTTTGACACGATTCCAAAAACTAGTGTGGCTTGGAGTCGCTACGAAGTGAATCTTGTGATGGTCGATTTGATACTCAATCCGTTCGATATTACGGAATGAATAGACACTGTTATCGACTGATATCGTGTGGTAATCATTGCGTGTCGGCAAGAGCTCAATCTTATCTTTTTTGGGAATAATGATTGATGATCCCAGAGTGCGGTAGACTCGGTTGTTAAGACTTGCTATTTCCGTCAACTGCAAGGCTTCAATGGTAGGATGCAAGACAGCTCCCCCCAAGGACTTGTTATAGGCAGTACTTCCCGTCGGCGTCGAAACAGTCACTCCATCTCCACGAAATCTCTCAAACGGAACGTGGTTAATGATGATATCCGCAACCATGGTGCGGTCTGATCGACGGATACTCGCTTCATTTAAAGCTCGGAAGATTTTCACTTCTCCATTTTCAAGCGTTACCTTGACATTCAAAACAGGATAGGAAACTTTGGCACCAGTGTCTAGCAGAAGATTGGTCACCAACTGATCCAACTCAAAATCACGATAATCTGTGTAGAATCCCAAATGCCCTGTATGAACACCTACAAATCGAACCTTTTCTAACTGATTCTCATACTTGTGGAAAGCAGACAAAAGCATCCCATCTCCACCAATCGAAATGACGATGTCGGGATTGGTATCATTCAGTATAAAATGTTGTTTCTTTAGTTTTTCCCTCAGCTCATGCAAGACCTTCTGACTCTGAGGTTTTCTATTTGCTATGAGGTCAACTCGTTTACCTGTATTCTTCATCTGTATCGTCACTATTTCCTACACCATCGTTTAGTTTTCTGCTCAATGGATCAAAGAGAGCCTGCGCTTCCTGTATATCGTCACGAATCTTACCCATTTCTTCATCCAGTTGATAGGCTATTTTGGCCGTGATTTCCAGTCTTTTCCTGATTTCTTCTGGGAAATCGCCCTGGTATTTATAATTGAGCGAGTGCTCAATCGTAGCCCAGAAATTCATGGCTAAAGTACGTATTTGAATTTCCGCCAAAATCGTCTTAGCTCCGTTGATCGTATCAACCGTGTACTCGACAACCACGTGATAAGAACGATAACCTGAAGCCTTACGATGAGTGATATAGTCTCGTTCCTGAACGATTCTCATATCTTGGCGTTTACGTAGAATCTCAACTACTTCTTTAACGTCATCAACAAACTGAACCATGACACGTAAACCAGCAATATCTTGCAGATCATGTTCTAGATTTGCATAAGTAATTCCTCGACGAGCCATCTTTTCTTTGATACTTTCAATCGGTTTGACACGACCCGTTACAAACTCAATCGGAGAATGCTTGTTTTGCTTACGATACTGTTTGCGAATTCCCCGAAGTTTGATCTTCAACTCACCTACAGCCTGAATGTAAGGATCTAAAAATTCTTCCCATTCTATGGTCATACTTTCTCCCTTGTAATGTTTGATTGCTCTGTCGAAAATCTTTGATTTTTTCAGTACATTCGTATACAATAAATACATTGTCCATTATACCATAAATCGCTTTCAAAGATATAGAAAAGGTTGAAAAAATGAAACATTTAGAAATAGAATTGAAAACACTTCTGAAAAAAGAGGAATATGATTATCTAAAAAAACAGTTTTCCCATATCCAACCCGTCCTTCAGAAAAACTACTACATTGACACACCTGATTTTCAATTGCGTGAAAAGAAGGTTGCCATGCGCATTCGCACTTTTGCAGATTGGGCGGAATTGACCTTGAAAGTGCCTCAAACTGTAGGAAATATGGAATACAACCAGAAACTAACTCTTCCAGAAGCTGAATCGTACCTAGAAAAACAAAAACTACCTCAAGGGCTCGTTCTAGAAAAGCTCGCTAAGATTGGTATTGAAAGTCATGACTGGCTTGTTTTAGGCTGCCTTTCGACTCTTCGTTATGAAACGAAAACAGAAATCGGCTTAATGGCGTTAGATGAAAGTCACTACTTTGACCAAACGGACTATGAACTCGAGCTTGAAGTCACAGACCATGAAAAAGGGAAAGCCGATTTTCGGAAATTTTTAGATGAAAATCACATAACTTATCAGAAAGCTCCTTCAAAATTAATTCGTTTTATTAAAAGCATGAAAAAAAGCTGAAATAATCTCCTTTTTTTGGTAGAATAGAAAAGATAAAAATAAAAGAATCTTGCTTTGAAAAACAGAACTTTCTCAAAGGAGATTCACAAAGTTTACAGAGGACGGTCTATAATGTCAGATAGAAACAACATGAAACTTTTCACCCTAAACTCTAACCCAGAAATCGCTCAAAAGATTGCGGATACAGTTGGTGTACCTCTCGGAAAATTATCCTCTCGTCAATTTTCTGATGGTGAAATCCAGGTCAACATCGAAGAAAGTGTCCGTGGTTACGATGTTTACATCATCCAGTCAACCAGCTACCCCGTTAGCAACCACTTGATGGAATTATTAATCATGGTTGATGCTTGTGTTCGTGCAAGTGCTCATAGTATCAACGTTGTCCTTCCTTACTTTGGTTATGCGCGTCAGGATCGAATCGCTTCTTCTCGCGAGCCCCTCACTGCAAAATTGGTTGCCAATATGCTTGTCAAGGCCGGTGTAAGCCGTGTTCTAACGCTTGACCTCCACGCTGTTCAGGTTCAAGGTTTCTTTGACATTCCTGTAGACAATCTTTATACTGTTCCTCTATTTGCTAAGCACTACTGTGATAAAGGACTTCTTGGATCCGATGTTGTTGTTGTTAGTCCAAAGAACTCTGGTGTTAAACGTGCTCGTAGTTTGGCTGAATACCTTGATGCCCCTATCGCTATCATTGACTACGCCCAAGACGATTCTGATCGTAACGAAGGCTATATCATTGGGGATGTCGAAGGCAAGAAGGCTATCTTGATTGACGATATTCTAAATACTGGTCGTACTTTCTCTGAAGCAGCCAAAATCGTTGAACGTGAAGGTGCAACTGAAATTTATGCAGTATCTAGTCACGGTTTATTTGTTGAAGGTGCAGCAGACCTCCTTGATGCTACAAACATCAAGGAAATCCTTGTGACAGACTCAGTAGCAACTAAAGAAAGAACTCCAGAAAATGTATGTTACATTACTGCTAGCGAGTTAATCGGAGATGCTATCGTCCGCATCCATGAAAGAAAACCAGTCAGCCCACTCTTTGCTTACAACAAAAAGAAATAAGGTGATTCTTTGATTTATTTGGACAATGCTGCAACGACTCCTATGTCAGCAGTTGCTATTTCAGAAATGACCAAGGTCATGCAAGAAACCCATGGTAATCCTTCTAGTATTCATAGTCATGGTCGACAGGCTGGCAAGCTCTTGCGAGAAGCCCGTCAGGAACTAGCCCAGTTATTGGGGACAAAATCTCAACATATCTTTTTCACATCTGGTGGTACAGAAAGCAACAATACAGCTATTATCGGCTATTGTCTCCGTCATCAAAAAAATGGAAAACATATCATCACGACAGCTATTGAACACCATTCTGTGCTTGAGACTATCGATTATCTGGTGCAACATTTTGGTTTTGAAGCGAGTATCATCCAACCAGTAAATCAAGAAATAACTGCCCAGCAAATTCAAGAAGCTTTACGTGACGATACCATTCTCGTTTCCACTATGTATGCTAATAATGAAACGGGCAGTCTCTTACCTATCGCTGAGATTGGACGTGTTTTAAAAGAGCATCCTGCGGCTTATCATGTAGATGCTGTTCAAGCTATCGGAAAAGTTCCTATCCATCCCGAGGAATTAGGAATTGATTTCCTTAGCGCTTCTGCCCACAAATTCCATGGGCCAAAAGGAGTCGGCTTTCTTTATACTTCTTCCGCGGACTTTGATTCCTACCTTCACGGTGGAGACCAAGAACAAAAGAAACGGGCTGGAACAGAAAATCTCGCTGCCATTGTAGGCATGATCGCCGCTCTTAAAGAGGACTTAGAGCAGCAAGCTGAACATTACCAAAAACTAGAGGGATTAAAATCTGCTTTTCTAGATGAGATTGCAGATCTAGAATACTATCTCAACGAAAGCCAACACCAGCTTCCTTATGTTATCAACATTGGCTTTCCTGGTCAAAAAAATGATTTGCTCTTGCTACGGTTAGACCTTGAAGGAATTTCAATTTCTACCGGTTCGGCTTGTACTGCTGGTGTCGTGCAAACCAGTCATGTGCTTGAAGCATTTTATGGACCAGATTCACATCGTTTGAAAGAATCTGTCCGTATCAGTCTGTCTCCTCTTAACACTGAGGAAGAACTAAAACAACTCGCACAGACCTTAAAAAATATTATTGGAGATTAATCTAATGGCATTCGAAAAAACCATTAAACTACAAAACTGCCGCTACGACTACACACTTAGCCCATCTGTCAAAAAATTCACACTCAAAGACAATACTTTCTTTGAAACAAAAGTTGGAAACTTCGAACTGACTCGTCTGCTTGAGAAAGTACCTAACAGCGGTGAAGGATTCAAGCTAAAAATCATCATCAACAAAGACCTTACAGGTGCTAAACTCAATATCACTGACAAGTCAGGCCTTCGTTTGGTTAATATCTTTAGATCAGAAGACCATCATATCCACCAAGAGAAATTCTACTTCCTCATGGACAGCCTTGTAGAACGCGGTATCTTCACAAAAGAAGAAAGATAATTGACTATGTATCGTCTCACTTATCAAGATAGTTATCAAATAGAGCGTACCCTTGAATTTGAAAATTACGAAGAGCTTATGTTATCTCTATCAGGTTGTGTAACTCTTCCTGATACATTCCTAGTTACCTCATTAACCTTTGATGATAAAGTTATTTATCAAGGATTGGTCGGGGATCTCTACCGTTTTCTATCACAAGCTAATTTTTAAGACTAAAACTAAGATTTTCTTAGTTTTTTCTTGTTTTTGTTGATTTTTTCACAATGTTTCTATAAAATAGAAGAATAGAAAGGTTGTGGTTTTGTGAAAGATAAACAGTCTGCTATTCCAAAAGCAACAGCAAAAAGACTCTCTCTCTACTATCGAATTTTCAAGAGATTTCATGCCGAGAAAATCGAACGTGCCAACTCCAAGCAAATTGCAGAGGCTATTGGTATCGATTCTGCGACTGTTCGTCGTGATTTTTCCTATTTTGGTGAACTAGGTCGTCGTGGTTTTGGTTATGATGTTAAAAAACTGATGACTTTTTTTGCTGATCTCCTAAATGATAACTCCATTACCAATGTTATGTTGGTTGGGATTGGGAATATGGGGCATGCCCTTCTCCACTATCGCTTCCATGAGCGTAACAAGATGAAAATCATCATGGCATTTGACCTAGATGACCATCCAGAAGTCGGAACCCAAACACCTGATGGAATTCCAATCTATGGTATCTCCCAAATTAAAGAAAAAATCAAAGAAGCAGATGTTAAAACTGCTATCCTAACTGTTCCAAGTGTTAAATCACAAGAAGTCGCCAATCTTTTGGTCGATGCAGGTATAAAAGGTATTCTCAGTTTTTCCCCTGTTCACCTCCACCTTCCAAAAGATGTAGTCGTTCAGTATGTCGATTTGACAAGCGAACTCCAAACCCTCCTCTATTTTATGCGTAAAGAGGATTAGAAAGCGAAAGCATTTATGAAAAAACCAGTTATTGGGATTACAGGAAATGAAAAAGCTCATCCAGATGATGACATCATGATGAGCTATGCAGCAAAGGGCTTTGTTGAAGGAGTCAAGGACGCTGGCGGAATTCCAATCATCCTACCGATTGGTGATCAAGAAATGGCTACCCATTACATCAGTATCATTGATAAGCTCATCCTAACGGGTGGGCAAAATGTTGATCCAAAATACTATGGTGAGCCTAAAACCATTGACAGCGATGACTACCATCTTCAAAGAGACCAGTTTGAATTAGCCCTTATCAGAGAAGCGATTAAACAGAAGAAACCAATTTTCTCTGTTTGCCGGGGTACTCAGCTTTTCAATGTCGCTATGGGAGGTACGCTTCACCAAGATATCGAGGATCATTGGCAGGACTGTTCAGCCGAATACACGACCCAACGCCTCGCAACGGAACCTGATACCATTCTCCGAGAGATCTATGGAGAAATCTCTCATATCAACTCCTTCCACCACCAGAGCATTAAAGATTTAGCTCCTAATCTTAAGGTTGTAGCACATGATCCTAAAGATGGAATCATTGAGGCTGTGACAACTACGGACGGTCTTCCTTATCTTGGTGTTCAATGGCATCCTGAATTTCTCTTTGAAAATCGCCCCAAAGACAAAACGCTATTTGACTATGTTGTTAATGAACTCTAGATTAGATCCGTCTTTTCACAGTAACTAAAGTAATCAGAGTGAGAGACAATCAGATGATCCAGGAAAACCAGTCCCATCAGTTCACAGGCTTCCTTGACTAACTTGGTTACATGATCATCATTTCGGCTAGGTGATACGGCACCGGATGGATGATTGTGAACAAGAATCACAGAGGTGGCCATATGCTTGATGGCATAGTGAAGGATTTCCCTTGGTTCTGCAATGCTGCGTGTCGCAGATCCGATAAAGATAGTTTGCTGATGAATGATTTGATTTTGAGTATTGAGATAGAGCGCCACTAGGTGCTCTTGTTTTTTATCGCCGAGTTCCTGTTGCATTTTCTTGGCTAGCTTTTGACTACTGAGAATACTTTCCATCTCAAGGGTTTCATGTTTGTGAATACGATGTCCCAGTTCAATCACCGCTTGTAGTTCAATGGCCTTAATCCGTCCAATACCAGACAGACTCTGCAATTCCTGCAGGGTCATTTTTTTCAAATCAGTTAGACTAGTCAGACTATTCAAGACTTTCTGAGCAATTTCAAATACATTAGCCTGACGCGTTCCGGTTCTAAGCAGAATAGCTAGTAATTCTTGATTGCTCAGAGCCTCTACTCCTTCTTTAACTAGTCTTTCTCTAGGCAAAAGTGAATCTTCTTGGAATGAAATACTGTACATAAAAATCCTCCTCACTTTATTATTCGTGAGAAGGATGAAAAATTAGATTTTTTTCTCAATTGGGGCAACACTAGCTAGGAGTTTTTTCAGACCCACTTCTGGGAAATTGATTTTCAATTCCTGAGTAGCGCCACTACCCGACACTTCAAGAACTGTTCCTTCACCCCACTTTTTGTGAAGTGCAATATCTCCAATAGACCAACTTGTATCAGTCGAATCTTTTTTATTTCCAGCTGTAAATTGTCCAAATGGGAGACTACTTGACTGGATAGAGCTTGGTGCGACATTGCGTTTCCGTTCTTGAAGGGCCTGAGCTAAACTCATACCTTGACCGAAAGCAATCCCACCACTGCTATAAGAAGCCTTGAAACTGGTATTTGCCGGACGAGCCAAACCTTGATACTCAAGCAGGTCCGAACTGATTTCATTGATGAAACGTGTTGGACGATTATAATTGGTACGACCAAAAAGCAGACGAGAATTTGCATTGGTCAGATAGAGGATCTTTTCTGCGCGTGTGATACCGACATAGGCCAAACGGCGTTCCTCTTCTAGCTCATCTGGATCTTCAGCTGCACGGCTAAGTGGAAAGACATTTTCCTCCATCCCAATGATAAAGACAACTGGGAACTCAAGTCCCTTAGCTGCATGGAGGGTCATCAAGGTCACTTCTGATGTCTCCTGACTGCCTGAATCTGTATCTGCAATCAAGGCTAAGTCATTCAGGAAACGACTGAGTTTATCCAAACCTGTTGCCTCTTCTTGACTATCAGGATTGTCGTCAAAATTCTTAGTAACAGATAGGAACTCTTCGATATTTTCAACCCGAGCCTTGCTTTCTAAGGTCGCTTGAGCATTAAGAATATCGATATAACCTGTTTTTTCTAGAACAGCCTCAACCAGCTCAGTAATACTTAACTGGTCCAGTTGCTCCCGCAAATCCAGAATCATATTGGCAAAATCCCAGATAGACTGGGCTGCTTTTCCTTTGATACCAGACAGCATGATATTAGCTGAAGCATCCAGCATAGACATGTCTTGCATATTAGCAAAGTCGCGAATTTTCTCAACCGTTCCTGGGCCAATTCCGCGTTTTGGTTCGTTAATAATGCGCTCAAAACTGATATTATCACTCAAATTGGCAATGAGGTTAAGATAAGCGATAATGTCACGGATTTCTTTACGGCTGTAGAACTTGGTTCCGCCAACCATAGTATAAGGAATATTGGACTTTAGGAGGGCTTCCTCAATAGTACGAGATTGGGCGTTAGTCCGATAAAGAACTGCAAAATCCTTGTGGGGGAAGTTTTGAGTTCGACCAAGTTCATCGATGGTTTTTGCTACAAAAACAGCCTCGTCTTGTTCGTCATTTGCACGATAGTAAATAATCTGTTCCCCATCAGCATTCTGGGTCCAGAGATTCTTGGGGCGGCGATTTTGATTGTTTTTGATGACGTCATTGGCAGCTTGGAGAATGGTTTTGGTTGAACGGTAATTTTCCTCTAACAAAACGACCTTGGCGTTAGGGTAATCTTTTTCAAAATCCAAGATATTCTGCATATCAGCCCCACGCCAACCGTAGATAGACTGATCCGCATCACCGACCACACAGATATTTTTAAAACGCGAAGCCAAGAGTTTGACCAATTGGTACTGGGCATGGTTAGTATCTTGGTACTCATCGACATGGATGTACTGGAACTTCTGCTGATAGTAGGTCAAGACGTCAGGATTCTGATCAAAGAGACGCAAAGTCAACATAATCAAATCATCAAAGTCAACGGATTCAGACTGACGAAGCTCCTTTTGATAGGCCGTATAACACTGGGCCACGATTTGCGTATACATATCACCAGCTTGAGCAGCATAAGCCACATCATCAATTAGGTCATTCTTAGCATTGGAAATGGTTCCCAAAATAGTCCGTTCATTCCATTTTTTAGGATCCAAGTTCAACTGCTTGAGAATGCGTTTCATGAGGGTTCGCTGTTCTCCAGGATCTACTATGGTAAAATTGCGGTTGTAGCCAATATGATCCGCATCGCGACGTAGGATACGAACACACATGGAGTGAAAGGTCGCAATCAGACAGTCCTGGGTTGCTGGATTGAGCCCATAGGCACGCTCCTTCATCTCACGCGCAGCCTTATTGGTAAAGGTAATGGCCAAAATATTCCAAGGATTGACCATCTTCTCATCAATCAAATAAGCAATACGATGGGTCAAAACTCGGGTCTTCCCAGAACCAGCCCCTGCCATGATCAACAAGGGCCCTTCTGTCGTTTGCACCGCCTCAGCCTGACGGTCATTCATTCCATTCAATAATGCGTTCATTTTCTCTTCCTTACTCTTGAAGTCAATGTTTCTATTATATCAGAAATTAGGGAAAATATCTTTACCTAGACTGGTTGCGTGTGGAATTCTACTCTTTCATATCATCAGGAGGAGTCAATGACTTTTGCATCCAAACGATATCATGCCATTTTTCAAACTTATAGCCTATCTTAGGGAAATGAGCTACTTGTTCATAGCCCCTCTTTCGGTGAAGAGAAATGCTCCTATCATTTGGCAAAGTGATACAAGCTAAGAAGCGTAAGTAACCCCTTGACACTAATTCTTCCTCCAGACAATCATAGAGTAGACTCCCTAACCCTCGACCTTTGGCTTCTTGGTGCAAGTAAATTGACACCTCAACTGACCAATCATAAGCTCTCCTATCATAATAGGTGGAGGCATAGGCATATCCCAAAATTTTGCCTTCTTCCTCTAGCACTAGATAAGGATATTTAAGCAAGGTCTTTTGGATTATTCTTTGAAATTCTTCAACACTTGGCACCTCATATTCAAATGTAATGGCTGTATTAAGGACATAGGGAGCATAAATAGCAAGTAGGTCTGGAATATCAGACTCCCTTACTGTTCGAATCGTTGGCATATATTTCTCTTTCTAAAATCGAAAATGAGCTTGGATAGCTTTTCCAAACTCATTTGAAATCAATTGCAATATACTAGAACAATCCTAAAACGGTTCCATCACTTTCAACATCCATATTAAGAGCGGCTGGACGTTTTGGAAGGCCTGGCATGGTCATGACATCACCAGTTAAGGCAACGATGAAGCCTGCACCCAATTTTGGTACCAATTCACGAATGGTAATTTCAAAGTTTTCTGGCGCTCCAAGTGCATTCGGATTGTCAGAAAAACTGTACTGAGTTTTAGCCATACAGATTGGCAATTTGTCCCAACCATTCTGAATGATTTGGGCAATTTGCGTTTGAGCTTTCTTCTCAAAGTTCACTTTGCTACCACGATAGATTTCAGTGACAATTTTTTCAATCTTTTCTTGGACAGAAAGGTCATTGTCATAAAGACGAGTATAGTTGGCTGGATTTTCAGAGATTGTCTTGACAAGCGTTTCGGCAAGCGCTACGCCTCCTTCTGCGCCATCAGCCCAGACACTAGCCAACTCAACTGGCACATCGATTGATGCACAAAGTTCCTTCAAAGCTGCAATTTCAGCTTCTGTATCAGAGACAAATTCATTAATCGCAACAACTGCTGGAATACCAAACTTACGGATGTTCTCAACGTGGCGTTTCAAGTTAGCAAAACCGGCACGGACCGCCTCCACATTTTCCTCTGTAAGAGCGTCCTTAGCTACACCACCATTCATCTTAAGGGCACGAAGGGTTGCGACGATGACAACTGCATCTGGAGATGTTGGCAAGTTTGGCGTCTTGATATCAAGGAATTTCTCAGCACCAAGGTCTGCACCAAAACCAGCTTCAGTAACAGTATAATCAGCCAAGTGAAGAGCTGTGCTTGTTGCCAAGACAGAGTTACAGCCATGAGCAATATTGGCAAATGGACCACCGTGTACAAAGGCAGGTGTACCGTAAATTGTCTGAACCAAGTTAGGCTTAATAGCATCTTTCAAAATCAATGCCAAAGCACCTTCAACCTGTAAATCACCAACAGAAACTGGCGTGCGGTCGTAACGATAGCCAATAACAATATTCGCCAAACGACGTTTCAAATCTTCAATATCAGTCGCCAAGCAAAGAATGGCCATGATTTCTGAAGCTACGGTAATATCGAAACCATCCTCACGTGGAATACCATTTAGAGGGCCACCAAGTCCAACGGTAACATGGCGAAGGGCGCGGTCGTTCAAGTCTACTACACGTTTCCAGAGGATACGACGTTGGTCAATTCCTAGCTCATTCCCTTGGTGCAAGTGATTGTCAATCAAGGCTGAAAGAGCATTGTTAGCAGTTGTAATGGCATGCATATCCCCCGTAAAGTGGAGGTTGATGTCCTCCATTGGCAACACTTGGGCATAACCACCACCGGCTGCACCTCCCTTAATCCCCATGACTGGACCAAGAGACGGTTCGCGAATGGCAATCATGGTTTTCTTACCAATCTTGTTCAAGGCATCCGCAAGACCAATGGTAATGGTTGATTTCCCTTCACCTGCAGGTGTTGGGTTAATGGCAGTAACCAAGATCAATTTTCCAACTGGATTGCTCTCAACTGCACGAATTTTATCAAAGCTGAGTTTAGCCTTATACTTCCCGTACAACTCCAGGTCGTCGTAAGAAATACCCAGTTTCTCTACAACATCAACGATTGGCTTCAACTCAATACTCTGTGCGATTTCAATATCTGTTTTCATTCAAAACTCCTCTAACCTCTAATATGATAACTCATTATAACACAAAAAAAAGTTTTTCACATACAAAAAGCTTAGTAAAGTTTATAAACATCAAGTTTTAAGGCCGATTTTAGTCATCTTTTTTACTTTTTATAAGTTTTTATAGCCAAAAACTATAATCTTGCTGGAAAATTAGATAAAATAACAAACGCTTTCTTTGACTTGCATTTCTTTTTTTTGTACAATAATCCTATGAAAATTTTAGTTACGTCAGGCGGTACAAGTGAAGCAATCGATAGCGTCCGCTCTATCACTAACCATTCAACGGGTCGCTTGGGGAAAATCATCACCGAAGCCCTACTTGCTGCTGGCCATGAGGTTTGTTTGATTACTACTCCTAGTGCTATTAAGCCAGAACCTCATCCCAACCTAAGCATTCGAGAAATTAATAATACCAACGACCTTCTTCTGAAAATGAAGGATTGTGTTCCAAATTATCAGGTCTTAATCCACTCAATGGCTGTATCAGACTATACTCCTGTTTATATGACGGGGCTGGGGGAGGTCCAGGCTAGCTCTAATTTAGAAGAATTTTTAAATAAGCAAAATCATCAAGCTAAGATTTCTTCAACTGACGAGGTTCAGGTTTTATTCCTGAAAAAAACACCCAAAATCATCTCTCTAATCAAAGAATGGAATCCTGCCATTCATTTGATTGGTTTCAAACTGTTGGTTGATGTCTCTGAAGATTATCTCATAGAAATTGCTAGAAAAAGCCTTATCAAGAACCAAGCAGACTTAATCATTGCAAATGATCTCACTCAAATTTCAGCAAATCAGCATCGCGCAATCTTTGTTGAGAATGATCATCTTCAAACTGTTCAAACCAAAGAGGAAATTGCAAACCTCCTTCTTGAAAAAATTCAAGCATACGATTCATAGAAAGGAAAGCCATGGCAAATATTCTCATCGCAGTGACAGGTTCCATAGCCTCCTATAAAGCAGCTGATTTAGTCAGTTCTTTGAAAAAACAAGGCCATGGTGTCACTGTCTTAATGACTGAGACGGCAAGAGAGTTTATCCAACCGTTGACACTACAGGTCCTCTCACAGAATCCAGTTCACCTTGATGTCATGCAGGAACCCTATCCTGATCAAGTCAATCATATCGAACTAGGCAAAAGGACTGACCTTTTTATTGTCGTCCCCGCTACTGCTAATACCATCGCAAAGTTAGCCCACGGATTTGCTGACAACATGGTGACAAGCACAGCGCTTGCCCTGCCAAACCACGTCAAAAAGTTAGTCGCACCAGCCATGAATACAAAAATGTATGACCATCCGGCGACTCAGGCTAATCTAAAAACATTAGAGACCTATGGTTATCAGATTATCTCCCCAAAAGAATCTTTACTAGCCTGTGGCGATCACGGCAAAGGCGCCCTAGCTGACCTGAATACTATATTAGAAAGAATAAAGGAAACCCTCGATGAACAAACGCTCTAACATTGCCCCAATTGCTATCTTTTTTGCAGTTATGCTCGTTATCCACTTTTTGAGCTCCCTCCTATTTAATCTTTTCCCATTTCCAATTAAACCAACTATCGTTCATATTCCAGTAATCATTGCTAGTATCATTTACGGCCCACGAGTTGGAGTTACACTTGGTTTTCTTATGGGACTATTGAGCTTAACGGTAAACACGATTACCATCCTTCCAACCAGCTACCTCTTTTCTCCATTCGTACCGAACGGAAACATCTATTCTGCGATTATCGCTATTGTCCCTCGCGTTTTGATCGGTCTGACACCTTACTTGGTTTATAAACTGATGAAAAATAAAACTGGGCTAATCCTAGCTGGTGCCCTTGGTTCCCTTACCAACACCGTCTTTGTCCTTGGTGGAATCTTCTTCCTTTTTGGAAATGTCTTCGATGGCAATATCCAAAAACTCCTAGCAACTGTTATCTCTACAAACTCAATCGCCGAATTGGTTATCTCAGCCATCTTGACTGTAATGATTGTCCCACGTCTCGAAACCTTGAAGAAATAAAAAAACAACTCCACTTTCGTCCTGAAGGTGGAGTTTAGTAGTTAAAACATAAGAATTAAGTTCCCAGTATTCTTTCTTTACCACATTTAACCAAATATCCATTAAAAATCACTAATGCTTCTTGACTTGATTGGTGATTTATTGTACTATACTTGTGTATATACAGATAAATGGAGGTTCTTATGGATATACGGAAAAAAACGCGGTTTATGACTATGACTGCCCTACTCACTGCAATAGCGATTTTGATTCCAATCATTATGCCTTTTAAAATCGTTATCCCACCGGCTTCTTACACCTTGGGAAGTCATATCCCCATCTTTATCGCCATGTTTCTTTCGCCTTTGATGGCTGCTTTTGTGATTATTGCTTCTAGTCTCGGTTTCCTGATGGCAGGCTACCCTATGGTTATTGTCCTACGTGCCTTCTCTCACATTGTTTTTGGTACTTTGGGGGCTTTGTACTTAAAAAAATTCCCTGAAACCTTGGATAAACCAAAGGCATCTTGGATTTTTAACTTTGTTTTGGGTGTTGTTCATGCTATCGCTGAAGTACTAGCTTGTATCATCTTTTATGCTACTTCAGGGACAAATGTTGAAAATATGTTTTATGTTCTCTTTGTCCTAGTTGGTTTTGGCACAATCGTCCATAGTATGGTAGACTATACATTAGCACTAGCTGTCTATAAAGTGCTTCGAAAACGTCGCTAAAAGGAAAAACTATGACAAAGGATCGCAAACAAGCTCTTCTCAAACTGTTAAAAGAGGCGCCAAAAGCTCTCAATGGTCAAACCTTGGCTGAACACTTCCATGTTACGCGCCAGGTCATTGTACAGGACATCGCTATTCTCCGAGCAGATGGGGCTCCTATCCTATCCACCAATCGTGGTTATATCTACAAAGAAAATGATGCCACCCCCTACGTCCACAAACTTTTTAAAGTGAAACATGAACTGGAAGAAATCGGGCAGGAACTTCTAGCCATTGTAGATAATGGCGGACGCGTTCAAAATATCTTAATCGATCATCCCGTTTATGGCGAAATTGAAACCCATCTCAAACTCACCTGTCGCCGAGATGTCCAGCACTTTCTGGAACAAGTCGAGAATTCAGACTTTAGACCCCTTTCTGAATTGACAGACGGCATCCATTACCACCTTGTTGAAGCTGAGACACAACAAGACCTCCACTATATCGAGGAGGCCTTGGATCAGTTGGGTTATTTGGTAAAAGACTAGAAAATTTCTTTCTCCCAGCCGTCCTCTGTACGGTGGCGATAGAAAAATTCAGACTTGTCAGGTGCTTCCATCATTTCCATCAAAGGCAACATATCATAGGCCAGATCCAAGCTTGGAATCTGGTCTTTTTTCACCCAAGAAACTTCTCCTTCATCTGAAGAGCGAAGGGTACCAGAGAACTCAGTCGCCTTATAACAAATGACAATATAGCGCTCACCTGTATCTAATGGCCAATTTTTAATGCCGACAAGTTGAGGATTTTGGATAGTCAATCCTGTTTCTTCATAGATTTCACGAATGACAGACTCTGCGAAAGCCTCGCCATTTTCTACATGACCTCCAGGAAAGGCATAACCAGACCAGCGATTGTTTTCAGGAGCGCGGTACTGCATAACCACGCGCTGAGTTTCGAGGTCTTCAATCAGACAAATGTTTGTTAAAATCGTTAATTGGGAACGGGACATAAATTCGCTCGCTTTCTAATTTGTTATATAATTTTTTCAGACTTGATGTCAGATTTCATGATGAAGGGATTAATCAGTTCATGATAATAGTATACATCATGAAGCAAATATCCTTTTTGAATGACGATTTCTTGTTCCTGAACTTCAAAATCAAGTGTTATTGGAACAGGAAACTTTGGAACAAAGGTAAAAATCGATAAAGACAAATACTAGTAAAATCAGATAGACTATTCTAAAAAAGTTAGATGTTTCAAAATGGTTTATTCCTTATTCTTTCGATATGGTTCTGCAATAGAACGGTTAAGCCAGCAAGGGAGAAAAAGAACAGATAAGTTGAAATTGGAAACCAGATGTAGCGGTGATCTAAGGATAAGAGGGAAGGCAGAATACCCTTACTGTTTTTCCCACCAATCCCTATAAAAAGATGTACAATTAAACCGATACTATTAAGATAGATAAATAATTCAGTAAATCTTTTTAGGGTCATCTTTTTTCTAGACGAGTCTAGAAAAAAATAGTCAAATACCCTATAAACTAGACAAAAAAGATTCAGATACAAGGGAAAACTATAATTGATTTCCTTGTAGGGCAATGGAATTGGTAAGATATTAAAAATTTGATTAACACCAAATCCTATCACTAATACCAAACTAAATATAAGACAGAATCCTACTAATTTATGAGAATCTAGCCCCGATGACTTCTTATACTTCGTCTCTTTTACTTTCACAATAACTTCTCTCTATTTAAAAATATATTCTAAAACGTAATCATTTGTTCATTGTGCAATCTGAAAACAAATCACAACTGTCCTTGCATTTAACTCTCTGATTTTGTTGAACTCTTAAATACCATTCTAATTTCAATGATAGGCTTTCCAAGTTCAAGTATTTTTTCTTGGCCATCAACAGTAAAACCCATTTTTTGATAAAAAGCAATGGCTCGCTTATTTTCTTTTAATACCCATAAGAATATTTCAGAGAAATGTTCAAGAGTAGTCAGAGCTTCCGTCATTAACTTCTGAGCAATACCTTTTCCATAATAGTCTTTTAAAACATATAAGGCGATAATTTCACCAGCTTGAATAGTCTCATTACGAAAGTTTCCATAACTGATAAAACCAACTACCTTCATGCCGTCCATCGCAATCAATGTATTTTCTGGATATTTTTGACTAAAGAATCGACATCTTTCTAATGTCATCGTCTCCTGAAATTCTGCAGGTAAAAGGTCATCATAAGCCTCTCTCCACGTTTGCCAGTGAACGAGGGATTTTCCTTCTATCTCTTCAGGAGTTTCCATCTGTTTGATAGTAAGATCCATTTATTTTTATCCTTCCCTATCCCAACGCCTTGACTTCCAACATCATATCCCGAATCTGGGCGGCAAGTTCAAAATCAAGCACTTCGACGGTTATTTGAATTTATTAAGAATCAATATATTCTTTCACAAACTATTAATTTTTATCAGTCGGAAATATTTTTAGCAAAAACTCCCTTAGTTTATCATCCTCTATATAAACCATTTGACCGTACACAGCTCTCGTCAATAAAATATAATAAGCATTTTTTACAAATTCATCAATTTGATCAACACCTTTTTTAGTAGCAGTATCGAAAGAATTATCTTTATCCACTTTAATACATTTTTCTTTCTCATCTAAATAGATATCTTTACCAATATAAATAGATGCAAAATCTATATCAAACCCATGAATATCATAAACATTTCCAACTTCTGTTGATTTATTCGCATAATTTCTAAACTTATCTCCATCCCTACTCCATTTCAATGAATATTCTTTAGTATGTATTTTTATGAATTCATAATCATTTGCTTTTTTTGCTGGTTTACAGTACCCAGCCAAACGAAGTGATTTCTTTTCAGGAAATTTAGATTGCTGATTTGATAAATAGTCTACCCACTCCTCTATATTTCTTGCTATTTTGAAATACCCTTTTTCTCCCAAGTCTTTATATTTAGAAATAAAGCGATTATCCAAATCTTTTTGAGATTCTATTCCTAACAGATCTTTTATAAATGTTATAAACTTATTTGCAAATTTACTATCACTACCTTTTAAAATTCTGAGCTGAGGTTCTAATTCAGGCGTATTATTAACAACATTCTGTAAATCTTTAAAAGTTTCTTCAACATATTTATTATCACCTTTTCTTAAACATTGAGTATTATCATAAGAAATTATTAATTGTGAATCATCGAATTTCTTTTTGATATAGTCTAAAACAGCTGGATAAGGTAGTTTATCAAACTCTTCCTTCGAAAAATCTTCTATATTATTTGAAATTCCATTAATATTTTTTAAAATATCTGTATCATGTTTGGCACCTGTAGGATAGATTAAATTCTCAGTTAATCTTGTTGTTCGTTGAGCCTCATCAATAAAAATATAATCAAACTTTTTGTTAGTATTTTTTAATTTATTAAAAGTAACAATATCTATATTGTTTTTATTTGGTTTCAATCCGTAACTAGTTAAAATTTTTTTAAATCTATCTCTATGTGTATTCCTTACAAATATAGCAATTTGAGAATTAGGTTTTTCTAATTTTAAACGAGCAATAAGATGTAATAATAGTACAGTTTTCCCTGTTCCAGCTCCTCCTTTAATAAAATGAACACGTTTATCACTTTGTTCTAAAATCATTTTTAAAATAGAATTTTGATTTTCTGTAAGTTCAAAGAATGGACTTTCTGCAAACAAACTTGAAGTTACTCGCTTTAAATTTGGTTTATCATCAATTAATTTATTTTCCTGTAAAAATTTAAGAATATTATTGATCACATCTTTTTCAACAATTTCTCTTAATGCTTGATATTTTCCCGATTCATTACCTATATCTTTGTTTGCAAGTAATTTACCAACGTAATCACCATCTTTATTCATGTTTACAAAATTTAAAAAATTAAATTCTTCTATAAAAGTTAAAATCAAAATTTTTTCAATATAATTTAAATTTTGGGATATATTCTCTCCATAAAAAGCTATATACTCACCATTTATAAATTCTTTAAAACGTTCATAATTTTCTTTTTTTAACTTTTCACTATGCTCTTTAGTTCTCCTACTCGCATCAATAGTCTGACCTATATAATAATACCTTCTTCCATCACTTTGAATAGGGGATATATAAATATAAATCAAAGGAAAGTCAGATAGTGCTCTAAAATCTTCATCAGAAATCTTAGGAATAATTGTATCATCGAGTTTGGCCCTAACATAATTAAATTTAGGATTATTTTTTGGATATTTACCCCAGCGTGGAAATTTATTATTTTCTGTATTTGTCATTCGTTTTCTCCTATCTAACCCAACGCCTTGACTTCCAGCATCATATCACGGATCTGAGCTGCCAGTTCAAAGTCAAGCACTTCGACGGCTTCTTGCATTTGTTTTTCCAGTTTCTTGACGAGTTCTTTGCGCTCTTGCTTGTTGAGGCTGTTGATGTCAATTTCCTTGTCCTCTTCCTTGGTAACTGCCTTGGTTACGGCAATCAGGTCACGGATTTCTTTCTTGATTGTCTGAGGTACGATACCATGTTCTTCATTATATGCCATCTGGATTTTCCGACGGCGAGCTGTTTCATCGATAGCGCGTTGCATAGACTGAGTCATCGTGTCCGCATACATAATCACGTGCCCTTCACTATTACGGGCAGCACGACCAATGGTCTGGATGAGGCCACGTTCGTTACGAAGGAAACCTTCCTTATCAGCATCGAGAATGGCAACCAAGCTTACCTCAGGAACGTCAATCCCTTCGCGGAGCAGGTTGATTCCGACTAAGACATCAAATACACCCAAGCGCAGGTCACGGATAATCTCCGTCCGCTCCAAGGTCTTGATGTCCGAGTGCATATACTTGACCTTGATGCCCATTTCCTTGAAGTAGTCGGTCAAGTCTTCTGCCATCTTCTTGGTCAAGGTTGTGATAAAGGTTCGTTCATTCTTTTCAACACGGGCATTGATTTCACCCAATAGGTCATCAATCTGTCCCATAGTCGGACGGACTTCCACCTCTGGGTCTAGAAGCCCTGTTGGACGAATGATTTGCTCAATCACTGTCTCGGTCTGTTCATTTTCATAATCACCTGGTGTCGCTGAAACGTAAACAATCTGATGAACGTGACTTTCAAACTCTTCACGACGAAGAGGTCGATTGTCCAAGGCTGATGGCAAACGGAAACCATAATTTACCAGCATTTCCTTACGAGAGCGGTCTCCATTGTACATGCCCTTGATCTGCCCCATGGTCATGTGACTTTCATCAATCATGATCAAGAAATCATCTGGGAAGAAGTCGAGAAGCGTATAAGGGGGCTCTCCTTCGCTACGACCATCCATGTGACGAGAGTAGTTTTCAACACCGTTGGTATAACCCATCTCACGTAACATCTCAATATCATACTCTGTCCGCTGTTTCAAACGCTGGGCTTCTAGCAGTTTACCTTCCTTCTCAAAGATAGCTAACTGCTCCTCCAACTCTGCCTGAATCTTGGCAATCGCAACCTCCATGTGGTCATCATTGGTCACAAAGTGAGTGGCAGGGAAAATCGCCAAATGATCCACTTCTCCCAATACCTGACCTGTCAAAGCCTCTACTTCACGGATACGGTCAATCTCATCCCCGAAAAACTCTACTCGAAAAGCGTGTTCATCACGAGAAGCTGGGAAAATCTCCACCACATCCCCACGAACGCGAAATCTTCCCCGTTGGAAATCAATATCATTACGTTCAAACTGGATATCAACCAAGTCATTCAAGAGTTTATCACGAGAAATCTCAAGACCTGGACGAAGACTAACGACGCTATCAGCGTATTCCTTTGGCGAACCCAGACCATAGATACAAGAGACAGAAGCCACAACGATGACATCATTGCGCTCTAGAAGGGCTGAAGTCGCTGAGTGGCGAAGCTTGTCAATCTCATCATTGACGGAACTGTCCTTCTCAATGTAGGTATCGCTAGAAGGTACATAGGCCTCTGGTTGGTAATAGTCATAGTAGGATACGAAGTACTCAACAGCATTTTCAGGGAAAAATTCCTTGAACTCCCCATAGAGCTGCCCAGCTAGAGTTTTGTTGTGGGCAATGACCAGAGTTGGCTTATTAACTTTGGAAATGACTTGACTCATGGTATAAGTCTTACCTGTACCAGTCGCCCCCATCAAAATCTGAGCCTTTTCTCCACCCTCGATATTGTCAACCAACTGCTCAATCGCTTGGGGTTGATCTCCTGAAGGTTGGTATTTTGATACTAGTTTAAATTTATTATCTGTAATCCGATTGATCATAAGAATCCTCTCTCGATGTGCTATTCCTATTTTAGCATACTTGTAGCATTTTCACGAAGAAAAGGACGGACCTAAGTCACATCCTTTCATTTTCTTTCTTTAATTGATAAGCGAGATAGACAATCAGAAGTAACAAGACTAAACTTGTCATGATAGAACCTTCAATCCCAAAAGAGCCTCCTGATAGCCAAACTTGATTGCCTTGTGGTAAAAAGGTCATCAGAGACGTTCCTGACGGTTGACCGCTAACTAAAATGCCAAAAAGATTGCCCTGAGCAAAATTCCAAGCTCCATGAATACCTGCAACACCCCAAACTGTATCAGCTTTGAGAAGGTAAAGAGCCATGGCAACTCCGAATAAGAAGAGATTCACTAGAGATAGAGGTGTTAGACCAGAATTTCCCACATGAAGCAGGGTAAAGAATATGCTAGATATGACAACAGCAAGTTTTAGATTGGTTCTTGAGGCCAATTGTGGAAGAAGCCAAGCACGGGACACCACTTCTTCTGCTGTCCCCTGTAAAATCCAAAATGGGATAGTAAAGACGACAAAAGTAAGCGAATAAGGATTCAAGCGAATGGATTCCAAACGATATTGCCCCAAGACCACCAAACCTAACAAGGTCAGAAGAAAAAGTGCCAAACCTAGGCCAAATCCTTTCAGAAGACTGCTAAGGAAATTTTCTCTATAAAATCCCAAGGTTCTAATAGATCTTTTCTCAACTTTTTTAGTCCATCTGAACACAGTGTTGAGAATAAAACCAAAGGACAGCAATGCTAAAATTAAACGAAAGTCACTTGTTTTATCCGTCAAGCTCTGCTGCAAGGTCTGCAAGTAAGTTGCAAGATTTTGACTAGCCTCTCCAAAATTTCTAGCAAGTCCGATGAGAGCTAACAAGCTAATACCATACAAAGTATATGCAACAAACTCTCCTATAAAGACAAAAACAAAGGCTAACAAAGGACTTGTGTAAATATTTAAACTCATTTGGGAAGATTGGAAGTCTTTAAATATTCTTTTATTCTTCATGTTCCTGCCCTCATTTCTTCTATTACATACTATTATTATATCATTTTACAGTAGCAATTCAAGAAGGAAAAGAAAACATAGATGTTATATTTTCTGACACAAAAATATAAAAATTTGCCTTTTCACCTTTTTTCTGGTATAATGGAAAAATATTCGAAAAAGGAGACTAAAAATGAAGAAAAAAATACTAGCATGTTTGCTCATTTTATTTCCCATTTTCTCACTAGGTATGGCAAAAGCTGATACTGTTAAGATTGTGTCTGATACAGCTTACGCACCTTTTGAGTTTAAAGATTCAGATCAAACCTATAAAGGAATTGATGTTGATATTATCAATAAAGTCGCAGAAATCAAAGGATGGAACATCCAAATGTCTTATCCTGGATTTGACGCAGCTGTAAATGCAGTGCAGTCAGGTCAAGCGGATGCCATTATGGCAGGTATGACAAAAACAAAAGAACGTGAAAATGTCTTTACCATGTCTGATACCTATTATGATACAAAAGTTGTCATTGCTACCACAAAGGCGAATAAAATCACCAAATATGAGGAACTTAGCGGGAAAACAGTTGGAGTTAAGAACGGAACTGCCGCTCAACGTTTCCTCGAAAGTATCAAAGATAAATACGGTTTTTCTATTAAAACCTTTGATACAGGTGATTTGATGAATAACAGTCTAAGTGCTGGTGCTGTAAATGCCATCATGGATGACAAACCTGTTATTGAGTATGCGATTAACCAAGGACAAGATCTCAGCATCAATATGGATGGTGAGGCTGTTGGAAGCTTTGCTTTTGGTGTCAAGAAAGGGAGCAAGTATGAACACTTGGTTACAGAGTTTAACGAAGCTCTAGCCCAAATGAAGAAGGATGGTAGCTTGGAGCAAATCATCCAAAAATGGACAGCTTCTACAACTACGGCAAGCCCAACAACAACTACTGCTGCTGGACAAAAAGCTACTCCAGTGAAAAGCAAGTACATTATTGCCAGCGACTCATCTTTTGCCCCATTCGTCTTTCAAAATTCAAGCAATCAATACACTGGTATTGATATGGACCTCATCAAGGCCATTGCCAAAGACCAAGGTTTTGAAATTGAAATTACCAACCCAGGATTTGACGCAGCCATTAGTGCTGTTCAAGCAGGACAAGCAGATGGTATCATTGCTGGTATGTCTGTAACAGATGCCCGTAAGGAAACCTTCGACTTCTCAGAATCCTACTACACAGCAAATACGATTCTCGGTGTGAAAGAATCAAGCACGATCGCTTCTTATGAAGACCTCAAGGATAAAACTGTCGGTGTTAAAAACGGAACTGCTTCCCAAACATTCCTTACTGAAAATCAAAGCAAATACGGCTATAAGATTAAAACCTTTGCAGATGGCGCATCAATGTATGACAGTCTGAATACTGGATCTATCGATGCCGTGATGGATGATGAGCCAGTTCTCAAATATTCTATCAGCCAAGGTCAAAAATTGAAAACGCCAATCGCTGGAACACCAATCGGTGAAACTGCCTTTGCGGTTAAAAAAGGAACAAACCCTGAATTGATCCAGATGTTCAATAATGGACTTGCGAACCTCAAAGCTAACGGAGAATTCCAAAAGATTCTTGACAAGTATCTAGCTAGCGAAACTTCAACTGACTCTACAAGTACGGTTGACGAAACTACTATCTGGGGCTTGCTTCAAAACAACTACAAACAACTTCTTAGCGGACTTGGAATCACTCTTGCTCTAGCGCTTATTTCATTTGCAATTGCCATTGTCATCGGTATTATCTTTGGTATGTTTAGCGTTAGCCCATACAAATCTCTTCGTCTAATCTCTGAGATTTTCGTTGACGTTATCCGTGGTATTCCCTTGATGATTCTTGCAGCCTTCATCTTCTGGGGTATTCCAAACTTCATCGAGTCCATTACAGGCCAACAAAGTCCAATCAATGACTTTGTAGCTGGTACTATCGCCCTCTCACTCAATGCAGCAGCTTATATCGCTGAAATCGTTCGTGGTGGGATTCAAGCTGTTCCAGTTGGGCAAATGGAGGCCAGCCGCAGTCTTGGTATTTCTTATGGAAAAACCATGCGTAAGATTATCTTGCCACAAGCGACTAAATTGATGTTGCCAAACTTTGTCAACCAATTCGTTATCGCTCTTAAAGATACAACCATCGTCTCTGCTATCGGTTTGGTTGAACTCTTCCAAACTGGTAAGATCATCATTGCCCGTAACTACCAAAGTTTCAAGATGTATGCAATCCTTGCTATCTTCTATCTTGTAATTATCACGCTTTTGACTAGACTAGCGAAACGCTTAGAAAAGAGGATTCGATAATGGCAAAACTAAAAATTGATGTAAATGATTTGCATAAGTATTATGGAAAAAACGAAGTTTTAAAAGGAATTACAACTAAATTCTATGAAGGAGATGTTGTCTGCATCATCGGTCCTTCTGGTTCTGGTAAATCCACTTTCCTCCGTAGCCTTAACCTTCTCGAAGAGGTAACGAGTGGCCACATCACAGTGAATGGTTATGATTTGACTGAAAAATCAACCAATGTCGACCATGTTCGTGAAAACGTGGGAATGGTCTTCCAACATTTCAACCTCTTCCCTCACATGTCCGTCCTAGAAAATATCACTTTTGCTCCTATTGAACACAAACGGATGACCAAAGAAGAAGCTGAAAAATTGGGGATGGAGTTGCTTGAAAAGGTTGGCCTTGCAGACAAAGCGAATGCCAATCCAGATAGCCTTTCAGGTGGTCAGAAACAGCGTGTAGCCATCGCACGTGGACTTGCTATGAACCCTGATATCATGCTCTTTGATGAGCCAACTTCCGCTCTTGACCCTGAAATGGTTGGAGATGTACTGAATGTTATGAAGGAATTGGCGGAACAAGGCATGACCATGATTATCGTAACCCATGAGATGGGATTTGCTCGTCAGGTGGCTAACCGTGTTATCTTTACGGCTGATGGTGAATTCCTGGAAGATGGAACTCCAGATCAAATCTTCGATAACCCGCAACACCCTCGTCTAAAAGAGTTCTTGGACAAGGTCTTAAATGTATAAAACAAAACTGTAAGGTTCTCCTTACAGTTTTTTAATTGCGTATTGGATTTTTTGTTTTTTTTGAAAATTATGATAAAATAAAAACTATGATAATGAGGAAATCTCATCCCTAGTCCAACTAGGAAAAAATATAGAAATTAGGTAGCTAGATGTCATCAAAGGTTATTGTTACAATTTTCGGTGCGAGTGGAGATTTAGCTAAACGCAAACTCTACCCTTCCCTTTTCAGACTCTATAAATCAGGCAATCTCTCTGAGCATTTTGCTGTTATCGGAACAGCTCGTAGACCTTGGAGTAAGGAATATTTTGAATCTGTAGTTGTCGAGTCCATCCTTGATTTGGCAGATAGTACCGAGCAAGCTCAAGAATTTGCTAGCCACTTCTACTATCAAAGCCATGATGTGAATGATACGGAACATTACATTGCTTTGCGTCAATTACAAGCTGAGCTCAATGAAAAATACCAAGCTGAACACAATAAACTCTTCTTCTTGTCCATGGCACCTCAGTTCTTTGGAACCATTGCCAAGCACCTCAAATCTGAAAACATTGTCGATGGTAAAGGTTTTGAGCGCTTGATCGTTGAGAAACCATTTGGTACAGACTACGAAACAGCTAGCAAACTCAATGAAGATCTCCTTGCGGCCTTTGATGAGGAGCAAATCTACCGTATCGACCATTACCTAGGTAAAGAGATGATTCAGAGTATCTTTGCTGTTCGTTTTGCCAACATGATTTTTGAGAATGTTTGGAATCGCGAACACATCGATAATGTTCAGATTACCTTTGCAGAGCGCTTGGGTGTAGAAGAACGTGGTGGCTACTATGATCAATCTGGTGCCCTTCGTGATATGGTGCAAAACCATACACTCCAACTCCTCTCTCTTCTAGCCATGGACAAACCAGCTAGCTTTACAAAGGATGAGATTCGTGCTGAAAAGATAAAAGTCTTTAAAAACCTCTATCATCCAACTGAGGAAGAACTGAAAGAACAGTTTATCCGTGGTCAATATCGCTCTGGTAAAATCGATGGTATGAAATACATTTCCTATCGAAGCGAGCCAAATGTCGATCCTGAATCTACAACAGAAACCTTTGCGTCTGGTGCCTTCTTTGTAGACAGCGATCGCTTCCGTGGCGTTCCTTTCTTCTTCCGTACTGGTAAACGCCTGACAGAAAAAGGCACTCATGTCAATATCGTCTTTAAGCAAATGGACTCTATCTTTGGAGAACCATTAGCACCAAATATCTTGACCATCTATATCCAACCAACAGAAGGCTTCTCACTCAGCCTAAATGGGAAACAAGTCGGTGAAGAATTCAACCTGGCACCAAGCTCTCTGGATTACCGTACAGATGCTACTGCTACTGGAGCCTCACCAGACCCATACGAGAAATTAATCTACGATGTCTTGAATAACAACTCTACCAACTTTAGCCACTGGGATGAGGTAAGTGCTTCGTGGAAATTGATTGACCGTATCGAAAAGCTCTGGGCTGAAAACGGAGCTCCACTCTACGATTATAAATCTGGGAGCATGGGGCCACAAGCTAGCTTTGACTTACTTGAAAAGTATGGAGCTAAATGGACCTGGCAACCAGATATCGCCTATCGTGAAGAGGGCCGTTTAGAATAGCAAAAATATCCTGCAAGATGACTTGCAGGATATTTATTTTGTATTAAATCAATCCTTCTAAGAGACCCTTCATAAAGTTTTCTGAGTTAAATTCCCCGATATCATCGATTTTTTCACCGAAACCAATCAATTTTACAGGGATATTGAGTTCTTCTCGAATTGCCAGAACAACACCACCACGGGCAGTTCCGTCAATTTTTGTCAAAACAATACCAGTCAATGGTGTTATCTTCGAAAATTCCTTAGCTTGTACCAAGGCGTTCTGTCCAGTTGAAGCATCGAGTGCCAGGAAAGTTTCATGAGGTGCTTCAGGAACGACACGTTTGATAATTCGACCAATCTTTTCCAACTCGGCCATAAGGTTGTCCTTGTTTTGCAGACGGCCTGCTGTATCAATCATAAGGATATCAATTCCTTCTGCTACAGCACGTTCCATCCCATCAAATACCACACTTGCTGGATCAGCCTTTTCAGGTCCCGTCACAACAGGAACATCCACACGACGGCCCCATTCTACTAGCTGGGCAACGGCGCCAGCACGGAAGGTATCTGCCGCAACCAACATGACTTTCTTGCCAGCTTGTTTGTAGCGATGAGCCAATTTCCCGATAGAAGTTGTTTTCCCAACACCATTGACTCCGACAAAGAGCATGACTGTCAAACCATCTTGGAAATGGATTTGTTCATCGTAGTTGCCATCCTTCTCATAGAGCTCGACCAATTTCTCGATAATGACACGACGGAGCGCGTCAGGCTTCTTAGCATTTTCGAGTTTAGCTTCATAGCGTAGTTCTTCTGTTAAGTTTGAAGCGACTTGCACACCGACGTCGCTCATGATGAGCAGTTCTTCCAATTCTTCGAAGAATTCTTCATCGACAGAACGGAAGTTGGCAAAGAAGGCATTCAAACGAGCACCGAATCCTGTACGGGTTTTCTTGAGACTGCGGTCATATTTTTCCTGCACGGTTTCTTCAACCTGAGGAAGTTCTTCTTCTACTACTTCTGACGCTAGTTCTTCTTCAGTTTCTTGGTTCTCTTCTTCTAGAAATTTTTCCGACTCTTGGAATTGTTCCAATTCATCAGATTCTAGCCCAAGCTCTTCCTGAGCAGTTTCCTCGACTGCTTCTGGTTCAATCACTTCTTCTGTTGAGACTTGAGGAAGTTCTTCTTGAGCAGGTGTTTTTTCCACTTTGTCTCTTGCTGTCTCTTCCTGAGCAGTTTCTTCGACTGCCGTTTGGTTTTCTTCAACCTCTTCTGACAAATCAAGATTTTCCAGAGCTTCTTTAACAATATCTTCGATTTTCGGCTCTTCTTTTTTCCCGAATAGACGGTCAAATAATCCCATATTCTAATTCTCCTTTAGCACGTATTCTTCGATAGCCCAGGCAACGGCTTCCTCGTCGTTGGTCATGGGGGTAATCACATTGGCAACTTCCTTAACCGCTGGAACAGCATTTTGCATGGCAACTCCTAGACCTGCCCACTCAATCATGGAAAGGTCATTGGCCTCGTCACCACAAGCCATGACTTGACTTTGATCGATTCCTAAGTGTTTAATTAATTTCGCTAAACCTGTTGCCTTGTGGACGTTTTTCGGCGACCATTCCAATAAGAGTTCACGCGATTTGAAGATTTCGTATTGGTCAAACAATTCTGGAGAAATCTGTTGAATCGCTGCATCCAAAGGTTCTTGGGCAAAAGCAGTCACGCATTTATTATACGTCATCTGACTAGATAGATCTTCAAAAGCGACAGGTACGAAAGTCAGGGCTGGGTTGAACTTAGCATAGAGACTTTCTTGGTCTGACTGGATTTGATAGACGGTTCCTTCTGAAATAGCATCTAACGGTAATCCGAGTTTTTCAGTTTCCTCGTACAAGCGTGCCACATCGTCGATTGAAAAGACGGTTTTATCGAGAATCTCCCCTGTATTTTTCTGTACTAGACCACCATTAAAGGTGATGGTGTACTCATCCTCCTGACCATCAGTCCCTAGCTCATGGAGAAAGAAATCCATAGCCTTCAGAGGACGTCCCGTTGTCAGAACGACCTTGATGTCACGGTCACGCGCAGCTTTGAGGACCGCCTTGGTACGATCTGTCAGCTTTTTATCCGTTGTCAGCAAAGTACCGTCCAAATCCAGTGCAATCAATTTAATATCTGCCATTACAAACCCTCCATATAAGCCATCACTGATTGGTCCTTATGGTGGCCAATCACTGCTTCTGCTAATTCTAAAATTTCTGGTCGCGCATTTTCAGGAGCGATGGGGTGCCCCACTACCTGCATCATGTGAAGGTCATTGAGATTATCGCCAAAAGCCATAACCTGATCCATGGTCAGACCCAGTTTTTTTGCCAGCTCAACAATAGCTACACCCTTATCAACATAGTCCAAGACAATATCAATGGATTCAAAACCAGTTGTCATGGCTTTCACACCAGGAACATTTTCGTTGACCCAGGCCTCACCAACTTCTATCGTTTCTTCTGTGAAGTTGGTGGTGAATTTAAAAATCTCATCCGTGATATCTTCTAAACTCGCTACTTTTTGAATGTTTTCATTGTAGTGACGACTAAACATCAGATAGATCTCATCCACTGTATCCAATACATAACAAGCTTTTTTCCCAGTCAAGAGCATTTTTCTTTCATCAAAATAGGGCGATTTCTTTAAAGCTTCAAAAGTGCTCAAGTAAAAATCCCGAGACATAGTAGCCTCATACATATCCTCACCATGAAACTCAACATAGCTCCCATTTTCAGCTATAAAAATCACTTCATCACGCACATCTGCAAACAACTTTTTCAGGGACAGGATACCACGACCTGAAGCCACTGCAAAATAAATTCCCTTTTCCTTGTAGGAAACAAGTACGTTTTTAAGGCGTTCCATATCAAACCGACCCTCTCCATCTAGAAAGGTTCCATCCATATCGGTTGCTACAAGTTTAATCATAAAATCCTTCATTCTCCAATTGATAAATCTATCTTCTATTATACCATAGATAAGTTTAAAAAGGTCCAGTACAGTAGGATAGCACTACTTTTTCGGAGAAACTTCAAAGGGCATAAAAATTAGAATAGTAGAACTTTTTTCAGATAGTTTAAAAAGTTTGTATTCCCCTACCCTTTTCTCTATAATGGAGAGAAAGGAGATGACTATGACAGAAATAAAACATGAAATTGATGCAAACTTTGCAGGCCGACTCAATATCCTGCGCGCGGGTGTTCTTGGTGCCAATGATGGGATTATTTCCATCGCTGGAGTCGTTATTGGTGTTGCCAGTGCGACAAGCAATATCTGGATTATCTTTCTATCAGGATTGGCCGCTATCCTCGCTGGTGCTTTTTCTATGGCTGGTGGCGAATATGTCTCTGTATCGACTCAGAAAGACACGGAAGAAGCCGCTGTTGCTAGAGAGCAATTACTCTTGGATAAAGACATGGAATCTGCAAAACAATCTCTCTATGCTGCTTACTTACAAAATGGTGAGTGTGAAACGTCCGCCCAACTCTTGACCAACAAGGCCTTTTTAAAGAATCCACTCAAAGCCTTGGTTGAGGAAAAATACGGTATCGAGTACGAAGAATTTACCAATCCTTGGCATGCTGCTATTTCTAGCTTTATCGCCTTTGTACTGGGTAGTCTTCCGCCTATGCTTTCAATCACTGTCTTTCCAAGTGGCTATCGCATCCCTGCTACTGTTCTTATCGTGGCCCTTTCCCTTCTCGTCACTGGCTATACCAGTGCTAAACTAGGCAAGGCACCTACGAAAACGGCTATGATCCGTAACCTCTGTATCGGTCTTCTCACCATGGCAGTAACTTACCTGTTTGGACAACTCTTTAGTATTTAAGATAAAAGAAATACCTCGATAAACATCGAGGTATCTTTTTTACATTTGCACAATCTTGCGATAACTTCTTGAGGTAATCATAAAGATTAAGACATAGACAATGAGGAAGATAGCACAGATGGATAAAGTGACTGTCAACATCATGGTCGCATCTAGCACACCAATGACTTTTAGGATGAGGCTAAGCATGTGATAAGCAAAGGCAAGGTGTAGGAAGGCAAATAGCAAAGGAAGGAAGAAAACAGTTAGGACCTGTTTGTTAATGGTTTGCTTGATTTGCTTTTGATCGAGACCGACTTTTTGCAAAATGATAAAGCGTTCACGATCTTCATAGCCTTCAGAGATTTGTTTGTAGTAGATGACAAGAACCGTTCCCACCATAAAGATGATAGAGAGGAAGATACCGATGAAGAAAACTCCACCAAAGAGAGCACTCATCTGCGCACTACTATCAGCCAGATTGCTTCCGTAAACATAGCTTCCTTCTTTGTTTAGTTCTCTATTAAAGTTGTTAACGAATTTTGAATAGTCATCTGCAATTTTAAGCTGCTCTTCCTCACTAGCCGTTACATTCATACCACCATAGTATTGATTAAAGATGGAAGAATTAGGATGCTGGTCAAGAAAGGCTTTCAAGTCAGGAACAACCAAATAGTTATAATCCGAAGTTAGAATATTGTACTGATTTGGGACATGTTCAAGAATAAAATCTTTTTTGATTTCTTCTTTGATCGTGTAGGTCTGGTCATTCAGAGTCAGTTCTTTTTGACCTTGAAGTTGCTTGTTTTGAGCAAACAATCCAACTTCCTTACCTGAAAGTGCAAGTTTCTGTCCTGTCATATTCTCATAGTCTTTTTGGTCAAAGACCATAAAAATAGTTTTCGGTTGAACACGATTTTGACCTTTCTCAAAAATTGTCAATTTCGTACCTTCTTGATTTGCCACACCAAAGTTACTGTATGTAAGGACTTCTTTCTTTGTGACAGTCAATCCTTTTTCACTAGCATACTGGCTCAAGAGTTTTTCGATATCTTCTTTTTCAACATTCTGTCCTGTAATCCCAAAATCATGTGGATTCATGACCTTCTTGAAGTTTTCTGATGCCTTAAAGATACTTGTTGCAGCAGACATAGTCACTAAGACCATGGTTGAGAGAATAGCAATCGTCGCCAGACCAACCGCATTTTTCTTCATACGGAAAATGAGATTGGATACGGAAATCATGTTGTTGGGTTGGTAATAATAACGCTTGTTTTTCTTTAAGATTTGTAAGAAAACTGTAATCCCTGCATTGAAGAGAAGATAAGTTCCCAAAATTACTAACAAAACTGCTACGAAGAAAATCAGAACAGCAGAAAGTGGGTTTTCGACTGTTACTGCTAGATAGTAACCCGCTCCCAAACTAATCAGACCTAGAATGGTTTGGACACCTAAGAAACGTCCTTTTTTCTCACCACTGGCCTTCTCACGAGAGAGCTGAAGGGCATTCATGCGTGCAATACGAAAGGCATTGATAAAAATCAGACCTAGGAAGATAGCTCCAAAGACGATGAGAACTAGGATAAAGACAATTGGTTGGAAAGTCGAAACGAGCTCCACTTTCATCTTCATCAGCTTCAGAAGAAGGGCGAAGATTAGCTTATCAAAGAGAGCTCCTAGACCGAGACCAGCTGTCAAGGTTAAGGAACCAAAAATAAGAAGCTCCTTAAAAACCATACTGATCAAATGGCGCTTTTCGAGACCCAGCATACCATATACACCCAGCTCCTTGGAGCGGTTCTTCATGACAAAACTATTGGCATAAAGTACAATAATTCCAGAAGCGATGGTAACAACCACCATACCGAGGGCAAGCGTCATAGAGATAGTTTCTCCCCCTCGGATCTTGCCAATGTTAGGATTAAGCGACAGTGAGTAAAAGAGATAGGTGATGGTCACTGCTAAGAGAACAGCTAAAGCAAAGGGATAGTAGAGTTTGCGGTTTTTGATCAAGTTGGATACCGCTAACTTATTGGTTAATCGGAACATACTAATTCACCTCGCTTGCCATAACAGTCAAAGTATCAGAGATTTCTTGGAACATCTGACGCTCTGTCTTGTCTCCACGGTAGATTTGGTTGTAAAGAATGCCGTCTTTGATAAAGAGAACGCGCTTGGCCCTGCTGGCTGCTGCCGTTGAGTGAGTTACCATGAGAATGGTTTGGCCACGTTCATTGATTTCATCAAATACATCCAGAAGTGCTGCAGATGACTTGGAGTCAAGGGCTCCTGTTGGCTCATCGGCAAGGAGAATTTCAGGTTCTGTGATGATGGCGCGTGCTACTGCTACCCGTTGCTTTTGACCACCAGAAATCTCATAAGGGTACTTCTCTTGCAATTGGTTTATGCCCAAATTTTCAGCTGTTACCACCAATTTCTTCATCATCTCTGTGATAGGTTTTCGTGATAAAACTAGCGGAAGCAAGATATTGTCCTTAACAGATAAGGTATCTAGCAAGTTAAAGTCTTGGAAGACAAATCCCAACTTCTCACGACGGAAACTCGAAGCCTGTGAATTTTTAATAGTGGCTGTGTCGGTTCCATTCAGGTAAACCTGCCCACGAGTTGGTTTATCCAGCATAGCTAGAATGTTGAGCAGGGTTGACTTTCCTGAACCAGACTCTCCCATGATAGCCACGTAGTCACCCTTTTCCACGGTAAAGTGAATATCCTTGAGGGCCTCTACTTGGTTGCCTTGGAAACGTGTTTTGTAGATTTTTTGAACGTGTTTTACATCTAAAAGTGTCATGATTTTCTCCTTCTTAATATCCCATCATTTGAAACTGCGCTTGCATCATAGCGCATCCAAGTTGAACACGCTCGATATCTTTTTGACTTGGTTTTCTTGTTTTCTTTTGTAAAATTCTTTTCATGGTTTTACTCCTTTGTTCTTTATGAGTCTAGTTTATCGCAAAAAAAGACGGCTTGCCATAATCTAACCTTACAAAAGAGACTTTAATCTTACATTTTTGTAAGATTGAAGAATATTTATGAAAATAGCTACTATAAAAAGCCATAGTATTGCTTGTTTTATCCTTAAAATAATAGTAAAATTAAATTATGAAAAGGCTTTCTTTAACGTCTTGTAAAAGAATTAGCTTTCTGATAATTATTTTTAAAAGTGCTAAACTATCATTCGTATCGCTGCTATAAGGAGGGAGGTTCAGCCCCTCTTTTTTAGAAAGAGGTTCCTATGAAACGTGTTTTTCTCTTTATCAGCAATCTTCTTTTAACTTTCTTTCTCATTGCCACTCTGTCCTTTTGGAAAGACTCTCTTCCACAAATCCTGTTCCCGGGTGCAGCAGTATTAAGTGGGCAAGCAGATTATTCTACCGTTAAAGATGAATTAAATAGTCTTGCTAAAGAACATAATAGTCTTATCGCAAGAACCATTTGGGAAGTAGATAGTGATGGAAAATCACAAACTTACTACGAAGTTTTTGGAGATGGGAAACTCCCAGACTGGATGCCTCCAGCAAGTCAAGAAAGCATTCACAAGAGCGATCTTCTCAACAACTACAATATTATCAGCGGATCCCTAACTAGTCAAGAATTGGCCACTCATCTGAAAGAACTTGGACTAGAAAAAGCGAATGCATTTGAAAATGACAGAGTATCCTTTGTACTTGCCCTCTTTACCCAACCTAATCAGCTTACCAGTATGTTAATCTTTTTGCTGACTTTCTTAGCTTTGATTGTTATTGGCCAAATTCAATCTCTCTCTCAGTCAGGGATTCGATTGATTTCTGGAGAACGACTGAGCCATCTCTTCTTTCGTTCTCTCGCAAGAGACGGACTTGATATCCTTCTTTTTGGTCTACCTGCTTTGCTGATAGCAAGTGTCTTGCTCGTTTCCCTAGGATATCCTTATGAAGTTCAGACTTTTCTAGGAATACTTTTTATTCTTTACAATAGCCTACTTCTCTTACTTAGCCTCCTAATTGCCCTTCTTTTTACCATTTCTTTAAAAAAAGTCCATCTCCTCTCTATCATCAAAGGAAAATTACCAATCAAGTCAATTCTACGCATTCTCTACTTTGGTCAGGTACTTGCCATTCTACTGGTTATTGTAGGATTTGGACGAATGTCTACTTACTATCATATCCTTGAGAAAAATGAGGCTGGACAAGCTACTTGGGAACAACGCTCCAATGTTGTCAATCTTCAAACAGGGCGTTCCAGTCATATAAAAAATTCAGATGAACTACAAACAAATGCTAATAAATGGTTTGACTTTATTCAGCATGCCATAGATAAAGAAAATGCCTTCCTTGTTAAACACAATTTAGTTGAACAAGCTCTTAAACAAGCTACCTCAAATCATAATGAAACTGAAAATAACCCTTATGGTGTGGAAGGAAAAAATATTCTCTATGTAACACCTAACTACTTCAAAAAAGAAGGTATAAAGTTAACATCAGAAACCTTTCAAAAAATCAACACCCTCAAAGATGGACAGATCCTTGCCATACTCCCAGAAGAACTACAAAAAAATGAAAAAGATATAAAAGCAAACTTGCAACAAGAGTTAACCAACCGATTATACAGTAGCAAGTCTAATCAAACTGTCGAAATTAGTATAGCTTATACCAATAAAAATAATGATGTATTTCTCTATAATACCACCCATATCGCTTATGATCAATGGTTATCAAATCCCATCTTTCTTGTGCTTTCTCCTAAAGCACTTGGTAAGGCTTCCTCCATCTTCTGGTTTACAAATCTAGAATATCTCTATTTTACAGACCTCCACCAGACACAAGAACTTTTAAAACACTATCAACTTGATCAAATGGTCTCAGGGCTATCGTCTGCTAGGGAAACCTATCTCCAGTTAAATCAAAAAATTAAAATCGAAATTTTTAGTAACTTAGCGAGTGCTATGTTTGCTATTTTGACTTCAATTTTGCTGTTTACAAGTTTAAATCTGCTCTATTTTGAAGCCTTTCGCAAAACCATATTCTTGAAAAAAATAGCAGGCTATTATTTCTTTGAATTACACAGTAGATATATCACTTCTCAAATAGCAGCTCTCTTTCTCGGAAGTGGTCTAGCTTTCATTATTTCTAAGAATATCTGGATTACCCTAATCCTATTTTTCAGCTTTTCAAGTTTAGCCGTTCTTCTATTGAAAATCTGTGATAAGAAGGAAAGTAAAACCTATGCTAGCATCATCAAAGGAGGATAGTATGATTGAATTACAACATATTTGGAAACAATTTGGTTCTCGTATTATTTTTTCAGACTTGAATCTGAATTTTCAAAGTGGTATGGTATATGCTTTGATAGGAGACAGTGGTTGTGGAAAAACCACTTTGCTCAATATGCTTGCAAAACTAGAGACTTTCGACAAAGGAGAAATCATTTATAAAGGAAAGTCTTTGACTTCTCTAAAAAATGAGGAATTCTATCGTAACGAGCTAGGTTATCTCTTCCAGAACTTCGGACTATTAGAAAGTCAGACCATTCGAGAAAACCTTGAGCTGGGACTGATTGGCAAAAAACAGAACAAGAAACAAGAAAAAGAGAGACTTCTTCTTCAAGCACTACAAGCTGTCAGACTAGATTATCTAAGTCTCAACCAAAAAATCTATGAATTATCTGGTGGTGAAGCTCAACGCGTAGCGCTTGCTAAGATTATCCTGAAAGACCCTCCCTTAATTCTAGCTGATGAGCCTACCGCCTCGCTAGACCCCAAAAATTCCAAGGAAATTATGGAAATTCTCCTTGAACTTCGTAATGCTAATAGAACAATTATCATCGCAACTCACAATCCTAGTATTTGGAAAATGGCTGATCAGGTAATTCGTCTTTCTAAAGACGAAACAGAATATAATTAAATACCAAAATCCCTTGTGGTTATTTAGCCACAAGGGATTTTCAATCATTTATGCTACTTCTTTTAAGTATCATAGTGCAAATAATAAATATTTACTGTTAAATCTCACCAAAACCAGCCATCATTGTCATCAATGGCTTCGGCTTCCTTGCGTTTGCGTGGTCCTGTTCCGTACATTTCTGCTTCGATTTCTTCCTTAGTTGGCAGGATGGAGGCGAGAATGATGTAAATAATCACACCAACTCCAAAATTTGATATGGTAAAAATGGCGAAGAGAAAGCGAACTAAGGTTACGTCAAAATTCCACTTGTCTGATAGACCAGCTAAGACTCCCGACACCATGCGATTTCGTCTCATTTTATAAAATTTTGTATTCATGATTATTTCCTCTTTCGGTATTCTTACAGGTAGTATAGCATGAAACAGGGGCACAAACATCAGTCCTTAGGCCGATTTAAGATGACGAGTTTACCACGGCAGACGCCACAGCGATAGCGTTTCGTGTCAATCTTCCTCTTTCGTTGATAGGATTGCTGGCAGGATTGGCACTGATAGACTAGGTAGGTACTTTGGTCTTTCAAAGGGGGAACAAAGCGCAGCCCATCCACTTCTTTCAAAAGTTTTTTAAAATCTCGGTCCTTATGTCGATATCCTTTTTTCTGAAAATAAAGGTGATAGTGACAGAGTTCATGGCGCACGATTTTCCGAAAAACCTCCAAACCAAGTTCATCATAAACCTTGGGATTAAAATCCAAATGCCCATCCTTTGGGAAAAATCGCCCACCTGTCGTTCGTAGACGAGAATTCCACTGGGCTTGGTGGGTAAAAGGTCTACCAAAGTCTTCGAGGGAAACAGACTGAACGTACTCAGTTAGATTCATCTGGAGCTAGGAGCGACAGATTAACTTTTTCACGTTCAGTATCGATTTTCTTAACCCAAACCGTTACCAAATCTCCGACTGACACCACTTGGCTGGGATGTTTGATAAATTTGCGACTCATGTGGGAAATATGAATCAAGCCGTCCTCGTGAATTCCGATATCAACGAAGGCACCGAAGTCAACGACATTACGCACCACACCTTCCAGCTTCTGGCCGACTTTTAAGTCTTTAATATCCAAGACATCTTGACGGAGAACTGGAGCATCAAAAGAATCACGGAAATCGCGACCTGGTTTGAGAAGATCAGCAATGATATCTTTAAGGGTTTCTGGTCCAAGTTCTAGTTCTTGCGCCATTTCTTTGGCTGAAAGGGACTTGAGTTTGCTTTGAGCTTCTTCATTCAAGTCCTTGATATCCAAGCGTTTGAAGAGCTCCTTAACAGCAGCGTAATTTTCTGGGTGAACTCCTGTATTATCAAGGATATTGCTACTTTCAGGGATACGGAGGAAACCAGCTGCCTGTTCAAAAGCCTTGGCACCTAGACGCGGAACCTTTTTGATTTGAGCGCGTGAAGTGATTTTTCCTTCTTCTTCACGGTATTTGACGATATTTTCAGAGATGGTTTTATTGAGTCCAGCTACGTGTGAAAGAAGAGCTGGGCTGGCTGTATTGACATTGACACCGACTTGGTTTACCACGGTATCGACGACAAAGTCCAGACTCTCAGATAGTTTCTTCTGACTAACATCGTGTTGGTATTGACCGACACCGATTGACTTAGGATCGATTTTAACCAACTCAGCAAGAGGATCTTGCAAACGACGGGCGATAGAGATAGCAGAGCGTTTTTCAACGGTTAATTCTGGAAACTCTTGACGAGCAAGTTCACTGGCAGAGTAGACAGAAGCGCCACTTTCATTGACAATGACATAGCTGACTTCTGGAAAATCTTTAAGAACTTCCGCCACAAAGGCTTCACTTTCACGACTGGCAGTCCCGTTTCCAATCGCAATAATTTCCACACTGTATTGACCGATCAGGTCGGCTAAATCTCGCTTGGCTTCTTCAATCTGACGAGCAGAGGCTGGTTTAACGGGATAGATGACTTGAGTCGTCAACATTTTCCCCGTCGCATCAACGACAGCAAGCTTGGCACCTGTACGAAAGGCGGGGTCAAAGCCTAGAACCACGCGCCCTTTCAGTGGAGCAACCAAGAGGAGATTTCGCAAGTTGTCAGAAAAAAGTTGGATAGCTCCTTCTTCTGCCTTCTCAGTTAACTCTGTCCGAATGCGTCGTTCGATAGCAGGCAAGACCTTTTTCTTAACTGACTGTTGGACAACTTCATCAATATAGGCATTTTTCACCTTGAAACGAGCAGCAAAGAAAGTCAGGATACGATCCGTCGCATGTTCAAAGCCAACTTTCAAGATGCCTAATTTTTCCCCACGATTGAGGGCTAAGGTTCGATAGCCCTGCATATTGCCAACTGTCTCTGAGAAATCGTAATATATCTGAAACACTTGTTTTTCATCGAGACTTTCATCCTTGACTTGCGAAGTGATTTTAGAGTGTCTCAACACTTCCTGATAGGTCATAGCACGTAGATTGACATCTTCGGATAAGGCTTCTACCAAGATATCAACTGCTCCAGCTAAGGTTTCTTGAACAGTCGCAAATCCTTCACAGACAAACTTCTCAGCCTCTTTCTCTAAGTCAGCTACGTTTTGCAAAATCAAGCGTGCGAGAGGGAAGAGTCCAGCTTCACGGGCAATAGTTGCCTTTGTTCGACGCTTTTCCTTGTATGGAAGGTAAAGTTCTTCTACGTCTGCTAATTTCTCAGCTGCCAGGATAGCTTCTTCCAGTTCTTTGGTCAGCTTGCCTTGTTCTTGAATCTTAGCCAAGACAGCTTCTTTACGGTCGTTGAGATTTGTCAGACTTTTATCCAGGTCAATAATAGCCTTAATCGCCACCTCATCCAGACTACCAGTCATGTCCTTGCGGTAACGTGCGATGAAGGGAATCGTCGTCCCTTCTGCCGTCAAACTTAGAACAGTATCGATTTGCTTTAAGGTTACACCCAAATCTTGGGAGATTTTTTCATATTTTTTATCCATATACCTATTATACCATAAGGGACAAGGCTTGTTTCACCTTACCTGTTTTCACCTCTTTGATTATCAAAATAAAAATAATCCCTTTTCCGCAAAATAATAGTATAATAGAGGTAACATTTAGAAACGAGGTAGGCCCATGGCTGTTAAATTTACAAAAACTGATGACTTGGACAAGATGTTTGAAGAGTTTGCCAAACTTCCTGACTTAACACAAGTCACTTTCCCAGATGACAAAGACAAAAAAGAAAAAGTTGAGAAGAAAAAATAGATGACGATTTTCCAATCTCTTCCTCCTAGCATCTTACAAGCAGGGGCTATTTTTCTCTCTATCATGATTGAAGCCCTTCCTTTTGTCTTGATTGGGAGTCTAATTTCGGGGTGGATTGAGATCTATATCACGCCTGATAAAGTTTATGAGTTTCTTCCTCGCAATCGTTGGGGGAGGATCTTTTTTGGTACCTTCATTGGTTTTCTCTTTCCTTCTTGTGAGTGTGGAATCGTCCCGATTATCAATCGTTTTTTGGAAAAAAAGGTGCCCAGCTATACAGCAGTTCCCTTTCTGGTGACTGCTCCCATCATCAATCCTATCGTTCTTTTCGCTACCTATTCTGCCTTTGGCAATTCAATAAAACTTGCCTTCTTGCGAGCGCTGGGAGCCATTGTGATTGCTTTGGTTATGGGGATTTTCCTAGTATTTTTCTGGAAGGAACCCATTCAAAAAGAGAATCCTATCACTTGTCACGAACATGACTTTTCACACTTAACTCCTGCTAGAAAGATCTTTCAGGCCTTTATACAAGCTATTGACGAGTTTTTCGATATGGGGCGTTACTTGGTCTTTGGCTGTCTCTTTGCGGCTATCGTGCAGGTCTATGTCCCGACTCGGATCCTGACCTCTATCAGTGCTAGTCCAGTCCTTGCGATTCTCTTACTCATGTTTCTAGCCTTTCTCCTCTCTCTTTGTAGCGAGGCGGACGCCTTTATCGGTGCTTCTCTCCTCTCGAGCTTCGGCCTAGCGCCAGTCCTTGCTTTTCTGGTCATTGGCCCCATGCTTGATATCAAAAATCTCCTCATGATGAAACACTATCTCAAAGCGCGCTTCATCTGGCAATTCATGGGGATCGTGACTCTGCTTGTCTTACTTTATTCTTACGTGATGGGGGTGATGTTATGATTCGATTTATCATTCTATTGGGCTATTTTGCTCTGACCCTTTATCTACAGCTATCTGGCAAGCTTAACCACTACATTAACCTCCACTATTCCTATCTAATCTATATTTCTATGGTCCTTTCTCTTCTGTTGGCTCTGATCCAATTCTATATCTGGATCAAGAAAATCAACTCTCACAGCCATTTGGAAAGTCGTCAAGCTAGACGAATCAGCATCCTTTTACTGTCTCTACCTCTCTTGATTGGAGTTGCTTTTCCGACAGTAAGTTTGGACTCGAGGACCGTATCTGCTAAGGGATATCATTTCCCGCTTGCTGAGGGAATAGACACAGCTATTCAGGCAAGCGAGGGTACATCCAGTCAATACCTCAAACCCGATACCAGTACCTATTTTTCCAAATCTGCTTATGAAAAGGAAATGAGGACTACAGCTGACAAATACCTCGCCCAGCCAACCATTCAGGTTACAGATGAAAACTATATGGAGGTCATGGAAATTCTCTATGATTATCCTCAAGAGTTTGAAGGAAAGAAAATTGAATTTACAGGCTTTGTTTATAACGATCCTAGCCATCCAGATAGCCAGTTCCTCTTTCGCTTTGGGATTATCCACTGTATCGCAGACTCTGGTGTATATGGACTCTTGACCAAGGGAAACTCACGCCAGTATCCTGACAACACCTGGATTACCGCTAGAGGAACCCTGACCCTCCACTACCATAAAGAACTCAAACAAAAACTCCCAACACTGGAGGTTGAGAGTTTCACAAAAGTAGACAAACCAGAAAATCCTTATGTCTATCGTGTGTTTTAATAAAAAGAGACAATATTAGAGTTTCTGCATTACAGAATTCTAATATTGTCTTTTCATTTTTTCTTATGCTCTTTCAATCCAGCATACTATCTTACTTTTTGACCTTTTCTCTGACAGAATGTTCAGAAACCCATTTAGAATAGCTTATCATTTTTTCATCAGTTAAAGCTTCTACCGCTATAGTCACGCACATATCAACCGCTTCTTCCACGGAAACAGAAAGGTGATAACCATTTAATTGTAAAAACTTCACCAAAACAAAGAAGGCTGTTCGTTTATTGGCGTTTGCAAAAACATGCTTCTTTATCAATTGGACAAATAATATTGTTGCTTTATCAAAAATTGTTGGATAAAGAGGTTTGCCAAAAACAAATTGTTCTGGTAAGTTCACAATCATATTTAACGCTGAAGGACTAACTGTTTGAATTTGCTCATTTGGAGAATACCGTTGAATTGCTAAAGAATTGATTTTTTCAATTTGCTTTTCTGATAGATAGACCGTCATTTTTCCACCAAAGCTTTGAAAACATCGTCGTATTCATCAAAAATTGTATCCAATTTTAAGTCAAAGGCATCATCAGAAACATAAGAAACCTGATGATCCAATTCTTCAGGAGTAAAGATAATTTCGCCACTTGGTAACAATTTCGCTTCGTATTTTACACCACTTGGAATATTGAATTCACTAGGAATGGTAATGGTGATTGAATTTCCTTGTTTTCTTGTTTTTACGACCATCTGATTTCCTCCTTTGAAGTATTATAACAAATAATTACCGTAATTACAATGATAGTGTAAAACTGCTATCTCCTCTCAAAGCTTATCCAAATATTCCTGCATAAGTGATTTTTTCAAAGTTTCTAATTCTTCCAGAGGTTTTTGAATTGCAAATTGTGATTTTGCTCGTTCTATCATAGGTTCAGTATTTATTAGAGGATTTTCGTTTCCTCTAGTCTCTTTTCTTTGGTTTTAAAGTTATGAATATCACTATTTTAACAGATTTTCAATCAAGCTTCAATTATGTTTCTCTCTATAAATATTTCTTTCAAAAATAAAAAAGCAAACGCAAAATATGGTTCACTTTTTTAACTCTTCTATTCTCCATCCTTCCAGTTCCGAGCAATCTCTTCGTCTTTCTGGAGTTGGTCTACGAGCTCTTCGATGGAGTCAAATTTGACCATATCACGGACACGGTCTAGCCAGTAGACCATGACTGTCTCACCGTAAATATCATCTGAAAAGTCAAAAATATTGACTTCAAAACGTGGTTCTTCGCCATCAAAGGTGACATTTTTGCCAACGCTCGCCATGCCACGATATTTTTGACGTTGCACCTCGACTTCGACTACGTAAACACCGTCTGCTGGCATATAGGTTCGATCTCTGAGGACCAAATTGGCTGTTGGATAACCGATAGTCCGCCCACGAGCATTTCCATGAACGACCATGCCACGAGATGGGAGCGGAGTGCCGAGAAGATGATTGACTTCCCTGACATCTCCATCAAGAATAGCTTGGCGAATCCGTGTGGAACTGATCTTGCCCTTTTCGTCCTCGACCGGAGGAACAATGATAATCTCTCCATCAAAATAATCCTTCAGGTCATCCGCAGTTTTCTTATCTGAACCAAACGTGTAATCAAATCCCGCTACGATAATGGCTGGTTTTAAAGCTCTAACATAAGTATCAAAGAATTCTTGACCCGTTAAACTAGCAAATTTGCTACTAAAGTCAAGTAAGAAGAGAGCCTCTACTCCGTGCCACTTCATCTTGTGCTCCCGTTCCTCGTGATTGACGATGTGAAGCATGAGCTCAGGTTGATAAGGTTGTAAGGCAAGTTTTGGCGACTCTGTAAAGGTCATCACGACAACTGGCAGATAGTCTTTCATCGAAGCCTTACTGGCTACTTCAAAGAGTTTCTGATGCCCCTTGTGGATGCCATCAAAATAACCTAGTACAAGGACTGTTTTCTCTGGTACTGCAATATCTTTTTCGTTCTTAATAGGTACTGTTGTAATCATGAAACTATTATATCATAGAGAAAGTCTTTTCGCTAAGAGGAAATCCCAAATGTCGTTTTTTGCGCCTGAACTGACCTTAAGAGAAAATTTAGCACTTTAGTTTTAAAAAATAGCACCTCCTAAGAGATGCTATCGTTTGGTAACTAGTCTATTGTTTCTTCCAAATCTTTTAACTTAACTGAAACAATCTTTGACACACCTGATTCTTGCATGGTAACTCCATAGATAGAATCCGCTGCCGCCATGGTCCCCTTACGGTGGGTTACGACGATAAACTGACTATCCTTATCAAAACGGTTGAGGTAATCCCCAAAACGTTTGACATTAGCTTCGTCCAGCGCCGCCTCTACCTCATCCAAGATAACAAAAGGAATCGTCTTGACTCGAATGATAGAGAACAACAAGGCCAGAGCCGATAGGGCTTTTTCACCACCACTCATGAGGTTGAGAGACTGGATTTTCTTACCTGGTGGTTGAACAGAAATCTCCACACCAGCTGTTAAAAGGTCGCCCTCAGTTAATATCAAGTCTGCCTGACCTCCGCCAAACATCTGTCTAAAAGTCACTTTAAAGGACTCACGAATAGCCTCAAAGGTTGATTTAAAGCGTTCCTTAACCTCATCATTCATCTCTGTGATGGTTTCAAGAAGCAGGTTTTTCGCAGACAAAATATCATCACGCTGGCTATTTAGGAAATCCAGACGGTTGTGAACTTCTTCGTACTGGTCAATAGCATCCAAATTGACTGGACCCAGTGAGCGAATAGCCTTCTCCAAATCCTTAACCTCTTGCTCTGCCAGATTGAGATTTTCCAGTTCATGAGCCTTTTCTAGAGCCTCTGTGTAACTGATCTGGTACTGGTCGGTTAATTGAGCTTGTAGATAGCGCAAGCGTTCGCTGACCTTTTCTTTCTTGGCTTCAGCACGTGTTTGTTTGCGAATCCACTCCTCATTCTGCTGACGAGACTGGTCCAAATGGCTGGCAATATCATCCAGCTGACCTTCGATATCATCCAACTCAAACCGCTTACGAATCAGACCTTGTTGGAGGTTTGTTTTCTGAGTTTTGGCCTCTTCCGTCTGCTGACTTAGCAAATCCGTATCCACTTTTTCAAGATTATCAACCTTTTCTTGGAGGAGACGCTGGATTTCCTCTTGTTCGAGATTGAGGTTATCCAATTCCTTACCTAGGCGTTCAATATCAGTCACTTCATACCGCTTTTGTCCTTGCAGTTCTGACTTAAGCAAGCGTGCTTGCGCTACTTGTTCCTGCAAGTTTTGATAGCGTTCTTGAATAGCGTTTTTGTTAGACTTAATTTCTTCAATCTCAGCTTCCAGATTTTGCTTTTCACTGGCGATAGTAGCAAGGCGCTCTTGGCATTTTTCCTTGTCCGCTTGCCAATCTCCTTCAGATAGGCGATTTAATTCCTCTTCTTGAAGTTTCCAAAGCGTTTCCAGTTCTTCGACCTGCTGATTGGTTTGTTGATAAGCAAGATACAAACCTTGCTCCTGAATACGAGCTTGCTCACCCTGAGATTTGATAGCTTCTAATCTTTCTGCCAATACCGCCATCTCATCTTGCAAGGTCTTCAAAGTCGCTTCTTCTGAACGAAGACTAGCTTCTTCTTCAACAATTTCTTTTTGTAATTGCTCCAGCTCTGGCTTGATGAAAATACTGTTATTCTGGCGATTAGCACCACCCGCGTAGGAACCACCTGTACGCAACTCTGTCCCATCCAGTGTCACCATACGAACTTGGTAACGAACTTGGCGAGCTGCGGCACGCGCATGTTCTACAGTATCAAATATTGCCGTTGTGGCTAGTAAGTTCTTGAAAATGGCTTCTAGTCTCTTGTCAAACGACACCAACTCATCTGCCATTCCCAGAAATCCTGGACTTGCAGCAATAGCATCTTGATTCTGACTAGAAATCGTACGAGCCTTGATAGTCGTCAGTGGAAGAAAGGTTGCACGACCAGCTCTGTTGCGTTTGAGTAAATCAATCGCCTTAGTCGCCGCGTTCTCATCTTCTACGATGATGTGCTGACTGCTTGCACCAAGCGCAATTTCTAGGGCAATTTGATAATGAACATCAAAAGTCAAATGTTCACTGACTGCACCAATAATCCCACCAAGACGGTCTTTTTCTTGAAGAACACTCTTAACACCCGCATAAAAATTACTATGATTTCTTAGGATGTTTTCCAAACTCTGAGCTCTAGCCTGCTTGTTTTTGAGACTATCCAGACGGTCAAAGAGTTGACTCTGCTGGGCTTGGTAAGAAACTTTCTTCTCCTCTTGTTCCTTGGCACTAGCTTGGTAGTCAGCCAATAATTTCTGAACCTGCTCCTTGGCAGATTCAAGCTCAGCCTGTTGTTGACTGGCCTTCTCTTTAGCTGTAGCCAGTTGTTCTTTCAGTTTCTCAACTTGATCTGCTTGTTTTTGAGATAGCTGACGGCTGTTCTCTAGTTCATTCTCGATGCGGGTCAGTTGGTTTGAGACATCCGCTTCTTCTTGTAAAAGAGCGACAAAGCGTTCGCGCAAGAGCTCAATCATCTGATCAGGATCATCTGAAAAAGCTAGCAATTCTGCTTCTAAACGATTGAGTTCCTTGTTATTTTCAGCTAGATTTTCCTCTAACTGTGCCAAGTTCGCTTCTTTTTCAGCCTTCTCTGTACTTAGAGTCTCTCTCTTATCTTCCAAAGCAGTCAAACGGGCTTGTGCTTCTTGTTGATTGAGGGCTACTTGCTCAGATTCCAGTTTAGACAAGGCTAGTTTTCGCTCTAAGTCACTGATCAAACTAGTCAAATCCATCAAGCTCCCTTGATCCTTGACCATTTGAGCTTGGAGATCCTGACGTTTCTTTTTAAGACTTTGATTTTCCTCCTCTAACTCTTCACGTTTTTGGTAATAGCTAGTCAAGAGTTCCTGAACTTGCGTTAGCTCTTCTTCTGTCAGCTCTAGTTCAGTCTTATTTTCCTTGATTTGGGAAACCAGTACATCCAAGTAAATTGTCTTACGTTGACCATCCAAGTCGAGAAACTTACGAGCATTCTCGGCTTGTTTTGCAAGGGGCTTGATTTGATTGTCCAACTCATAGATAATATCCTCTAAGCGGTCGAGATTGTCTTGAGTTTGTTGCAGTTTGCTTTCTGTTTCTTTTCGACGATTTTTGTACTTTAAAACTCCAGCAGCTTCTTCAAAAATGGCTCGGCGTTCTTCAGGCTTGGAATTAAAAATCTCCTCAACCTTCCCTTGAGAGATGATGGAGAAGGAATCCCGTCCCAAACCGGTATCCAAGAAGAGGTCATGAATATCACGCAAGCGCACTTTCTTTCCATCAATTCGATACTCGCTATCTCCACTACGGTAGATATGGCGTTCTACCTTAATGACTTGCCCTGCATCCTTGATAAAGCCATCTTCATTGTCCAAGGTCACGATAACAGAGGCATAATTGAGTGGTTTGCGACTTTCTGTTCCAGCAAAGATAACGTCAGGCATCTTACCACCACGAAGGCTCTTGATACTGGACTCTCCCAAGGCCCATCGCAGACTTTCTGTGATATTTGACTTTCCAGATCCATTTGGCCCAACGACAGCTGTCACACCTTGATCAAAAACGACCTTGGTCTTGTCAGCAAAAGACTTGAATCCCTGGATCTCAATCTCCTTTAAATACATGAACCCAGCCCTTTCTCAACAGCATTTTTTGCGGCCTCTTGCTCTGCTAATTTTTTAGAACGGCCTTGGCCTTTTCCTATACTCTTGCCCTCAACCAGAACTTCTACATCAAAAACCTTATCATGGGCAGGCCCCGTCTCAGAGGTCACCTGGTAACGAATATCCACATCGCCATTGACCTGGAGCAACTCTTGCAGGTGTGTCTTGTAATCCTTAATCATTTCAAAGTCACCTGCTTCAACCTTGGGAATCATGACCTGATAGATAAACTCTTTTACCCTAGCAACATCCTTGTCTAAAAGCAACGCTCCCAAAAAGGCTTCAAAGGCATCTCCAAGAATGGTGTCACGATTGCGACCACCAGATTTTTCTTCTCCTTTTCCTAGCTTGATAAACTGATCAAACTGGCAATCACGCGCAAAACCAGCCAAACTCTCCTCACGGACAATCATAGCACGGAGTTTAGACAAATCTCCCTCTGGTTTCTTAGGATATTTTTTATACAGATATTCTGAAATCAATAATTGCAGAACAGCGTCTCCTAAAAATTCCAAGCGCTCATTGTGTGAAATTTTTAAGAGGCGGTGCTCATTGGCATAACTCGTATGAGTAAAAGCCGTTTCCAATAAATTCTTGTCTGCAAATTCGATTGCAAAACGCTTCTTTAGTACAGTTTGTAATTCTTTCATACCAACCTCTTTCTAACTGATAACAGTCTCTTTTATTATATCAAAAAAAGCCCCCTGAGTCACTTTAAAACGGGACTAGAGGGGAATTGAGCATTTTTTAGAAGGCAATTTTCAATTTTAGGGGCAGTATAAAGAAAAAAGCCTTTAAATAAGGCTTTTTTAGGCTGTTTACATCCACCCTGAGGGAATCGAACCCCCATCTCAAGAACCGGAATCTTACGTGATATCCATTACACTAAGGGTGGAAACTTGTTCCATTATAACAAAAATTTGCTCTAATAACAAGTTTTTTTCTAGCCGTATAGCCCGTCTTAGTGGGATGCATCACCATTCCAGATAGAGTTTTTCACGATAACATAATCAACGTGCTTGAGGTCAGCAACCTTGCGTCCACCTGCGTAGGAAATGGCACTTTGCAGATCCTGCTCCATCTCAGTGAGGGTATCTTGCAAATGTCCTTTGGCAGGAAGTAAGATGCGTTTTCCTTCCACGTTTTTATAAGCTCCTTTTTGGTATTGAGAAGCTGAACCATAGTATTCTTTGAACTGTTCGCCATCGACTTCAATCGTTTTCCCTGGGCTTTCGATGTGTCCTGCAAAAAGGGAACCAATCATGACCATGCTAGCACCGAAACGGATAGACTTGGCAATGTCACCGTGTGTACGAATCCCACCATCAGCGATAATCGGTTTGCGAGCCGCCTTAGCACACCAGCGAAGGGCAGCCAACTGCCAACCGCCAGTGCCAAAACCTGTTTTCACCTTGGTGATACAAACCTTACCAGGACCGATTCCAACCTTAGTTGCATCCGCACCAGCATTTTCCAATTCACGAACAGCTTCTGGCGTTCCCACATTCCCAGCAATGACAAAAGTATCTGGCAACTCTTTCTTGATGTGTTGAATCATAGAAATCACGCTATCCGCATGACCATGAGCAATGTCAATCGTGATGTATTCCGGAGCATCAGCCTTGAGCTGGCTAACAAAGTCATACTCGTAATCCTTAACACCAACAGAAATGGATGCAATAAGCCCTTGATCGTGCATACGTTTGATAAAAGGAATGCGTCCCGCTTCATCAAAACGGTGCATAATGTAGAAGTAACCGCCTTTAGCAAGTTGCTCTGCTACGTTCTCATCCAAAATCGTCTGCATATTTGCTGGCACAACAGGTAGTTTAAAAGTGTGTTTTCCAAACGTAATACTTGTATCCGCTTCTGAACGGCTTTTAATCACACATTTATTAGGGATCAACTGAATATCTTCGTAATCAAAAATTGGAAATTCATTTAACATATCGATGTCTCGTTTCTTTTATAATGACCTACCTATGCTTGCGCATCCCTACGCCTTTTCCCGACGTTTCCTTGATTTATTATAAATCAAAGTACAGTTTTTGTCAAATATTTGTAATAATCACATCATATCGTTCGGAAATTACTTATATAAATAGCAAAAAAGTGAAGAGATTACCTTCTCTCCACTTCTTCATCAATAATCGCTTTAAAATTTTCTTCTGAATTTTCCATCATTTTACAAAATGCACTATAGAATGAGGCATTCTGAGGGATTCGAATAGACCACTTCTTCACTTGAGCTCCATAACCAGCTACTTTTCCTATTTCACTATTTACTGACTGCTCCATACTAGGAAAAATCAGTCCAGCTTTCTCAGCTTTTAAAATATAAGAATAGGAAATCAGCTGGAACAAGTCCTCGCGGTTAATTCCTTTTTCAGTGAACTCCAGTTTTTTATATTTTGCATCTAGAACAATCTTTCGTTCTCTGTCATAAAAATCTGGATATACTTTTCGTTTCCCAACAGAAAATACTGAAATTCCATCCGTCTTATCCTTATTTCTGGGATGTACAAAACCTTTTGGCAACAAGGTGTAAACATACTCTTCCCAAAGCCAGGCAACATCAAAGAGAATACCATGTACCCTTTGGGCTTGAGGTCCAAGACCATGCTTTTCTCTACTCAGAATCATCAAGCAGAGTTCCTGTAATTTTCTATACTCTCTGAAATAGGCGTGTCGGATGAGTTTGATTTTATTCATTCTGATAATCTTGGCACGATCAGATAGTTTATAAGCTGGAGTTACACGAGTAATTTCTGTCATATTTTCACGATTACTATCGAGCAGAACTCCGAAACTTTTCTGATTCTTTATGTACTCAATCGTATGTCGAATCAACTGCATGAGTGGATTATCATAAGTAAACTCTCTAGTTGTATAGGCAATATTTTCCATAAAAGGGAGATTTTTTTTCAGATGATTTCCAACATCTAGTACGCCCTTCACATGACTATCGTTATGGAAAAATCGCTGGTATTCCTTATAAAGACCTTTTCTGAGAGCAGCTTGCAGATATTTGGGAAAGAGGTAAATCAAGAGTTGATAGAGCTTATCTTCAGGAGACAGACCGACATCTAAACTAGTCAGATTGATATTGAGAACCTTTTGTAAAAGATAATGCAAAAAATGGTCGTTACTTTCATCAGAAAAACGAGAGGAAATCGTTAATCTTTCCTGACCGTATCCAAGAAAACCAATCACGTTTCCTGTCTTGATTTCCTGATTAACTGTTTCAAAAATCTTTTGGTCCTTGTCTAAATCGGGAGTATGAGTCAAATCATTTGGAAAAATAAAGATATTGTCCTCTCTAGAAAGGTTATCCAGTGTTCTATCAAGAAGAGCTTGACTTAGTTTGGGATATTCTGCGACAAAGTCTTCTTTAGCAATTCTATGCTGATTATCAGTTATCCGCATCATTATCACCAATATCTTGGGGTTCTTGCTCTTTATTTGTCAGATCAAATGCTTTTTTCAATGTTTGCAGAGTTTCATCTTCTTCATAAGAACCACGCAAGTAGTCTTCTAGTAGCGGTTTAATATAATCAGACCAGAGTAATTCATAGTCAAAATCTACATCCTTCAACTTAAGGAAATAACTTGGTCCGATATGATAATGGCTATTTAGCTCCTGAACGTTTTCGATAGCAGCGTTCAAATTTCTAAGACGAATTTTAGCTTCTTCGGCTTTATCACCAAGCACCTCATCAAGCATACCAACTTGACTCTCGGCAGTAACTTCAACAAAGCGGAAACGACGACGCATAGCAAAATCAAAGGTATCCACTGAACGATCAATATCATTCATTGTTCCGATGATGTAAACATTTTCGGGGATATAAAACTTTTCATCAGTTTCGTGTAGATTTGCATATTGGGTAGAAACACTTCCCTTTTCACCACGGTAGCCAGGGTCAATAGAGAAAAAGAGTTCACCGAAAATCTTAGAAATCTCCCCACGATTGATCTCATCTATGATGAAAACGAATTTCTTGTCTGTGTTAATCATTGGGGATACATAATCACATAAACCATAACTTTCTTTCATGTGCTCCAAAACAATTTTTTGATAAGTTTCGTACTTTAAATTAGTATCTTCACCCTTGTACAAAAGATACACTTTTTCTTTGGTAGCAACAGGAGAATCAAACTTCACATTCCCTTGACTATTTAAACTGGCTGGAACAGAACTACGAGGAAAGAAGTATTGTCCTTGCTTTTCATTGATAGCATCCGTTAGCTTCCTCCACGCTTCCTCAAAATTATCTTGTCCTCCAGTTTTCTGAGCATCTATAGCATTCTGACAAAACTTCTTAAAAATACCTTCTTTTAATTTAAAAAATATACTGCCATCCTCATTTGAATCCGGTCTTAAACCCTCAACAAAATCCGTATAATCATAAGATGGGTGAAACTGTACAAAGCCGATTTGGTCTTCATCGCCATCCGTTAATTCTTTAGCAATTTCTTTAGCAAGATAAGTTTTTCCTGTGCCAGGTGCACCACGGAGGATGAGGTTTTTGGATGAAAGTAAAGTTCGACTCAATGGATGTTGAAAATTAATTTGTGCATTCATTTGTTCCTCCTCTTGCTTATTATTATTGTCTATAAAATCTTTTGAATACTCAAATAAAATACTACCCAAAATTGAAGATTCTAGTTCAGGATAGGTTTTAGAAAACAGTTTACAAATCTCATGATTCTGACGATAGGGCCCTCCTTGATTACTTTGGGGAATCAACCTATTCCAAAATTCATTTTGACTATTCATATTTACTCCTAAAAAAGAGGGATTCTCAGAATAAATACAAAGTAGTTTTGTGACTACCGCAGAACGCCCAATAAATTCATTCTTTGACTGTTTCATGTCAAAGATAGGATTATTGAAATCCAACATTCTACCAGCTTGGATGATCTCGTACAAATCCGATTTTAATTTGTTAAATCGGTCTTCTAGTTCTGATTCTGGAATGATTTTATTAGCTTGATTCTTATAGCTTTTGGTATCCTCATTCCAATAAATACCAAATTTTGAAGAACCTCCTCCACCAATCCCCATAAATAATGATTGGTACTTTCCTATCTCAAGAGCATAGCAAAAAGAATTACTTTTAGCACCTTTCCCAATGACGTATTCATCGATAGACATGGTTAAAATTCTATCAAGTGGCCATTCTTTAAGAAATTCTTCCCGTAATTTTTCATTGTGAACACTATATTTAAATGCATCTTCTCTTAATCTTATTTTATTTTCTTGATACCAAGCATAAAAATCTTCCAAGCTAACCTTTCTTTTATCCATCAATCTTACTCCTTTTATAATAATGTTCGAATAAAAAACTATATATTTCATATATAGAATATCATATCCTATAGAAAAAGAAAAGAAATTCTAAACAAAAAGCCCAGTGTTAGGAGCTTTAATATCTCATAACACTAGACTCTTTTTATCTTAATAATACTCACCCTGACGGTAGTCCCATGAGTTAAAAGTATCTGACAGGTGCATCATGATTTTATCAATGTCAAGCCCTTTGCGGATCACAACTGGAGCTGGTGAGATTGAACGGTCTCCTCCTTGTTCTGGGATGAGCTTACCATCTTTATCAACCATAGACACCATCACACCTTGCTCGTAGCGAGTTTCGATTGTTTTGTCAGGTTGGATGGATGCCACATAGTCATCTGCCTCAATGACAAGGTCCACTGCTCCTTCGATCCGTTCTCCGATACCTTCCACCTTACCGCGGTTTCCTTTTCCAGATGGGTTGGCTGATGAGGCATAGACCATTTTGCCTTCTTCCCAAAGTTTAGCAGCCAACTGTTCTCCTGCTTTCCCGAATTTGATAACAAAACAGCTTGTTCCACGAACGTCTGTCATGAGCTCTTCACGGCCATCACCGTATGCTTTAAGTTTTTCAAAGGCTTCTGGTTTCCAAGGAAGGATACAACCTAGGAGAATGTCTTCGTCCCAATGTTTTTGGTAGAAGGCTTCAATTTCTGGGTTGAGTTGTGCTAAAGCGCGAAGTTCATCCATGCTTCCACAAAGTACAACACCTGGTTTGTTACGGTTACGCTCTTTGGCTTCAAATTTGCGTTCAAGACCTGCCTTATCGCTAGTCATGATAATGTAACCAACTTTAGTAGGGCAAACGATACATCCGCCCTCACCTTTTAAAATGTCATAGCCTTCTTGTGAAAGTGTTCCGTTCCATTGAATGTGTTTTGTCATAGTTCTATAGTTCCTTTTCTATTTTTTCTAATCCTGCCAGTAGGCTGGTCGTTGTTTTTCATAGGCAGCAATCAAATCTTCATACTGCAAAGTAATACCGATATCATCTAAACCATTTAAAAGCTTGTGTTTCCACTCGCTATCGATTTCGAAAGTGAATTCTCCGACTGGTGAGATAATTTTCTGTTGTTCCAAGTCTACAGTTACCTGGTCGGTCGGTTTGAGTTGGGCTAGCTTTTCTCTAACCTCCTTAGGCTGAACAATAGGCAACATGCCATTATTGAGTTCATTATTATAATGAATGTCCCCGAAAGATCCTGCAATCACGACCTTAAAACCATAGTCGGCTAGAGCCCAAGCTGCGTGTTCTCTCGAAGAACCTGCTCCAAAGTTATCCCCTGAGATGAGGATAGTGGCTTTTCGGTATTCAGGTCGGTTAAAGACAAAGTCTGGATCCTCTGTGTAGTTATCGTCCAGATAACGCCAAGCATACATGAGGTACTTACCAAAGCCTTTTTTATCAATTAACTTGAGAAACTGCTTGGGAAGGATTTGGTCGGTGTCAATGTTATCATTCATAAGAGGAACGGTCGTTCCCGTATAAACTGTAAATTTCTCCATATCCTCTCCTTACTGGGCTTCTGGCATTTGCCGAACATCTACGAAGCGCCCTGCGATAGCTGCCGCAGCTGCCATGGCTGGACTGCAGAGATGGGTTTTAGCACCAAATCCCTGTCTATCTTCAAAGTTTCGATTGCTGGTTGAGGCACAGTGAACACCATCTGGAACCTTGTCAGGATTCATCCCTAGGCACATAGAGCAACCTGGGTCTCTCCACTCAAAGCCAGCATCCAGAAAGACCTTGTCCAAGCCCAACTTCTCAGCAGCTCGTTTAACAGGACGAGAGCCTGGCACTACGATTGCTGTTAGATTGGGAGCAATCTTCTTCCCTTTGACAAATCGCGCAGCCAGTTGCAAGTCACTGAGTCGAGCATTGGTACAAGATCCAATAAAGATATAGCCTAGTTCAATGTCCGCTGGCTTTTGGCCAGGTTCCAAGTCCATGTAATGATAAGCTCGTTCATCATTCATATCCTTAATTTCTGGAAAACTACTGTCAAAGTCAACGCCCATAGCAGGATTGGTTCCCCAGGTCACCATAGGTGCCAAGTCAGAAACATCCATCTGGATAACCTTATCATAAACAGCATCACTATCACTGACAAGCGTCTTCCAGTCAGCAACTGCCTCTTCGAAAGCTTCTGGAACACATTCCCGTCCCTTGAGATAGTCATAGGTGGTCTGATCCGGATTCATAATCCCCATCTTAGAGCCAAACTCGATGGACATATTGCAGATGGTCATTCGCTCCTCCATGGTCAAAGCATCAACCGCTTCCCCACGATATTCCACAACGTAACCAACACCACAAGCAACGCCGTACTTGGCAATCAAGGCGAGGATATAATCCTTAGAATAAACTCCTTTTTGAGGAACACCAGTGAATTCTACCAACATTTTCTTGGGTTTAACTTGCCAAAGTGTCTGAGTAGCAAAGACATGCTCGACCTCACTGGTCCCAATTCCAAAGGCAATTGCTCCGAAGGCTCCATGAGTTGCTGTATGGCTATCCCCACAAACGATGAATTTTCCTGGTTGGGTCCGTCCTGTTTCTGGACCAACCATGTGAACAATCCCTTGCTTCTCAGAACCGTGAGCTGCATGTTCAATCCCAAACTCCTCAACATTTTCAGCTAGCTTATCAATTTGAACCTTGGAAATTACATCTCGAATATCATAGATATTGACAGTCGGGACATTGTGGTCAAAGGTTCCAAATGTCAAGTCTGGTCGTCTCAATCTGCGACCTGCGTCTCGTAATCCTTGAAAGGCTTGGGGACTGGTCACCTCGTGAATATAGTGTTGATCTACATACATGAGTTGGGGCTGCCCCTCTTCTCCCGTGATGACATGACGGTCCCATAATTTATCAAAAATCGATTTTCCTGCCATCCATTACCTCCAAATAAAATATAAGGCTACAAGTGTGGTTACCATCCCAAGGAACCAAACCGTTTTAAAATACCATTTTCTAGTCTTGTGGTGAAAGGCGATTCCTGCTAACCAAGCACCAAATCCACCACAGACAAGTGCTATAGTCAAGAGAATTTTCTCTGGGACGCGCCAAGCACCTCTTCTTGCCTTGGATTTGTCAATGCCATAAATCAAGAAAACCAGCAAATTCCAAATCAAGAGAGCAAGCGTGATTCCCTCATTTATCTTCATAATCTTTCAATGATGGCTTCTGTCATTTCCTTAGTCGAAGCCTGTCCTCCAATATCTTTCGTTAAAATTCCTGCTGCCAAACTGTTCTCAACAGCATGTTCGATACGCTCCGCATCCTCATAACGACCAAAGCTATCTCTCAACATCATGGCAACTGACAAAATCATGGAAATAGGATTGGCAATTCCTTGACCTGCAATATCAGGCGCTGAACCGTGAATAGGTTCATAGAGACTCGGTCCATTTTCAGAATGACTGGCTGATGGCATGACTCCAAGTGTGCCTGATAGAACGCTTGATTCATCAGATAAGATGTCGCCGAAAAGATTCTCCGTTACAATAACATCAAACTTGGTAGGATTGGTAATCATGAGCATGGAAGCTGAGTCCACTAGCTGGTGTTCCAAGGTCACATCTGGAAAATACTTTGCGACTTCCTCCGCAACTCTGCGCCAGAGTTTTGATGTTGCCAACACGTTTTGCTTATCGATGCTGGTAACGATTTTTCTCCGACTTCTTGCAATTTCAAAGGCCTTGCGAAGAATCTGCTCTACTTCCTCATAGCTGTAGTCGTTGATATCACGCGCTGTGCGCTCTTCAAGGATATGATCTCCAAAGTAAATCCCACCGGTCAATTCACGCACCACAACAAAGTCAACACCTGCAATTCTTTCTGGTTTGAGAGGCGACAAGTGCTTGAGACTCTCAAAGATTTTTACCGGACGAATATTGGCGTAGAGATTAAGTTCCTTGCGGAGAGCCAATAGGCCTTGTTCAGGTCGAACCGTTGCATTATCATACTGGGGACTACCGATAGCCGCTAGGAGGATGGCATCTGCTTCTCTACATTCCTTGAGGGTTTCATCAGGTAAGGGATGCCCCTCAGCATCAATACCTGCACCTCCAAAGGTGCGTCTATCTATTTCATAGTCAAAACCTGTTTTTGAAGCTAGAGCTTCCAGAACTGCTAAACCAGCTTCCATGATTTCTGGACCAATTCCATCCCCTGCTAGAGCTACTATTTTCTTTGTCATAGCCTTCTCCTTTACACACTAGGCATGTCTCGGTAGGAAACGCTGCGCCCCATCTCACCTGCATTCTCTTTTTGAACAAAGGTATTGGCATTGATGTAGGCAATAGCCGAAGCCTTCAATACATCGAAGTCAAGACCTGTCGCGTTAAAGATGGTCTCTGTATCTCTGTTTTCAACAGTAACCAAGACACGAGCTTGAGCATCAATTCCATCTGTCACAGCATCAATGGTATAGGACACCAAACGGACGGATTGGTTAAAGAACTTATCGATTGCGTTAAAGATTGCTTCAACGGAACCTTGCCCTGTCGCATTAAATTCAACTTTCTCACCATCCATATTAGCCAGGCTAACAAGCGCTTCGATGTCATTGTCCGCATGGGTTTGAAGTTGTAAATCATCAAAGTGGAAGCCTTCTGGATTTTCAACCATGGTTCCAGCTACCAGAGCTCGAATATCTGCATCTGTGATTTCTTGTTTCTTGTCCGCTAGTGCCTTGAACTTAGCAAAGAGTGGTTTGATATCCTCTTCTGTAAAATCTAGGGCCAATTCTCTTAGTTTTTCAACAAAGGCATGGCGACCTGACAATTTTCCAAGCGGAAGACTGTTACTCTTCACACCAACCAATTCAGGTGTGATAATCTCATAAGTGAGAGGATTTTTAAGGACCCCATCTTGGTGAATGCCAGATTCATGAGAGAAGGCATTACCACCGACCACCGCCTTGTTTTTAGGAACTGGAATACCAGAGAAGCGAGAAACCATTTCAGACGTATTAATGGTTTCATTTAGGACAATACTTGTCTCTGCCTGATAGTAATCTTGGCGAATATTGAGGGCCACTGCTATTTCTTCCAAAGCAGCATTCCCAGCTCGCTCCCCAATACCATTGATAGTCCCTTCAACACGTCTTGCACCGTTCTTGACAGCAGCAAGGCTGTTAGCCACTGCCATTCCGAGGTCATCATGACAGTGAGGTGAATAGATAATCTGACGATCCGTCTTGACATTCTCAATCAAGTATTTGAAGATAGCTCCGTACTCTTCTGGCGTGGTGAATCCAACCGTGTCAGGGATATTGATATAAGACGCACCAGCATTCACCGCTGTTTGAACGACTTGCAAGAGGAAATCCAACTCTGTTCTAGTCGCATCTTCAGGAGAGAATTCGACGATTTCAAACTTAGAACGTGCGTAAGAAACATGCTCCTTAATAGCTTCTAAAATCTCTTCCTTGCTCTTATTGAGCTTATACTTGCGGTGAATCGGACTGGTCGCGATAAAGACGTGAACCTGAGGATACTTGGCATCCTTGAGCGCCTCGTAACAAGCATCTATATCAGACTTGACCGAACGTGCCAAAGCTGTCACCGCTGTTTTCTTCAAGACTTTAGCAATCTCCTGAACTGCCTTAAATGAGTCTGGGCTAGCAGCCGGAAAACCAGCTTCGATAGCCGAAATCCCCCATTTCTCCAGCTGTCTTGCAATGGCAACCTTTTCCTTGATTGAAAAATTAACACCCGGCGTCTGCTCTCCATCCCGAAGGCTGGTATCTAGAAATTCAACTGTTCGCATAAGTTTTCCCCTTTTCCAAATATGGTTTTAAAAAAACATCTCGCTCAGAAACCCAAGCGAGATGTTGATTTACTCCCGCTTGGTAAGCCAAACAGGACTAATGCTTTTGCACTAGCCCGAGTACCTCAACAACAAAGCAAATTGATTAAACTTAGCTGTTTTCATGTTTGACTTTCTCCTTCGTTTGATATCTTGTTTAGTATTCTAGCATAGGAAAAATCACTTGTCAAGAAAAAATCCATTATTTTCTGAAAATTTCTTCAGTAAAGAATATTTTGCTAATTGAAAGTATTTGAAAACACAAGGGAATTTCCTTACTTTTTCAAAGTCAAATTCCAACTGATTTCTAGCAAATCTAGAACTTCATCATCCGATAAACTATCATCAAGAGCAAGACTAATCCAGTAACGTTTGTTCATATGAAAGGCAGGATATATGCCTTTTTGTGAAAGTAAATCCGCTACTTGGTTGTGTTTGATATTGACTGCTTCGACTAGCCCTTCTCTGCCCTTTTCCAGCTTATCCCAAGGAATTCTCATTAAAACAGCATACCATTTTTGATTACCTTCATGGCGTAATACAGCTGTATCAGGCGATTTCTCCCAAAGATACTCCAACTGATTACCATACTTTTCCTGAACTTGAGCCATGATACGCTTAGTCTGAGGACAGATAAAATCCTGCACATCAAAGCAAGCCTTCCGAATCTGGTGAAGAATCTCCAAACAAGCCTCACGGACACTTCCGACAAAACTTCCCCTCATGCTTTCCATGTGAACTTGAGGATAGAGGTCACCAGTCTCCTTATCAAAGACCTGAAAACTCACATTATCAGGAGTGATGGAGACTGTCATGATAAAGTCACCCTGCAAAATCTGGCAACTATAGGTCCAGATTTCTCCATTTTCTACAAAACCATAGGCATTAGCTTTTTCTTTATTAAACTGATAGGATTTAAAAATTTCAAACATAAGTGAAAACTGCTACCAAAAGCTAGCAGTTCCTTTCTATTTTTTAAAAGACAACCTTGGTTCCATGCAATTGTGTCACACCCAGCTGGTCGATAAAGGTTTGACGGTTATCCATGTCAATCCCCCCACCTGGTAAGATTTCAATTTTACCTTTTGCATGTTCCAAAATGCTGTGATAGTGTTCAAAACGTTTCTCTAGCGAGTCCCCAGACACACCAGCACGAGTTAAGATACGAGTGACACCAGCTTGGCTGAGCCAGTCAATGGCCTCCAATTGCTCTTCATCACTCAATTCATCAAAGGCCATATGGAAGACAATTTCCATTCCTTTAGATGCGGCAATCAGCTTCTCCAGATTAGCTTTATCCAACTTCTTATCAGCAGTTAATACCCCAAAAACGACTCCTTGACTTCCAGACTGAGCAGTCAAACGAATGTCTTCTAGCATGATTGCTATTTCAAGATCAGTATAGACAAAGTCGCCACCACGGGGACGAATCATAGTCATAATGGTCGTATCGTAGTTAGATGCCAGTTCAACCGCTGCCTTGGTCACTCCATAGCTAGGTGTTGTTCCTCCCACTGCTAGATTGTCACAAAGTTCGATTCGACGAGCTCCAGCCTGCATCGCTTTTTCAAGCAAGGTCACATTTTCAGCACAAAATTCGTAAATCATTTGATTCTCCTTGATGTTTTCTTTGAATTTATTATATCATATTATTTTAAATATGCTTTCATTTTTATCAAGGCAAATAACTACTATTTTTATCTATTCTTTGTCAGGAATGACTTTAAAGAGATAGTAGGTGATAAAGATAGTCAAGGCTCCCAGACCGATTTTGACTGGTAAGAGAGGGGCAAGATAAATGGAGATCCCCATCAAGATATAGATGGATACGATGATTTTTTTCTTGCGTTCTCGCGCGATAGACTTGGTCTCGCGAAAGTCAGCTACATAAGTCTGATAGAGCTTGGTATGATAAAGCCAGTCTTCAAATCTCTTTGAAGACTTGGAAAAGCAAGCGATTGATAGCAAAAGGAAGGGCGTTGTTGGCAAGAGGGGCAAGACAACCCCAACAAGAGCCAAGGCTAAAGAAATAAAACCAATACTTAGGTAAATAATACGCATGTCTTCTCCTAATTGAAATAATCTTCTACTAGTTTCCCACAAAGTGAGGAAATTTGTCAAGCTTCAAGTAAAAAGAGCCTGAAATTTATTTTCAGGACTCTTCTATTTATTTAATTTTCTCTTCTTCGTAGTCGCCATTACTACATACAACTTGCTTGCCACCACCACGGACCTTTTTCTCCACAAGGAAGTGTCCGCATTTTGGACAATCACGTCCAATTGGTTTGTCCCAGGAAGTAAATTCGCATTCTGGGTAACGATTGCAACCATAGAAGATACGATTGCGCTTGGTTTTGCGTTCGATGATTTGTCCTTGATGACAGCTTGGACACTCGACACCAATCTCCTTAACAATCGCTTGTGTATGACGGCAGTCTGGGAAATTGCTACAAGCATAGAATTTACCAAAACGACCGAGCTTAATCACCATCGGACTGCCACAAACTTCACAGTCAAATCCAGCTGGTTCATCCTTAATCTGGATTTTTTCCATTTCAGATTCAGCCTTGGCTACTTCTTTAGAGAATGGTTTGTAAAAGGCGTCAATAACACGTTGCCACTGCTCTTTTCCTACTTCGACATCATCCAGTTTTCCTTCCATCTCAGCTGTGAAGGTCACGTTGACGATGTCTGGGAAATATTCAACGATGAGCTTGTTAACAATTTCTCCCAACTCTGTTGGTTCAAAACGTTTGGCTGCCAGACGAACGTAGTAACGTTTTTGGATGGTTTCAATGGTCGGAGCGTAGGTTGACGGACGTCCAACTCCATTTTCTTCCAAGGTCTTGATAAGAGTCGCTTCCGAATAGCGAGCTGGCGGTTGGGTGAAATGTTGTTCTGGCTTGCTATTGACCTGCTTGACCACATCTCCAACAGCCATATCTGGCAACATTTTGTTCTTGTCAGAGTCATTGTAGATAGCAAGATAACCATCAAACTTAACTTGGCTTCCATTCGCTGCAAACTGAACCCCATTTTGAGAAAGCTTAACAGCCATGGTATCAAAGATAGCGCCTGTCATCTGGCTAGCCACAAAACGGTTCCAGATAAGGGTATAAAGTTTGAGCTGGTCTTTGTCCAAGTACTTAGCGATGCTTTCTGGTGTATTAAAGACACTAGATGGACGAATGGCTTCGTGGGCATCTTGAGCACCTGAGGCATTCTTGACCCTGCTACCATGCTTGGAATACTTGCTACCAAAACGGTCGTTAATGTAGCTTGCCGCTTCGTTCTGAGCTACTGGACTAATACGAGTCGAGTCTGTACGCATATAGGTAATCAAACCTTGCACACCTGATCCGATATTGATCCCTTCATAGAGCTGTTGAGCCACCATCATGGTCTTACGAGTACGGAAATTGATTTTGTTGGCAGCATCCATTTGCATGGTTGAGGTCGTATAAGGTAGTGGCGCATTGCGTTTGCGCTCCTTCTTATCTACCTGATCCACTGTAAAATCTTTGCTCGTTAGATGGGACAAGGCTTCTTTGACCTCTTCATTGGTGGTCAATTTCATCTTTTTGCCATTCATACCATAGAAAGAAGCTTGAAATTGCTTGGTTCCCTTCTTAAAGACACCATCAATTGTCCAGTATTCTTCTGGTTGGAAGGCATTGATTTCATTTTCACGGTCAATGATGAGCTTAAGGGCAACAGACTGCACCCGCCCTGCTGATAAGCCCTTCTTGACCTTTTTCCACAAAATTGGTGAAATCGAATACCCTACCAAGCGGTCCAAGACTCGACGAGCTTGTTGGGCGTCGACCAAGTCCATGTCAATCTTGCGAGGTTCTTTAAAGGCATTTTTTACTGCGTCTTTGGTGATTTCATTAAAAACCACACGGTTGGCATCATTCTCATCCAGATCAAGGATATGAGCCAAATGCCAGGAAATTGCTTCTCCTTCACGGTCCGGGTCACTTGCAAGAAAGACTTTATTGGCCTTTTTGGCTTCCTTTTTCAGGTCATTGATGAGAGGACCCTTGCCCCGGATATTGATATACTGTGGTTCATAATTGTTTTCAATATCGACCGACATACTGGATTTTTTCAAATCTCGGATATGCCCGACACTGGCTAAAACCTTGTAATTTCGTCCTAGATATTTCTCAATCGTTTTCGCCTTGGCAGGCGACTCCACGATGACTAGATTTTTTTTAACTGTTGATTTTTTCTTCTTTGTTGCCGTAGCCACACTATCACACCTTTTCAAAGTAATAAACTTTATAAAGTGTAAACCATTTTTCTATAGCTGTCAAGACTTAACTCCTATAGTATAGAAGAAAAGTTTATCTGAGTGAACAATTTCTCCTTAAAATTCAAACTCTGTTAGCACATCTTGACCACTTGTGACCAGTTTTGCTCCCTCTTGGATTAGGTGGTGACAGCCATCTGAATGGCCATCTAAAATGTTCCCTGGAATGGCAAAGACATCGCGCCCTTCCTCCATAGCACGCTCACAGGTGATGAGACTGCCTGAACGCATTCTTGCCTCTGCTACAATAACCCCACGACACAGTCCTGCTATGATACGATTTCGAGCTGGAAAATGAAATTTCAGAGGTTGCTCGCCAGGTCCATATTCACTGAGAACCAGATGGTCATTGCCAATGTACTCCTGCAAACGTTTATTGGCTTTAGGATAAAACACATCCAATCCTGTTCCAATCACAGCAATCGTTTTTCCACCATTATGGAGTGCAGCCATGTGGGCAGCCGTATCAATCCCTTTAGCCAAACCACTGACCACGATTAACTCGTTTTCCAAACCTTGAATGACTTTCTGAACCGACTTTGCTCCCTGACTAGAACATGAACGACTCCCTACAACAGCAACCTTTGGAAACTTCAACAAGTCCAGATTTCCTTTATAAAACAAGAGTGCTGGAGCATCGTAAATCTCACTCAAATCCCAAGGATAACAGTCGTCTAAAATGGAGAAAGATGGAAATTTTTGAAACTCCTTCTCCAACTGCGCATCATCTATCTGGAAATAGCGTTCCATAAAGACAGCGGGATTTCTGCAACTAGAGATTTCTGCAATATCACCTAGCAAGAGCTCCTGATCTACACTCTCGTCATATTCAAGAACAGTTAGAATCTGTTGATTGGTAAGCCCAGCTTTTCTCAATTTGTAAATCTCATAGTTTGTAATCTTCATATACAACTCCGTTTCTTTTGCTACTCATCTATCTATTCGTAAAAAAATAAAAAGAAGACCAAGGATCTTCTTTTTTTCATTTATTCAGATTTAGTAGTTGACCAGCTACTTTCAACCATCGGTAAGATTGTTTTTAAAGTTTCCCCATCCCCTTCAAGTGAAACATAGCGGATTTTACCATCATTTGATCGGAAAACCCAGGTAACGAGGTATTTCCCTGACTTAGCAATTGCATTGACAACATAGGCTTCATAACCTCCAATGGTCGATTTGGAGCCCCAAACCTTACTGAAATCAGAGCTTTGTTCTTTGGAAGTTAAAATACTAGATGAGACAGTCACAACATCCAGTTTAGCATATTCTTCTTCGCTGATATTAAACTGCTCAGCCTTGAAGGTATTCAGCGTAACAATGTTGATATCTGTTCCATCGCAATACTGTATATCATTTCCACCTTCTACTTCATGGAATCGAACCCATGATTTGGGTACCTTGACAAAACCATATTCATTCGAACCGATGATTTGAGTCTCTTCCTTCTTCGCTTCGGAAACAGTAGAGCTAGAGCTACTCGTTTCCTGACTGCTAGAAGAACTAACAGCCGCAGTCGAACTTTCTTCGGTTGCTGTTTGCGATTTATTAGAGCATGAAGCTAGAAAAACACTAGCAGTAACAACAGTTCCTAAAATTAATAATTTTTTCATCCTACCACCTTTCCATCTGCATTATAAGAAAAATAAGAACTTCTGTCAAATTCTAACCTGATCTATTTTGTCAGTTGATGATTTTACTCGCTCTCATTTAAAGTAAAAACTCTTGAATAATCTTCAAGAGTTTTATTTCTATTCTTCATCCATGCTTAAGACGCTAAGGAAGGCTTCTTGTGGGACTTCTACTGATCCGATAGCTTTCATCCGTTTCTTACCTGCCTTTTGTTTTTCAAGGAGTTTGCGTTTACGAGAAACGTCACCACCGTAACACTTGGCAAGTACGTTCTTACGAAGGGCCTTGATATCAGTACGGGCCACAATCTTGTGCCCAATTGCTGCTTGAATTGGAACCTCAAATTGTTGACGAGGGATGATTTTTTTGAGCTTATCAACGATGAGTTTCCCACGTTCGTAGGCAAAATCCTTGTGAACGATAAAGCTGAGGGCATCCACCTTATCACCATTGAGAAGGATATCCATTTTCACCAGCTTAGATGGACGGTACTCTGACAATTCATAGTCAAAGCTTGCATAACCGCGCGTTGAAGACTTGAGCTTATCAAAGAAGTCAAAGACGATTTCTGCAAGCGGAATTTGATAGATGACATTGACACGATTGTCATCAATATAGTCCATGGTCACAAAGTCCCCACGTTTGCGTTGAGCTAATTCCATTACTGCCCCAACAAACTCCTGTGGTACCATGATTTGCGCCTTAACATAAGGCTCTTCAATGGTAGCAATCTTGGTTGGGTCTGGAAACTCTGATGGGTTAGACACATCCATAGACTCCCCGTCGGTCAAGTTAACCTTATAGATAACAGATGGAGCTGTCATGATGAGGTCAATATTGAACTCACGTTCCAAACGTTCTTGGATAACATCCATATGGAGAAGTCCAAGGAATCCACAACGGAAACCAAATCCAAGCGCCTGAGATGTTTCTGGTTCAAACTGCAGACTGGCATCGTTGAGCTGCAATTTTTCTAGGGATTCACGAAGGTCATTGTATTTATTTGACTCGATTGGGTAAAGTCCTGCAAAGACCATAGGATTCATCTGCTTGTAGCCATGTAATGGCTCTGCCGCAGGATTGGTTGCCAAGGTAACTGTATCACCCACACGAGTGTCTTGAACTGTCTTGATAGAAGCCGCAATATAACCAACGTCACCTGTCGCTAGGAAATCACGCCCTACTGCTTTCGGCGTGAAAATACCAACTTCCGTCACATCAAAGGTCTTGCCATTGCTCATGAGTTGAATCTTATCGCCAGGTTTGACAACTCCGTCCATGACACGGACTTGAAGAATAACACCACGGTAAGCATCGTAGACAGAGTCGAAAATCAAGGCCTTGAGAGGAGCAGTTACATCACCAGTAGGAGCAGGAACTTTTTCCACGATTTGCTCGAGGATTTCTTCGATCCCAATACCAGCCTTAGCAGAAGCTAAGACCGCTTCACTGGCATCCAGTCCAATGACATCCTCAATCTCTGTACGAACACGCTCTGGATCAGCTGCTGGTAGGTCAATCTTGTTAATGACTGGCAGAATTTCCAAATCATTGTCCAAGGCTAGATAAACGTTGGCAAGAGTTTGCGCCTCAATCCCTTGGGCGGCATCGACCACCAAAATCGCCCCTTCACAGGCAGCTAGAGAACGCGACACTTCATAGGTAAAGTCCACGTGCCCAGGCGTATCAATCAAGTGGAAAATATAGGTCTCCCCATCTTTAGCAGTGTAATTGAGCTCGATGGCATTAAGTTTAATGGTAATCCCGCGCTCTCGTTCTAGGTCCATACTATCCAGAAGCTGGGCTTGCATTTCACGACTAGAAACCGTCTCGGTCTTTTCCAAAATACGGTCCGCCAGCGTTGACTTCCCGTGGTCAATATGGGCGATAATAGAGAAGTTCCGGATCTTCTCCTGTCGTTTTTTCAATTCTTCTAAGTTCATGATGCTCTTCCTTTCAGGGTATCTATTAATTATAAATTGTTTTTAACATTTTGACAAGACCATACCCTGCTAGGAGTACTAATCTTCGGCGATAAAGCCGTCATTTTCAATGAAATAGTGCTCGGTCATGCCTTGGTCAGTAAAGACAATCCCATGAAGGACACCGCCATAGACAGCTCCTCCATCCATGCCAATCTTGCCATCTTCTGTCACCCAAAGCTCAGCAGTACCACGGTCTTGCTTCAGCAACCCATAGACTGGTGTGTGCCCAAAGACAATGGTTTTTCCAGTATGATTGGTCGCTTCGTGGAACGGTTTTCTGAGCCAGACTTTCTTGTAATCAGTGGTTTCATGCCAATCATCCAAGGTCAAATCAATACCGGCATGGACAAAGATATACTTGTCTGTCTCAACGACAAAAGGCAGCTGACGAATAAATTCAACTAAATCTGCTGCTTCCGTCTCAACACGTTTAGCGTCTTCAACTGCATCCACAGGTGCATCCAAGGGACGACCTAGGATCGAGTTAATGGTTGTATCACCACCATTTCGACGATAGTGGTCATAGCTTTCTTCGGGATTGTCCAACCAAGTTAAAAACATATACTCGTGGTTGCCTGATAGACAGATAGACCCTTGATTGTCCACCAAGTCCTTGACCATTTCTAGAACACGGCGGCTATCTTCACCTCGGTCAATCAAATCCCCTAGAAAAAGCAACTGGGTGTGACCATCCCATGTTTTGAGAAGGTCTTCCAGCATACCTGCTTTTCCATGGACATCTCCAATTACATAATAGTCTGTCATTTATTTCTCCCTCGTTTGCAATAATTCTCTGGCTTGGGTAAGGGCAGCTTCGGTTACATTCTCCCCAGCCAACATTTTAGCAACTTCCTCTACTCGCTCTTCTAAAGTTAAGAGACGAACCGTTGAAACAGTTGAATGTTCGTCACTAATCTTTTCAATAAAGAATTGGTAATCCGCGATGGCAATCACTTGTGGAAGGTGAGAAATAGCAAGAACCTGACCATGCTGACCAATCTTATGAATCTTTTGAGCAATGGCTTGGGCCACACGACCTGAAACTCCCGTATCCACCTCATCAAAAACAATACTAGTCTTCCCTTCCTTACGAGAAAAGGCGGATTTAATAGCTAGCATAAGGCGAGATAGTTCCCCACCGGACGCAACTTTGACCAAGGGTTTAAAGTCTTCACCAGGGTTGGTGGAAATGTAAAACTCAACTGTTTCATTCCCCTCACGACTGAATTTGCCCTTACTAAAGCGAACCTGAAATTGAGCCTTCTCCATATAAAGATCTTGAAGTTCTTGCTTAATCTCTGCTTCTAGTTGCTGGGCCAAGTCATGGCGAGCAGATGCAAGCTGAGCAGCCAAATCAACAAGATTGACTTCCAATTTCTTAAGCTCTGCTTCCATGTCTTCGGAGGAAAGGTTATTTCCAGTCAAGAGATTGTACTCATCCGTGATCTTAGCAAAGTAAAGCAAGACCTCATCCACAGTTCCACCATACTTGTGGGTAATGGTATTTAGAAGGTCTAAGCGATTTTCAACCTGCATGAGGCGATTGCCATCAAAATCCAAGTCTTCAATAATATCTTCCAAACGCTTGCTAATATCTTCTAAAACATAGTAGGTTTCTGATAGAGAACTTGAAATTTCACGGTATTCAGGATCGTATTCTTCAACACTTTCCATGTCATTCATGGCTGAACGGACATTTGCTAGGCTGGAGAATTCCTCATTGTCCAACATACTGTAGGCATTTGTCAAGGTGTCTGCTATATTCTTGTGATTGAGGAGTTTATCTCGTTCTTGGTTGAGAGCCAAGTCTTCACCAGCCTGCAAGTTTGCTGCTTCAATCTCTGCCATTTGAAATTCCAACATCTCAATACGAGCCTTATGTTCCTGCTGGTTTTTCTTAACTTCTAGAACCTGCTTACGCATTTTGCGATAGGCATCAAAACTCGTCTGATAGGTCTCCTTCAACTCCAAGAAAGCTGCATCACCGAACTCATCCAACATTTGGATATGAAGTTGTGGACGCATCAACTCTTCTTGGTCATGCTGACCATGAATATCCACAAGGTGTTGCCCAATGGCACGCAAGACAGAAAGATTGACCATCTGGCCATTCACGCGACTAACACTTCGCCCATTTTGGAGAATTTCACGGCGAATGATGATTTCATCGCCCAATTCCAAACCTTGCTCATCAAAAAGTTCCTGTAAAACACGACTGTTTTCAACCGAGAAAAGTCCCTCAATCTCTGCCTTAGGAGCACCGTGACGAATAACATCTGTCGTTGCTCGAGCCCCCAACATGAGATTCATAGCATCAATAATGATAGATTTCCCAGCACCCGTTTCACCAGTTAAGACAGTCATTCCTTTTTCAAAATTGAGCGAAATCGCCTCAATAATGGCAAAGTTCTTTATTGAAATTTCAAGTAACATACTGACCTACCATTTTTTGACTTGTTCAACAATTTCTTCAGCTGCCTCTGCTGTTCTAGCTACAATTAAGATAGAATCATCATCAGCTAGACAGCTAAAAATCTGTTCAGAAAATGCTTCAACCAACTGACTTTTCACAAAAATAGTATTTCCAGGAATGACAGAAAGGTTGATCATATTTCCCATTAGCTCGGAACTCACAATGTTGTCCTCAGCCAACTGCAAACTTTTGACGATTGATTTTGGTAACTCATAAATATAGGTATTGTTCTTCAAAGGAATTTTAACAATCCCAAGCTCCTTGATGTCCCTTGAGACAGTGGCTTGCGTAGCAGAAATACCTGCTTCCTTCAAATGCTCAACAATTTCTTCCTGAGTCCCGATTTGATAATCCGTAACAAATCTTCTAATTTTTTCAAGTCTCTCTTTTTTATTCATCTTTAAATTCTCTATGCGCTCTCTCTACAACTTTTTCTATTTCAGGGGCAACTTGGTTACTTGCTCCCTCTTCCTTTTTCAAATATGCTAAAAATTCGATGTTTCCATGTCCACCTTGGATGGGAGAAAAGTCTAATCCAAACACTGAAAAACCTTGTTCAATTGCCATAGCAGTGACAGATTCAAGGACATGTTGATGAACCTTGGCATCGCGAATGATTCCATTTTTCCCAATCTGCTCACGACCTGCTTCAAACTGGGGCTTAACCAGAGCCACGACCTGACCTTGATCAGCCAAGACACGGTGCAAGGCAGGCAAAATCAGACTGAGGGAAATGAAACTCACATCAATACTGGCAAAGCTTGGTTCCTGCTCAAAATCAGTCTTTTCAGCATAACGAAAATTAAACTGCTCCATGCTGACAACCCGAGGGTCTTGACGTAATTTCCAAGCCAACTGATTGGTACCAACATCGACTGCAAAGACCAACTCAGCACCATTTTGCAACATGACGTCAGTAAATCCTCCAGTGGAGGCCCCAATATCAATCGTGGTTGCGCCATCCACTGATAAATCAAAGACCTGCAAGGCTTTTTCTAATTTTAAACCACCACGGCTGACATACTTGAGTTTTTCACCTTTGAGTTTTAGCTCAGTATCATCTGGGATTTTCTCTCCTGGTTTGTCAAACCGCTCTCCGTTAAGGACCGCTACGACAAGTCCAGCCATTACACCACGCTTGGCTTGTTCTCGTGTCTCAAACAAACCCTGTTTATAAGCTAGTACATCCACTCTTTCCTTAGCCATTGATTCTCAAACTTTCTACTACTTTCACAATCGGCTCTGTTTCAAAGCTGACTTGCTGGGCAATTTCTTCTAATTTAGCCGTGGCTTGATCCAGAGTTTGGTTACAAAAGGCAATGGCCTCTTCTAAACCCAACAAGGCAGGATAGGTTGATTTTTCTGCCTGTAGGTCCTTTTGCGGTGTCTTGCCAATTTCCTCGAAACTAGCCGTCACATCTAACACATCATCTCGAACTTGAAAGGCCAGCCCAATCAATTCACCAACTGTTTTCAGTTTTGCTTGGATTTCTGGTGCTAATTCAGCTATGATAGCAGCTGCTTGGAAAGGATAGGCTAGTAACTTACCTGTTTTATTAGCATGAATGGTCTGAAGTTCTTCCAAAGACAAATGTTGGTGTTCACCTTCCATATCTAAAACCTGCCCTGCAACCATTCCCAGACTTCCTGAAGCAAGGGATAAGTTGGCAATCAAGTCCACCTTGATCTGACTTGGCAAATCTGCCTGCGCTATCAAAGCATAGGGATCTAGGAACAAGGCATCTCCTGCCAAAATTGCCATTGCTTCACCGAATTTCTTATGATTTGTCAAGCGTCCCCGACGATAATCGTCGTCATCCATAGCTGGAAGGTCATCGTGAATCAAGCTCCCTGTATGAATCATTTCCAAGGCCGCAGCCACCTGTGCATGAGCAGGTTTAATAGCGACCTGCAAGGCTTCCAGAACTTCTAACAAGAGAAAAGGTCGAATACGCTTGCCACCAGCATGAATGGAATAGAGAACAGCTTCTCGCAAACTAGAGGCAAACTGCTGGTCTCCATAAAAATCTTCCAAGGCAGACTCGACAAGAGCTAATTTTTCTTGCTTCTTCATTCAAAATCACTTTCTGTTCCGTCTTCTTGCATGACCTTGACCAAGGTCTTTTCAGCCTTGTCCAGCGTCGCTTGGAGCTCTTTTGACAAGACCATACCCTTTTGAAAGGCAGCAATTGCATCTTCTAAAGCAATTTCACCATTTTCTAAACTTTGGACAATGGTCTCCAGTTCTGCTAGATTTTCCTCAAATTTCTTTTGTTTTGACATCTTTAACCTCTAATTCTACTTGACCATCTCGCATCAAAAGCGTCACTTGGTCCTTTTTCTTCAACTTCTCAACCGAATCGACTACTGACTCTTCTTTTTTGACAATTGCATAGCCACGCGCCACTATTCGACTGGTATCCAACATCAACAAGGCTTCTGAAAGTCGCTTGACTTCAGCAACCTTGGCATCATAAACTAACGCCATTTGGCTACGGAGGAGCTTGTCCAACTGACCTAGACGGTCTTGATAACGCTGGATTTTGGTAACGGGTGATAATTGGACTAGTTGATGCGTCCTTGCTTGGACTAGCTGGTTGCTATCAGAAATCCGTGTTCGCAAACTTTGTTTTAAGCGCAGTTGTAGTTGATCTAATCGTTGCAAATAACCATCATACAAGCGCTCTGGCTGTCTAAAGATGACTGACTGACTGCATTTTTTCAGAGCTTCTTTTTTTCTTGACAGGACATTTTGTACAGCTGTCGCCATCCGTTTTTCCTGATTTTGCAAATAGGTCAAGAGATCCAACTTAGTGACAGGCGTTGCCAGTTCTGCCGCAGCTGTTGGTGTCGCAGCTCTGCGATCCGCCACAAAGTCTGCCAAGGTCACATCCGTCTCATGCCCCACACTGGAGATAACTGGCAAACGAGATTCAAAAATAGCTCGTACCACAATTTCTTCGTTAAAGGCCCAGAGATCCTCGATAGAACCCCCACCACGACCAATGATGAGGACATCTAGGTCCTCACGCTGATTGGCACGAGCAATATTCCGTGCTATTTCCTCCGCGGCTCCATCTCCTTGAACCTTGGTTGGATAGAGAAGGATATCGACACCAGGAAAACGTCTGCTGACGGTTGTGATAATATCCTGGATAACTGCGCCACTGCGACTAGTTACGACACCAATTCTCTTAGCAAATTGGGGAAGAGGTTGCTTGAAACGTTCTTGAAACAGGCCTTCTTCTGTCAATTTTTTCTTGAGTTGTTCAAACTGAATCGCAAGCGCACCAACCCCATCAGGTTCAGCCTTCTCAATGATGATAGAGTAGCTCCCACTTGGCTCATAAACCTGAACACGCCCAATCACATTGATCTTCATTCCTTCTTCGAGGTCAAAGCCTAATTTCTGATAGATCCCTGACCAGATGGTCGCTTGGATGACCGCGTGATCATCTTTTAGGGAGAAATATTGGTGAGTAGGACGTTTACGAAAGTTGGAAACTTGACCAGTTAAATAGACCCGTTCCAAGTAAGGGTCTTTATCGAATTTCATTTTCAGATACTTGGTCAAAGTTGTTACCGATAAATACTTTTCCATCTCCACCCACTGTTCATTTTCCTGCTTTTCCATGGGTATTATTATACCAAAAATATGATTAAAAATCTCCTTTTGCATACCGAAACGAAAGGAAAAATAGAAAAAGGAGGCCAAGCCTCCTCATCTCTTTATTTGCTGTTACGAGCTTCTTCCAAAATCTTTGCAATCTTGGTCGTCAAAAGGTCGATAGCAACTGTATTGCTGACCCCTTCTGGAATGACGATATCAGCATAACGCTTGGTCGGCTCAATAAACTGGTGGTACATAGGTTTTACCACACCTAGATATTGGTCAATCACGCTATCCAAGCTACGGCCACGCTCCTCCATATCACGCTTGATACGACGAATAATGCGCACATCATCATCTGTATCCACAAAAATCTTGATATCCATCAAATCGCGCAGACGCTTGTCCTCCAAGACCAGAATCCCCTCAACGATAAAGACATCCTGAGGCTCCTGACGATAGGTCTTGCTACTCCGCGTATGCTCTGTATAGTCATAAGTTGGAATGTCCACTGGGCGCCCTGCCAACAATTCCTTAATCTGCTCGATCATCAAGTCTGTATCAAAGGCAAATGGATGGTCATAGTTAGTTTTGACACGTTCTTCAAAAGTCAAGTGAGACTGATCCTTGTAGTATGAATCATGCTCAATCATGGAAATCTTTTCATCAGGAAAATGCGATAAAATGGCTCTTGAAACACTGGTTTTACCACCACCAGAACCACCTGTCACTCCGATAATGATTGGTCTATTTTGCATGCTATCCTCCGTTTTTTTATCCGTCGTCTATTCTATCACATTTTTTGCAAAATTTATAGTCTGATTTTGGGTACTCGTCTAATAAATTTCAATAGAAAGCTTATTATCTACTTTGATTAACTAAACAAAAAGACTGTGCAATTTTTAATAAACAGATTTGATATCTATAACCAATTTTGTATAATCCATATATGCATTTTTTCTAAGAATATCTCTTACTTCTTATTAAATTGACGAGGCACGCTTTACTATCTCCTTCACTTATTTTTGATTCATCTCTTCTAATTTTTTATTATTCTCAACTTCGTTTTCTTCTACTATTTTGAGTTTCACCTTAAATAACAATTATAGAAGCACAATCTTCCCTGAAATGATCAAAACTTTTTCCACTTTCTAAATAGTATTTTACGATTTCTTCGATTAAGCGTTTTTTTCTTAACCTATCTTCTAAGCATTTTTTACTTAACTTATCTTCATCTTCATGAAATAATTTAGGAAATTCAATAGGAAGCCCTTGTTTTTTAATCTGTTGGTAATAGACAATAAGGTCTTCTTTGTTATTTTTAAAAAACATTTCTAAATCCGTCATTGTTTTTACTTCGCTCATTTCATTCTGAAATTCTTGATTTGAAAAAGCAATATATTGAGAAGGCTGACGACGTTTGTTTATCTCCTCATTTAATTTATAAATAACAGAAATATCATTATCTATTATTTCTGTTAAATACTTACATATTTTAAATCCAAAATAATTTTGATCAAACCAATACTTAGATTCAATCTTTTCAAATTCACTACTTTTGCTATATGTATCAAATAGATATTCTATGTATGACTTTAAAATAGACTTTGTTAAAGTTATTGGATTATTTGCTAATATAGTCAAAATCTTTTGAAACTCTAACCTTATTCTATGATTATATGTTTTTTCAATATTATAGTTATTAATGAAATTTTGAATACGTTTATCCATAGGATTGTCTTGATAGTGAAATTTAATATTTGGTTGAAAAGTCTCATCTGTATCATTAAAGTTTACCTCAATATAATCCTCAATATCAAACTCTTCAAAGTAAGGGTTAATTTCACTTTCTTCCTTTGTTAAAGACCTTTTACTATGTTTAGAGGTATTGCACTCCCCACAACATTTGACTAGATTAATTGGTAAAATTGCAAGCCTAGGTTCACCAAATTTTCGATCATCATTCTCTTTCTCACTCTTAGGCATAATATGTTCGAGTGTTACTTTAGTTGAAAACACACCTTCACAAATAGGACAAATTGCTTGATTATAGGTATTTTTTACAACTGCGAATTTTTGAAATAGGCCTTTTGAGGATGGTCGAACATACGTACCATACCATTTTGAATCAATCTCACACTGTGACTGAATTAGATCAATGTCTAATTCATACAATGAACCTATACTAGCTTTACTTTCATATTCTCTATCTAATTCTGTTAAAAAACTACGAAGCCCATCTTTATCGACAGTATCTGGTAATACAACTATAACGTCTTCTATAGATGGATATTCTTTAGCTACTCTTTTGATAAGACTTCACCCGCTTTCTCTAACTCCTCTTTCACTTCAAGATACTTCAGAAAAGCTTCATCACCTAGATATTTTTTATCATCTCCATAAGCTAATAGTTCAATCTGTTTCTTAATTATTTCATTATCATCTTTGAGTGATAATGAATCCATGCTTTCACCAATTTCTTGCTCCTCTTTTCTAGTTATTTTAATAATATTATCTCTTTTTTTATTAAAGAAACTATTATATCCTGTTTGCTGTAATTCAATTCCATATATATTCTTGTACAAAGTGTCTAAGTTCTGACCATAGGTTTTGTAATTAGTATTGCTTAATCCGTGATTAGAATCTAATCTATAGACATTACAATGAGGAATTTCTTGAATGATTACTGGAGAGTGTGTAGCAATCAAACAGAAAGCTTTATTATTGTTCACTATCTCTGAAACAGCTCTAACGAATGCTTTAATCATAGGTGGATGCATGAACGTTTCTGGTTCATCAAAAATAACTAAACTTCCTTGATTAATACTTGAAACAAGCTTCGTAATATATAAAAGAATAGTTGCTTGCCCTGAACTTAACTTATCTACTTTTTCTAGATCTTCTTTTATTATATCTCTATCTAAAAAAGCAATTTTAATATCTTCTACCCAAGTTTCAAATTCAAAGAACTCTATTGCTGACTCCCACTGAGATAATTTCTTATTAGAAGCAATCAAGTCAAATAATAGATTCTGTATGTAGTAGGAAAAACTTTCTTTAATACTTATTTTAGCTTCAAATCCTTGTTTTAATGTATTATCAGAATCAAGATACTTTCTAGATTTCTCATGTAGATACTCCTTAACATCAGTCAATGATGTAGCTTCTGCTTTCTTGACTACTTCTGGAATAGGAGGATGTTTAACGGAAACAAATCCTACTTTCTCATAGATAATTTCACCATAGGAATCTTTTTCTTTATCAGCAACCTCTATACTTGTGCTCTCTCTATTAAAATGAATAATATTGTCAAATGGGCTTAATGAAAAATGAAGTATCTGTGAGAACTTATTGTCTCCTTCTAAATGTTCCTTTATTATCTGATTAATTTTATAGGATTTTCCACTTCCATTTCCACCAACCACTGCAAAAACATTCATTGGTAATTCTGACATTCTATTTTTTATGAATTGTAGTTTCCCTTTATCTATACCATCTTCTTTAAAACTATAGTTTATAGATTCTACCCTATCATCAACTGCCTCTTTTAAATTTTCACTTGAGTAAGATGATGTTTCGTCCTCAGAATGACATTCCCTAGAGTCAGTATAGCCAAAAACGGTTAGTGGGTGAAATACTTCCTTGATTTCTTTTAAGGTAGTTGTTCTTAGAAATGAATTATATAAAAAACTATGGTATTCACTATTTGGTGGAGTGAAATCCAAAGTTTGTCCATGTAAATCAGATTTTTTTGAATACTCTATTGCAAATTTTTCCAATACACTTGTGTTAAAAGCAAGGTCTCTAGATCGAGTAAACCATTTTTGACGATCTTTATAAGAAAGATATTTTTTTAAAAATTCATAGTACGCCACTTCACCTAAGGAACAAAAATCCTCATCAGGATATTCTCCTCCGCCATTTTTTAAATAATCCAAGGTAACATTCTTATTCGGGTTAACTCGTAGTTCAAAAGTTTGTTCCCATATCTTAAGATTAAAAACCAACTGATATCCATAATCGTCCCACTTATTATGTTCTAAGCGCATCTGCTTCACAAAATCATCAAAACTTAAGGAAATAATTTCATGCAATGTCTCTAAGAATTCCTCACCATCCTTTTCAACTCTTATAAAATGACATGTAAAAAAGTCTTGTTCAATAGTAAAGTAACTTTGTCCAATACAGTTTTCAAATTCTCTTGCCTTATTATTTTTTGTAAACTCAATATTCCCTGTTTTAGGAGAGTCGGTCAATTCTGTAATAACAAAATAATTTTCTAAATCAAAATTCCAATCGATTGCTGATTTCGCAAATTTATTAATAATTAAAAATTTACTACTTTCATATTTTTTTCTAAATCTTTAAGATTATACTGAACAAATATTCCTTGATCAGGAATTTTATAAAAGTTGCTTCTACTTTTTAACCAGTCAATCTCTGAATACTCACTTCTAATTCTTTCAATAATTTCGCTCACGCTCATTTTTAAGAAATTCCTTTCATTTTGTTATCATTATATCAAAATAAAAATACAATGTCCTAGTTTTGTATGTAGTCGCTTTCATTGACTTCCTTTTTTGATATGCATATTAACACCTAGTGACAACTTACCCAAATCTATAATGAGAAATTAAAAAGACAGCAATGACTAGCCAAAAACCTTCCTCGGCTTATAGAGATTGCCCCTTTTTTCTAGAATGGCTAGCAATTTGTCTCCCTCAAATGCAGCCAATTCTTGGTCTGTTTGGTCTAACTCGATAAAACGACCAAAACGCACTTCTGTAGCCTCTTCTGGAGTTAGGATAACTTTAACAAGGTCCCCTGTTCCAATTTCAAGAGGATGGAGAAAGTCCAGCTGACCAGCCTCCACTTTTGCAGCAATTTCATTCAAAGTCAAGGCATCTTCTAACTGTAAACCTGCTGCACTCGTCCGAGTCAAATGGGACATATGGGCCGCATAACCCAGCTTCTCTCCCAAGTCAACTGACAAGGTACGGATATATGTTCCTTTACTGCATTTTACACGAAAAGTGAATCGTGCTAGATAACCCTCATAAGAAATCGGACTTGTTCGTTCAAATTGATAAATGGTCACCTGACGTTCTGGACGCTCCACTTCCTGACCTGCACGCGCATACTCATAGAGCTTGCGACCATTAACCTTAACAGCCGAATACATAGGTGGAATCTGAGTAATAGGCCCAGTCAGACTCGCAATCGCTTCATCGACAGTGGTTTCATCCAAGGACGACAAAACAGGTGTCTCTGCGACCACTTCTCCACTGGCATCCTCAGTCGTCGTTGAATAACCAAGAGTGATCTCCCCCTCATAGACCTTGCCCTCGTCCTGCATAAACTCGACCATGCGGGTTGCCTTGCCAACTGCAATAGGCAAAACACCCACCACATCTGGATCCAAGGTCCCACCATGACCAATCTTCTTGGTTCCCAAAATCTTACGCAGTTTAAAAACCGCGTCATGCGAGGTCAGCCCCGCTTCTTTTTTTAAGTTGATAATACCGTTCATGTGTTGCTTTCTGATTTCCCTTTCACTTCTATTCCTCATTGTTTAAATCAATTTTTTTAATATCATATAAATCCTCAGAGTAAAATGGTTTACCCGACTCAATTGGTAAAATATATTCAAAATTATCATCCTTTTCAAGTTGCTTATATTTTCCATTAACAACCAAAAAGTAGTCAGCATTTATGTTGTAATATCCATCTGGAAAGCTTGAAAAATCAATATCTCCTAGTTCCAATAGGTTGCTTTTGCTAAGTGTTAAATGCAAGCAAAGTGCTCCCTCCTTCATAAAGTCTTTAACAGAAAGAGTCGCATATCCTCTAAAAGCTTGTTTTTCTTTACTGAATGAATTTTGATTTTGAAGAGCCTTTTCTTTTATTAAAGGAGTTATCCTATATGAATTTGATATTTTAAAACCAGGGCTAGCTAATGGCTGTTCTTTATCATCAATAACTACTAAATCATATCCTTTCTTTTGTATTGCACTTTCTACAGCTGATTTAAAATCATTCAGAACTGTCTGTGCCTCTTGGCTCGATGCAGAAAGCCTCAAGAATTCTTTAAAACCATAATTCTCATTAATGAAACTGACCTGTGTTAATTTTTGACGAATGTACTTAGCACCTACTTGGATAGTCATTCCATTATCCGATACATCAAAAATACTAATATCTGAAACGTTGCTTTCTATTTCTACGCTTTTAAGAGCAACATCATAATTCATTCCCATAGAAGAATAAAACTCTTTTAATTGTTGAACTTTAGCATTATTTCTAAAGTGGATTTGAATTCTACTTCCTATAAGTGGAGAAAAAATCCCAATCAAAAATAGAATAAGTAACTTACGACTTAATTTTGGATTATAGTCTTCCTTTTGATAAATCCAATCTAAATACGGAAATAAAAATAATGAAAAAATGAAACTCCAAAGGTCAATATCTTTTATAAAGTCAAAGGAAACGATCATTTTAAATCTTAGCAAAAACATCAGAAAAATTGCTAAAAAAATATTTCCAATCAATAGGAGAGCAATGATGCGTTTCAATTCATTTTTTGCTTGTCGCACATAAGATATCCCCACCAGAAGATTAGCCAAAAAACTAATTCCATAACCGAATATAGTTGGAATAAATCCAAAAATAGCAAAGAATAAATTATATCTTGAGTCAGTATCGCCTACGCCTTCAATATTTAAAAGACCATATAGGAGATTAAGAAAAAATACAACTAATGGTAAATAAGCAATATAAATTTCCGAGAATTTCAAAGATTTTTTCATAGGAACTCCTGTTTTTAAGGTAATCTCACTCCCCCTTCAGCGCTTCAAACTTCGCTTTCATAGTTGGATTTTTTCGGGTCAATTTTTTAACTGAAACATCTTCCAGTTTATTATTTGCAAGACGAAGTTGATTTTCAGATGTGGTTAGGAACTTTTTGACCTCTTCCATGCGTTTGATGGCTTTGTCAATTTCATCGATAGCTTTGCCAAAATTGGTCGAAGCAGAGTTGTAGTTCTTGGCAAAGGCTAGTTTAAAGGCATCCAAATCTTCCTCAAAATGTGTAATATCGATATTCTGCTCGCGAACCAAGGCCAACTCTTGCTTGTATTTCAAAGAATTAAGAGCCGCATTTCGCAAAAGCCCAATCAACTGAATAAAGAATTGAGGACGGACCACATACATCTTTTCATACTCGTGACTGACGTCAACAATCCCTGTGTTAAAGTAGTCGTTATCTGCTTCTAGCATGGTCACCAGAACCGCATATTCGCAGTTTTTCTCCCGACGGTCCTTGTCCAATTCCTTGTAGAAGTCCGCATTCTTGTGCTTCTTCTCAGTTCCATCCGCTTCATTTTTCATTTCAAACATGATGGAAATAATTTCCACTCCATTTTCATCACATTCACGGAAGATAAAGTCTCCCTTAGACCCACGCGCAGAGACCTTGTTATCCTTCTCAAAGTAGGCATTTGGAAAGGCGAAACTACGTACCTTGTTAAACTCACTCTCTGCATACTGTTCCAAACTTTCCCCGATAGCTTTTGTAGATTGTTGGGCTTTGAAATTCTTGTAAAATTCTACTTGTTCACTAGCAGCATTGAGCTGAGCTTCGTAATTTTGCTTAACAGAAGCCAAAGACAACTCATTTTCCTTTTCTTGCAAGAGGAGCTGGTTTTTGACCTGATCACGCTCTCTTTCTAAATCAGAAAGGGTCTTTTGCAGTTGATTTTCATGCTCCAAACGCAAGGTGGCCAATTGGTTTTCCAAGGCCTGTACTTCCTTGTCCTTTGCCAATAAAGCCTGATGACTTGTCTGTTCAACTTCTTTCTTAGCTAACTCTTTCTCTGTATCAAAGTTTTGGATTTGACTCTGCAGTTGCGCGATTTCATGGTCTTTTTGAGCTAGTTTAGACTGTTGCTCATTCATAGCCTTTTGCTCAGCCAAGGCCAGCTCCTGCTTCATGCGATCGTGTAATTCCTTATCAAACTCGGCAGTTCTCACTTGGGATAAAAGTTCGGCATACTGACTCTCATTTACTGTAAAGACTTCCCCACAGTTGGGACATTTGATTTCGTTCATAACTTTCCTCTTTCTAGACTTCTGTAACCATTATATCATGCCTGAGGGAAAATCAAAAACAGCGAGTCGAAACCCACTGTTTATATCTGTTACTTTAAATTTTTTCCAAGGCCAAGCGCAAATCTTCAATCAAATCCTCTACATTTTCAAGACCGATAGACAAGCGGATTTGGTTTGGTGTTACACCTGCTGCTTCTAGATCTTTTTCTGACAACTGACCGTGAGTGGTTGTCGCAGGATGGACAACAAGAGATTTGGCATCTGCAACGTTTGCAAGGTCAGAGAAGATTTCCAAATTATCAATCACCTTGCGAGCTTCTGCTTCTCCACCTTTGACATGGAAGGTAAAGATTGAACCAACACCTTTTGGCAAATATTTCTCAGCCAAGGCATGGTAAGGACTGTCAGCTAGTTTTGGATAATTTACCTTCTCTACCTTAGGATGATTTACAAGGAAATCAACAATTTTCTCTGCATTTTGCACGTGACGTTCAACACGAAGAGAGAGAGTTTCAAGCCCTTGGAGCAAGAGAAAGGCATTAAATGGCGACAAGGCAGCACCTGTATCACGGAGCAATTGAACACGAACAGCGATAATAAAGGCTGCTGCACCCACATCACGAGTATAGCTCAAGTTATGGTAACTTGGGTCTTCCTCAACAAATTGAGGGAATTTTCCTGAAGCTTCCCAGTCAAAACGACCACTGTCAACGATAACACCGCCAATAGTCGTACCATGTCCACCGATAAACTTAGTTGCTGAGTGAATGGAAATATCGACACCGTGAGAGAAGACGTTAATCAAATATGGTGTGGCAAAAGTGTTGTCTGAAACGAGAGGAATCTGGTGTTTATGCGCAATCTCAGCCAATTTTTCCAAGTCAGGAATGTTAATCAAGGGATTCCCCAAGGTTTCAATCAAGACAAGCTTTGTATTGTCATTGATAGCTGCTTCCACTTCTTCCAAATTATCCACATCCACAAAGGTAGTTGTGATCCCATAACGAGGAAGGGTTTCTTTCAAGAGGTTGAAGGTCCCACCGTAAATAGTTGACGCAGCCACCACATGGTCACCTGCGTGAGCAAGCGCCAAAATAGTGTAGGTTACAGAAGCCATACCTGATGCTGTCGCTAGTGCTCCAACACCACCTTCAAGAGCAGCGATTCTTTCCTCAAAGGCTGCTGTTGTAGGATTTGTGATACGAGTATAGATATTGCCTGGTTTTCTCAAGGCAAACAAATCAGCACCTTCCTGCGTGTCATCAAAAACGAAGGATGTTGTTTGATAAATCGGTACTGCACGAGACTTAGTTGCTGGATCAACTACTTGCCCAGCATGTAATTGTAGAGTTTCAAATTTAAAATCACGAGTCATATGACGACCTCCAAATAGCTTCATTAGGGATATTGTATCATCTTGGGCTAGTCTTTTCCAATACCGTTTTTCTATATTTTGATATAAGGAACAACTATGACTAGTCTTACATCTCAAACAAAAAAGCACGATTAATTCGTGCCTGTTTTTTTAATCTACATAAGTATCTTCGTTTTTATTGAGGAAGGCGTAAGGCAAGCCCATCAAGAGACCTCCTCCGATAAAGTTCCCGACAAAGGTTACACCCCAGTGACGAAGAATATTAGGTATGTCAAAGTTAGCAATTGAATCAGCTGCAACACTGAACTTAACAATCGCAAAAGAAGCAAAGTTCGCAGCAATGTGTTCGTTTGTTAAGAATACAAACATGTAAATCGCTGATAAGACAAGCCAAAGTTTGGCTCCACCGTCTTTCACCAAAACAAATGAAAGAATAGCAATGTTTACAAAGATATTGGCTAAAATACCTTCAAGTAAGACTAACTCATTGGAACGACCTAACTTCATCTCTACAACCCCTGAAATGAAGCTATCATGTGTTAGATTTGCATAGGCTGCTGAGTGGGCAAAGCCCCAACCTGCTATCAAAGCTCCGATGAGATTGAACAAGGTACAGTAAAGTAAAATCTCAGCTGTTTTTCTCCAAGAGATTTTTTTCAAGAAACTACCAGCTGTCAAAAACATCATATTCGAAGTTACTAGCTCAGCATTCAAGAAAACAATGTAGGCCAATCCCCAAGCAAAAACAAATGGGAAGAGGAAGCGACCACTGCCTGGTGCGATCTTATTAATCAAGTCAGCCCCAACTGCACCCGCAGCCGTACTAAATGTTAAAAAGGCACCTGCAAACATGGAACGAATTGCATACTTAAACTTGCTTTGACTATAAAGACTTTCTTTCTTCTTACAAGCAAATTCAATCTTTGAGATAAATTCTGAAGAAACCATAAAAAAACTCCTAAACTTTTATTTGTGAATATTATAACATAAAGCACGCATTTTGAAAAGCCTTTCTTGTATACGTTTTCTACAAAGAAAATCAATGCATTGGGGAATTCCATAAATCTCTCCTTTACCCATTAACAGAAAAACATTCCAATGTTTCAAATTGATCATCCAAAAATTCAAACTCAAATAGGTGCCAGTCATCGAAGGTTTGCTCACAATAACTAACTGTTCCTTGATTGTAGTCAATGATAGGTTTCCCCAGCTTGTTCTTCACATCTTCCTCGCTGACTTCTCCATACATTTCCTTAAGATCAGCTAGCATGAAGTTGATAATTCTATTGAGATTTTCCTGATAATTTTTTGATAACAGTTCAACTTTATCTATAAAGTCACAATCAGGCTCTTCGTCCCAAACAAAGGTCACTCCCTCATGCTCATAAGTGTATTGCTGTAAACTCTCATCAAAATTCATTGTTCACTCTCCAAATCATTATCATTTACTAAAAATTTATTAACATTAATCAAAATGTTCAAATGATTTCATAAAAATGTCTTCCACACACGCGTACGATAAAATAACAACACTTGCAATGATTAGAAGATATCATCATACTGCGAAAGTCCTATACCTCATCTTCACCTAGTTCTCTAAAATGTGAAATATGATATCCAAAATAACACTTCCCCCGATTTTCCTATGAAGATTCAGTGTCCAGCCATATTGGCAATTTCTCCCAAGTATATCATAGGAAGATCCTTGTCAAATGGAAAACTACTTGTTATGTCTTCTTTGAGCCTAACTAAAGACTTTTCTCTTAACTGACTCATTATCTATCCTCTCTTATGCCAAGCATTCTTCGGTTTCTTACGATAAATCTTTCAACCTACTGACCAATTTCCTTTCACATTGAAAAGATACCATTAAAGTTGAATGATCATCTTACAAGCATCATACAGTATCAAGTTTTATAGTTTTCGATTTCTTCTCTACTCATGCCTACAAGCTCTGTCGTCCACATTCCCATAATGTCCGACAAGACTGAATCACAGGTATATTCTTCTTCCCCATCTATATACTGACAGGAAAAGACAGGCTCCCTTGTCGCTACTCGATAAAATGTCATGGCTACATCTTCTAGTTTTTCAGGATTAAAATCAAGTGATAGTTTTTGAGCCATATTTCCTCGTATCTGATCCCAATCTTCCTGCTTAATCTGATAGCTTTCTCGTATTTTAGACACATAACCTTTACAAAATGCTTTCAATAAGTCTGTATTCTGATAAAGATACTGACAGCTAAAATCCGAAATACAACCTGCGTGAAGTAGGAATGTCAGTAAGTCATCCAGACTTTCTGCTACTCTTCCCACTTGGCCCTCACTTCCGATAAAGCCTATGCTGTTATCTTCAAGAAAAACATATTCGCCCCCACTGCCATCCTGGGCAAATGCCTTACAGGCAAGAGAGTATTCCTCATTGTTCCCTGAAAACTGGACTTCACTTATCTTGTCATAAAAATAAATATCACATTCAGTCATCAGTAAGGTCCTTAACTGTTCATTTTCTCTGACTTCTTGTAGCTTATCCATGATCATTCCTTTCTTAAACTAAACACTTATCCATCTATTACAATTCTAATATGGTAGTTTTTAGTTTCATTCTTTAGATTCTTCACAAGGAGATCATTCTGTTTTGATTTGCCACAGAAAAATGATAGAGTCTTTCTGTTTTTCTGTTCAATAAACACATGATACCTTGCCCCATTCAATTTGACACTTCGAATATATTTGACTTCAATCCTTTTGATGTTATTCAGCGGAATGATTCGCTTCACAAATACGAAAGCATTGTGAATATAAAGTCTCCCATTGGCAATGTGAAATGGGGCAAAAAAATTACCACCACTACGACGGACAATTATAAAACGTCGCCAAAAGATTAGTAAAAGAATAGAGGTTAATAAGTAAAAGGCAAAACTAAAGACAGGACTTTCCCACATCATTTTCATTCCAATCCAAAAATATTCGAACATGTATTATTCTCCTTTGAATGATGACTCTATTTGAGAAAAAACCAGTGAAGAAGCAATTTCACTGGTTTTTGAGGTTAATAACGTTGTCTATACGGTTGATTAAAGGCCTTCAAAATATCCTCAGAAGTCTCTGAATAAGCTTTTGATTCTTTAAAAATCCCCTTAACAATTATACGCTCAGTCGCATTATAGTCCACACAAGTTACCAGCGTAATCTCCTTAACTCCTTCACGATCTTCGATTTCATCTACTCGGTCCGGAGTAACGTGTTTAACTTCCGTAATCTCATAAGTATAAACCTTATCCTTATCGGTCAGGTAAATTTTCATGCCCGCTTTAGCGTTAACTAAAGGTGAGAAGAGCATTTGACTGGCATTTTCAGCAGTAAAGATATGGTGACTCGCTAGAGAATAGTTGCCCTCTCCCATTTTTTGGTCTGGTTTCATGGTTCCTGCTCCGTAGAACAAGTTTACATTATCCAACCCTTTGAAAATTGGCAAGTTAATCTCCACTTCGGGAATAGCAATTCCTCCAATAACAGGAAGCTTCTGAGCGTCCCACTGAGCGGCTAGAACTGCTTCAGATGAGATAGATTTAACCGAATCAAAATCAAAATTTCCTTCTGTTTTGAGATTTTCATCTATATTTTCTTTAGTAACCTGATTGACTTGGTATTTATTGGTGTTCCACACCATAAAGAGATCTCGAATCTTTGAATTAAAAATCAAAGCTAAGGATAAAAGAATTAAGAAAACCGCTAAAATATTGAGAAATAGATTCCTACGCTTATTCTTCTTACTTTTCGTTTTTTTATGAGACATTATGCTTTACCTTCTGTTTCGTTTTCAGTCCCAACTTCTTCTTTTTCTACCGCATCAACCGTTGTAAAGGTCACAATCTTGGCATCCTGGTCTAGACGCATCACCTTAACTCCCATAGTTGAGCGTCCTGTTTGTGAAATATTGGCAACGTTTGTTCGAATCATAACACCTGTATCCGTGATAATCATCAGGTCTTCATCTCCTTTAACAGTGAGGAGACCTGCAAGAGGGCCATTCTTCTCAGCAACATTGGCTGTCTTCATCCCTTTACCACCACGACCTTTTGTTGGATATTCAGTTGCAAGAGTACGTTTACCATAACCTTTTTCAGTGATGATAAGGACCTCGTCCTGGTCAGTGATGACACTAGCACCAACTACAGTGTCTCCATCACGGAGGTTAACACCTCGGACACCTGTCGCGATACGGCTCATACCACGAACGGCTGATTGATTAAAGCGAACGGCATAACCAAACTTAGTACCAATGATGATATCTGTATCTTCTTCTGTCAGCAAGACATTAATCAGTTCATCTTCATCCTTGAGATTCAAAGCTTTAAGTCCATTTTGACGGATATTAGCAAATTCTTTAACACTGGTTCGTTTCACGATACCGTGCCGAGTTGTGAAGAAGAGATAAGCATCATCACTACGTTCAGACTCAACGTTGATGATGGTCTGAATGCTCTCACCTTCGTCCAACTTCAATAGATTGACAACTGGCAAGCCCTTAGCAGTACGACCGTATTCAGGGATTTCATAACCTTTTAGTCGGTATACGCGTCCTTTATTGGTAAAGAAGAGCAAATGATCATGGGTGCTGGTTGAAACCAACTCACGTACAAAGTCATCATCCTTAACTCCAGTACCTTGGACTCCACGACCACCACGTTTTTGGGCAGTAAACTCACCTTGGTCCAGACGTTTGATGTAGCCTTTGTCAGAGAGAGTAATCAAGACATCCGTCTCTTCAATCAAGTCTTCATCTTCAAGAGTCAAGACTTCTCCGACCATCAACTCCGTACGACGTTTGTCACCAAACTTGCGTTTGACTTCGTCCAATTCCTCTTTGATGATTTGCGCTACACGCTCAGGTTTGGCAAGAATATCGGCCAAATCTGCAATCAAGGCGATCAATTCATCATACTCAGACTGAATCTTATCACGTTCCAATCCTGTCAAACGACGAAGACGCATATCAAGGATAGCCTGACTTTGACGTTCAGAAAGCTTAAACTTGCCCATCAACTCAGCTTGTGCTTCCGCATCCGTTTCACTAGCACGGATGATACGGATCACTTCGTCGATATGGTCTAGCGCGATTAAAAGGCCTTCTAAGATGTGCGCACGCGCTTCTGCCTTTTCCTTGTCAAAACGAGTACGGCGAACAACCACTTCTTTTTGGTGCTCGATATAAGCATCCAAAATTTGACGAAGGGACAAAATCTTTGGTACGCCATTTTGAATAGCAAGCATATTGAAACCAAAGTTGGTTTGCATCTGGGTCATCTTGAAGAGGTTATTGAGGATGACATTTGCAGAAGCATCACGCTTCACTTCGATAATGAAGCGAACGCCTTCGCGGTTGGATTCATCACGTACAGCTGTAATTCCCTCAATTCGTTTTTCTTGCGCCAAACGAACGATATGCTCATGTACCTTGGTTTTATTGACCATATAAGGAAATTCTGTTACCACGATGCGCTCACGCCCTGTCTTAGTCGTCTCAATCTCTGTTCGAGAACGGAGGACAATGGAACCTTTACCAGTCTCATAAGCCTTATGGATACCTGATTTCCCCATGACAAGAGCACCAGTTGGAAAATCTGGACCAGGCAAGACTTCCATCAAGTCCTTAGTCGTCACTTCAGGATTGTCCATAACCAACTTCACTGCATCAATGGTTTCACCCAAGTTGTGAGGTGGAATATTGGTTGCCATCCCAACAGCGATACCCGTTGCCCCATTGACCAAAAGGTTTGGAAAACGAGCTGGCAAAACCAAGGGTTCACGTTCGTTAGCATCGTAGTTGTCTACGAAATCAACTGTGTTTTTGTTGATATCACGAAGCATTTCAAGAGCAATCTTGCTCATACGTGCCTCAGTGTACCGCTGCGCGGCAGCACCGTCCCCGTCCATAGAACCAAAGTTTCCATGCCCATCAACAAGCATGTAACGGTAGCTCCACCACTGAGCCATACGAACCATGGCTTCGTAAATTGAGGAATCACCGTGTGGGTGGTATTTACCCATAACATCCCCTGTAATACGGGCTGATTTTTTATGAGGTTTGTCTGGTGTAACACCTAGTTCATTCATTCCGTATAGAATACGACGGTGAACAGGTTTTAAGCCATCTCGAACATCAGGAAGGGCCCGCGCAACGATAACACTCATAGCGTAATCGATAAAGCTGGTCTTCATCTCCTTTGTCAGATTGACATTCACTAAATTTCTATCCTGCATTAATAAATGCCTCATTTCACTATTAGTAATTAGATATATTATACCATAATTTGTCCTTCATTTCAGTCTTTGAAAACCACTAAAACGTTTACATCGATAACCGAATAGAATATTCGTGACAAAGTTTTTTAAAAGTGATAGAATGAAAGTGTCTGGGGATTCCCCTAAAAAAAAATGAAGGAGATGTTTAGATAATGACTTCAACTAAACAACACAAAAAAGTGATCCTTGTTGGTGACGGTGCCGTAGGTTCATCTTACGCTTTTGCACTTGTTAACCAAGGAATTGCACAAGAGCTTGGAATTATCGAAATTCCACAATTACACGAAAAAGCTGTTGGTGATGCGCTTGACCTTAGCCACGCCCTTGCCTTCACTTCACCTAAAAAAATCTACGCTGCTCAATACTCTGACTGTGCAGACGCTGATCTTGTTGTTATCACTGCAGGTGCTCCTCAAAAACCAGGTGAAACTCGTCTTGACCTTGTAGGTAAAAACTTGGCAATCAACAAATCAATTGTAACACAAGTTGTTGAATCAGGTTTTGATGGTATCTTCCTTGTTGCGGCTAACCCAGTTGACGTTTTGACTTACTCAACTTGGAAATTCTCTGGATTCCCTAAAGAACGTGTTATCGGTTCAGGTACTTCACTTGACTCAGCACGTTTCCGTCAAGCACTTGCTGAAAAATTGGATGTTGATGCTCGTTCAGTTCACGCCTACATCATGGGTGAACACGGAGATTCTGAATTTGCGGTTTGGTCACATGCCAACATCGCTGGTGTAAACCTTGAAGAATTCCTTAAAGATACTCAAAACGTTCAAGAAGCTGAATTGATTGAATTGTTCGAAGGTGTTCGTGACGCTGCCTACACAATCATCAACAAAAAAGGAGCTACCTACTACGGTATCGCAGTAGCACTTGCTCGTATCACAAAAGCAATCCTTGATGACGAAAATGCAGTACTTCCACTTTCAGTCTTCCAAGAAGGTCAATACGGTGTTAAAAACGTCTTTATCGGTCAACCAGCTGTTGTTGGTGCACACGGTATCGTTCGTCCAGTAAACATCCCATTGAACGACGCTGAAACTCAAAAAATGCAAGCATCTGCTAAAGAATTGCAAGCTATCATTGATGAAGCATGGAAAAACCCTGAATTCCAAGCAGCTTCTAAAAACTAATGAAAAGAAGGTTCCCAAACATGGGAACCTTTTTTCTTTTACTGTAAAGGCTTAAACCCTATTTTTCAAGAGACTACTTATCTCAGAAGTTATATATTATATCAAATACTCGATTGAAAAAATACCTAAATTTATATATAACTAAAGAAATGAAATCAACAGTGGTAGCTATCACGAAAAAGTATTCGTCTTTGCCCCCAAAATGCCCCAAAGCAACAAAAAAAGCCTATTGACCAAGCTAGAAAGCTTGATACAATAGGCTTTTTCTAAATTCATTATTTAACAGCGTCTTTAAGAGCTTTACCAGCTTTGAATGCTGGAACTTTAGAAGCTGCGATTTCGATTTCTTTACCAGTTTGTGGGTTGCGACCTTTACGTGCAGCACGTTCACGAACTTCAAAGTTACCAAAACCAATCAATTGAACTTTTTCACCAGCTGCAAGGTATTCAGTTACTGCTGCAAATACAGCATCAACTGCTGCTGCTGAATCTTTCTTAGTTAAGTCTGTAGCTTCTGCCACTTTAGCGATCAAATCTTGTTTGTTTGCCATGTTAACAAATCCTCCAAATAATTTCTGATTAACAAATATAATCATATCCTAAAATTGCCCATAGGTCAAGTCAAAAACACCATTTCAAACATTTTTCTCTATTTTTTTAGGAATTATAGCGGATTAGAATTGCCCAAGCATTCTCTCCAGTATGAGTTTGAATAATAGAGCCAGTTTCCAGTACAGAGATTGGTTTCTCAACATAGGCTTGCAATGAACTCTTCATCTCATTTGCCCATTCATTCGTTCCAGCATAGGAAATTCCAATTTCTGCAACTGATTTATGAGTAAGGGCCACCGTTAACTCTTCAAGCCATTTTTTGAAAGTTTTCGCACCACGCCCTTTGACGATTGGTTGGAGTTCGTGGTTTTTCATCTGCATCACTACACGAATATTTAATAGTGAGCTTAATAGTCCCGTCACACGTCCAATACGCCCACCTTTCACTAGGTTTTCTAGAGTCGAAACACCGATATAAAGCTCTGTGTGATTCTTCACTTCTTCTATATGTGCTAGAATAGTTTCTAAATCTTTACCCTCTTTAGCAAGTTTTGCAGCTTCAACAACTTGAAACTTCATAGCCTGATCTGTGAAGGAACTATCAATAACAGTCACATCAGAACTTGAGAGACTTGCGCCTTGGCGAGCAGCTTCAACCGTTCCAGACAAGGCATGAGACATATGAATAGCAACAACCTGACTGCCATCTTTTCCCAGCTCTTCAAAGACTTCAGCAAACACTCCTACTGGAGGTTGGCTCGTTTTAGGGAGATTCTTGCTTTGTTGCATGAGATGAAGGAATTCCCCCTCTTTTAAATCAGCATCTGAGTAGAGTACGCCATCAATCATAACTGATAAGGGGACAATAGTGATATTTAATTCTTTAACTACTTCTGGTTCGATAGTAACAGAAGAGTCCGTTACAATTTTTACTTGTGTCATAAGTTCAATCTTTCTATTCTTCTCAATAGGATTGGGATTTTTCACTCTTATTATATCAAAAAAATGATAAAAAATCATAAGTAATCCAATTAAAAAAACTGAATTTTTGGTATAATCTATCTATAGAAAAGCGAGGAACAGCTATGATTCGAAAAGTTCAACCGATTATTACGATTATATTTGGAGCAGCTATCTATGCCTTTGGTCTCACCTACTTTGTTGTTCCTTATCATCTATTTGAGGGAGGGGCGACAGGTATCACCTTGATTACCTACTATCTTTTTAAAATCCCTGTCTCATTGATGAATCTCTTGATTAATATCCCTTTATTTATCCTAGCTTGGAAAATATTTGGACCTAAGACCCTCTACTCCAGTCTTTTAGGATCTATTTCACTTTCCGTTTGGCTAGCAATTTTTGAGCGTATTCCTTTGCACATCGACTTGCAAGGGGATCTCATCATTGTCGCTTTGGTCTCAGGAGTCTTACTGGGGGTTGGTTTAGGAATTATCTTTAATGCTGGTGGAACCACTGGTGGTTCTGATATCGTTGCCCGTATCCTCAACAAATACACCAATATTTCGATTGGGAAATTGCTCTTTGGGATTGACTTTTTTATCCTAATGTTGATTTTGATTATCTTCCAGGATCTTCGTCTAGTTACCTATACCCTCTTGTTTGACTTTATCATCGCTCGTGTTATCGACCTTATTGGCGAAGGGGGTTACGCTGGCAAAGGATTTATCATCATTACTCAATATCCTGACCAACTGGCTGATAAGATTAATGAGGAGCTTGGCCGTGGCGTTACCTTTATATCTGGTCAAGGATACTACAGCAAAAAGGATTTAAAAATTATCTACTGTATCGTCGGTCGAAACGAAATCGTAAAAATGAAAGATATGATTCACAAAATCGACCCTCAAGCCTTTATCACCATCACTGAGGCTCATGAAATTCTTGGTGAAGGATTTACTTATGTGAAAGATTAAAAAAGCTGGGAATTCCCAGCTTTTATTTTTCTTCTGTGAGGGTTGAATGATGATAACCATAAGTAAAGTAGATGACTAGACCAACTACAAGAGCAATGCCAAAGGCAATCCAGGTATCTAGACTATATTGAAGCATAAAGGAAACACAGATAAGGATGGAAAGGATTGGCAAAAGTGGAACCAAAGGAGTTTTAAACTCTCCTTTTTGGGGCATACCCTTATCTTTTCTGAGTTTTATTATTCCGTAGGCTAGTAAAATGAGATAAGCTAGCGTACAGATATTTAGGAAGGCTGCAATACTGGCTAGAGGAAACACTCCGGCAGCAAGGGCTGAAACAACTCCTGTTAAGAGGGTCGCATTTTTAGGAACGCGACTGGTCTTGCTTAGTTGTTTGAAACTTTGAGGTAAAAGTCCATCACGTGCTAAGCTATATATCATTCGAGACAAAGCATAAGTCATGGAAATACATACCGTTATCAGGGTGAGAATGGCTACAAGCGAAACATAGTTAGCTGCCCAACCGATACCAATACTCCGTAATGAAAATGCTACTGCATCGTCCACATTGAGCTTACTGTAGTGAACAATCCCTGTCAATACTAAGGTTACCAAGGCATAGAGAATGGTGACGATTGTCAGAGAAAGTACAATTCCACGAGGAATATTTTTTTGCGGGCTTTGGATTTCATCAACTGCCATGGAAATAGACTCAAATCCGAGAAACCCAAAAAACATCAAAGATGCACCTGCCATAATCCCAGTGCTTCCTCCATAAATCTGGCCAAAGCCAAAAGGAGCAAAATTCGACCAATTTTCAGGTTTGATGTACCAAATACCAACTAGGATAAATAAGGCTAGAGCAGAGAATTTCAAGATTACTAGAAGCGAATTAAAGCGTAAGGCTGCCTTGGAATTTAATAAAACCAATCCTGTTACCAAGGTCAGCACTAAAATAGGTAAAAGGTCGATATAGGTACCTTGTTCAGGGTTGAAGGTGCCATTCAAGGCTTGGGGCATGGAGATACCATAATCACTGAGTAAGCCCTTAAAGTAAGCTGCCCAGCCAGACGCCACACCAGATACGGCAGTCATGAATTCCATGATGGTCAACCAGCCAGCAATCCAGGCTGGCAATTCTCCTAAAATCGCATAGAGATAACTATAAGCACCTCCAGTTGCAGGTACACGAGAGGCAAATTCTGCAAAAAAGAGAGCTGATAAAGAAACACATAAGGCAGAAATCACAATGGAAATCACTAGTGAGGGACCAGCTAGAGTAGCCGCCGCTGTTCCTGTAATGGTGAAAATCCCCGTCCCTACCATGGCACCGATCCCCAATAGAATTAAATCCCACAACTTCAAATGGCGACGCATCTCTGTCTGTCTCAGACTAACATCCTTGGTTCTAAAAATATTCATACTTCATCTCCACTAAATGTAATTGTTTTATTTTACCATATAAAAGCATTTTTGTGAATATTTATTAGGTTCTTTTTGAAAAAAATCTGAACATGAAAAGTTCCTGTTCAGATTTTGCATACTCTTATCCGACTGAACCTTCCATTTCATAGCTAATCAAGCGGTTAAGCTCAACTGCGTATTCCATTGGAAGTTCTTTTGTGAAGGGCTCTACAAATCCCATGACAATCATCTCAGTTGCCTCAGATTCTGACAAGCCACGGCTCATGAGGTAGTAGAGTTGTTCTTCTGAAATCTTAGATACTTTGGCTTCGTGTTCCAAAGCAACTTGCGAGTTGTGAATTTCATTAAATGGAATAGTATCTGATGCTGACAAGTCATCCATGATAATGGTGTCACACTCAATGTGAGAAACAGATTTCTTAGAGTTTTTGTTAAAGGTTACTTGTCCACGGTAGTCCACTTTACCTCCACCTTTAGCGATGGATTTTGACACGATAGACGAGCTTGTATGTGGAGCGTTGTGGATCATCTTAGCCCCTGTGTCTTGGTGTTGCCCAGCATTAGCAAAGGCGATAGAGAGCATGGTTCCACGCGCTCCTTCTCCATCAAGGTAAACAGATGGGTATTTCATGGTTGTTTTGGCACCCAAATTTCCATCGATCCACTCAACAGTCGCATCTTTCAATGCTTTGGCACGTTTGGTTACCAAGTTATAGACGTTATCAGACCAGTTTTGGATGGTTGTATAGCGCATGTAAGCTCCATCCAAAGCAAAGATTTCTACAATGGCAGCGTGCAAGCTGTTGCTTGAATATGTTGGTGCTGTACATCCTTCTACGTAGTGGACACTTGCTCCCTCGTCAACGATGATCAAGGTACGTTCAAACTGACCTGTATTTTCGTTGTTGATACGGAAGTAGGTTTGTAGTGGAATATCTACCTTTACTCCTTTTGGTACGTAGATAAAAGTTCCTCCAGACCATACTGCCGAGTTGAGGGCTGCCAACTTGTTGTCTGTCGGCGGTACCAACTTAGCAAAGTATTGTTTAAACAAGTCTGGATATTCCTTGAGGGCAGAATCCGTATCTGTAAAGATAATGCCCAACTTCTCGAATTCTTCTTTCATGTTATGGTAAACCACTTCAGACTCGTACTGAGCAGAGGCTCCTGCTAGATAAGCACGTTCAGCTTCTGGAATACCGATACGTTCAAAGGTTTCTTTGATCTTTTCAGGTACATCATCCCAAGAACGGGCAGGTTTATCAGATGGTTTTTGGTAGTAGATTAAGTCATCAAAGTCAATCTCTGACAAATCTGCTCCCCATGTTTGCATGGGCATTTTTTTGAAGGTTTCATAAGACTTCAAACGAAATTCTAACATCCACTCAGGTTCCCCCTTGGCAGCAGATAATTCACGAATAACACCTTCGTTGAGTCCTTTTCCTGTCGATAGGACAGGCTCTACATCATCATGGAAACCAAATTTATATTCACCAAGGTCAATTGGTTTTGGTTCTACTCTTTCTTCAGCCATAATATCCTTTCTTTCTTCATTTCTAATGATTTATAAGACAAAAGAAACTTGTCTTATCTGTTATCTTGATTTTCAATTGTCTTCTTAAGAGCGTTCCAAGCTAGAGTTGCACACTTAATCCGTTGCGGGAATTTGGCAACACCTGATAAGAATGCCGCGTCTCCAAGTTGGTCTTGACGGTAATCCTTTTGACCTTGAACCATTTCAGAAAAGATGGTTGCAAGTTCTAGAATTTCTTGCTTGGTCTTCCCTAAAACGGCATCTGTCATCATACTAGCAGAGGCAGTTGAGATAGTACAACCCGAGTTTAGAAAAGCGATATCTTCCAAACGATTCTCTGCATCAAACTTGACAGAGAGATTGATGACATCCCCACAGGTTGGATTGTTGAGACTGATTTGCTCAGCGTCTTCTAACTTCCCTTGGTGATGTGGATTTTTCGAATGGTCCGCTACCACTGCCATATAAAGGCTATCTAGTTTAGAAAGTGCCATTGAAAAACTCCTTTGTCTTTTGTAAGGCATCGACTAGTTTGTCGCAATCTGCCTTGGTATTGTAGATATAAAAACTTGCACGAGCAGTTGCTGGGACGTCCAAATACTGGAGCAAAGGTTGGGCGCAGTGGTGACCCGCACGAACGGCTACTCCTTCATAATCCAAAGCAGTCGCAAGATCGTGAGGATGAAGATCACCTAGGTTAAAGGCAATAACACCTGAACGTTGAGACAAGTCCTGAGAACCGTAAATGGTCAATCCCTCAATTGCCTGCAGTTTTGGATAGACGTACGCAATCAATTCCTGTTCATGAGCTTCAATGGCATCCATGCCAATCTTTTCAAGATAATCTACTGCAGCAGCAAGTCCGATTGCACCCGCCATATTTGGCGTTCCAGCCTCAAATTTCCAAGGCAATTCCTTCCAACTAGCAGATTGCTCATAGACGAAATCAATCATCTCGCCACCAAATTCTACTGGAGACATTTGTTCTAAATACTTCTCTTTTCCGTACAGAACACCGATACCAGTCGGACCAGCCATCTTGTGACCCGAAAAGGCGAAGAAGTCCACATCCAAGTCCTGGACATCAATCTTCATATGAGGTGTAGATTGAGCACCATCCACTACCATGATTGCTCCAACTTGGTGGGCTAATTGGGTGATTTCTTTGATAGGATTGACCACACCAAGAACATTTGAAGCATGAGCTAGGGAGACAAATTTAACCTTATCAGTCAATTTAGCTCGCAAGTCATCCATATCCAAGGCACCGTTCTTGAGATAAACATAGACAAGCTCTGCTCCAGTCTTACGGCAGGCTTCCTGCCAAGGAATAATATTAGAATGGTGTTCCATGATAGAAATCAAGACCTGGTCTCCCTCAGTCAAAATTTCCTCAGCAAAGCGTGCCACCCAGTTAAGACTGGTTGTCGTTCCTCTGGTAAAGAGAACTTCCTTTGTAGAGTCTGCATTGATAAACTTACGAATGGTTTCACGAGCAGCTTCATAAGAAGCTGTTGCTCGCTCAGCCAAGGTATGAACACCACGGTGAACGTTGGCATTGTCTTTCTCATAGTAGCGGTTAATCATTTCAAGAACTGCTAGTGGTTTTTGTGTCGTCGCAGCATTGTCCAAATAGACCAATGGTTCATCATTAACAATCTGGTCTAAAATTGGAAAATCCTTGCGAATCGCTTCTACATCTAACATAGGCTTCCCCTTAGCGTTTTGACAATTTTTCTTCGATAGTTGCAATCATTTCGTCACGAACTTCCTTGACTGGAATCTCAACGATAACAGATCCAAGGAAACCGCGGACAACCAAACGTTCTGCAGTTGCTTTATCCAAGCCACGGCTCATGAGATAGTACATGTCTTCTGGATCCACCTGACCGATAGAGGCCGCGTGTCCTGCAGTAACGTCATTTTCGTCAATCAAAAGAATTGGGTTAGCATCTGAACGAGCCTGGTCTGAAAGCATGAGAACACGGCTTTCTTGTTGCGCATCCGCTCCCTTAGCGCCCTTGATGATGTGACCGATACCATTGAAGGTCAAGGTTGCTTTTTCAAGAATAACCCCATGTTGGAGGATATTTCCGATAGAATTGCATCCGTAGTTAGTCACTCGCGTATCAATCCCTTGTACCTGACGACCACTTGAAAGAGCTACGGCTTTAAGGTCAGCATGGCTACCATTCCCAATCAAGTCGCTATCAAAGTCAGCAACAACATTTCCTTCGTTCATGACACCGATTGCCCAATCAATGCTTGCATCGTTGCCTAGTTTACCACGACGGCTAATGTAGGCAGTGACATTTTCACCTAGACGGTCAATGGCAGCAAATTTCACTTGCGCACCAGAACGAGCAATCACTTCAACTGTGATATTGGCAGTTGCTTTTGCACTGCCTCCACCTCGTGACTCTAGACGTTCAAGATAGCTTATTTTAGAGTTTTTACCAGCAATGATAAGGATATGCTTGTTAAATGGCACATCGCTGTCGCTATCTTGGTAGAAAATCCCTTCGATTGGCTCTTTAATCTCAACATTATCAGGGATGTAGAGAACAGCACCACTGTTAAAGTAAGCTGTATGGTAGGCTGCCAACTTGTCGTCATCATACTTAACAGATGACATGAAGAATTCTTCGATCAGCTCTGGAATTTCTTCTAAAGCTGAGTAAAAATCTGTAAAGAAAACACCCTGTTCAACTAACTCAATTGGAGTTTGCTCAAAAACAGTTTGCGTTCCAACTTGCACCAACTTCAAGTGATTATCTAGTGCAGTGAAATCTGGAACATTTGCTGAAGGCTCACTTTCTGTGATGGTTCCATACCCCAGATTCCAACGGTGAAATTTCACACGCTCAATAACTGGTAATTCCAAACTCTCAATCTTATCAAAAGCTTTTTGACGGAGGTCAGACAACCAGCTTGGTTCAGCGTGCATTTCTGAAAAAAGTTTAATAGTTTCTTTAGTCATTTACTTCTCCTAAAAGATACGAGGAAATTACAATTCTTCCTTGTAGTCGTAGCCAAGTTCTTCAGCTAGTTTTGCGTATCCTTCACGTTCTAGACGCGCAGCCAATTCTGGACCACCAGAAAGGACAACACGACCTTCCATCATCACGTGTACCACGTCTGGTGTGATGTAGTTCAAAAGACGTTGGTAGTGAGTGATGATCATCGCACCAAAGCCTTCACCACGCATAGCATTGACACCTTTCGATACGACTTTAAGGGCATCAATATCAAGACCTGAGTCAATCTCATCCAAAAGGGCAAATGTAGGTTCCAACATCAAGAGTTGAAGAATTTCATTACGTTTTTTCTCACCACCAGAGAAACCTTCGTTAAGGTAACGCTCTGCCATTTCTTCTTTCATGTTGAGCAATTCCATCTTCTCGTCTAATTTAGTGATGAACTCACGAACTGAAATCTTTTCATCGTCTTCTTTACCAGCATTCATAGCTGCACGAAGAAATTCAGCGTTGGTAATTCCTGGAATTTCAGATGGGTATTGCATAGCAAGGAAAAGTCCCATACGCGCGCGTTCGTCCACTTCCAACTCAAGGATATTTACGCCATCAAACAAGACTTCACCTTTGGTAACTTCATAGTTTGGATTTCCCATGATAGCGGCTGAAAGAGTCGATTTACCAGTACCATTTGGTCCCATGATAGCTGCGATTTCTCCTGTTTTCAGAGTCAGATTGACTCCTTTCAAAATTTCTTTTCCTTCAATCTCAACGTGAAGATCTTTGATCTCTAATACTGACATGATAATTCCTTTCTTTTTCTGGCCTACTTCCTTTATCATTAGAGAAATCACTTACATTTCTCTAAAAAACACAAGAAAAGGTCCATAAATATACTCTACTAGTATAACAAAAAAAAGCCTAAAAGGCTTTGATTTTGTCTAGAAGCTGGGAGCTAGTCCTTGCGGTTTAGGTGCTGATCAATGGTGTTTACAATTTTTCCCATCACGTAACTTAACCTAAAATTTCGAAAGAGTAGAATGGCCCAAAAGGCTGTCATAATATAGCGACCAGTCATCCAGGCTTCATTGAAAAAATAAGTCTCAGCAGCCGTAAATAACGCTATCATAATAAATTGTTGTCTATTCATAAACTTATTGTATCATGAAATCTTTCTTTAGTCTTCCTCTACCTTCACTTTATCAGCCAAAAATTCAAATCCTTCTGGAATCAGACTGTCTTCTGCTTCTTTTTCAACTTGAGAAGATTTAGCTTTAGCTGAAAAGGCCGCTCGAACCTCTTTCCATTCCTCTAAGGAAATCGCCAAGATTTCAGGTGAAAAACCTGCTGCCTGACTGAGGATGTTCCCAAACATGGTATTGAGATTGTCCCGTTTCATGGTTTGCCCTGCATTGAAATTAGACTCAAAGGCTAAAATAGCATGGTGTTCGTTTGCCGCAACTGGTTGAGAACCAACGAGCAGAGCCTTATCCGGACCAGCTAAGCTTTCAATCACTTCTCCCCATGCATTTTGGAGGCGAATCAAGTTTTGCCGTGCCAAATCAGGATTTTCGACAGCTTCTTGCAGGATAGTCTGAACTTTGTTGCGATCCACTCGATAGACTGTCTTGGAAGTGGCTGGACGGCTAGGAACTGGCACCACTTGTTTAGGAGCTGTTCCAACATTAACAAGTTCTTGTTTGAGACGAGCGACTTCCTGTCTCAGTGCAGCTATTTCTCCTTCAACAGCTTCTGAAAGCACTGGTTCAGGCTTAATCTCAGCTAAACGAATGGTCATCATCTCAGCATAAATCTTAGGTTGCAGGCTAGCTTTCATATCTGCCAAGCTCACAGTCGCCATTCGAATCATTTCAAAGAGGCTTTCCTGAGATAAAGCTAGATTGTCCATAAAAACTGGACTATGATGAGTATTTTCGCCACCCGTCTGGACGACCAGTAAATCACGCAAATACTGCAAGAGATCTGTCACAAAACGAGTCATGCTCTTGCCATTCTCAAATAAAAGATTCAAAGAATCAAGTGCTTTTGGAACATCCTGCTGAGACAAGGCAGCTACATAGTCATCTAGTGCTGATAAACTAATGGTGCCTGTAATCTCCTCAGAGATAGCAGTCGTGAGCTCGTTTCCCTGTGTTAAACTCAAAGCTTGATCCAGAATGGACAAGGCATCCCGCATTCCACCTTCAGCTCGTCTGGCAATGATTTCCACAGCCTCCGGTTCAGAACTGATATTTTCTTTTTCTAGAATATGATAAATATGCTCCTTGATATCTTGAGTTTTAATCGATTTGAACTCAAAACGTTGAACACGCGATAAAATGGTTGCAGGAATCTTATGCAATTCAGTGGTCGCCAAGATAAAGACAACATTCTGAGTTGGCTCCTCAAGAGTCTTCAAAAGCGCATTGAAGGCTCCCGTAGACAGCATATGGACCTCGTCAATAATATAGACCTTGTAACGTGCTAAGCTAGGTGCATAGGTAGATTTGTCACGAATTTCACGGATTTCATCAACTCCATTATTTGAAGCCGCATCCATTTCAATAACATCTTCTAGGCTCCCTTCTGTCACTGCCTGACAGATATAGCAGTGATTACATGGTTCTCCATCTACTTGATTTGGGCAGTTCATGGCCTTGGCAAAAATCTTGGCTACGCTAGTTTTCCCAGTTCCACGAGGGCCTGAGAAAAGATAGGCATGACTAATCTTTTCCTGCTCGATCGCTTGTTTTAGGGTTTTAGCCACAACCTCTTGACCTACCAGTTGTGAAAAAGTCTGGCTTCTATATTTTCGATAAAGTGCTTGATACATTAGGCTTTCTCCTCAAACATCGTAAAGTCCCATTCTGTCTTCTCAAGCAAAATAGCGACAAATTGTTCCAAGTAATCACGGTCAACGGCATTGTAATCATCAATAAGTGAAGAATCCAGGTCTAAGACACCCAGCAATTGACCATTCTTGAGCATGGGAACCACGATTTCACTCTTGGCCATACTATCACAAGAAATGTAGTTTGGATAGGTGCTCACATCGCAAACTAAAACAGTCTCTTGAAACTCAGCAGCTTCTCCACACACGCCTTTCCCAAGCGGAATGCGAATACAAGAAACACCACCCTGAAAAGGCCCTAAAACCAACTCGCTACCATCAAACAGATAAAACCCCGCAAATACAGTATTGGGAAAGCGAGATTTTAGAAGGGCACTAGCATTTGAAAGATTGGCAAGAACATTGCTCTCACCTTCAAGTAAATAAGAGAGTTCCTCATTTAACAATTGATAACATGATTGTTTTTCTGAATCTAACATAGAACTATTATATCAAAAATGAGAAAGAGACAAAAGAAAAATCCCTTGTTTTAAACAAAGGATTTTGCGATTATCAATTTGATTAAAGTTCGATATCACCGAACAAGTCAGCCATTGAGAATCCTGTTTGTGTTTCTGGAAGTTCAAAATCACGTTTTTCTTGACGTTTTGGACGACGTGGACGAGCAGCACGTTTTTCTTCTTTTTGTCCTTCTTCTTGAGCTGGACGTTCTTCAAGAGCTTTGATAGAAAGAGATACGCGTTCTGCGTCAGCGTTAACATCAAGTACTTTAACAGTAACTTCTTGACCAACAGTAAGAGCTTCTTTTGGATTTTCGATACGTTTGTGTGAAATTTGTGATACGTGAACAAGTCCATCGATACCTGGCAATACTTCAACAAATGCACCGAAGTCAGTCAAACGTTTAACTGTTCCTTCTACTACATCACCTTTAGCCAATTTTTGCTCAACGCCATCCCATGGTCCAGGTGTTGTTGCTTTAAGTGAAAGGGATACGCGTCCTTCTTCTTCATTAAGATCAAGAACTTTAACCTCGATTTCTTCACCAACAGTTACAACTGATTTAGGTGATACGTTACGTTCGTGTGACAATTCAGTCAAGTGAACCAATCCGTCAACACCACCGAGATCGATGAAAGCACCGAAGCTAGTGATACGAGCAACTTTACCAGTTACGACATCACCAACAGCTAATTTACTGAATACTTCAGCACGAGCTGCTGCAGTAGCTGCTTCAACAACTTCACGACGTGAAAGGATGAAGCGGTTTTCTTTAGGATCAACTTCTTTGATTTTAGCATCAAATTCTTGACCTACGAAACGCTCAGTGTTACGTACGAAACGAGTATCCAACATTGAAGCTGGGATGAATCCACGAACACCTTCAAATTCTACTGAAAGTCCACCTTTAACGGCACGAGTTCCTTTAACAGTAACAACTTCTTCTTCGCGTCCTACAAGTTTGTCCCATGCTTTGCGAGCTTCAAGGCGTTTTTTAGATACAAGGTATGTAACTGTATCAGTATCTTTACCAACTACTTGACGAAGTACAAGAACATCCAATACTTCTCCTACTTTCACAAAGTCATTGATATCTGCATCGCGATCGTTTGTCAATTCGCGAAGAGTCAAGACACCTTCAACACCAGTCCCAGAGATTGCAACGTTAGCTTGAGTCGCATCAACTGTCAATACTTCAGCACTAACAACATCACCAGGCTCAACTTGGCTAACGCTATTTAGCAAATCTTCAAATTCGTTCATCTAAAAAATCCTCCAACAATCAAGTCTTTCCAAACTTGACATACTTATAATTTTTTTCCTAAGCACCCGCAAAGACATGTTCACATCGTTCACGCCTTTCAATTATAAAAATAAAATACCCTAAGATATTTTTCTTTTTATCTTGAATTTATTACCTAAGAACTGGGGTAGCTGGATTCGAACCAACGCATGAGGGAGTCAAAGTCCCTTGCCTTACCGCTTGGCTATACCCCATTGATGAATGGAGAGAGAGGGATTCGAACCCCCGAACCCGAAGGAGCGGATTTACAGTCCGCCGCGTTTAGCCTCTTCGCTATCTCTCCAATGTTTAACGAGAACTATTATATCATGAAATTTTCAATAAAACAAGTATTATTTTGTCAAATTATAGTTTTCAATCAAAATTTCCACAGCTTTTTCAAGTTTTTTATAAAAACTATCGACATTTCCATTCTTTATGATGGCAAATTGACTATCTAATTCGGCAATTTCTCCAATGACCTTTTTCCCAATCGTCAAAACGTATCCTTCATAGCTGTCTTTTCCAACAGTCACTTTAGCATCTGTTAATTGAATTTCAATTTTCTTATCTTTTTTACTCATACTGTACCTCTTTTCACTTTTTCTATTGTACAAGAAAAAGCTCAAACTAGCAAGAAAAAACTCCATTTCAGTCCTTACAACTGCTATGGAGTTCTTCTTTACTTCATGTCTTTTAGTCCACTTTGACAATCCATCCTTCAGGTGCTTCTACGTCACCAAATTGGATACCCGTCAATTCATCATAGAGTTTACGTGTAACAGGACCTACTTCTGTTTCACTATAGAAAACATGGAAATCATCGCCATGTTGGATACCTCCAATTGGCGAAATGACCGCTGCAGTACCACAAGCTCCTGCCTCTACAAAACGATCCAAATTATCGATTGGGACATCACCTTCAATCGGTGTTAAGCCCAAGCGGTGTTCTGCCAAGTAAAGCAAAGAGTACTTGGTAATAGATGGCAAGATGGATGGACTCAATGGTGTAACAAATTCATTGTCTGCCGTGATTCCAAAGAAGTTAGCTGAACCGACTTCCTCAATCTTTGTATGTGTAGATGGGTCTAGGTAGATAACATCTGAGAAATGGCGTGATTTGGCCAACTTCCCTGGCAAAAGACTCGCAGCATAGTTTCCCCCAACCTTAGCCGCACCCGTACCATGTGGAGCTGCACGGTCGTATTCATCCTGAATCAAGAAATTGGTTGGAACCAATCCACCCTTAAAGTAATTTCCAACTGGCATAGCAAAGATAGTGAAAATGTACTCTTCTGCTGGTTTTACCCCGATGATATCTCCGACACCAATCAAGAGAGGACGAAGATAAAGGGTTCCACCTGTTCCATATGGTGGTACGTATTCTTCATTTGCACGGGCAACTGCTTTACAAGCTTCTACGAACATTTCTGTTGGTACTTGGGGCATCAAGAGACGGTCGCAGGTACGTTGCAGACGCTTGGCATTTTCATCAGGACGGAAAAGTTGAATACTACCATCCTTCGTACGATAGGCTTTCAATCCCTCAAATGCTTGCTGTCCATAGTGAAGACTTGGAGAAGACTCTGAAATATGCAAGGTCGCATCCTCTGTCAATTCTCCTTGATCCCATTGACCATTTTTGTAGTGAGCGATATAACGGTAAGGTAATTTCATATAAGAAAATCCAAGGTTTTCCCAATCAATTGCAACTGTCATGTGTTTCTCCTTTATACTATTCAAACTATGTGTTCTATTCTACACTTTTCTAGTAAAATTTCAAGTATTATTTGTAATTTTCTGAAAATTTTCTCGACAAAAAGAAATCAGTCACTTGGACCGATTCTTTTTTACGAATTTGTTTTGTCCTCTTTAAAGACTTCTTTGAGGTAAGCATCGAAAACTTCTTCATCTGAAATGGTGTCTGATATAAAGCTTCCATTGCTAGTACGTTCTGACAAGCTGAGATCTTGCAATCGACTTTCATAGATTGTGCCTTTGTTAGATTGGACAAGTAACGTTTGATCGTTTTCTTCTACTACTGTACTAAAGAGATCACCAACGAATCCTTGCTCTGAAACTGCTCCAGCCAAGAAGACACGATGCGGTTTGTTTTTCAACTCACGCAAGACTTGTAGGCCTCGTTTGGCACGGCTGGTTGCCGGAATTTCCTCACAAGAGACACGTTTCAAGCTACCACGTTGGGTCAAGAGGTAGAAGGATGAGGTGTTACAGATAAAGGCAGCTTGAAGTGCATCATCTGCTTTCAGGTTCATAGCCTTGACACCCGCAGCCTTGGCACCAACAACCGGTACCTCTTCGATATTGAAACGAAGGGCGTAACCGTTTTGGCTAATCAAGAGAACATCATCTAGTTTAATAGGAGCCACTGCTACAATCTGATCTGTCTCGTCTTTGAGCTTAGCGTACTTGACAGACTTCGACTTGTAGGTCCGCCATGGGGTGAATTCTTTTCGTTCTACACGCTTAATTTGCCCAAGACGAGTTGCAGCAAAGTAGGTTGTCGCATCTTCAAACTGGTCCACGACTTCCACATAAAGGATTTCTTCGTTAGTTTCAAAGTTTGTAATAGTCTGGCTCAAGTGCTCTCCGATGTCCTTCCAGCGAATATCTGATAACTCATGGATTGGTCGATAAATGACATTTCCAAGAGTTGTGAACATTAAGAGGTGTTGCGTTGTCTTGGCAGATTGTACAAAGATCAGACGATCATCATCACGTTTGCCAATTTCTTCCAGAGTGGAAGCTGCAAAGGAACGAGGACTGGTACGTTTGATGTAACCTGCCTTAGTCACACTGACATAGGTATCTTCCTCGGCAATCAAACTAGCTGTGTCAATCTCGATTACTTTCGCAGTATCTTCTAAAGTACTCAAACGTGGTGTCGCAAATTTCTTCTTGACCTCACGGAGTTCTTTCTTCATGAGATTATACATAGTCCGTTCATCACCGATGATGGCTGCAAGCATGGCAATCTTTTCACGCAATTCTGCTTCTTCTTCTTGCAAGACAACCACGTCTGTATTGGTCAATCGATACAGTTGTAAAGTAACGATGGCCTCAGCCTGCTCTTCTGTAAAATCATAGCTAACCTTGAGGTTTTCCTTGGCGTCAACCTTATTCTCAGAAGCACGAATAAGGGCAATAACTTCGTCCAAAATCGAAATCACGCGAATCAAACCTTCGACGATATGGAGACGTTTCTCAGCCTTTTCCTTGTCAAAGCGGGAACGTGCCAAAATCACTTCACGACGGTGGGCAATATAGCTAGACAGGATTGGCACAATCCCGACCTGACGAGGTGTGAAATTATCAATCGCCACCATGTTGAAGTTGTAGTTGATTTGCAGGTCAGTGTATTTGAAGAGATAGTTAAGAACGAGCTCGGTATTAGCGTCTTTCTTGAGTTCGATAGCGATACGAAGACCGTCACGGTCAGACTCATCACGAACCTCAGCAATCCCTGCCACCTTGTTATTGACACGAACATCATCGATTTTTTTAACTAGATTAGCCTTGTTGATTTCATAAGGAATCTCAGTGATAACGATTTGTTCCTTACCACCTTTTAGCTTTTCAATCTCCGTCTTAGAACGAACGACCACGCGCCCTTTCCCAGTTTCATAAGCCTTTTGGATCTCGTCACGCCCCTGGATGATAGCTCCTGTAGGGAAGTCTGGTCCAGGCAAGAATTCCATGAGTTTGTCCACCTTGGCTGTTGGGTGGTCAATCATGTAAACAGTCGCATCAATGACTTCAGCCAAATTATGCGGAGGAATATCTGTGGCATAACCAGCCGAAATACCAGTCGAACCATTGACCAAGAGGTTTGGAAATGCTGCTGGCAAAACCGTCGGCTCTTTCTCCGTATCGTCAAAGTTCCAGGCAAAAGGAACTGTCTTTTTCTCGATATCCTGAAGAAGATAACCAGCAATCTCAGACAAACGAGCCTCGGTATAACGCATCGCCGCAGGCGGATCTCCGTCCATAGAACCGTTGTTACCGTGCATTTCAACCAAAATCTCACGATTTTTCCAGTCCTGAGACATACGGACCATGGCATCATAGATGGAACTGTCACCGTGGGGGTGAAAATTCCCCATGATGTTCCCGACAGACTTGGCAGACTTACGGTAGCTCTTGTCAAAGGTATTGCCATCTTTATTCATAGAATAAAGAATACGTCGCTGAACCGGCTTCAATCCATCACGAATGTCTGGCAAAGCCCGGTCTTGAATAATGTACTTGGAGTAGCGACCAAAGCGCTCTCCCATGATGTCCTCAAGGGACATGTTTTGAATGTTACTCATATAGGATACAGAGCCCGTAAAATACAAAGGAAATTTATCTTTTTCACACAGTATTTAGGGCATGTTCAACTCCTTTCAAAGAATGTAGAGTAGGTTTTTATAGAATAAGGGATAATTTACAGAAATTAGTCTCGTGTTCAGTTACTATATATAACCAAACGATCCTTTCTGTAGTTTAATCTTTTAAATTATATATTTTTTTTAGTTAGTGATTTGAAAGTCTCTCCTCAGCATACTCAATCATCCTCTCTGCCACTTCCTTATCATAGTCAAGACCCATCTTGTTAGCAAGGTATTGAGCTTCTTGGTGGAAATGTTTCATTGTTGCAAATAAAGACTGAGTGATTTTTTCTAAACTGGAGAAATCAAGCAGATTTAAGAATTCCTTCTCTTTCTCAGTAGGTAAATAGTTAAAGAGATATTTATAGTTCTTGCCAATATCGACAGTCCCCTTATCACTTGCTACCTGCCAGGCTAAGACCTTCAGGAGTTCTTGGTGACAAATCCCATAGAGATGGTCAGTAGCGTAGAGTAGTTGCTTGCGACAGATTCCTTTGACTACGTAGGCTGACACCCACCAAAATTCATTGCAGGCTTTTTCAAAATCTGTCTGACTAGCTGGACTTATCCAGTAACGTTGAGGACTTGGTGAATAAGGGGCAAACAAACCCTTAGTGTCCTCCAGCACCGTGAAATCCGCTTCGCTTTCTACCCACTCCTTGATATACTCTTTAGGACATAAAGTCAAATCAATGCGATTGTCATCTTCAAAAAGCATCAGATAAAGTCGACGGTTGCCTAGGATATTATGCTGCTCAATGATACGTGTTCCAAACTGGTCCAACCAAGTAAGATTACTCGTCAGATTATCTAAGTCGTCCACGACATAAACAACATCATAATCTTGAAACTCATCTTTTGGAGCTTTTGGATTTGTCCGTGAACCAGACATGGCGACAGCCTCGACTTGTAAAGTTTGGGCAGTCTGTAAAATCACATCGAGCATTTCTGTTTCTGTTCTCATGGTCAGTCCCCATTCATTATAGACTTCTTAAAACACCATCTCCCCACTCTCCTCCAGCGTAAACTTGACATTATCCTCAATCCACTTACGGCGTGGTTCGACCTTGTCTCCCATGAGGACGTTTACGCGGCGTTCAGCGCGTGCTAGATCTTCAATTGTAACACGTATAAGAGTGCGAGTTTCTGGATTCATGGTTGTTTCCCAGAGTTGGTCCGCATTCATCTCACCAAGACCTTTGTAGCGTTGAAGGGTAGCGCCTTTACCGAACTGCTTGCGGAGTTCTTCTAACTCTCCGTCTGTCCAAGCATAGGCCACTTCTTCTTTCTTGCCTTTCCCTTTGGACATCTTGTAAAGAGGCGGAAGGGCGATATAGACATGTCCTGCCTCGACTAGTGGACGCATGTAGCGGTAGAAAAATGTCAAGAGCAAGGTCTGAATATGGGCACCATCTGTATCCGCATCGGTCATGATAATAATCTTGTCATAGTTGGCATCCTCAATGGAGAAGTCTGCTCCCACACCCGCACCGATGGTATAAATCATGGTATTGATTTCTTCATTTTTGAGAATATCCGCCATCTTAGCCTTGGCTGTATTGATAACCTTACCTCGAAGAGGTAAGATAGCCTGAAACTTACGGTCACGACCTTGTTTAGCAGAACCACCGGCAGAATCACCCTCGACCAGGTAGAGTTCATTCTTTGCTGGATTTTTAGACTGGGCTGGGGTCAATTTTCCAGACAGCAAGCCTTTGTCTTTTTTATTTTTCTTGCCATTTCGGCTCTCATCACGCGCCTTACGGGCCGCTTCACGGGCATCACGAGCCTTGATAGCCTTTCTGATGAGATTTGAAGCTAGTTCTCCATTCTCCATTAGGAAGAAGGTCAACTTATCAGATACTATGCCATCCACAACAGGACGAGCTAGTGGACTTCCAAGTTTGTCCTTGGTCTGTCCCTCAAACTGAAGGTGTTCTTCCGGAACTAGGATAGAAAGAACGGCAGCTAGTCCCTCACGATAATCTGAACCTTCTAGGTTTTTATCTTTTTCCTTGAGGAGCCCAGTCTTACGCGCGTAGTCATTCATGACCTTAGTAATGGCTGACTTGAGTCCTGTCTCGTGCGTTCCACCATCTTTAGTACGAACGTTATTGACAAAAGACAAGATGTTATCTGAAAATCCATCATTGTACTGGAGGGCAACTTCCACTTGGAAGCCATTGTCTTCGCCTTCAAAGTATAGGACTGGCGTCAAGGTTTCCTTGTCTTCATTGAGGTAAGAAACAAAGTCTTGTACCCCGTTCTCATAATGGAATTCGATTGCTTCATCTGTTCGCTTATCTGTCAAAGACAAGGTAACATTTTTTAAGAGAAAGGCTGACTCATTGAGTCGTTCTGAAATGGTATTGTACTTGAAGTCTGTCGTAGAAAAAATCGTCGCATCAGGCATGAAGGTGACTTTGGTACCTGTCTTAGACTTGGGTGCTGTACCAATTTTCTTCAAGGTTGTGACGGGTTTCCCACCATTTTCAAAACGCTGTCTATAGACTGCACCATCACGGGTGATTTCAACTTCCAACCAGCTTGATAGGGCATTAACAACAGAAGACCCCACCCCGTGGAGACCTCCAGATGTCTTATAACCTCCTTGACCGAATTTCCCTCCGGCGTGAAGAATGGTAAAGATAACCTCGACAGTTGGAATTCCCATGGCGTGCATACCAGTCGGCATCCCACGACCTTGGTCTTCTACTGTTAAACTTCCGTCTTTATTGATAGTCACATCAATGCGATCACCGAAGCCAGACAAGGCCTCATCGACTGCATTGTCCACAATTTCCCAGACTAGGTGATGGAGACCTGCACCGTCGGTCGAACCAATATACATCCCCGGACGTTTACGGACCGCATCCAACCCTTCTAGCACCTGAATGGCATCATCATTGTAGTTATTAATATTGATTTCCTTTTTTGACACAAGGAACCTCCTATTCGTTCATCTTTTCTATTTTACAGGTTTTCTAGGGATTTTGCAAAATTTTTCCCATTCAGCCGTCACAATTTCACAGGATATTCTCTGACTTTCGAAAGCATTTCATGGTATAATAGGTCTATGATGACATTTGTATTATTAATTTTTGCTTATCTGCTAGGTTCGATTCCGTCTGGTCTTTGGATTGGACAAATCTTCTTTCAAACAAATCTGCGCGAGCATGGTTCTGGTAATACTGGAACGACTAATACCTTTCGCATTTTAGGTAAGAAAGCTGGTATGGCAACCTTTGTGATTGACTTCTTTAAAGGGACCTTGGCCACTCTACTTCCTATTCTTTTCCACCTACAAGGTGTATCGCCTCTTGTCTTTGGACTTTTAGCTGTAATTGGACATACCTTTCCTATCTTTGCAGGATTTAAAGGGGGCAAGGCTGTCGCAACTAGCGCTGGAGTTGTTTTCGGATTTGCGCCTATCTTCTGTCTCTACCTAGCAGTCGTATTCTTTGGAACCCTCTATCTTGGTAGTATGATTTCCTTGTCTAGCGTTGCCGCTTCTATCGCAGCCGTCATCGGAGTTCTACTATTTCCACTATTTGGATTTATCCTAGACAGCTATGACCCTCTCTTCATTCTGATTATCCTAACACTTGCTAGCTTGATTATCATTCGTCACAAGGATAATATCACACGTATCAAAAATAAAACTGAAAATCTTGTCCCTTGGGGACTAAACTTGACACATCAAAATCCTAAAAAATAAAACGCCAGTTTAAACTGGCGTTTAAAAATATTCTATTACACTAGTATCCTAGTGAAGAATTTTAATATATAAACTTTCTAAGTAATAATTTTCATGGTGGAAATAAAAATGAAAAATATAATTAGTGATCGTATATCAAATAAGCAAATTATAAAAGATTTTATTAGCAATTTCATTGGCTCTTTGAGCGGGAAATCTTTCAATTTTGCTTTAGGTCTGATGCTACTGGATCAAACAAAATCTGCAATGAGTTTTGGGATTAATATGATTATTTATCCTTTAGTCAGTTTGATTTTCTTAATTCCCATTGGTAATCTAGTAGATAGATACCCACACAAGAAAATTTTAATATATAATTTCATCTTTAGGATTTTTATCTTTCTTTTGTTTTATACTTTTTATTTTCTTATGGATTCTTCTAGTATCTTATATCTAGTAATTCCATTTGTAATACTCCACTCTATTACAGTCAATATAAGTGATACTTGTTATTCAGCCTCAATTCATGAATTAGTAAATGATAAAAAAATTCAAAGATTAAGTTCTGTTACACAGACTGCCATTGCAATTGCAACCATGATTTCTCCAGCTATTGGAGTCATTTTTTATGGTTGGTTAGGTTTTGCAGGTTTTATTCTAATTGAAATTTTTGCAAATCTTCTCTCTTTAGGAGTTCTACTTAGTATGAAATTTTACTATGAATATAACGAGAAAGAGAACAAGGCTACGAGTTGTGAAAATCCTCTGCATGGAGTCAAAGAAATTATTCAATTTCTTAAAGAAAATCAAATTGTAAAATACATTATTCTTGTAAGTGTTATCCTCAATTTTTTCTACACATCTATCAGTATTGGGGTGCCATTTGTAGTAAAGGAACAACTTCTGTTAGGTAACTCAACAGTAGGAATGCTTGAAACTATGGCAGCAGTAGGAATGCTTTTAGCCAGTATTTCAATGTCACTATTGCCAGATAAGAAAGAAAACAACATCTTACTCTCGAGTAAGATAACCATGCCACTTGTTCTCTTAACTATAGCTATTATTGGTTTAGGCATCACATTTGCATCAACTAACTCTCAAATTATTATTTCTTTTCTTGGTAGTATATTTATGGGAATCATAGCGTTTACTCTTGTTGTTTTAAATATTATTGTGATGACTTACCTTCAAAGTACCATCGAAACAAAATTTTTAGGCAGAGTAATGAGTACTTTATTTACACTAAATACATCTATCATGCCAATAGGTACCATAGTATTCACTTATCTTTTTCAAAAAGAAGTGAATGGAGGGGTGATATTCATATTTGGAGGAGGAACCCTCCTAATATATATAATTATAATGTTACCTAAAATTTTTAGAATACTAAAAATTGAAAACTAAGTTTAATTAGAACTTAAAATTTAAGAGTTGCTTATTCGCTATAATTTACTATCATATGTTTCAAAACTGAAATTTTAAAAATAGAAAACGCCAGTTTAAACTGACGTTTTTTTGTATGCTTATTTTGACTTGATGTAGTTGATACCGTCTGCCTTTGGTGCAACTGCTTTTCCAAAGAAAGCTGCTAAGACAAGGATGGTCAAGACATAAGGGGCGATTTGAAGGTAAACCGCTGGTACTCCTTGTAGGAAAGGCAATTGAGAACCGATAACTGCCAAACTTTGTGAAAGTCCAAAGAAGAGACTAGAAAGCATAGCACCGATTGGGTTCCATTTACCAAAGATCATTGCAGCAAGGGCAATAAATCCAGGTCCAACAATAGTTGTCACTGAGAAGTTAACTGAAATGGATTGAGCATAAATCGCTCCCCCAATTCCACCTAGGAAACCTGAAATGATAACCCCAAGATACCGCATCTTGTAGACATTGATCCCCAAGGTATCTGCTGCCTGAGGGTGTTCACCAACAGAGCGAAGGCGAAGACCAAAGCGGGTCTTAAAGAGAATAAACCAAGCAAAGAATGAGAAGGCAATCGCGATATAACCTAGCAAACTTGTTGACTTGAAGAAGATATCTCCAATCACTGGGATATTAGCCAAAACTGGAAAATCAAAACGTCCAAAAGTCTGGCTTAAGTTATCCGTTTGCCCTTTGTTATAAAGAACCTTAACCAAGAAAACTGCTAAGGCAGGAGCCATCAAGTTCAATACTGTACCACTGACAACATGGTCCGCACGGAAATGAACTGTAGCGACTGCATGAATGAGGGAGAAAATAGCTCCCACGATACCGGCAACTAACAAGGAAATCCAAGGAGTCGCTGCTCCAAGTTGTTCTGCAAACTCAAGGTTAAAGACAACCCCAGAAAAGGCTCCCATAACCATAATTCCTTCAAGACCGACGTTAACGACACCACCACGTTCAGAGAAGACTCCTCCAATACTCGTAAAAATAAGTGGTGCTGAGTAAATCAGCATAGAAGAGACCAAGAGGGTGAGTAATGTTGTAATAGACATCCTTACTTACCTCCTTTAACTTGTTTTTTTGGTTTGACAAAATGTTCGATAATATAGTGAACACTGACAAAGAAGATAATGGACGCTGTTACAATGCTGACAAGTTCAGACGGAACTTGCGCAGCGTTCATACCTGGTGCTCCTACTTGCAAAACTCCAAATAAGAAGGCTGCAAAGAGAATTCCAATTGGTGAATTCCCAGCAAGCAAACTAACCGCCATCCCGTTAAATCCGATAGCTAATGATGATCCCTGAACGTAAACGTTTTGGAAGGTTCCAAGACCTTCGACAGCTCCACCAAGACCAGCCAAAGCACCAGAGATAATCATTGATAGAATGATTGTACGTTTTGCTGAAATACCAGCGTACTCTGAGGCATGGGGATTGAGACCAACTGCACGAATTTCAAAACCGAGGGTCGTTTTCTTGAGCAAGAACCAAATCACGCCAACAGCAATGATTGCAAAGAAGATTCCAATATTCATACGGGAATTTCCAGTCAACTCTGATAACCATGGTGTCTGGTATGTAGCATTGGCACTAACACGAATCGTTGAGTCTGTACTTTGCATAAAGTCTTTCGGGAAAGAATGAATAAAGGCATTCCCTACGTACAAAACAATATAGTTCATCATAATGGTTACGATAACCTCTGATGTACCTAAATAGGCTCTGAGAATACCTGGAATAGCACCTACAATTCCACCTGCAATCAAAGCAATTACTACGGTCGCTAAAATCAACATTGGGCGTGGCATGTCCGGATGCGACAAAGCAAACCAACCACTAAGAATCCAACCTGCTAGTGCCTGACCAGGAAGCCCAACGTTAAAGAAACCTGCACGGCTGGCAACTGCAAAACCCAGACCAATCAAGATAAGAGGACCCATGGCACGGAAAATTTCACCAATTCCACGGAGACTACCAAAAGCTGTATAGAACAACTCCTCATAACCCCAGATAGCATCGTAGCCGAAAATCCACATGACAATGGCCCCGAGCAAGATTCCTAAGAATACGGAAATCAAGGGAACCGAAATTTGTTGTAACTTTTTAGACATCATCCTTCTCCTTTCCCAAGTTTCCACCTGCCATCAAGATACCAAGTTCTTGTTTGTTAGTCGTTTCTGGCGACACAATACCTTGAATCTTCCCATCATGAATAACAGCAATTCGGTCTGAAACATTTAAAATCTCATCCAATTCAAAGCTGACAACAAGCACAGCTTTTCCGTTATCACGTTCTTCAATCAAGCGTTTGTGGATATATTCAATGGCACCGACATCCAAACCACGAGTTGGTTGGCTGACGATAAGGAGATCAGGATCACGATCAATCTCACGAGCGATAATCGCTTTTTGTTGATTTCCCCCTGAAAGAGCTGCTGCTGGAACAAACTCGCTCGCCGCACGGACGTCAAATTCTTCCATCAATTTCTTGGCATGTGAAGTGATATTGGCATAGTTTAAGATACCATTCTTGCTGAGTGGTTCTTTGTAGTAGGTTTGAAGAGCGATATTTTCTGAAATCATCATATCCAAAATCAAACCATCACGGTGGCGGTCTTCAGGAACATGCCCTACACTGAGTTCCGTAATTTGTCGAGGGTGCATCCCTACGATTGATTTGTCTTTTAATTCAATACTACCAGACTCAACCTTACGAAGACCCGTAATGGCTTGAATGAGTTCAGATTGGCCATTGCCATCAATACCTGCAATACCGACAATTTCACCAGCACGAACATCCAAAGAAAGGTTCTTCACAGCTGGTACACCACGGTTTTCATTGACAACCAAGTCTTTGATAGACAAGACTACTTCTTTTGGTTGTGGTGCCTGTTTCTCCGTTTTGAAGGAGACAGAACGTCCTACCATCATCTCTGCCAAGTCTGCATTGGTTGCCCCTGCAATTTCCACCGTCTGGATTGATTTTCCACGACGGATAACCGTCACTCGATTGGATACCGCACGAATTTCATCCAGTTTATGGGTAATCAAAATAATGGATTTTCCTTCTTTGACAAGGTTTTTCATGATAGCCATCAACTCATCAATCTCTGAAGGAGTCAATACTGCCGTAGGTTCGTCAAAGATGAGGATATCAGCACCACGGTAAAGTGTCTTCAAGATTTCTACACGTTGTTGAGCACCAACGGAAATATCTGCCACCTTGGCAGCAGGATCCACTGCCAAACCATAACGTTCAGAAAGAGCCTTGATTTCTTTAGTAGCTTCAGCTATATCTAGCACACCATTTTTAGTGATTTCACTCCCCAAAATGATATTTTCAGCTACTGTAAAAGCCTCAACCAACATAAAATGTTGGTGAACCATCCCAATTCCAAGACTAGCAGCTTTAGAAGGTGAATCTAGTTTGACAACTTGACCATTCACCGCAATTCACCACTAGTTGGCTCGAGAAGTCCTGCCAGCATATTCATCAGAGTGGATTTACCCGCTCCATTTTCTCCTAAAAGTGCATGGATTTCACCTTTTCGCAGTTGCAAGTTGATCTTGTCGTTCGCTACAAATTCACCAAACACCTTGGTAATATCCCGCATCTCAATGACATTTTCGTGTGCCATATGCTTTTCCTTTCCGAGGTTTATTTTGTTTCAATAAAACCTGCTAATCATGTTAACAAGTTCTATTGAGACAAAAAATTGCCTCAATTCTTAAAGAAGCGACCGATGGTCGCTTCCTAAGAAATGACTTTTATCCATTATTTTTCAGGAACTTTTACGCTTCCGTCAAGGATTTTAGCTTTTGCGTCTTCAACAGCTTTTTTACCTTCTTCTGAAAGGTTTGTTACTGCCAAGTCAACCCCTTTATCCTTCAATGAGTAGACAATAACTTGTCCGCCAGGGAATTCACCTTTTTCTGTTTTGTTGGCAATATCTTTTACAGTTGTACCAACTTGTTTCAATGTAGATACAAGAACAAAGTTTGATTCTTTACCATCTTTAGAAGTGTATTTACCTTCTGCTGCTTGGTCACGGTCTACACCAATAACCCAAACTTTTTCGTCTTCATTTTTACTTTCGTTCAAAGATTTTGCTTCAGCAAAGACACCAGCACCTGTACCACCAGCTGCTTGGTAAACAACGTCTGCACCTGCAGCGTATTGAGCAGCTGCAATTGTTTTACCTTTGGCAGCATCACCAAATGAACCAGCGTAGTCAACTTGTACTTTGATAGATGGGTCTACTGACTCAACACCAGCTTTAAATCCAGCAGCAAAACGTGAAATAACTTCAGACTCGATACCACCTACAAAACCAACTTGTTTTGTTTTAGTTGTTTTAGCTGCCGCAACCCCAGCAAGGTAAGCTGCTTCGTTGTCAGCAAATGTTACGCTCGCAACATTCTTTTGATCTTTGATCACATCATCAATCAAGACATAGTTTAAGTCAGAGTGATCTTTTGCTGCCTCTTCAACTGCATTGTGAAGTGCAAAACCAACACCGAAGATCAGGTTGTAACTTCCAGCCGCTTGTTGCAAGTTGTTAGCATAGTCTGCTTCGCTTGTTGATTGGAAGTAAGTATAACCTTTATCTTTAGAAAGATTGTGTTCTTTACCCCAGTCTTGCAAACCTTCCCAAGCTGATTGGTTAAATGATTTATCATCAACACCACCAGTATCTGTTACAATCGCTGCTTTCGTCTTCATTTCAGATGAAGATGAAGCTGCGTTACGAGAAGAGCGGTTACCACATGCAGCAAGTCCAACTGCTGCCACTGCAACTAGACCAAGGCCTAGCCATTGTTTCTTGTTCATTACTGAACCTCCTAAATAAGATGTGCAACGATGTTGCAAGTATGGATTGGTTGGCCACAAGGACCGCGTCACTCAAAGAGTGACTCAGACTAGTTTAAGTCTGTAAAAGAGTATGGAAGTAACTCCCCGACCGTCATCTCGACCGTCGATTTATCTTTTGCGACAAGTGTCACTTTTAGATCTTTTTCAAAAAATTCAGCCATCACTTGGCGACAAGCACCACATGGTGATATAGGTTTTTCAGTCTGTCCATAGACAATCAACTCTGAAAACTCTCTTTGGCCTTCGGAAACTGCTTTGAAAATCGCTGTACGCTCTCCGCAATTAGTCAAGGGGTAACTAGCATTCTCGATGTTCACACCCGTATAAATGCTACCGTCCTTAGCTACTAAAACAGCTCCAATAGGAAAATGAGAATAGGGTACATAGGCTTGTTTGCTGGTTTCAATTGCTAGTTCAATCAACTCAGTAGTCGCCATCTGCTAATTCTCCTTTTAAAATTGCCACACCAGCTGATGTTCCAATACGGGTAGCGCCCGCTTCCACAAAGGCAAGAGCATCTGCATAAGAACGAGCTCCACCAGCAGCCTTAACTCCCATATCTGGTCCGACTGTTTTACGCATCAACTTAACATCCTCTATAGTGGCACCACCAGTTGAAAATCCAGTTGAAGTTTTGACAAAATCAGCGCCTGCTTTCTGGGATAATTGGCAAGCCACAACCTTTTCATCGTCTGTCAACAAGCAAGCTTCAATAATGACCTTAACCAACTTGTCACCACTTGCTTCTACGACAGCACGGATGTCCGATTCAACCAAATCAAGATTACCTGATTTGAGAGCACCGACATTGATAACCATATCAATCTCATCTGCACCGTTTTGAACAGCTTCTTTTGTTTCAAAAGCTTTTACAGCTGAAGTTGTCGCTCCCAAAGGAAAACCTACTACTGTACAAACCTTTACATCTGAGCCTTCAAGTCCTGTTTTCGCATGTTTAACCCATGTGGGATTAACACAAACGCTGGCAAAGTCATACTCACGCGCTTCAGATAGCAAACGATCAATTTGTTCTTGACTTGCATCTTGCTTCAAAAGCGTATGATCGATGTATTTGTTTAATTTCATATTCGGATTCCTCTCTTTTTCATGAGATGATTTCAATTATTTCCTGCAAACGTTTCACTCCATCATTTATTTTAACATATTTTTGGAATTCTGTAACTAGTTGAGGGGAAATTTTTCCATTTGTATAAACTTTTGCGACAATTTCTCCCTTTTGAACGGAGTCACCGACCTTCTTCTCAAAAACGATCCCAGTTTCATAGTCCAAGTCATCAGTCTTGACTGCACGACCGGCTCCTAGTCTCATGGCATAGAGCCCAAATTCCATTGCAGGAAGAGCTGAAATAACACCTGTATCTTGAGCCGGGATATCAACTACATGCGCCACCTTGACTGGGCGATAGAGATCTTCTAAATCACCGCCTTGAGCTGCTACCATTTCTTCAAACTTAGCCAGCGCTTGGCCATTTTCCAGGTGTTGACGGATTTCCTCGATCGTTTTCTCAACATCAGCCAAGCCAAGCATAATCTGAGCTAGCTCGCAGATAAAATGGCTAATATCTTCTCGACCCTTTCCTTGAAGAATTTCAATTGCTTCTAGGATTTCGAGACGATTGCCAATAGCTCGCCCTAAGGGTTGGCTCATATCTGTAATGACTGCAACTGTTTTTCGACCAACGGCCTTACCCAAATCGACCATGGTTTGAGCCAATTCTCGTGCCTCATCGACAGTTTTCATGAAGGCACCCTCACCAACAGTCACGTCTAGCAAAATGGCATCCGCACCAGCAGCAATTTTCTTGCTCATGACAGAACTCGCAATCAAAGGAATCGTGTCGACAGTCGCCGTCACATCACGAAGGGCATAGAGAAGTTTATCTGCTTTAACAAGCTGATCTGACTGCCCAATGACAGATACACCAATGTCCTGTACCTGACGGATAAAATCCTCTTGACTGCGCTCCACTTGGTAACCCTTGATTGCTTCCAACTTATCTAGGGTTCCGCCAGTATGCCCTAGTCCACGACCACTCATTTTTGCCACGGGCACTCCAAAGCTAGCAACAAGGGGAGCTAAAATCAAGGTCACCTTATCACCTACACCACCAGTAGAATGTTTGTCAACTTTAACCCCATCAATAGCTGACAAGTCAAACTCCTGACCTGTCTTAACCATATTCATCGTCAGGTCAGAAATCTCTCGTGTCGTCATTCCTTTGAAATAAACCGCCATAGCAAAGGCAGACATCTGATAGTCTGGAACAGTTCCTGCCACATAGCCTTCTACTAGCCACTTGATTTCATTTGAAGTAAGTTCTTGACCATCTCGTTTCTTTTGGATTAAATCAACTGCTCTCATTCTTTCACACTTCTAAGGATATAGTATCCCTTATCTTTCTTTACGATTTCACAATTTCCAAAAACGTCTTCCATCTTACTTTTAGCACTCGGAGCACCTTGCTTTTTCTGAATGACAATGGTTAAATCACCTCCATCTTTCAAGAAATCTCTGCTCTTTTCGATAATCTCATGAACAACTTGTTTACCCGCTCGAATAGGCGGATTAGAAATAACATGGTCAAATTTCCCTTCAACTTGTTCATAGATATTGGATTGGAAAATCGTTGCTTCAACCTTATTTCGTTCAGCATTTTGTCGAGCCAAGTCTAGAGCACGATTATTGATATCAACCATGGTTGCCTGAACTCCATAAGCCTTGGTCAAGGACAAGCCCAAAGGCCCATATCCACAACCCACATCAAGGACCGTTTCTCCTTTGTTAACCTCTAGACACTTCAATAAAAGCTGACTCCCAAAGTCAACCATTTTCTTGCTAAAAACACCCGCATCCGTCAAAAAGGTCATTTTTTCTCCCAACAACTCCACTCTCAACTCATGTATGTCGTGAGCAGCGTCAGGATTTTCTGCATAATACATTTTACTCATAAAACTATTTTACCATAATTTGGCTTGAATTGTAAGTCGTTTACAAAGTGATGATAAAATGAAAAAGACTGAAGAATCCTAGTCAAAAAACCTTTTCTTCAATCTCTTTCAATTATTAGAAATACATTACAATCTATCGGGAACTACAAATTATCATAGTCAGGATAAAGCAGATCGTCTGTAATCAGGCGCATTTTTATTACTATTTCTTAACCTTAAAATACTTTATTATCAACAAGATTCCCAATATGATGTTTAGATAAAAACCCAACTGATAAGTTTGTGTCAAGATTTCCAAACTTGTCCAAAGTCGTATCAAATCTTCTAGTGACATACGGAATAGATATCCTTCTGTAGCAATCCACAAAATCAAAAATAGATAACTACCAGCAGCAAGCCATTTCGTCCACTGCTTTTTTACTAGCCAGGCAATCAAGAGCGAACAGATAAAGACAGCTGTTATAAGGAGATGATCCATTAAGAAGGTAAAACCGTAATAGGTTTCTACAAAGCGTCTACCATTATCCGCATTCGCTCCCCTTATAAAAGGTAGTGTAAAACTTAAAATAAAACAGAGTTCCAATATGTAACATCTCAAGATTTTCATTGTATACCTCCTATAAGTTGCGAACTAAAAAACCACTTTTAATAACTGATAACTCTTCAGAAACAATTCCCTATCTCATCATTAAATTATTCAACCTCCATCTACCTCTATTATACGATATTGGCTTACTACCATCAAGAAACCGCTTTATTTTTTTAGCTTTTTATGGTATGATAAACAAAATATCTAGGGGAAAACAAATGACCAACGAATTTTTACATTTTGAGAAAATCAGCCGCCATACTTGGCAATCATTGCATCGCAAAACAACCCCTCCCTTGACAGAGGAAGAGTTAGAATCCATCAAGAGTTTCAATGACCAGATTAGTCTGCAGGACGTAACGGATGTCTATCTTCCCCTTGTCCATCTTATCCATATTTACAAGCGCACCAAGGATGATTTGGCATTTTCAAAAGGAATTTTCCTCCAACGTGAAAGCAAATCCCAGCCTTTTATCATTGGAGTTTCAGGAAGTGTCGCTGTAGGAAAATCAACAACTAGCCGACTTCTGCAAATCCTTCTCTCTCGTACAGTTACTGATGCTACTGTAGAGCTAGTGACAACGGATGGCTTTCTCTATCCCAATCAAACCTTGATGGATCAAGATATATTAAATCGCAAAGGTTTTCCTGAAAGTTATGATATGGAAACCTTGCTGAATTTTCTTGATCGCCTAAAGAATGGGCAAGATGTAGATATCCCCGTCTATTCTCATGAAGTGTATGACATCGTTCCTGGAGAGAAGCAGCGTGTCAAAGCTGCGGACTTTGTTATTGTTGAAGGCATCAATGTCTTTCAAAACCCTCAAAATGAGCGCCTTTACATCACTGATTTCTTTGATTTTTCCATCTATGTGGATGCTGCTGTCGAGGACATTGAAAGTTGGTATCTGGATCGTTTCTTAAAACTGCTCAGCTTTGCCCAAAATGATCTCAACAGCTACTACCACCGCTTTACGCAAATGCCGATTGGAGAAGTTGAAGCCTTTGCACATCAGGTTTGGACCAGTATTAATCTCACAAATCTACAAAACTATATCGAACCGACAAGGAATCGCGCCGAGGTCATTCTCCACAAGACTAAAAACCACGAAATCGATGAAATTTACCTAAAAAAATAATTTCCCCTTGTCAAAACCTAAGTTTTCATATATAATGGTATAGTTAGTAAATATGGAGGTAAGAACATTGGCAAACATTAAATCAGCTATCAAACGCGCTGAATTGAACGTTAAACAAAACGAAAAAAACTCAGCTCAAAAATCAGCTATGCGTACTGCTATCAAAGCTTTCGAATCAAACCCTTCTGAAGAACTTTTCCGTGCTGCTAGCTCAGCTATCGACAAAGCAGAAACTAAAGGTTTGATTCATAAAAATAAAGCAAGCCGCGATAAAGCTCGTCTTTCAGCTAAACTTGCTAAATAAGAAACAGTCCACCGAGGCTGTTTTTTTGTCCTCCATTACGAAAAGGTAGAAAATGAAAATCGCAATTATCGGCTATTCTGGTGCTGGGAAATCAACCCTGGCACAAAAGTTATCCCAGTTCTACTCAATTCCCAAACTGCATATGGACACCCTCCAATTTCAACCAAATTGGCAAGACAGTGATCGTGATTGGATGAAATCTGAGATGAAAAAATTCCTAACCACTCACTCAGACTGGGTCATCGATGGAAACTACTCTTGGTGCTGCTATGAGGAAAGGATGGAGCAAGCTGACCAAATCATCTTTCTCAATTTTTCACCATGGACTTGTCTCTTTCGAGCCCTTAAACGGTATCTCACATACCGAGGCAAGGTCCGAGAAAGCATGGCTGCAGGTTGCCCCGAACGCTTTGACTGGGACTTTATCCGATGGATTCTCTGGGATGGGCGGAGCAAATCCGCTAAGGAACGCTACAAGGGGATTCAAGAAACCTATCCAGAGAAAGTAATTCTCCTCAGGTCTCAAAAGGAGATAGACCACTTCTTAGATAATCTCGCATATAACAAGAAAAACCAACGTACCTAACGTTGGTTTTTTGCTATTACCCAATCATACTTCCGTTTGGTACAGCTGGATCAACTGTGAGAAGGGTTAGTTTGCCATCATGTTCAGCTGAGAGAATCATCCCTTGGCTGACATATTTTTTCATCATCTTACGAGGTTTGAGGTTGGCAACGATTTGAACTTTCTTGCCGACCAATTCTTGTTCGTTTGGATAGTATTTTGCAATTCCTGAGAGAATTTGACGGTCTTCACCATCACCAGCATCCAAGCGGAATTGAAGCAACTTATCAGAACCTTCCACTTTAGAAACTTCTTTGACTTCTGCGACACGAATTTCAACCTTATCGAAGTCTTCAAACTTGATTTCTTCCTTGCTTAGTTTGAGTTCGACTTCTTCTGGATTCCATTCTTTCTCGACGTCTGGCTTGTTGCCTTCCATTTGTTCCTTAATATAGGCGATTTCTTCTTCCATATCCAGACGCGGGAAGATTGGAGTTCCTTTGGCAACTACAGTCACACCTGCAGGTAAATCAGCCAAGCTCAAGTTTTCAAGGCTAGCAACTTCTGCCAAACCAAGCTGAGTCAAGACTGCACGACTGGTTTCCATCATAAAGGGTTCAATTAAGTGAGCAACGACACGAAGGCTAGCTGCCAAGTGGCTCATCACACTTGCTAATTGGTCACGAAGAGCTTCATCCTTAGCCAAGACCCATGGAGCAGTCTCATCAATGTATTTGTTGGTACGAGAGATAAGAGTCCAGACTGCTTCAAGTGCACGTGGGTAGTCAACTTCTTCCATGTGTGTATGGTAGTCAGAGATAGATTGCTCTGCTACTTGAGCAAGAGCATTGTCAAATTCAGTCACACCTTCTACATAGGCTGGAACTTTTCCATCAAAATACTTATTAATCATGGAAACCGTACGGTTGAGGAGGTTTCCTAGGTCATTTGCCAATTCATAGTTGATACGGCCTACATAGTCCTCAGGAGTAAAGGTTCCGTCTGAACCGACTGGGAGGCTACGCATGAGGTAGTAACGAAGTGGATCCAGTCCATAACGTTCTACTAGCATTTCAGGGTAAACGACATTCCCTTTAGACTTAGACATCTTGCCGTCTTTCATGACAAACCAACCGTGGGCAATCAAACGTTCTGGCAACTTGATATCGAGCATCATGAGCAAGATTGGCCAGTAGATTGAGTGGAAACGGAGAATATCTTTTCCGACCATGTGGAAGACTGTTCCGTTCCAGAACTTGTCAAAGTTAGTATGATCGTCTTGACCATAACCAAGAGCAGTCGCATAGTTGAGAAGGGCATCGATCCAAACATAGACAACGTGTTTTGGATTAGATGGTACTGGCACACCCCAGGTAAAGGTTGTACGAGAAACCGCTAAGTCTTCCAAACCTGGCTCAATAAAGTTACGTAACATTTCATTAAGACGACCATCTGGAGTGATGAAATCAGGGTGCGATTTGAAAAATTCAACCAAACGGTCTTGGTATTTGCTGAGACGAAGGAAGTAAGACTCTTCTGAAACCCATTCCACTTCATGTCCTGATGGAGCGATACCGCCCGTTACATTTCCAGCTTCGTCACGGAAAACTTCCGCAAGCTGGCTTTCTGTAAAGAATTCCTCATCTGAAACTGAATACCAGCCAGAGTATTCGCCCAAGTAGATATCATCTTGAGCAAGTAAACGTTCGAAGACTTGAGCCACTACTTTTTCATGGTAGTCATCAGTTGTACGGATAAATTTATCGTATGAGATATCGAGTAATTGCCAGAGTTCTTTAACTCCAACTGCCATTCCATCAACATAGGCTTGTGGTGTAATCCCAGCTTCTTCTGCTTTTTGTTGAATCTTTTGACCATGCTCATCTAAACCCGTCAGATAAAAGACATCGTAGCCCATAAGGCGTTTGTAACGAGCTAGGACATCACAGGCGATGGTTGTGTAGGCTGAACCGATATGAAGTTTCCCAGATGGATAGTAAATCGGTGTTGTAATATAAAAATTCTTTTCAGACATAATATTTCCTTTCCAGGCAAATGAAACCTGTTTTTCTAACACTTCATTATATCATATTTTTAGTGATTTTCGATAGGAAAATCCATACAAAAACAAGACGGACAAATGTCCATCTTGTTTTTTCTGCTCTATATCTTATTCATAACGAAGGGCTTCGATTGGATCGAGCTTAGAGGCCTTATTGGCTGGTAAGACACCAAATATCATACCAACGCTGGCTGATACAGCCAAGCTAAAGAGAGCAATTGGGAGGGAAACCCCAACTTCGATACCTGCAATCATGTTTTGGAGCAGCACTCCAGCTAACATGGTCATTCCAGCAGCAATTCCAAGACCGATGACACCACCTAGCAAGGTCAAGATCATGGACTCAATCAAAAACTGTACTAAGATATTAGCCCGTGTAGCACCGAGAGCTTTCCGCAGACCAATCTCACGCGTGCGTTCTGTCACCGAAACCAGCATGATATTCATAACACCAGTTCCCCCGACAAAGAGAGAGATTCCTGCGATGGCACTGATAACAGTGGTCATAAAACCAAATAGTTGTTGTACTTCTTGGAAGGCGGCAGTTGCGTCCGCAACTTGGTACTCCCCTTGCTGAAGACCAGCAATCTCAGTCAATTTTCGAGCCAACTCTGGACCCAAGGTCTGCGTTAGACTAGTATCATTGACACGAAAGACGATGTTCGAGATTTCATCAGTATTAAAATTGGCTGCGAGAGAGATATTGGTCGTAATTGGAAGACCACCAATCCCAAAGGCTTTAGCAGTTTTAGCTTCAGTACTTGTATATACTCCAATAACTCGATAATGAAAGTTATTAACTGAAATTATCTGATTAAGAGCTGCCTGTGGTGAATCAAAAAGACTTTTAGCCAATTCTTCATCAAGTAAGATAACACTTGCAAAATCTCTGTAATCTTGTTCTCTTAGACTCCTACCAGCGATTATTTCATTTTCAGTGGCAGTCATATAAGTCATATTACCACCTGTTAAACTAGCCTGTTCAACTTTTTTATCTTTATAAGTCAGAGTAACATTTATACTATTCGTCACAAAGTAACTATCTACACCTTTTACTTTAGCGGCTTCCTTAACCCATGCTTCCTGTGTTTTGGGTGGAACAACATAAGCTGTATCTTCTCGACTAGACAGTGTTAGAGAAGATTGTTTTTGGGTAAAAGAGCCATCCTTACTTTTAATAGGCGAGAAGAAGACCTGAATATTTTTCTGAGATTTGGTCATATTTTTATTGACCTGACGAGACATAGAGTCTCCCAGAGCCATGATAACAACGACTGAAGATACTCCTATAATAATCCCAATCATCGTCAAAAATGAACGCATCTTGTGTGCCATAATCGATGAAAAGGCAAATTTTAGATTTTCCATCTCAATGCCCCTCCCCTTCTAAATGCCCACTATCAGATGCAATAACCCCATCACGAATTACAATCTGACGTTTTGCATAAGCTGCAATCTCAGGCTCATGCGTGACCATAATAATGGTTCTTCCTTCTTCATTTAACTCCACCAAAAGTTCCATGATTTGGCTTCCTGTCCTTGTATCCAAAGCCCCAGTTGGTTCATCTGCCAGAATAATCGAAGGATTGTTGACAAGGGCACGGGCAATGGCTACCCGTTGTTTTTGCCCACCAGATAATTCCGAAGGCAAGTGGTGACTTCTATCTGTCAAGTCTACCTTTTTCAAATAGGTCTCTGCCAATTTACGGCGTTTGGAAGCTGAAACTCCAGCATATATTAAAGGCAATTCAACATTTTGAAGGGCATCTAGTTTAGACAAAAGAAAGAATTGTTGAAAGACAAAACCAATCTCTTTATTACGGACTTTGGCCAACCGCTTTTCATCCAATCGAGCCACTTCCTGCCCCTCTACGTAATACTCACCACTAGTTGGTGTGTCCAACATTCCAATAGTATTCATTAGAGTAGATTTTCCAGAACCAGACGGTCCCATAATAGCAACAAACTCTCCCTCATTCACTTCTAAGTTGATATTTTTCAAAACCTGAAGTTCCTGATCTCCATTTCGATAACTCCGACAGATATTTTTTAGACTAATTAGTTTCTTCATCAGCCTTCACCTCTTTTCCTTCTTCCAAGGAAGTTGTTGGATTACTGATGACTTTAGCCCCATTTGTCAAGCCAGAAGTGATTTCCTGGTTTTCTGCGTCAGCATTTCCTAGGCTAACTTCGATTTTCTTAGCCTTATTCTCTTCGTCAACAACCCAGACATAGTTTTTACCTTCTTCTTCTACGATGCTGGTTAATGGTACGAGAAGAGATGTACTGTCGCTCTTAACTTCTACACTAACAGAAAATCCTTGCTTCAACTCACCGATATCACTCGTAATTTCAATAGTGTATGGATATTTAGGGCCAACATTCGATGCACCTTTACCATTGCTTCCATCAGCACCACTCTTTGAATAAGTTGCGATATAGTTGATCTTCCCTGTCCAAGCCTTATCTGGGTAGACCTTAGAAGTGAAGGTCACTTCTTGTCCGACTGAAAGCTTGGCAAGATTGTACTCAGATAATTCACCTTTAACTTGCAAATTTTCATTGCTCACTATATGAACTATTACTTTGCCATTACCCGCAGAGGATTTGGAAAGATCACGATTCACCTCTACAACTGTTCCTTCTATCGTGCTTAAAATAGTTGTCGCATCTAGTTGAGCCTTTGCTTTTTTAACTTGAGCTTCTGCATCTGCACGATTGTCACATGCATCCTTAATTTGAGAATCAAGAGAAGATACTGTGTTACTCTCTGAACCACCATATTCTTCTGAGTAAGTAAGGGCTTTGCTTCGAGATTCCTTTAATTCACTAATATGACGATCAATCTTTGCTACTGCACGATTGGCAGCATCATATGCTGCCTGAGCATCGGAACTATTGTATTTTACTAATGCTTGTCCTTTTTCGACCTTATCTCCAACAGAGACTAAAATTTCTTCAATCTCACCCATACTTGCATCAAAATATACATACTGTTCATTTTTTACAGTAACAGTTCCAGATAAAAGAATAGATGAAGCAACTGTTCCTTCTTTGGCAGTCACCAAATGAGAGGTCGTATCTTTAACAGTAGCCTGAGAAGGTTGTCTAAAAAGTAAAATTCCCATAGCTCCGACAATAATAATACTTGCAATTCCAATGACTGTGTAAAATTGCCTTTTTTTTCTTTTCGTATTCTTCTTCATCCCAAAATGCCTTTCATATTTTCCATTAAAGTCCATTATATCAAATTTATCCACTGTGAACAATGATTGTATAGCGAGAAAAGAGAAATATTCAGGAAATGGGCCTTATTTTCATTTAATTTATGCAGAATTGTACTAGTAACATCATACACCTTATTTCTATATTTAGCAAGTGATTTCTGCGATTTATTTAGAGCGTAGCAGATTTTTGCATTCAAATAGTAAAAACGATAGAATATGACTATCAAAGCTATAAGGAGTTTTCTATGAGAGAATATGATATCATCGCCATCGGTGGAGGGAGCGGTGGCATTGCCACCATGAACCGAGCTGGCGAACACGGTGCTAAAGCAGCTGTTATCGAAGAGAAAAAATTAGGCGGAACTTGTGTCAATGTCGGCTGTGTTCCTAAAAAAATTATGTGGTATGGAGCCCAAATCGCCGAAAGCTTCCACCACTACGGTCCTGACTATGGTTTTACAAGTTCAGATGTTCAATTTGATTTCGCAAAACTTCGTCAAAACCGTGAAGCCTACATCGATCGCGCTCGCTCATCTTATGATGGAAGTTTCAAGCGTAACGGCGTTGATTTGATTGAAGGCCGTGCTCATTTCGTTGATTCCCACACAGTCAGCGTTAGTGGTGAATTGATTCGTGCCAAGCATATCGTGATTGCGACTGGAGCTCGTCCAAGCATCCCAACTATTCCTGGAGCTGAACTCGGTGGCAGCTCAGACGATGTCTTTGCTTGGGAGCAACTTCCTGAATCCGTTGCGATTCTTGGAGCTGGCTATATCGCGGTTGAACTAGCAGGTGTTCTCCACGCGCTAGGAGTAAAAACGGATTTGTTTGTCCGTCGCGATCGTCCCTTGCGCACTTTTGACAGCTACATCGTTGAAGGACTTGTCAATGAAATGGAAAAAACTGGTCTGCCTTTACACACACATAAGGTACCCGTCAAGCTCGAAGAAACGGAGCAAGGTATTACGATTCATTTTGAAGACGGTTCTAGTCACACTGCCAGCCAAGTTATCTGGGCTACCGGGCGACGTCCAAATGTAGACGGTCTGGAGTTAGAAAAGGCTGGCGTCACACTCAACCAACGTGGATTTATCCAAGTGGATGAGTATCAAAATACAGTTGTAGATGGCATATATGCTCTTGGAGATGTTACTGGTGAGAAAGAACTGACCCCAGTAGCCATCAAGGCAGGACGCACACTGTCTGAACGCCTCTTTAATGGAAGAACAAGTGCTAAGATGGACTACACAACTATCCCTACTGTTGTCTTCTCTCACCCAGCAATCGGAACAGTCGGTTTAACTGAAGATCAAGCTATCAAAGAATACGGCCAAGATAACATCAAAGTCTACAAGTCAAGCTTTGCTTCTATGTACTCAGCCGTTACAAACCATCGTCAAGAATCACGCTTCAAACTCATCACAGCTGGTGATGATGAAAAAGTTGTTGGCCTTCACGGACTAGGATACGGAGTGGATGAGATGATTCAAGGATTTGCAGTCGCTATCAAGATGGGAGCGACCAAGGCAGACTTTGATGCTACAGTAGCTATCCACCCAACTGCCTCAGAAGAATTTGTGACCATGCGCTAATTATCGCAAGAGACCTCTTGAGGTCTCTTTTTACATGTAAAATCGGCTGTTACAAAATTGTTACCTCGTTATAAAAAATAGGTTGACTTTTTCTTCTGAATTAGTATAATAGTTACTATAATTTTGAAAAGAGGTTAACAGTTTTGAAAAAAGCTCATATCTATGCTCTCCCTGCTATCGGTGCTGCTCTCATCGCCGTATTGGCACAAATCAGTCTCCCTATCGGTCCTGTCCCCTTCACTCTGCAAAACTTTGCAATCGGTCTGATTGCTACTGTTTTTAGACCCAGAGAAGCCGTTCTATCTGTAGCTCTCTACCTCCTGCTGGGAGCTATTGGTCTACCTGTCTTTGCAGGGGGAGGTGCGGGATTCCACGTTTTAGTCGGTCCAAGTTCAGGCTATCTTTGGTTCGACCTTGTCTATGCAGGACTTACATCTTATCTCATCCATCAAAATAGTGGCCATATTCGCATTTTCCTAGCCAACCTCTTGGGTGACTCCCTCGTCTTTGTCGGAGGTATTCTCAGCCTCCACTTCCTTGCTGGAATGCCATTCGACAAGGCACTCGCTGTTGGTGTCCTTCCCTTTATCCTCCCCGACCTTGGTAAGATCATTGCCATTAGTTTTATTGGTCGTCCCTTACTCGAACGATTGAAAAGCCTTCCTTATTTCTCAAGATAAAAAATAGTCCAGAACACTTGTTCTGGACTATTTCCTTTCCAATTACTTCCTAAGAACTAACTGAAAATCATCTCTCATCTAGAGATTATTTATTTTTACGGCTTACAAAGTACAATCCACCAGTCACTGCCATCAAAGCAAGTCCTGCAACTACTGCTACATTAGATGCTTTTTCACCAGTGTTAGGAAGTTGAGGTTTTTGTCCTGGTTTTCCTGGTTCATTTGGTTCACCTGGTGTTGGTTTTTCTGGAATGTATGTATTTGTGATATTGAAGTCTTCTACTTTAGATGTGTAACCTTTAACCGGAACTTCTACTACAGAGTACTTGATTTCTTGACCGTCTTTGTAACGATCAAGGTCTGTAAACTCATAAATCCAACCACTTGCTTCTGAAGCTATTGCAGTTTTACCAGTATCTTTACCATCCGCAAGAAGTTTCACAGTGATAGAAGATGGACGAGCGTCTTTATGGTTTTCATCACCTTTCCAGATCTTCTTACCTTTTACAGATGCTTTCTCTGGTGTATGGGTGTTGGTCACATTCATACCAGTTTCAGTAGCTGTGTAACCTGTAGGAACACCAACTTCTTTGACTTTGTACTCGATTGGCTTACCATTTTGGTAACGGTCCAGATTAGTAAATTCATACTTCCAACCTGTTTCCGCTGTGGCTGTAGCTTCTTGGCCAGTTTCTTTACCATTCGCAATTAGCTTCACTGTGATAGATGCTGGACGGATACGATCTTGGTCGTTATTGTCAATCCAAGTCTTTTGTCCACTTACAGCAATTTTTTCTGGTGTATATTCATTGGTAATGGTGTACTTACCTTCTTTTTCTGTTGTGATTGTTGAAGTATATCCTTTCACAACCACTTCTTTGACTTTGTACTCGATTAGTTTACCATTTTCATACTTAGGAAGTGCTTTTGATTCGAACTTCCAACCAGTCGCTTCTGAAACTTCAATTTCTTGAACGACTTCTTTATCGTTTTTAAGAATTTGAACTTTCACAGATGTTGTACGTTTGCCGTCTTGGTTGTTGTTATCTTTCCACACCTTAGTTCCTGAAAGGATAACTGTATCTGGATTGTGGGTGTTAGTTACCACTTGTCCAGTTACAGAGGATTCGTAGCCAGCTGGTACATCCACTTCCTTGATGGAGTAAGTAATTTCTTTACCAGCTTCGAATTGTGGAAGTTTTGTAAATGATGCTACCCAAGTGTTAGCGTCCGTCTTATCCTTAGCTGTCAAGGTCAATTTCTTACCTTCAACGGCTACTGCTTTAGATCCACCTACAGATTTGAAAAGTTGAACCGTTACGGACTTAGGACGTTTTCCGTCTTGGTCGTTCGCGTCGTTCCATACTTTTGTTACCTTGTAGTCTATTTCTTTTGGTGCATATTTGTTTGTGATGGTAAAGTCTGTAATAGTCGATTCGTATTCTACTACGGCTTCTTCTGTTACAGTGTATTTGATTTCTTTACCATCTTTATATTTTGCAAGTTTTGTAAATTCAACAGACCAAGTGCCGTCTGGTGCAGCTTGAATCTCTTTTGAATCAACTTTCTGACCGTCTGCTAAGAGATTGATTGTAATCTTAGTTGGACGTTTGCCGTCTTGGTTATTCGCATCATCCCAGTTCTTGGTTGCTTTTACATTAACTGTTTCCGGGGTGTAGTTATTGGTGATTGTGAAGCCTGATACAGGGGCACCAGTAACTTCAGAATTGTAGCCAGTAACAGTTACTTCGACTACTGAGTAAACAATCGCTTTACCAGCTTTGTTCACATCAAGATCTGTGAAGTTTCCTGACCAGTTGTTGTCTTTATTGAGTTCAAGGGTCTTACCTGTGTCTTGACCATCGGCAAGAAGTTTAACTGTGACTGATCCTGGACGTTTGCCGTCTTGGTTCTCGGCATCATTCCAAACTTTCTTCACTGGAACTTGAGTCTTACCTGGTGTGTAGCTATTAGTAATGGTGTAGCCAGTTGTGGCATCTCCTGTCACCTTAGACTCATATTCTGCGACTGAAACTTCTTCGATTGTATAGGCGATTGGAGTACCACCTTTATCTGCGTCCAGATCGGTGAAAATAGCTTGCCAGTTGTTCGCAGCATTCAATTCACGTGTTTGACCAGTTTCAACACCATCTGCTAGAAGTTTAACAGTAATAGACTCTGGACGTTTACCATCTTGGTTGTCACTATCATTCCAAACTTTCTTCACTGGAACCTGTGTTTTAGCTGGTGTGTAAACATTGGTGAAGGTTGTGCTATTAGCTGTACCATCACTGCTGTATTCAACCGTTGCATGCAATTTACCTTGACCATCATCGGTTACAGTTACTTTAGCTGTGATGGTCTTAGCATCGTAGGTGATACCATTCTCCGTTGTGCCAGCTTTTACTTCCTTAATAGTGTAAGTGTAAGTACCTGCTTCATCAAATGTCAACTCTGAGAACTTAACTTTTCCGTCAGCACCATTCTTCGCTTTTTCAACGTTACCAACTTGGTCTGTCAATGTAAATTCGAACATGTCAGCTTCGAGATTGCGATTGCTTAGTTTCTTATCTACTTCAAGAACAGCTTTGGTATTTTCAGCCTTATAGGTGTTTTCGAAAGTACTGTCGTTATTGTCATAGGTAACAGTTGCTTCAAGCGCTCCCTTACCGTTGTCAACAACTTTAATCGTTACTTCGATAGTCTTGTTAGAATAAGTGATTCCTTTATCAGTTGTCCCAGCATTCTTTTCAACGATGGTGTAATGATAAGTGTCAGCTTTATTGAATTCTAAATCTTCAAACTTAATGTTTCCAGCTGCATCATTTGTTGTTGTTTGAATTGGAGCTGTACCATTTTTCTCAAACAAGGCAAACTCGAATTCACCACCTTGAAGCTGAATTGGCTTATCAGTGTTCTTATTGATGAATGATTTGGTTGCCGAAACAGGAGCTTTCACATTAGCAGGCTTATAAGTATTGACGAATGTTTGAATTCCGGCATCTGTAATGGTGTTGATGGCACCAGAGATTGGTGGTACAAGATTAGAACCAGGTGCTGAAGTTGAAAATTCAGCTGCTGGAAGTGCTACTTGAGAAATTTCTAATTTCTCAACCCAGGCAACCAGTTGGCCTCTTCCATTATCATAGACGTGTACAATTACAGGAACTGTTCTATTATCATAGGTGATACCATTTTCAGTTTCACCTGCTTTTGCTTCCACAATGGTGTACTGATAATGTCCTTCTTTTGTAAATTTAATAGGCTTGAAGACTACGCGACCAGTTCCATCAGCATTAGTACCTTTATTCTTGATTCTTTGAACTTCTTTTCCATCATTATCTTTCAAGATAAATTCAAATTCTTCGTCTTGAAGCTCTGTTGGACGGCCTTCCAATTTTTTCTTAGCTTCAATTACAGCCTCAGCTGGTTCAGTGCTATACGTATTTGTAACAGTCAAATCAGCTGTTTGTGCTGGAGTATAGCCGTCTATCGTATCTACGATGAGATTGCCATCTTCATCGACTTCCATCACACTATAAGTGTACTTCACACCGTGCTCATCTGTCGCAGGAAGGTCTGTCCATTCTACAGTTCCATCTGTTTTGGGAACTTCTTTTTGACTAACACCAACTACTTCTTCAACCGCTCCACCTTCTGGCGTACGATAGAGTTTGAAGTAGACAGTTGGACGAACTGTTTCCTGACCGCCACTCCAGACTTTCTTAGCAGTCACGTTTGTCTTTGGAACTTCGTAAGTGTTGGTGACTTTGTTGTTTCCGTTATAGGATACAACATAGCTGTTGTCGCCTACTTTGACTTTCTCTCCTTCTTTCAGAGGAAGACGCGTCTGATCTTCAAGTTCTCGAACAGAATAAACTAGCTTGCTTCCATCAACATCACGTTCAGGAAGTTGATTTTTCCATTTATAAGTGTAAACACCATTAGACTCTGTCACTTCAGGGGTGTAGTTCCCAGTAACAGGTTTTGCATCTGCAACAGTTTGTCCTTCTTTGTGCACATACAAACCGAGTTTGACTTTTTTGTAGTCAGTTGCTTTTCCGTTTACCCAAGTCTTGGTTGCTTCAAAGTCAACTGTCACACGTTTGTTAGAGATATTGAGGGGAACACCCTTTCCATCTTTCATCTCCACTTCGAACTCTTGACTATTTACCTGATAGCCTGATTTAGGAGTTTTTTCTTTAACGATATACTTACCATTATTGAGAGCCTTTGAGACAGCTATCCCATCCGCATCTGTTGTAACGGTATCAACCAAATTATTAGTGGTTTTCTCACGGATTTCAAAGACAACGCCTGCCAACTTAACAGTTGCATCCGCTTCATCGTATTTTGTGATTTTGATCTTACCAGCAATATCAGCTGTGACTGACGCACCTACAGATTTAACCGTCTTTAAATTAAACGTTGCTTCTGTTCTGGTTCCAATACTACCTCCGTAGTTTTCCCAAATAAGTTGTGGTTGATTATCAATCAAGTACTGCGCTGAGTTACTTATCATTGAAGTATCTGCTGGTGAGGATGTATCATACGTTAAGAAAAAGCTCTTTGTTCCCATATTGGTCGGCATGAGCAACTCAAATCCTCGTTTCCCGTTGACAAAGGTCAACAAAGCTTTTTTATCTGAGTTAGCCTTGTATACCTCCGGATCGGTTGTGATTTCGTATTCATCACCTAAATGTTTAAGAGCAGATGAATTCGTATTCGTCGTTTCGAATTCCGCTTCATGCATATAGAAAGTACCTTCCACATAGTTAGCAAAGGCTCCCTTTGAAACATCATCTGTAATCTTCACCACATGTCCAGTCATATCTTTCTTAGCACGATTAATCTTCATCTGAAAATGTGCTATCGCCTTATTGTTATCGTTATAACCGTACTTTGTAATGGTTTCTCCTATCACGTCGGACTTTTGATATTTATTCACTTTATACGTGATGGTCTGTTTGTCACCATTTGGTAAAACATAGGTAACCGTTTTCCCCTCTTTTTTGAGCGTTTCAGTTGCTTCTGCAACAAAGTCCCCACGAATATTTTGCTTGTCCTCCACCTTTTCGTTGAAAGTAAATACCAGCTGATGGTTAGCATTATCCACCTGGACAGTCCCCATTTTGGTATTTGATGTCGAATCAATCAAATCCAGACTACCATCCGTCAAACTCAAGTTATCTGGAGCTTTTACGATAAAGTAATCACCATTCTTGATTTCATTAACTGCCACATTGGGAAATGAGAATTTACCCGAATATTTCAATTTCATCGAAGTATCATTTGAACCATGAATTCCTTCAGTCTTGCTTCCTGTAGATGCTATAGTAATCTCCAACTTCTCGACATGGGCCTTATCGGTAACATCAGTTGCAGCATGTGCTTCACCTGTCGGGAAGAACATCAGCAATAGCAAAAGAGGGAATACTAGAAAACCTAGTACTTTCTTTAGTTTATCCATAAAAAATCCTTTCTATTTGATTAAATTTAATTGAGAAGTATGTCACATCTGTTCAGTAGGCAACACCCCTTTCAATTGCTAGATTTACCATAAGACTCTTCCTATGGTAGCTGCGACGGTTACTTGCTATGGCTAGTAATACTGCTCAAAGTAATGATTTAATTTAATCTTTAATAGGATTTCTTACTCACTTATGAATGAAAACTCGCAAAATATCATTCATCTTATTATACCATAACCTCAAGTATTATATTAATTTTTCATGAATATTCCTTAAAGAAAAAATTTACAGTTTGTCAAGTATTTTACATAGAATACATGGCACCATTATATTGATGTTTTAGCTATCTGTATTTTAAAATTTTAGAATATCATAAATTTTAAAATATAGTATAAATCATAATCTGTCCTAAACAGAATATAAAATAATCTTAAGTATTTCTATATTACATGGATTGGGAAACTAAAAATATACCAATAATTTCCTATATTTCTGTCAAAAATACACTAATTATAAATTATGAAATCAATTTTAAATAATTACTTTAAAGTAGTTTCTTCACCGTATGAACTAGAAATCACTTACATATTAAATAATGTTTGGATTAATATATTTTCAGATTAGAAAGTGTCAATTTGCTTCACTTATAATTTGTTAAAATTGTGTTCTTTCCTACCTCTATAAATAGTTAATTTTCTTTTGATACATCAAACAAAATAGACATTTCTTTATAATTCTCTATGAAAACGGTTAATTTTATGTTATAATTTTCTTAGTAAAAATAAAGAATATCACAATATTTTATCAGCGCAATTCTTTCCAGACCGTTTCTTTTAAGTTGTCAATTTTATCTAATATTTATATTGATACCTATTCACGATTTATTTCATAGAAAGGACACTTATGACTAAAGATACTCAAGATTCTATCGTTTCTGCTTTGATAACACTCGCTAAACAAAATCCTAAGCGTAGCTCGTTCACAATGACTGAAATTGCGAGACAAGCTGGTATTTCAAGACAAGCTATTTACCAAAAACATTTTCATAACTATGAAGATATTATCAAGTACATTCATGAACAGGCCGATCAACAGATTTTCCAGATATTTAATAATTATTGTCTGATAAGGGATGGAAATCCTATTGAGTGTTTTGCAGATTATGCAATTCCTTTAATTTATGAAAATAGGAATATTATTCGAACTCTTTTTATAACTCAAGTAGACCCTGGTTGGAAGGAATTTCTGAGAGTTGCTTATTCAAAATGGCTTCAAAAAAACATCCATTACAACAAGGAATTCGATTTTAGTGAAAATGATATGACCTATGTCGTCACCAATATGATTATCACTTTTATTGAAGCTTGGATACGAAAAGAGAACCCTACTCCACCAGAAAGGTTTAAAAAAACTTTTCTCCTATTAACAACAATATCTCTTCGAGACTATATGATTTTACAAGAAAAGGATAGTGAGTAAACTCACTATCCTTCTTTCATTTCCCGCCTTTAAAAGCTTCGACCATGACCTGAACTTCTTCGTTTGTAAGAGTAATTCCCTTGCCCATTTTGGTATGGTCTGGACTCCAAGAACGAATGTCAAACTTTGCAGGGGCACCGTTAAAACTGACACGGTTGATTTCCTTGGTCCAACCCTTTTCATTTTCAGATAAGGTTAGCAAATGCTCTTCGATTTTAAATATGAATTCTGCCATTTTTAACTCCTTTTTGTGATATGCTTTCTCTAGTCTATTCGTAAAAATCTTGTGGATTTTGGGATTTTTTTATATAATATGAATATAAGAAGGGAGATGCCTATGAGGTACACATTCAAGCAAGTCTTAGATAAGATACAAGACTTTCTCAGTGGACATAATGAACAAGATTATTCTGAAAACGACTCCCTTATTAGCACAATTGAACAGGCCATCCAGAAAAAAACGGCTGTTCATATCATACTCGCTGAGACAAGTTTTACTGGTGATATTGTTAAACATGATTGCAAACGTCAACAAATTATCGTCAAGAATTTTTCAAAAAACGTGACTCGAATCATTCGTATCAGTGATATTAAACGACTTCGTTTCGTCCCCTCAACCGTACAAAAAGCTCAGAAAAGTCTATTTAAGAAAGAGTGAGATGTTCATTGCATCCCACTCTTTTTCTTAACGGACTTGTTCAAAATGAAGATGAACGGCGATATGGTCGCCATAACCACTTCTCTCCAAATCGCGTTGCAAGCGATAAGAGATATAGTGTTCTGCAATGGTAATGTAACCAGCACCAAGTAAGCGGTGCTCAACCATTGATTGGATCATGCTGATAGTCGCACGTTCCACTTTTGCTTCTTCCAAGTCCAAAACGACTTTTTTAGTAACTTGTGCAAGGTTTTGACGCAAATCATCTGTCAAAACATAAACGGTTTGAGCTGCTTTTAGGACAGCTTGGTAAATTTTATCTGGATCAAATTCAGCAATTTCTCCATTACGTTTGATTACTTGCATAAGGTTCTCCTTTATTCTTTGTTTTCTTTGATTTCAGCCAGCATTTTTTCTTCTTCGGCTGTTAGTTGATAGTTTTCTAGCAAGTCAGGTCTGCGCTCGTAGGTTTTCTTTAGGCTCTCATACAGTCGCCACTGACGAATCTTTTCATGGTGTCCACTCATGAGCACATCTGGAACCACCATGCCTCGATAGTCATATGGGCGTGTGTATTGAGGATATTCAAGAAGACCTGAAGAGAAGCTATCATCCTGGTGACTAGACTCCTTGCCAATCACTTCAGGAATTAGGCGCACAGTCGCATCAATCATGGTCATGGCCGCCAATTCCCCGCCAGTTAAAACATAGTCTCCTAGGGAAATCTCATCGGTTACCAGGGTCTTGATGCGCTCGTCATACCCTTCGTAGTGACCGCAGATAAAGATCAGTTCATCTTCTTGGGCTAAATCTTCAGCATAAGCCTGGTCAAACTGTTTCCCAGCAGGATCAAGAAGAATGACGCGGGGATTTTTCTTTTCAATGGCATCAAAGGCATCGAAAATGGGTTGAGCACGGAGCAACATCCCCTGACCGCCTCCGTAAGGTTCATCGTCAACATGACGAGCCTTTTCAGCGTATTCTCTGAAATTATGATAATGGATATCCAAGAGCCCTTTTTCTCGAGCCTTTCCAACGATCGAGTGTTCCAATGGAGAAAACATCTCTGGAAAGAGGGTTAAAATATCAATCTTCATCATCTAACCCTTCTAAGATGTCCACATCAACCCGCTTGTTTGGAATATCAACATTGAGAACTACTGGCGGAATGTAAGGTAAAAGCAAATCTCGCTTACCTTTTCGTTTGACCACCCAGACGTCATTGGCACCTGGTTGCAGAATCTCCTTGATGGTTCCTATCAAGTTATCTCCCTCGTAAACATCCAAACCGATAATCTCGTGATAATAGAATTCACCATCATCTAAATCGTTCAAATCTTCCTCAGCGACCTTGAGACTATAACCCTTGTACTTTTCAATCGCATTGATATGGTACATGTCTTTGAATTTTATAATGTCAAAGTTCTTATGCTTACGGTGGCTAGCGATGATCACTGTTTGAACAAACTGATCTTTTTCATCGAATAAAGCCAGCTCTGCTCCTTTTTTAAATCGTTCTTCTGCAAAATCCGTCACAGACAAGACACGCATCTCACCCTGCAGACCCTGCGTATTAACGATTTTCCCAACATTAAAGTAGTTCATCTTGTCTCCTGTATTCTCCTTCTTTCCATCTTATTCTGACAATTCTCGAATAATAGTCGCAATTTTTTCTGATTCAGACCATTGTAAATAATGGTGATTCCCTCCTGAAATGAGTTTAGTATTGGAAGTACAATATTCTGACTCTCTGTACTCTTTTTCTCTATAAGCCTGGCAAAAAATAAATACAGGGACATGAGTTTCTATGGACACATTCTCAAAATCTTCCTCAGTAATCTCACAATATATCTGAAATCCTGGAACTTGCCTTTCCAACTCTGGGCCTTTTTCTTGCATTAATTCCCATATTCTTTTATTAGTTTCAGGGCTAAATGTTGCTTGAGTTAAGTTCTTAAAATAAACTTCAGGACCACACTCTTCAATCAGTCTCATCTGCTCTTCCATTTCTGGATAAGGATTTTCTGAAAAATCAGCAAACATGACTTTTTTAGTTGTCGGTTCAATCGCTACTAAAGCTTGACAATTAATAATTGATTTGTTCATCAATTTGCAAGCTAAAATTCCACTCAAACTATGTACACAAAGTATATATTCAGAAATCGCCAATTCTTCAAGTACTTCATAAACCGCGTCTACAAGATTATCCAGCTTTTTTCCAGCTTGGTCATGAATCGGACTCCTGCCTGTGTTTGGAAAATCAATTGTCAAATAACCAATTGTAGGAGGAAGTTTTTCAAGTATAAATGAATAATTTTCATAACTTGGTAGCAAACCTGCGCCATTTAAACAGACAAGCACTTTCTTTTGCTTTTTATAAGTAACAGAGAGACTGCCAATTTTTGTAGTTACTTCAAACCGCTTCATAAAGAAATCCACTCATTCTATAACAATGATTTATTAAAAAACCTTATCCTTTATTTTATCACGTTCCAAGGATTTTCACAAGTTGAAGAACAGTGACTGCAATTAGCTTTGAGCGTCTAAAAACTTTTCTAAATCACGTTCATGTTGGTACTTAATGGCAGCCTTCTTATCTTTGTCAAAGATGGCTTTGGTTAGATCAATATCGTTGATGGCCGCAATTGCGACAGTGTAGTGAATAATATCAGCTAGTTCTTTGGCTAGTTCGTCGTTCGAGTCCTGAACGCCCTCTTTTCGACCAGAGCGCCCATTCAAGACCTCGGCTACTTCTCCGACTTCCTCCACTAGCTTGATAAAGAGGCCTTCCTCAGTTCGAGATTGCTGGTAATGTTCGAGTAAATAATCTTGTAATTGTCTAAACGTTAAATCTTTCATCTTCTGCTCTCCACAAAAAAAGCGAGACATCCGTCCCGCTTTTTTTATTTTTCATTGATAACGATTCTTACTTTTTTGTCTTCAGTTGGGACAGAGTAGACAATCGTTCTTATCGCTGAGATAGTGCGACCCTTACGACCGATAACACGACCGACATCGTTTTGGTCAAGATCCAAGTGATACTCCAAAAACTCTGGTGTGTCTTCAATCTTGATAGTTAAGGCATCTGGTTGTGAAATCAAAGGTTTCACAATTGCAATAATGAGATTTTCAATCGTATCCATCTGTCAACCTACTTTAAACTTATTTTGAGAATTTAGAATCGTGGAATTTCTTCAATACACCTTCTTTTGAAAGGATGTTGCGAACTGTATCTGAAGGTTGAGCTCCATCAGCCAACCATGCAAGAACGCGGTCTTCTTTCAAAGTTACTTGGTTTTCAGCAACAAGTGGATTGTAAGTTCCAACTGTTTCGATGAAACGTCCGTCACGTGGTGAACGTGAATCTGCTACGTTGATACGGTAGAAAGGTTTTTTCTTAGAACCCATACGAGTCAAACGGATTTTAACTGCCATTTTTTAATGTCTCTTTTCTTATTTTTTATTTCGGTGAAATAGCTGAGCTATTTAGCACATGTTCTATTATAGCAGATTTCTGGCAGGTGTCAAGAAAAAAACTTGACAGACTATAAAATTTTTAAACCATTTAGAAATTTGTTATATTTTTAAAGAAAAATCAGAAAGAGAATGTCATAAATACTATTTTAGAAACATTTTATAAAGACCATCAAGTCAAACCCTTCATCTCTCCTGAACGTGATTTGGATGCTTGGCTCCTAAATTCCAAGCCTGTTCCAAAACGCAACATGGAATTACTAGAAGATAATCTCCTAGCAGGCGATATTATCCTACTTTAGCGAATTCACTTTGGAACTTTTACCACCGAAACAGGATTTCAAAAACTCCCATTCGAATATGATTCAAAATTCGCGTAAAATCAATGTTTTTCCACTTTTTCAGAAAACAAATTTTCATCTAATTTAAATAACTTTCAATTAAATGGTGTGAATTTTGCTTAAAATCATCAAAAACACCTCATGGTGTGGACCATGAAGTATTGTAAATGCTGTATTGTAGCTAGTTCTTAACGTTTAGAGAACTGGCTAGCTTTACGAGCTTTCATAAGATCTGGTTTGAAAAGTATAGGTTTTAATTGGACTAAAAACAGCGAAATATCAAGGATTTTAAGAACGATATCTACTAATTAATTTATAAAATATGAATTAATAGATTCTAAATAGGGGAATAATTTAGTTCTGTAAAAATTAACTTCTACACCTACAAAGCTTATTCTGACAGACTTTATAACAGTCTAAGAAAAAAAGTAGAGATTCATACAGTATCTAGATTTTTCAAAAATTCTTAATCTTCAAATATTATTAACGAAACTATCCAAACCAAATCCGATGCATTACTTCAAAGAATTCTTTAGTTGTTTGACTAGCGAAGGCTTTCATTAAAAAATTTTTTCAAATAATTGCACCTTGGCACATAAATTCTTGATTTCTAAATTTAAGTGTGATATATTTATAACATAAAGATTGTTAAATATTTCTAACATAAGGAAAGGAGTCTATCATGAAAAAAAGTCAAAAAACGGGTGGCCTCATTACAATGATTTCCGCAGCTCTCTTTATTGATTTTACTGTTTTATTTGGTTCTAATCTTAGTTGGGGACCCAAGTTAGTTATTGCTGGTATTTCAGTGTTAGGTCAGATTGTAGCTATTTGGGGCTGGCTACATATGAAACCATGGCCTCATAAGAGTCAGAAAGGTAAAGGAAAGACTATTTTTGACTTGTCTGCTAAGCTTTACACGATACTTTTGTTTGCAGCAAGCATTTTTTATACAGTAGGGATTTGGGTTGCGACCCCAAGCGAAAGTTCTGGTATTAAAGAATGGATTTTGGGAATTGGCCTCGTTATTGAAGTGATTGTATTTGGTTTTTTCTGTTTGAAAAATGTCAAGGAAACTCCGGACGAACGCTTTTATGCTAATTTAGCCAAGGCGGCTAGCTTGATGTTTGTTTTTATACTAGGCGCACTGATGATCCTAGCAGTTATCATTGGGTATATGGGGTCTCTCACTCTTTACATGGGCCAGATCTTTATTAGCATAGCTGTCTTGATTTGCATCTTTGCGGTTGTCTATCTTATCTTAGAATGGATAGGATAAGCATGCCCAAAGAAATCAAGATTATTACTAATCTCAAATCTGTTCGTGAGTCCACAGGCATGACCCAGCAGGAGTTAGCCGACCTCATTGGCATGCGACGCGAGACAATTCTGCACTTGGAAAATAACCGTTACAATCCTTCGTTGGAAATGGCTCTTAAAATTGCTCAAGTTTTTAATCTGAAAGTAGAAGACCTCTTTGAACTCAGACAGAAAGAGGAAGCATAATTCTTTTCGAGACCTAGCATTAAGTTCATTGATTAATTAGGAATTGAAGTCGAAAGAAAAAATCCGTTGAAAATGTGCTCTTTTAAAATATAGTAATTCTTTCGAATTAACGTTTACTAATTATGATTCTTTACGAGCTTTCTTAAGAACTAGTTTCCTAAATACTTCAAGTAGACTTATAGCATTGATGCCCCAAAAAATTTAGAAATACCTGTTGAAAAAGGCTATGCTCTTGTCGAAACTGTCTTTGACTCGCTTGATCATCTAAATACCACTATGAAAGAGAATATCCTCAAAAGTAAGGAGAGTTACAGTACTTTCTAAGATGAAGGCTCCAGATTTGGACCAATCCCTTCGTGACAACTTTTCAGGAGAAGAATTAGCAAGTTACTTTTCAATTCGTGGTTACAAATTGACTCCAAAGGGAGAGCAGATACTGGAACAGTACCAGGACATTATCGACCGTCATCCAAAGAAAAATCTCTAAGCAAGCGACTTTCTGGTCGGCTTCCTCTTAAACTACCTTGTCACTAATATTTGAAATCCCCTTACTTTTAAGGTACAATGATAGAAATGAATTTTTGAGAGGAAAACAATGAAAAAACTAGCAACCCTTCTTTTACTATCAACTATAGCCCTTGCTGGATGTACTAGTATCCAACGTGGTCTCCGTGGCGATGACTATGTTGACTCTAGTATCTCAGCTGAAGAAAGTTCTAAAGCAGCTGCTCAGGCTGCCAAAGATTTGAATGACGCTTTAACCAATGAAAATGCCAACTTCCCTCAACTTTCTAAGGAAGTTGCTGAAGATGAAGCCGAAGTGGTTCTCCACACAAGTCAGGGTGATATTCGTATTAAACTCTTCCCTAAACTCGCTCCTCTAGCCGTTGAAAACTTCCTTACTCACGCCAAAGAAGGCTACTATAACGGCATCACCTTCCACCGTGTCATCGATGGCTTTATGGTCCAAACTGGAGATCCTAAGGGAGATGGTACAGGGGGCCAATCTATCTGGCATGATAAGGATAAAACGAAGGACAAAGGAACTGGTTTCAAAAATGAAATCTCTCCTTACCTATACAATATCCGAGGAGCCCTTGCTATGGCTAACACTGGTCAACCAAACACCAACGGTAGCCAGTTCTTCATCAACCAAAACTCAACAGATATTTCAGCTAAACTCCCTACCAGCAAGTATCCAAAGAAAATCATCGAAGCCTATAAAGAAGGTGGAAATCCAAGTCTAGACGGCAAACACCCTGTCTTTGGTCAAGTCATCGATGGCATGGATGTTGTTGACAAGATTGCCAAAGCTGAAAAAGATGAGAAAGACAAACCAACGTCTGCTATCACCATTGATAGTATCGAAGTGGTGAAAGACTACGATTTTAAATCCTAAATAACCTAAAAAATACAGTATCCACATTCGATACTGTATTTCTTTTTTCCTCATTTTTAAGTTAGCTTGTTAAAGTCCCAAATTTGGTCCATCCAACCTTCATAAAAGTCTGGTTCGTGGCAGACCATAAGGATAGATCCCTTGTATTCTTTGAGAGCACGTTTGAGTTCATCCTTGGCATCTACATCCAAATGGTTGGTCGGCTCATCCAGCACTAAAACGTTGTTTTCACGATTCATCAAGAGACAGAAACGAACCTTGGCTTGTTCCCCACCTGATAAGACTTGAATTTGACTTTCGATATGTTTAGTTGTCAAGCCACAACGAGCAAGAGCCGCACGGACTTCTGCTTGGTTAAGTGCAGGAAAGGCATTCCATACAGCCTCAAGAGGAGTTTGGCGATTTCCACCTTCTACTTCCTGTTCAAAGTAACCAAGTTCTAGGTAGTCACCGCGTTCGACTTCTCCAGCGATTGGTGGAATAATACCCAGGAGAGACTTCAAGAGAGTTGTTTTCCCGATACCATTTGCCCCGATAATGGCAACCTTTTGATTCCGTTCAAAGGTAAGATTTAAAGGTTTGGTCAGAGGACGGTCATAACCAATCTGCAAGTCCTTGGCTTGGAAGATAAAACGTCCAGGTGTACGAGCTGGCTTGAAATCAAAGGACGGTTTTGGCTTCTCACTTTGCAGTTCGATAATATCCATCTTGTCGAGTTTCTTTTGACGGGACATGGCCATATTACGCGTTGCGACACGCGCTTTGTTACGAGCGACAAAATCCTTGAGGTCTGCAATCTCTTTCTGTTGACGTTCATAGGCCGCTTCCAACTGAGATTTTTTCATAGCATAGACTTCTTGAAACTGGTAGTAGTCACCAGAATAGCGAGTCAATTGTTGATTTTCCACATGGTAGACGATATTGATTACGTCGTTGAGGAAAGGAATATCATGCGAAATAAGAACAAAGGTATTCTCATAGTTTTGGAGATAACGCTTGAGCCAGTCAATGTGTTCAGCATCCAAGTAGTTGGTTGGCTCGTCAAGCAACAAAATATCTGGTTTTTCAAGGAGAAGTTTAGCCAAAAGAACCTTGGTTCTTTGTCCACCTGACAAGGCTGTTACGTCTGTATCCATACCATAGTCCATGACACCGAGGGCACGCGCTACTTCATCAATCTTGGCATCTAAAGTATAAAAATCACGACTCTCCAAACGATCTTGGAGTTCGCCAACTTCTTCCATCAGCGCATCGATATCTGCTCCTTCTTCTGCCATTTCCATATAAAGCTCATTGATACGAGCTTCTGCTTTAAAAAGCTCATCAAAGGCTGTCCGTAAAACATCACGCACGGTTTGGCCTTCTTTTAGCACAGCGTGCTGGTCCAGATAGCCAGCGGTTACATACTTAGACCACTCCACCTTCCCTTCATCTGGTAGCATTTTACCAGTCACGATACTCATAAAGGTTGATTTTCCTTCACCGTTAGCTCCGACTAAACCGATGTGCTCCCCCTTGAGGAGGCGGAAGGACACGTCTTCAAAAATTGAACGGTCACCAAAACCGTGACTCAGATTTTTAACTTCTAAGATACTCATTCTAATTCCTTGTCTTTTTTATGTAGTAGTTTATAGAGGACCCAAGCCAGGTAACCACCTAAAGTATTGGTCCACAAATCATCAATCTCAAATACCCGATTAAAATCAAAGAAAAAGTCTAAAACTAGTTGTGTGCACTCGATTCCCAAGCTCAGTATAAAACTGAGAAGAAGAACCCTTTTAGTTTTTCTTAAAGAGGGCAAGAGATAGAGGAGTTGGAAAATCAGAGGGAAGAGCAAGAAGATATTTAAAATGTTCTGCAAAAAGATCCAAATGACTTGTCCCAAACTAGTCACTTCACCCAGTTTCCAAAGGGAGTTTAAGGGAGTTAAAAGAAAAACCAGGCGTCCAAAAGTTTGAATACCTGGAGTTTCCACTCCTGTAGGAAGTTGAGGCTGGGGAGTGAAGCAAAAACAGACAATGCATAGGCTATAAACAGCCACTCCCAATCTTAAGATTAATTCTCTTTTTTTAGTCATTTTATGGATTTACCGCTGCGACTGCCTTCTGGCGGTCACGTTTCATTGTATTGGAGCGTAATTGTCCACAAGCTGCATCAATATCAGTACCATGTTCTTGACGAACAACACAGTTGACCCCTTTTTTCTTGAGGGTATCGTAGAAGGCCATCACGCGCTCTTTAGGACTACGGCTATATTGGTCATGTTCACTAACTGGGTTATAGGGAATCAAGTTTACATAAGACAATTTCTTGATATTTTTGAGCAATTCCGCCAGCTCCAAGGCTTGTTCTACTCCGTCGTTGACTTCATTGAGCATGATGTATTCAAAGGTCACACGACGATTTGTTGTTTCGATATAATACTCAATAGCTGCGAAGAGTTTTTCAATCGGAAAGGCACGGTTGATCTTCATGATGCTTGAGCGCAATTCATTATTAGGTGCGTGAAGGGAAACAGCGAGATTGACCTGTACGCCTTCATTAGCAAAGTCACGAATTTTGTGTGCCAAACCTGAAGTTGAAACTGTGATGTGACGAGCACCGATAGCCATTCCCTTGTCATCATTGATGGTACGGACAAAATTCAAAACATTGTTGTAGTTATCAAATGGTTCACCAATTCCCATGACAACGATATGGCTGACACGTTCGTCCTGACCACGCTCATCAAAGTATTTCTGAACCAACATGATCTGCGCTACGATTTCCCCGTTATTAAGGTCACGTTGCTTCTTAATCAGGCCTGACGCACAGAAGGTACAACCAATATTACAACCAACCTGAGTGGTCACACAGACTGACAAACCGTAGTGTTGACGCATCAGCACTGTCTCAATCAACATGCCATCCGGCAACTCAAAAAGATACTTAACGGTACCGTCAGCTGACTCTTGCACAATTCGTTGTTTCAATGGATTGACCACAAACTGCTCATTGAGCTTGGCAATCAAATCCTTGGAAAGGTTGGTCATTTCTTCAAATGACTGGACACGTTTACGGTAGAGCCATTCCCAGATTTGATCTGCACGGAATTTCTTTTCTCCTTGTTCTAATACCCATTCTTGCATGGTTTGACGTGTTAAACTATAAATAGACGGTTTCATCTCTTCTCCTTATTTCTCTATCTATTTCTGACGAATGACAAAATGGCGCTGTCCCTTGTCCTCTTTCTGAGACTTTTGGTCCTTATGACGACGTTTATTTCGCTTATCCGCATTTGGTTTTCTCTTATTTTGCGAAGGTTTCTTGCCTCTTCTAGGAAGGTTTTCCTCATCCTTTTTACGCATTTTCTTGTCAAATGAAGCCCGCTTCGGTGCTTGATTTTCTAGGACAAAATAGGCACAACCATAACTACAGTACTCCAAAAGATAGTCCTGTAAGCGACTGATCTTTTCAATTTTTTCCTCTGTTCGGTCGTCTTTGTAAAAACCACGTAGGCGGAGCTGTTCATTGCTCCAGTCCCCCACGACATAATCAAACTTGGTCAACACTTCTGAGAAGCGCTGATTAAAGACTGTCACATCGAAGGCATCCTTGATATTTTCAACCAAGGTAAAAGCGATTCCTTCAGTCTCAACCTTTTCCCCATTTACTTGAAATTCTGGGCCAGGAAACTTGTTATAGTTGTATAATTCAGGTGCAATTTCTTTACGCATAGTCTTCCTTTTCCACGATTACTTAACACTCTATTTTACCATAATTTCTAGCAATTAGTACATTTCTCATAAAAATGAAAAAAGTCTGACTATTTTGTCAGACTTCTGCCATATAAACCAAAAAAGAGAAGATTGGCTCTTCCCTTCCTATTTTTTATTTAGCTGCTGCGTAAAGCTCATTTACTTTGTTCCAGTTAATGACTGAGAAGAAAGCTTTGATGTAGTCAGGACGTACATTGCGGTATTTCACGTAATAAGCATGTTCCCAAACGTCCAAGCCCAAGATTGGTTTTTGGCCTTCTGAGATTGGGGTGTCTTGGTTTGCTGTTGAAGTTACTTCAAGCTTCCCTTCTTTGTTGACAACCAACCATGCCCATCCAGAACCAAAGCGAGTTGTAGCTGCTGCTGTAAAGGCTGCTTGGAACTCTTCAAATGAACCAAATGTTGCATCGATTGCTGCAGCAAGTTCTGCTGAAGGAGCTGTTTTTTCAGGAGTCATCAATTCCCAGAAAAGAGCGTGGTTCAAGTGTCCCCCACCGTTGTTGATAAGCGCTTGGCGGATATCAGCTGGGATAGAATCTACATCAGCAAGCAAGGCTTCAAGGTCTTCACCGATTTCAGGGTGTTTTTCAAGCGCAGCATTGGCATTGTTGACGTAGGTTTGATGGTGCTTGTCATGGTGCAAGTGCATTGTTTCTGCATCGATGTATGGTTCCAAAGCGTCGTATGCGTATGGAAGGTCTGGTAAGATAATAGCCATCTGTAATACCTCTTTTTCTTTCTATATGAAGATGATAACGCAATCATCCTTTTTTTTCAAGTTATATGCTCATTACGCTTGGCTAGATATCTGTAACAGCGCTCTCTCAAAAAGGTAGCCTTTTTCATAGACACCTGTCTTAATCTGATAGTCTGCTTCAATTAAATAAGAAATTGCTTGTTTGAGAAAGGCCAAGGAAATCCCTCTCGAATCTCTTAATGCGAACTTGATTTGATAAGGATTAGGATTGCGCCCCAAGTAAGTTCCCAGACTGCTTGCGATCTGCGATTCCGTCTGACCAGTATCTGATAAAATTTTCACCTGGGTAAAGGTTCGAAACTGTCCTAACATGACAGCTATGAGCTTGATTTCGTCCTCCCCTTGCAAGGTCAAATCTCTAACCAAGTCACGCGCCTGGTCAATCTTCTTAGCTAAAATAAACTGAGTCAAATCAAAAATATTGTCTTGCAAAGTCTTTGGAATGGCTTCGATAATATCCTTTTCCTCAATCACATCGCCTGACTTATAAGACTGTAAGAAGAGGAGATTTTTCTGGATTTCACTAAATTGAAAACCAGACTTGATAAGTAGATTTTCAAAGGATTGCCCCACAAACTGCAGACCTTGTTTCTGGCTCCACTTTTGGAAATACTGGCGCAATTCTTGTTCCTTGGGTTCAATAGCATCAAAGACAGTCGCATCTCGTTTGAGCAATTTGACCAGCCGTCTTTTACTATCTAACTTTCCTTCTGCAAAAATCAATAATTTTGTTGTTGGCGAAGGGTTATCAAGGTATTCTTCAAACGACTTGAGCTCATCATCTGTTAAAAAACGTTTCTTGGCAGTTGTAATATCGACAAAATGGTCTAATATCACGATTTTCTCATCAGCAAAGAAAGGGAGACTGACCAACTCCAACTCTAAGTCTTTATAGGCTACTTCTTTCATATCAAAGTAAGCAAAATTGAGATCAGCTGGATCATAACCAATCTGCTTCAACACTTGACTCTTCATAACTTCAAACTGACCCTGATCTGTCCCTGTAAATAGGTTCAAGCTAGATAGATTTGATAAAGTCAACTTCTGACTGTCTTCAATGGCTAGCATCTTCTCTCCTTTCTTCTGATTTTTTATTAAACTTAATCAATATAGCGCAATTTCCCACGGAAATCTTCTAGGTTCTCATAACATTTTTCTGCCATGATTGCTTTTAGTTCTTTGGTAATGCGTTCAAAAACACCGACGCCTTCCTTGTGGAGCGTCGTTCCTACTTGCACCATACTAGCACCGCAAAGGATGTGTTCAAAGGCATCACGACCCGTCAGAACGCCACCCGTTCCGATGATTTTGATTTGCGGATTTAAGCGTTGATAGAAAGCATGGACATTAGCTAGAGCAGTTGGTTTGATATACTCCCCACCAATGCCACCAAAACCATTTTTAGGACGAATCACGACCGACTCGCCTTCTATATAAAGGCCGTTTCCGATAGAGTTAACACAGTTAACAAACTTGAGCGGATATTTGTTGAAAATAGCTGCCGCTTGATCAAAGTGAACAATATCAAAATATGGTGGCAATTTGATCCCAAGAGGTTTTGTAAAGTAGGCAAATACTTCAGACAAGATACGGTCTGTTGTCTCAAAATCATAGGCGATCTGAGGTTTTCCTGGAACATTTGGACAAGAGAGATTAAGCTCTGTCAGTCCTTTAAACTCACTCTCTTGGACTTTTTTCAAGATGGTATGTGTTTCCTCTGGAGACATGCCGACTAGAGATAGGAAGAAAGTACGGTTTGGCTCCTTTTCCTGCAAGTCCAAAAGATAGTCCAGATAATAGTCTAAACCATTATTTGGCAAGCCCATAGAGTTGATAGAACCAAGTGGAACATCCTGGTAACGTGGTTCAGGATTTCCCTGACGAAATTCCAAGGTCGCTGTCTTCGTGACAAAGGTTCCCGCTGCTGAGTTTTTGACTCCTTCAAGTTCCTCTATTGTCATACAAGCTACACCTGCTGCGTTCATCAAGCAATTGTCAAACTCAAAGCCAGCTATTTGTGTTTTCGTTGATACCATGATTCTGATCCTCCAGATTCCTTTTATTTCTAATATTATACCATACTTTCAAATTTTCTCTTTGAGAAACTAATTTCTATCTAAAACGTTCGGTTTTGTAAATTGAAAGAATTTTTAGAAAATTTCTGTTTTTTTCTTTACACTCAAAAAAATTTCTGCTATAATGGCTCATGTAATAAAATATAACAACAAAAAGGAGAACGATATGACATCTGCTAAAGACTATATCCAAAGCGTGTTTGCAACTGTGAAAGCTCGTAACGGGCATGAGGCTGAATTTCTCCAGGCGGTTGAAGAATTCTTCAGCACTTTGGAACCTGTATTTGAAAAACACCCTGAGTACATCGAAGAAAACATCTTGGCACGTATCACTGAGCCTGAGCGCGTGATTTCTTTCCGTGTTCCTTGGGTTGACCGTGATGGAAAAGTCCAAGTGAACCGTGGTTACCGTGTTCAATTCAACTCAGCTGTTGGACCATATAAAGGCGGACTTCGTTTCCACCCAACTGTAAACCAAGGGATCTTGAAATTCCTCGGCTTCGAACAAATCTTTAAAAACGTCTTGACTGGACTGCCAATCGGAGGCGGTAAAGGGGGATCAGACTTCGATCCAAAAGGAAAGACTGATGCTGAAGTGATGCGCTTCTGCCAAAGCTTCATGACTGAATTGCAAAAATACATCGGACCATCACTTGACGTCCCAGCCGGTGATATCGGTGTTGGTGGACGTGAAATTGGTTACCTTTATGGACAATACAAACGTCTTAACCAATTTGATGCGGGTGTCTTGACTGGTAAACCTCTTGGATTTGGTGGTAGCTTGATTCGCCCAGAAGCAACTGGTTACGGTTTGGTTTACTACACTGAAGAAATGCTCAAAGCTAACGGTAACAGCTTTGCTGGTAAAAAAGTGGTGATTTCAGGTTCTGGTAACGTAGCTCAATATGCACTTCAAAAAGCAACTGAACTTGGTGCTACTGTCATCTCTGTATCTGACTCAAATGGTTATGTCATTGATGAAAATGGTATCGACTTCGACCTTCTAGCAGATGTGAAGAATAACCGTCGTGCACGTTTGACTGAGTACGCTGCTGAGAAAGCAACTGCTACTTACCATGAAGGTTCTGTATGGACTTACGCTGAAAACTACGACATCGCTCTTCCATGTGCGACTCAAAACGAAATCAACGGCGACGCAGCTAAACGTTTGGTTGCTCAAGGAGTTATCTGCGTATCAGAAGGTGCTAACATGCCTAGTGACCTTGATGCGATTAAAGTCTACAAAGAAAACGGAATCCTTTACGGACCGGCCAAAGCTGCTAACGCTGGTGGTGTAGCTGTATCAGCGCTTGAAATGAGCCAAAACAGCCTTCGCCTTTCATGGACCCGTGAAGAAGTTGATGGACGTCTCAAAGACATCATGACAAACATCTTCAATACAGCTAAAACAACTGCTGAAACATACGGACTTGGTATTGACTACCTTGCAGGAGCAAATATCGCTGCCTTCGAAAACGTAGCAAACGCTATGATTGCACAAGGTATTGTTTAATTAGTCGATACATCCTATCGGAGGACAAATGATGAACTTACGGTCGATGGAAGTAAGAGACAATCCAGCTGTAGCGCAACTCATTCGAGCTAGCCTAGAAGAATTCGGGCTTGACAAACCAGGAACTGTCTACTTTGATTCTCATCTAGATCATTTGGCCGACTACTATCAACAGCAAGAGAGAGCAGCTTACTTTGTTCTGGAAGACGAAGGACAGCTGGTTGGCTGTGGTGGCTTTGCACCTGTGTCTGATAAGATTGCTGAATTATAAAAACTGTATGTCACTAAAAATAGCCGTGGCAAAGGTTATTCCAGCAGGTTGATAAAGCGGATATTCCAGGAAGCCCGCCTAGCAGGTTACGAACAGCTTTATCTAGAAACCTCTACTGAACTGGCTACGGCTGTGGCCATCTATCAACACTATGGTTTTATAGCATTGCAACAAGCACTTTCTAACGCCGCCGGCCACCCAGCTATGAATATCTGGATGATAAAATCCCTCTCATCATATGAATAGATGTTAGTATACTCTGGTCGTCTCGAGGACATCCTGACCAACATCTTCAACACAGCTAAAACAACCGCTGAAACTTACGGTCTTGGTACTGACTACCTTGCAGGAGCAAATATCGCTGCCTTCGAAAATGTAGCAAACGCTATGATTGCACAAGGTATTGTTTAAGATTCATTTGCTTAATCCTCAATCGCTCTGATTGGGGATTTTTATGTAGGCTTCAAAAAAGCTCACTATTTAAAATAGTAAGCTTAAAATCAAGATTTATTTTACTTCTACTAAGGCAAAAGACAGGCATTCAACAATTTCATTTACTGCTTCATCTATGTCTAGGACCTCCTTATTATTCAACATCATTGGAAGAACATAAGAAAGGCTCAAGGCTAAAATATAGCGAACAATTCTTTCATTTGACCAATCTCGGATAGCACCATTTTCTTTAAACTGATTCAAAACTGGACTAATTGGCTTAATGATAGAGTGAACAATAACATTCCCTAACTGGTTAGAAATCGTTCCATCAATAAAAGAACGGTTCAAGAGAATTTTAACTTGCATTTGATTCTCCTGAATAAAAACTAGTCTATCTCGAACTATGCTTCTTAAAAATAGCGGAAAAGACTCTTGGTTTGCTGTAAATTTCTTCTCAGAAAAATCAGCAATCACATCTGGAATAACTTGCTTAAGAAAAGTCGATAAAATTGCTTCTAAGATGCCTTCCTTAGTTTTAAAGTAACTAAAAACTGTCCCTTCTGAAACTCCAGCCTCCTTAGAAATAAGGCTAGCTGTTGTATTTTCAAAGCCAATTTCTGAAAATAACTTTAGACTTGATAATAAAACTTGACGTTGTTTTAAGCTCAAGTTGCTATTTTCTAATGTCTGAGCATACTTTTGTTCTAAACTTTCCATTGCTGGCACCTCTCTCCTACCCTCTTACTTTTACAACTTTCTTACCTCGAGTGTGTCCCGACTTCAGGCTACGATATGCCTCTCTAACTGATTTTAGAGAAAAATCATAAACCTGGTCAATATTCAGCTGAACCTTCCCTTCTGAGACCATTTCCGCTAGAGTGTTAAAATCATCATATGTGGAATGTCTCGGACCCGTGAACTGGGCACCTTTTATCATAACATATGGTGAAGGTACTAGCGTTCCAATAGCCGTGCCCTTCAATCCCAAACTGAAAGCCAATTTAACATAATCACTTCCATAGCAATCCAAGAATTTTGTAATTGGCTTTGCACTTGCTGATAGAAGAGCATTCTGGATGTTCTCTTCGTAGGCTACCAGTATAGCACCTAAAGACTTCAGATAATCTGAATTTTTCTTACTCGCAATTCCAATAACTGTCGCACCTTTAGCAACCGCATACTGTACTGCGATACTTCCAATACCTCCTGCTGCTGCTGAAATAACTACAACATCTTTAGAGTTTAGCTCAATCTTTCTAAAAGCACCTCCCACAGTTAGAGAGGCTACACCCATAGTAGCTGCATGGTTCATATCAATCATCTCTGGCTTCAACACAATTTCTGATTCATTGACACAAATTTCTGTTGCCAAAGCTCCCCTCTTGGTGCCTAATCCAGGGTCACTGATCATTGTTCCAAAAACCTTATCACCTACTGCAAACCGACTTACTCCTTCACCAACTTCTGTGATAACTCCAGCAAAATCCCGACCAATACCTCTTGGAAAAAGAGATGATTTTTACTCAAACCAATGACTTGGCTTCCTTAGTTTCGTCATAAAAGATAGAAAACGAAGTGGCTTTGCACCCTCAAAAGTTTTATAATCAATAGGATTTAAACCAACTGCATAAACTTCTACCCTAACTTGATTCACTTTCAAAGAATCAGATTTAATGTTCACTAAATCTAACACTTCTTCATCACCGAAACGACTATATTGTATTGCTTGAACAACCATTGTATGAACTCCTTACACATCTACAAAATTGAGTGAGCACTCAATTATTTTTTCTTGATTATACACCTATTCTTCATAGATTTCAACTATACTGTTTCCACAATTTCTAACTAAGTTTGCTGTTCATAATAAAAAAAGATCTATTTTCCCTTATGAAAGATTATCAAACTATAAATTAGAGAAATCCGACTGCTTATCAAAGCAGCCGGATTTTTATATATCTAATTTTTCAAAAAATTTGCCTGCTATCTGCTTTTCTTTTAGCTTCTCTAACAGCTTATTCTCCAGGAAAGGACTTAGTTCGTCAAAATCTTGGCAAACCTTAAAAACAGTCTCTCTGTCCAACTGACCATAAGCTAGTTCATAATAATCCTTCTTATGATGCCAGTTCTGGTCATAGTTGACATCTGTCCGTTGATAGTAAACAATGTTTTGCTTCGGTGTCAGGTAAATCTTCTGTGTCAAAATGCTTTTCTGATCTTTGGATAACTTGCTGCGGCTGAAAATCTTAACCCCTTGAAAAATCTTGCGCTCATGGATACCTTGATTTGTAACTTTTAATTCAATTCTTTTATAATGCATACTATCACCTCCAGAAATCACCTACATTATATCAAGTTTTGGCAGATTTTCAAGCAAAAGTGTCATTTCCAAAAGTCTTTAGTCGCCTCTAAAATCTCTTCAGTCGATGTTACTGTGGCCTCAATGATGCTCTTACCTGTCCTTTTAAGATAGTCTTGTATCAGATGATAGCCATAAGCATAGCCTGCAGCATAAGGCATTCCAACTGGTATCTGACCCTGTATCTCTGCAATTTCATCACCGTAGAGATATGGAGCCATTTCCGCCATCCCCGTTAGCTGAAGCTGACTTGAGATGATGGGCTTAATCTCTTCTATCTGCTCGGAACTAGTTGAAGTGACCCAAGGTCCGATGAGCTCCTTGCCATAGAGTTCAGCTGCAAAAGACTCTGCCAATCCTTCACTAACTACCCAGTCTGCTAATGTCGTCTGCTGGTTCCATTTGATAAATTGGAAGCGGACATTGTGATTGCACTCGTGGGCTAATGCCGCCTGCACACGTGGCAAAGTATAGTCATTTGGTAGTAGACTAAGCATGAGGTAGCCTGGGATTCCACCATCTCCGCTGTAACCCTTATTGAGCTGTAGCATAGGCTTGTCTGGATTGCCCAATAAAATAGTAAAATGGTAATTCTCAACCTCTAAATCATAGCCAGCCTGTTCAAAAAGACCGATACTCCTCTTGATAGTATCCTGACAATCTTGCCAGAGTTGATCAGAGCTCAGAGCGTCGATAGCTGGTCTATCCTTCTCTGACAGAGTTCCGGGTAGCTGATTCATAAAACCAAGTAGGAACAAAGCATCAAATCCTCCGGGATACTTGGCTTTCAGAGGAATATGTTGAGTTTGGTATTTCGTATCAGAAGGTGCCAACATGCCTAGCGACCTTGATGCGATTAAAGTCTACAAAGAAAACGGAATCCTTTACGGGCCTGCCAAAGCTGCCAACGCTGGTGGTGTAGCTGTATCAGCACTTGAAATGAGCCAAAACAGCCTTCGCCTCTCATGGACCCGTGAAGAAGTTGACGGCCGTCTCAAAGACATCATGACCAATATCTTCAGCACAGCTAAAACAACCGCTGAAACTTACGGTCTTGGTACTGACTACCTTGCAGGAGCAAATATCGCTGCCTTCGAAAACGTAGCCAATGCTATGATTGCACAAGGTATTGTTTAAGAAATATGCTAAAAACCTCAATCAAAACGATCGAGGTTTTTTTGAAGCTTTATCTTCTATCAAAACTTCTTCTTCCATAGCATTTTTTATTTTTTTGCTCAAAGATAATAACGTTTCTACATCAGAGGGTTTGCTTGTCCCGAGAGGATTCCAAGTAGAAGATGATAAATTTTCATATTCCTTAGACCGAACTCGAAATTTAATGTTATTCCCCTTGGTGTCTATGTCTACATTTAAGGCTCTCGCCCCCAGTTTAGGCTCCTTATTTTTTATCCTACAGAAAATAACTTCTCCTGATACAATCTCCTTTCCATCACACCGAATCCTAATATTTCTTCCAGATAATTCTACGACAAAATTCTTCACTAGACTACCTTGTATTTTTTTAATTAAAAGAAAACTAATACCAAAAAATACTAATACTATCGTATAAAGAAAAAGAGGTTGTGATTTAAAAAAATCATTCAGTTTTAAATAGAATATAGCCAACTGTATTCCCAATACAGGAAGCATGAGGAACATGGGAAAAAGGATACCAATTATTATATCTGATTTTGCTGTTGTCGCTGTAAATTCATATCTTTCCATCAATATCACCTTTATAACATTTCCTTTTTATAGGACATTAATCCCATACTAAGACGGATGCATCAGGGAGTTCAATCTCCCTTTCCCCTAGCAAAGATAAATTTTGAACTATTCTAAGGATATTGTACCACTATTTCTGCAAAAAATACCTTAGCAAACATAATCTCCTTCCACAAATACATCATCGCTTTATCGAGCGTTGGAGTTTGATTGACATGGTTCTCTAATCAAACTCCAGAACTTTATGATGAAAATCTTATGGAACAACTGGAGACACTTTATAAATTTTCTCTTTTCAATTATAAAGAAAACCGCTAATCCTAAGAATAGCGGTTTAATCATGTTTTTAAGCTACAAATGTAGTCGCTCTATTATTTAAGAGTAACAATTTGCAAATCCTATTTTCTCCCAGTATTAGTGGGTTAATTCCTCAATTTTCAACTCTGGCAGGAATTTGGTAGGTAAATTGATAATCCAAGATTATCTAAACTGTTTGTAATCTCTTCTGAAATTGTTGAATCACCTGAATAATACCAGTGACTATATGTATTCAACGTGGTTGACTTATCAGCGTGTCCTAATCGATATGAAACATATAAAGTATCCTTATGTAACACATTTATAAGATAAGATGCATGACTATGTCTTAATCCTTTCCCCGTAATTTCTGGTACGCCAGTAATCTTAGCATGCCTTCTTATTATCCTAGAAATTGTAGACTTACACAAGGGGGCACCAAAACGTGATACTACATAATCTTTATCATCATTCTTGATTTGAACTTCTCGCCATTTTTTAAGTATTGTAATCGTAAAATCATCTAAATCAATTTTACGATCCCCTGCTATTGTCTTTGTTTGTTGTTTAGCATACCATACACCGTTTTTATCTTTCTCAATTGTCGAATGAACATGAATCCATTTACGTTCAAAATCAATATCTTCCCATTTAAGAGCAATACCCTCACTAACTCTTAAACCAGTCATAAAATATAACCAGATCGTCATGTAATTATGGAGTCCCTCATACTCACTAATATCAAAAGAGTTTATTACCTTCTTAAATTCATCAAATGTCCAAAATTTTGTATCAGGGTGCTTTCCTCTAGGATTATCTAATCCTTTAAAAGGAACTCTATCAATATAACCCAATCTTTCTGCATAGCCCAGACATGCTTTAAATCTAGACCACATATTTTTAGCATAGTTACTAGAATACTTGTCTATAATAGCTAAGCGAAATCTTTCACAGTCAATAGTACTAATATCTGATAATTTTTTACTACCAAATTGCTTAATAAATAACTGATGATGTGGTAAAGCGGTCTGATAAGTTACAAATTGAACTTTTTGTTGATAATATTTTAAATAAATCTCTTCCATAAACTCTCTAAAAGTTAGAAAACTATTATTAGTAGTAGAGTTCACAAATTCATGTTTTAAACGAAGTATCTCTTCATATGCTTCCTTAAAAGAATTAAACGGTAGTCCTTGTTGATTTTTCCTTCCTTTCTTTTGGATTCTTTTCCCAGTTATTGGATCAACTCCTAATTCAATTTGAAAATAAATTTTTCCTTTTGAATCTTTGTATACACCTTTATATTTCTTTGTCTTTGATATAACCATTTTTCTCACCTTCTATATCTGAAAAAGAAATACCAATTAAATTTTCTACAATATTTTTAGGAGCAATGCCTAACCTTTTATTATCGAAAGGTGAACATCCTAATTGTACCGCATTCTTATCATTTTTTCTAGCTTCTTCAAACTTTTTTACAGCAATTTTTTTTGCTTGTCTAATAATATTCCTCGATGTGTGCTCTGGAAAACCAATCGCAACTAAATCTTTATAGTTTACTGTTTCCATGATTTTACTACTTCCTTTCTTAGATTTTTTCACCTCCATGGCATGACTGATGAAGTCATCATAAGAATTTCACTTGCTGCTCTTTTACGGTGGCAGCCTGAACGGTCAGAAGTATCATTGTATATCATTTGTATCATGGCATATAAAGTATCGCTCTATTTTATTGATGGTTTTAAAATCGCTCTTATCATGGCGAGCCATTCAAATCTGCTCCACAAATGAGGAAAGTACCATTTTGGACTATTCAATTGTCAATGTGCTTTCTTAACCTAATACTTTTTGGAGTAATGGTCTTCTTTATTATCCACTCGACCTACAAGGTAATCTAAACTTACATTATAAAAATCTGCAAGTTTGATAAGGTCATCTATAGAGATTAACCTGGTACCTGATTCCATTTTAGAATACGCTGATCTTGTACAATTTAAGATTGCTTTTGCAACATATTCTTGTGTCAAATCAGTATCCTCGCGTAAATCTCTAATCCTTTTCAACATTCAATGTCTCCTAAAACAAGTATAATATAGTTATTTTCTTATTTTTAAATATGTGACAAATTGGCACATGAAACTATGCTATATATACTTTTTAGGAAACTGTTTACTCTAAATGTATCTCATTTTCCTTAATAGATTTCATATTTTGTTTTTTCTTATATTTCTGTATTGTTTTATTAAACATTTCAAATAAATTTATTGCTTCTCTATGTTGTTCCTTCAGTGTTTCAATCTTTCCTTTATATATGTATAAATCCTTCTCTATTGTATCTACTGAACTTTTACCTTGAATACTATTTTCTAAATTGCTAGAACTATTTATCGTATTATTCAACAATACTTCCTCTAAATTAGTTAAATCATCAATTTTATTTTGGACTTGTTCAATCATATTCTCTAGATATGATATTTGGGCAATGAAATCATTTGTTATATCTTCGAAATCATTCGGACTATTTTCCGCAGATATAAGAAAATCTAATTGTTCTATTTTTTCTCTAATTTCGCTAAGAGGAATTCTTCTATACATATACTGCGGTTCATACTGAAGATTAAATTGCCTAATCAAAGTTTTACCTTTCATAAAGCGATTTTTTTCTGCTGAATCTTTATGGTATACATAGTAAGAACTAGTTTCTCTGAGAAATACTTTAACTTTTTCTTCTTCCATATTGATTTGAATATTTGGTACAAAAATAAGTCCTTCTTGTCGGATGCCAAAATGTACCTTAATGTACATTCCATCGTCTACTACTTCTTCTATTTGATTAAGATTCAACTCTACCTCAAACTCATGAACTGCATCCCTATTTCTCTTGAAATCTTGATAGGATTTCCATACCACCTCTTCTGTCGGCAACTCTTTTTCTTTAATTATCTTTTCTTCATTGTAAAGTTCAACTAAATTTTTATTATCTAAGACAACAGTTTCATTTTTGTTATTAAAATAGTCTTGAAAATAACTAACACTATACCGATTCGTTTTTACCAATTCCTGCTCTGAAATCTTAATCTCATCAAATTTAAATTGAACATGTTTTTCTTTCGGAATTATTTTTAATCCAAAAAATTCTGCTCGTTGAATCAATTCATTCATATTCTTCATTTTCGGAAGTAAAAATTCTAAGATGTTTATGATTTCCCTTTGAACAAACTTTTTCTTAAAATAAGTTTCATTATAAGTTTGTTTTCTACTCAATTTACTATCACGTACGACTTGTTTCATATTTGAATCAGTCATAAAAAAAGTAACATGCTTGTGTCTAAAATCAATTTTTAAATGTAAAGCTTTTGCTTTATTCTTGAAATCATCAAAATTTTTCGAGTTCTCGATTAGAAAATATACTCGTTGTTTTATTTCATATTTGTAATTTGTTTTGCGATAAACTTCATACTGACGATGCGAATAACGATTTTCTATAATTTTTGCCCCTGCAATTTTTGAAAGACGATCAGAAACCATTCGTAGATTATGTTCTGCCTTATAATCCCATAGAAACTTTTTATCAGAATTCTGATCAATTGAATTTAGGATGATGTGATTGTGGATATGATCTTTATCGACATGAGTTGCCACGATAAATCGAAATCTACCTCCTGTCAACTCTTTAACTGTCTCATAACCAATCCGATTGATTTGTTCAGGAGTGAGATGGTCATCTGGAGAAAAGGACTGAATGATGTGATGAGAATGAATTTTTCGTTGATTTACTTCTTGCCTATCATGACGAAATTCATAAAGAGTATCATTACTTAAAAAATTATCATTGTACATCTTCACTAGTTCTTTATAACTAGGAAAATCTAAATAATTTCTCATACCAAAATCTGAAACTAGTGTTAGATTTTTTGTTTTACTTGGATTCAAAATATATTTGATTAGTTTACTACGATAATTTTTTCCATGAATCGCAAAGTGTTTAGTGATGACCATAAAATTTCCTCAATTTTTCAGATTGAATAAGAAAATCTTTCTCCACTTCTACTATTAACTCTTCTATACCTTTTCTCAACTCATTTAATTCAACTTCCGTTATTAAATTCGAATAATTTATGCTTCTGGCTATTTGATTAATATTATTTCCGATTCGTTTTAATTCAAAAATCAAATCTTGATAACTATTTGTATCAATGGTGATAAAATTCATACCAGGATCTAGTAGAGTTCGTCTAGCATATTCTGAGAATGATAAGCAGTTACTTTTTGAGATATTTTCATTCAATTTGACTAATTCTAGGTCAGATAAAAAGACTTTTTTTAAATTTGTTCTATATCGGTGCTCCACTCTACTACCTCATGTATTTGTTACGAAAATTTTCACTAAGAGGACTTGTTTTTTCTACCTCTTTAATTAATTCCTGAATACAAGTTAACAAAATAGAAACATGTTCTTGAGTAACCTGATGATTTATTTTAGCAATTATTAATATTTCATGAACATCACGGCTAATTTGTTCCAACTTTTGCTGTTTCCAAAGGTTGAAACATTTTTCCATCTGTTTTTGTCCATCAGACAATAGTAAGCTTTTACGGAGAAAATCAGAAAAATTATCCTCTCCTTTCTCTCTCATTAAATCTAGTATTTGTTTTTCCTCCGTTTCTGTTAAGCGAAATTGTTTCCGAATACTACGTATATCTCTTTTCATATGGCTTTTCCTCCTTCATAGATACTTGTACTGACAATGTAAGCTTACAGACACTGTCAGTACGTTTTTCAAAATAGATTCAACATTTTTGTAAGGCTTTGCGAGCTCAGATATTGTGTCCACAATATCCCAAAAATCATATCGCTTGCCATTTCAAACCATACTGTTCAAAAGACAAACGATATGAAAATATGGTGGCTAGCCCCCAAACCCCCAACATAAATCTCAATTAAAAAAAGTATAACAAATACTATTTGAAAAAATTATCACAGAATAAAAGAGCCCAAACGGACTCTTACAAACTTAAATCTATTAAAAACGAAAGGTAGTTGTATTTTTTCTTTAGAAAAATAAAAATTTTAGATAGAAAATTTAACTCTTCATATAATTCTTTAGCTTAAACTCTTTTATTTTTATATTTTTATCTTCATTAAGTAAGAAATCCTCAATATCTATAATCGAAATTTCCTTATCATTCTCAATTGAAATCAAAATATCATAAGAATTATTAGACGACTGTTCTTTTAATTCAACATTATATTTTCTGAAATCAAGTGTCCCTAGATTAGTATAAATCTTACCAAGTAAAGAAATATCAATTGTTTCTAACACTATCTTTGCTTGATAAATTTCATGATTTCTACCATTACTGTGTGTCACTAATTGCACAAGAACAACTATGAAACTACAAAAGGAACCAAATATCCAAAAATCAGCACCAATTGCCATACCTATACCAGCAGTAGCCCAAATCCCAGCAGCAGTAGTGATTCCACTAACTTTCTTATCCCGAGTAAAAATAATCCCCCCACCTATAAAGCTAATGCCACTAACAATTTGAGCTGCGACCCTAGAAGTATCATAGGATGGTGTGTCTAAAAATGCTTCTTTTGAGAGAATCATCATTAAAGCCGACGTTAAAGCAACAATTATATGCGTTTTGACTCCTGCTTGCTTGTTACGTGCCTTACGCTCATAACCAATTGCCCACCCACATGCACAAGCGATTAATATTGAAATAACATGCCTTAACTCGACAATACTATTAAATGAATGATTAAAAATTGTAGACATTGATCCCTCCTACTCTAAAATGACATCGGTGTCATAAGTTATATTCTACTACTATTTTAATATTTTATGTATAAAAAAATCGGTATTTTTTTACCGATTAAAAGCTTTGTCTTCTAATAATTTTTGAAGATATTTCAACGGATTCTATATTTTCACCGTTAATGATTGCTAAAACACTTTCTATCATTTTTTGGGCTAACATAGCATAATTAGGAGAAATAGTAGACAGAGCTGGAGTATAATATTGCGAAATAGGAATATTATCGAATCCAATTATTGAAATATCATCAGGAATGATAATCCCCTTCTCATAGCACGCACGAATCAGCCCTTGAACCTTCTCATCCCCAGAAACAAATATCATATCCGGATGATTTTGATTAGATAAATTATTTATAGCATATGAATAAACTGAATCAATTGTAGTTAAACCATAAATAACTTGCAAATCCATTAAATAATTTTTATCAGTCAAAAAAGCACGAATACCTTTTTCACGATCCTTATTAACAAGAGATTCCCCTCCCATAAGTAACAACATACTTTTAATATTCTCTTTTGTTACTAATTCCATCATATCATAAGTGGCTTGAAAATTGTTATTAGATACATAAACAACATCAGGTGTTCGAGATTCTCCAAAAACTATAAAAGGCATATTATTCTTCTGTAAATAATTAATCCGAATATCGTCTTTACTTTCATAAAATACTATTACTCCATCTATTAAGCTTCCTGTACTTGAAATTATTGAATTCCTAATCGTATCTTCTTCACCAAAGTATTCAACAATGGCGTTTACACCAAACTCTTTACAAGTTTGTAGAACTCTATCTAGTAAAGTTTGAAACCAAATCAAGGGAAAAGAATCAATCTTTTTAACGGAAATCAAAATGTTTGTAGTTTCTTTCTTAGTCAAATTTTTTGCATATGCATTTGGAACATACGACAACTCATCAATGACTTTTTGAATAGCTCGATAAGTTTCTTCTTTTACCTTTTCACCACCGTTAATAACACGTGAAACAGTTTTTGGAGAAAAACCTGATAAATGCGCAATATCATAAATAGTTACCTTTTTATCGTTTAAATTTTTCACTTTAGTCCTCCATTTATGATTTATCTAATATTATTATACAATATTTACTTTTTTTAACAAGAGAATTTAGTAAAATATTTTAATGTATCTTAACAAAAACTTTAATTTCAAAATTTCTATTTTGTACTCTATTCTTCCGATTCAAAAAAATAACATTGACAATTAAAATTCTTATTCTTTACAATTCTTTCTACTTCACAACTGATAAACTTGTATGAAAATAACTTACCATAAAAATATAAAGAATCATTTTTGGTAAAATCCATTGAAACTATAAATGTATCTAATAACATTTGAACATAGCAGTCTAAGATCGGAATAATCTTTTCCTTATCAATAAGCTTTGTTAGTATATCATCAGCTGGTAAAGAAGACGAAAATACCATTTCACAAATATCATAAAAAGAATGAAATCTATACACTTGCATTAAAGAATTATATTCAAAATACGTTATTCTTCCACAGTCAAAATTAATATTATACACCTTCATTTATGTACACCTTTATACATTGAAAATAATCTTGAGTAATTTTTAATCTAAAAAACAAAGGGACAAGAATAACTGCCCCTTTGTTTATTCTATATCAACTAACTTCTTCAACATAAATAACACCAACAATATCTGCTATTTCTTCCATTAGTTTAAGATGTTCAAACTTACCTGAAAGTTCTAGAGTCATAAATGATGCTATTCTTTTGTCTGGAACATCAAAATATTCAATTCTTTCAGAATTAACATCTCCAAAAGCAGTTCTTGAATCAGTCAATCGAATTCCATTTTCTGCACAATAAACTAATACTCGATTATATGCCTCAGTAGATTTAACTACAATATATAATTCAATAACTTTTGAACGACTTTGAAGATATTTTTTTAAAGGCTGAAACATAGAAATCACACTCCAAACAGAAATAGCTACTAACAGAGCACCTTGATAAAAACCTACTCCAATAGCTAAACCTATTCCTGCAGAAGCCCAGATTCCTGCTGCAGTTGTCAGACCCGTAACCTTCTTTTTATCTGTGATTAGAATTGTTCCAGCTCCAAGAAAACCAACACCAGATATAACCTGAGCACCTAAACGTGTTGGATCTCCTGTTCCAAACTTATAAGATACGAATTCATTAGTCATCATAATTAAACAAGCAGCCATACAAACAATACTATGTGTACGAATACCTGCTGGTTGAGATTTACTTCCTCTTTCTAAGCCAAAAATACTTCCAATGACCAAAGATAATACGACTCTAATTATAATTTCGATGTTCGATAGTCCTATACTGGATGTTTGCATTACTATTTCCTTTTCTTACCGCGTGGTCTCTGTGTGAAGTATAACACAGTTCCAGAAATAATCATTAGAATAATTGTATAAACGAATACAAGAGCTTGTGCGTTAGATGTTGCTGTTTCATCACCTGCAGAACGAATCGTAATACCTAATGGTTGAGCCAATGGATGATAAAGGAATACAGATAAATCGAAATCGGTCAATAAAGAGTTAAAGTTGAGTGCGATAACAGAGAGAACAACCGGCAAGATGAAAGGAATAATAACCTTCATCATTGTGTAAAATGGTGAAGCCCCCATACTTCTAGCAGCATCCTCCATCTCATCATCAACACTAAATAAGATTGCACGTACCATTCTATAAGAGAATGGAATTTTTACAACAATATAAGCGATTAGCAAAATTACTAAACTACCAACTAGAATCTGGTTAAAGACTAAAAGTTGAGGTTGGTTGAAAGTGAATAATAAACTAACTGCTAGAAGTGTACTTGGTAATAGCCAAGGAAGAAGAGCTCCGTATTCGAACAAGAAATCAAATCGAGCTTTATGTTTACGAACTACTCGCGCAAACACAACAGCAAGAACTGTTGCAGTAGTTGCTGCAATGATAGAATATATAAAGCTGACTAGGAATGGAGAAAACGCAGCACTATTACTAAAGAACAATTTGTAATTATCAAGAGTAAAGTTTGATAATGATAAGTTTCCTGTCTGTATTGCAACTGGGTCAGTAAATGAATACAATACAATGAAAATCAATGGTAACATGAAAACAGTGAACAAAGCATAAGCAACAATATGTGCAATGATATTCCATGGTTTAGATGTGATTTTTTGTTTTTTCAAAGGTGCTTTCGTTTTAGAAATAGAAATATAATTTCCGCCTTTTTCGATCTTGTTCATAATAGTAAGCAAAATCGTAGTGGCAACACCCAAAATAATTGCTAGAAAGGCGGCTAAGTCACGAGAATTTCCCATTCCAGCAAATGTTATGATCATTGGGTTAATAGTTTGGAATTCTTTCCCACCAACAATCATAGGTGCTGCTACTGCTGATAACCCACTTAGAAAAACCATAATTGTCAGAGCGAATAAAGTAGGAATAAGAGTTGGCAATACTACTTTTCTAAACACTGTAAATGGTTTTGCACCCATATTACGTGCAGCTTCAATAGTATGATAGTCTACACTACGAATTGTATTAGTTAGGAATAAGGTGTGATTAGCAGTACCAGAAAATGTCATAATAAATAGAACTGCACCATAACCAATAAACCAGTTAGGATCTAAAGATGGAATAATACTTTGTAAAAATTTGGTAATCATTCCATATGGTCCATAAACGAATTTATAACCAGTAGCCAAAACTACTCCACCGTAGATTAGTGACGTCATGTATCCTAGTTTTAATATTTTAGCTCCTTTAATATCAAAATATTCTGTAAACAATACACAAAGTACACCAACAACATTAACAGTTATAATTAGTGAGAATGCTAACTTAAAACTGTTCATAATACTCTGAATCGCACGTTGAGATTTAAGAGCTCGTTGTACGACATCAAGTGAAAACTCCCCACCTTTCACAAATACATTAACTACTAAATCAAAGTTTGGATAAATGATGAAAGTTACCAAGAACCAGATTAAGCCTAAACGAATGAGCCAATCTTTCCAATTTAATTTATGACGCATACTGCACCTCCTTAAAATTGCAGAACGTCTGATGGTGTGATAAATAATTCCACACTTTCTCCGACAGATCTAATAGCTGACTGACTATCGATACTTGTTACATTAAGAATTTGATTTTCAGATACCTGAACAGTATAGCGAATTGTAACTCCTGAAAATTCCACATCAATAATTGAACCTTTTAAGACAAGATCCTGATCCGTTTCACGTTTGAAGCGAACTTTTTCTAAACGAATGTAACCTTTTTTATCTTCCAAAAGAACATGAGCATTATTTAGAAGAATTCCGTGAACAGTTTCATCTGTAAGTACGTTAATGTCTCCAATAAAATCACATACAAATTCTGTTTGAGAATTATGATAAATTTCTACTGGTGTTCCAACTTGTTCAATAAAACCATTATTAAAGACAGCAATCCTATCAGATAGCGTTAACGCTTCCTCTTGGTCATGTGTAACATATAGAGTCGTAATTCCCAATTCTTTTTGAAGACGTTTCAACTCTTTTCTCAAATCCACACGTAATTTTGCATCTAGGTTTGACAAGGGTTCATCCAAACATAGGATTTTAGGTTCCAAAACAAGAGCACGAGCTAAAGCTACACGCTGCTGTTGTCCTCCAGATAATTCTGAAACGTTACGTTGCAATTGTTGATCTGAAATCTTAATTTTAGCAGCCACTGCAGAAACCTTGGCTTTAATAACATCTGGAGCAACTTTTTTAACTTTTAAACCAAAAGCAATATTATCAAAAACTGTCATTGTTGGAAATAGTGCGTAAGATTGGAATACGATCCCGATTCCACGTTTTTCAGGCTCCAAGTGCGTAACATCTGTGCCATTAACCTCAATACTTCCAGATGAAGGGTCTAAAAAACCTACCAAAGCTCTTAAAGTTGTTGATTTACCACAACCAGATGGTCCAAGGAAGGTAAAGAATTCTCCTTCCTTAATATCTAAATTTAGATTATCAATCGCGATAAAATCACCGTATTTAATTTGAATGTTATCAAATTTAATCATATTACTAACTTCCTTTACTTATAAATGAAAAGTCTCTCTTAATTTCTCATGTAGGTTTAGAAACTTTAGAGAGACCTGGAATTTTAAAATTTACACTTATGTCCTATTTTACATATTCTAGTTCAGCTTTTTCAACCCATTCATCCAAATGTTTTCCAACAGCTTCCCAATCAATACTTTGCGGTTTCACTTGATCAACAAATTTCTTAGTAGCTTCTGGTAACTCTTTCACTGCCTCAGTATTTGCAGGAATAGAACCAAAGTTTTTGCTGTACTCTACTTGAATTTCTGTTTGACCAAACCAATCAATAAATTCTTTAGCTAAAGCTTGTTTCTTACTAGTATTCAAAATCATTGTTTGTTCAGTTACAAACGGAACACCAATTTCAGGAGACATTACTTTAAATACAACATTTTGTTCTTTTTGTCCAACTAATGCACCAGAACCCCACATCATACCGTACTGGATTGGGTCATCCTTATCTAACATTTTAACAATTGAACTTTCACCCTTTTGAAGAGTGTACGCATTTTCCAAATATTCTTTAGCTGCTTGCCAACCTTTTTCAGAAACGCCTAATTCTCCTTTATCATCGAGATAGCGAACAAGGATACTTGCCAAGATCGCACGCCCTGTTCCCCCTGAAAGTCCAGAAATTGAATATTTACCTTTATATTTGCTGCCTAACTCAGTCCAATCTTTAGGCATTTCAGTAACATCAGGAGCACCAATCAAGACCAATGGCTGAACAATTACAGGATTGTAGTAGTTATCTTTATCTGATAGAGATTGGTCAATTTTATCTAACCATTTAGGTTTGTACTGTACCAATAATTTTTGATCTCTAATTTTATTTGAATCAACAGCTCCAATACCAAATACCATATCAGCTACTGCATTATTTTTTTCAGCAATAACACGATCTGCCAACTGAGCACCTGGAATGTCAACCATTTTAATATTGAAACCAGCTTCTTTTGCTTTAGCAGTTAGCCAATCTCCACGTCCGTTTGAAACAGAGTTAGAATAAATTACTAATTCTTGGCTCTTATCAGCTTTTTCTTCTGATTGAGGTGTATCGCTCGAAGAATTTGATGAATTAGTTGAACCACCTGAACATGCTGCCAATGTTGTAACCGCAACCCCTGCAGCTAAAAACGATAATAATTTAGATTTTTTCATATGAAATCTCCTTTTTATTTTTAATTATAATTTTATTTTAAAATTTTTCGCAATATGGAACAAAGCGTCTCATATCTTCAAATACTGTGTAATCGATACGATTTACTGTAATGACAGGAATCTTTTCAAGCAGAACTTCGGTTAATTCCTTTTTCACTTTAGTAAACTCTTCATTTTCTTCTTCAGTTAATGGAACTCGAAGATATCCAATTGAGATATGGAATTGATAGCGATCATGATTAGGGAATCGAACACCTGCTTTTTCAGAAACATATGTTCTAATTTCTTCTAATCGTTTAGCTGATTTTTCATCGGCTGGTTCTACTAAAATGTTTTGATTTCCCATTTCAGTCACACGCATATGAATATCTTCGTTTAGCAATGGGAAAATTTCTAGTTGTTTTGCAAAGTAATCATGAATTTCTTGTAATGGCGTATCCAATGGTAGATGGCTACTCCAAAATTCAGGCTCACGATTTTCATGGCAAAGCAATTCAATTACAGTCATATGAATAGAATCTCTTGGAGTTAATGTGAATTTGTCTATAAATGGTAACTCTCTATAGCGTGATTGAATGATATCAACAACTTCCATCAAATCTGAATTAGTATAAAGATTTGCTACAACTGTATTTCCGGGAAAATGATTAAATTCTCCGTTCTCTTTGAACTTAATTTTTGTTAAGTTTTTCATAAACAGACCTTCTTTTATATTTTTTGACATCGGTGTCATTTATATTTGTATTATACAATGTAATCGTTTACTTTGTCAAGCGCTTTCATTGTTTTTTTTAAAATTTTTTTAATATATACATGTTACAAGACTACTTGAACTTTATTATTTATTGTATCCATTAGGATTTTTTGATTGCCAATTCCATGTATCTCTACACATGTCTTCGACCGTTTTTGTAGTCTTCCAATTTAATTCCTTATACGCCTTATCTGCATTTGCATAACAAGTCGCAACGTCTCCTGATCGTCTTGGTACAATTTTATACGGAATTGGAACCTTATTAACACTCTCAAATGTATTTACAAGTTGTAATACACTTGTACCTTCTCCTGAACCAAGGTTATAAATATAAACATCTGTTTTTTCAGATACTTTTTCTAAAGCTTTTATATGCCCTATCGCTAAATCCACTACATGGATATAATCGCGAACACCAGTACCATCTACCGTATCATAATCATCTCCAAAAACACTTAGCTCTGGTCGCTTACCTACCGCTACTTGTGCAATAAAAGGCATTAAGTTGTTAGGAATGCCTGATGGATCTTCTCCAATCAACCCAGACTCATGAGCACCAATCGGATTGAAATAACGAAGCAACGCAATACTCCACTCTAAATCTGCTACATGAACATCTTTTAAAATTTGTTCAAGCATCACTTTTGTGTACCCATACGGATTCGTTGCACTTGTTGGCATCGTCTCAATAAGAGGAGACTGATTGTGAACGCCGTATACAGTCGCACTCGATGAAAATACAATCTTTTTAACATTAAACTCTGACATCACTTCAACAAGAGATAATGTACTCATAATATTATTTTCGTAGTACATCACAGGCTTTTGCACGGATTCGCCGACAGCTTTGTATCCTGCAAAATGAATTGCAGCCTCAATAGATTCTTGTTCAAAAACTTTTCTCAATCCTTGTTTATCACAAACATCTAATTCGTAAAACGTAGGACGTTGCCCTGTAATTGCTTCAATACGATCTAATACTAAAATGCTTGAGTTTGAAAGGTTGTCGACAATAACGACTTCCTTTCCTAAATTTAGTAATTCTACTACGGTATGGCTACCAATATAACCAGCTCCGCCTGTTACCAATATTGCCATTTTTATTTCCTCCTAATTAATTCCAACCGATTTAACAAATCTCATAAATGCTTCATGTCCGGTTTGAGTATTCTTATAAACACCTGCATCTTCGAGAACTCTCGCAAATACTTGCCCTACTTCATGTTGAACTACGCTATGAACCTCCTCCTCTTTAAGGACAGGATATTTTTCTTTCAATTGAACGGCCCATTCTAAATGATAATCAGCAATTGCGTTATCTTTTCCTAAAAGATATTTCTCAACTTCTTCTAACTCTGTTTTCAAACGAGGTGGTAAAATCGCAAGTCCCATCACCTCAATTAACCCGATGTTTTCCTTTTTAATATGTTGTACATCTTGATGAGGATGGTAAACACCATCTGGGTATTGTTCAGTAGTATGATTATCTCTCAAAACAATATCCAATTCATATCTCCCGTTTACTTTACGAGCAATAGGAGTCACCGTATGGTGTGGAATATCTTCAGTCTTAGCAATGATGTCTACGTCTAAATCTGAATATTCTCTCCAGATATCTAGGATTTTAGTGGCTAATTCTACCAAACGATTTTTATTTTCACCTTGTAGCCTAATCACTGACATCGGCCATTTTATAATCCCAGCTTTAACATCCTCAAAGTCTTTAAAAAGAAATTCTCTCTCAAATTTTGCTTTTTCCATTGGGAAAATATATTTTCCTCCCTGGTAGTGATTATGACTAAGAATAGAACCTCCTGAGATAGGAAGATCAGAATTTGAACCAGCAAAATACCCTGGTAAAATATCAACAATCTCCAATAATTGTTCAAATGTTTTGGACGTAATAGCCATAGGTACATGTTGACTATTCAAGAATATCGCATGCTCATTAAAATATGAGTATGGAGAATACTGGAATCCCCATACTTCGTCTCCCAGTTCCAATCGAATAATTCTATGATTAGCACGTGCTGGATAATTTATTCTCCCCTGATAACCTTCATTTTCCATACAAAGTAAACATTTTGGATAATTAGATGACTTTACTAATTTCTCTGCCGCGATTGTTTTCGGATCTTTTTCCGGTTTTGATAAATTGATTGTAATTTCAAGTGAACCATAATTAGTTTCAGTATGAAAAGCTATATTTTTAGAGATAGCTGACAATTTAATATAGTCGCTATCTTTACTTAGCTGATAGAACTCTTCAACTGCTTCCTGTGGCGAAACATCATATGAACTCCAAAAAATATCATTAAGGCGACTTGGTAATGGAACGATGAAATTCATCAGCTCTGCACCTAAACATTCCTTCGCCTCAGCTAAATCAGCAATTTTACCATTCTTTAAAGCTATTTCTACTAAATCGTCTTTTAATTTTTTAAGATCACTATCATTTGAAATCTTATCAGTTCCTTCTTCCCCGATTAAGGCCAAAACTCTATTTTTTATATATATCTGGTCCATCGGTTTATAAATTCCATATTCAATAACTCTATTAACAAAATTATCTACTATTGTCTGCATATTTACTCCTCTTTATCTATAATACTCCTCTTTCCTGATAATCTAACCATTCATAAATAGATTGTGTTGTATGGGATATCTTATCAAGAATATTAACAACTTCTAAAAATACAATAACTTCATCAACATTTTTGGGTTCAATAAGAAAATTCTCTACTGCTTTATCTCCTAGTTTTTGACATAAATTAGATATTAAATGATATTTTTTATTATAGTCATATACGTCAAACTCATAATTTCTCTTCTTAAACCATAATAAAGCTTTCTTTAAGTACTCGCCTAGTTCAAAATGTATTTTCAGCATTTCATAAAACAACGCCCCCCATTCATGCATTGCATGAACATTTTTTAAAACTATAACTATTTCAACGATTCGGTCTCCGATACGTTCAATATCTGTTGATAGCTTTACTATAGTAATAATTTTTCTCAAATCACTAGAGACAGGATGTTGTAAACAGATTAGTTCGATTCCTTTCATATCTATTTCAACAACTGCTTCATTGATAACTAAATCATTATCTACAATACTTTGTTTTTGAACTTCGGTTAGAGTGTCAAATATTATTTCATACTTTTTTATTATAGAGTCCCATATATCTTCTAGATTGTTTGACAATTCAATGATTTCATTGTCAAAATTGCTTCTCAACATTATCTAACCTCAATAATCAAAATACTTGCATCATCTTTTTTTCCATAAATAGGATCAATATTTCTAGATTTTTTTCTTATTTCAATCAATTCTTCAAAAGAGTAGCCTGAATTTTGAGTATAAAAGTCGTAAAAACCATCAGTCATTAAAACAATATGATTACTAGTTACTTCCAAACTACCATTTAAAACATGATTTATACTACTTTTGTCTAGTGAACCTATCCAATATCCTTCTGGTTTATTAGCTAGCTTCCTAATATTTTGTAATATTGTCTTTTTATCAACTTCATGATTAGATTTGATTGCAAATTTTCCTTGCTCAAAAAGACAATCTACTCTATGATCTGTAATCACTTGATTGTTGACTATCATAACACAATCGCCAACCATTATGTATTCTAATTTTAAACCGGATAATTTTGCAAAAATAAAGGCAAATGTTGGCAACTGGGAATAATCATCAAACTCACACTTATCTATCTTAATTCTTTTTCTAACGTCATCTAAAGCAAGCTCGAAAATTTTCTTCAATGATAAAGAATCTTTACAATACTGCTTGAGACACTCAGAAATAAGATGAGATACTTCTGAAACTGAATAACCTATAGAGTCTTTTGCATTAAATAAATCTGTTGCTCCATCTATAATCCAGAAATATTGGTTTTTGTAATCTACGCTATCTTCGTTCTCTTTAGCGCTACCTTGTATTGAGCAAATTCTATCTATCTTCATAACGACGTTTTAAACTCCATTGTCCAAATAGAAGGCAAATTCCAAATACAGTTATAACCATCTCAGCCATTTTATTTAATCCAGTTTTTGGTAATGCATGTTGATTATCTTTTACCTTCACTACTTCACTAATATTGGTTACATCATCTTGTTTTTGTGAAATTTCTACTGTTACTACATTATCTGAATCATGATTTGATTTTTCAATTTTATCATCTACACTATTTGCTGAGTAATTATTAGCTAAATTATTTTTGTTTTCAACTACAGGTTTTAATTCCTCCACATGATTATCTGAGTGGTTGTCTGAGTGGTTGTCTGAGTGGTTATCTGAATTTTGAGAAAAGATTTTATAACTTTCATTCTCAGTTATAATATTAAAATCACCAACATTATTATTTGTGTCTGAACTAGTCCCTTTAAAATCTGTTTTAAGTAAAGAAACGTGATTTCCTGTTAAATTGGAAAGTTGATTATTTAAGACAGTGATAGTTCCAGCGGATTCTTCAATTACAATTCCGTCTTTACCTCCGGAAATGATATTATCAGACACTACCAAATTGTCACTGACTCTTAATAATTCAATATTTGGCTGTTCAGCATTTTGCGAATTATTATGAATGATATTCTTTGTTACAGTAATATCAGACACTTTTCCAAGATAATCTGCACTATCTTTTGCAACTCGTATTGCTTTTGTTTTAGCGTCAGCAATATTAAATACATTTTCAGTAATAGTCACATGTTTATTCAGATCTAATACGTCTTTAACATTTTTATAACTATAAGCATTAACTAAAGCAGCACCATTTTCACGATAGTGTTCACTTTCCTCTTTAGTTTTCTTATCAAACCTATTTCCTTTTATTAAAATATCAGTAAATCCTGTAAAGCGAACACCCGCATACATCATATTATCAAAATGATTATTTAGAATTTTAATATTTGAAGGATTTTCAGTTGTTGCAGTTTGATAATGTGTCCCAATTGCAGTTACTAATTCACCTGATTTTTCACTTTTACCAAAATAAGAATTTTGAATCGTTACATTTTCAGATTTTTGACCATTATCATTTAATGCATATGGAAAGCCTTTTCTGGTTAATGGCTCTATTTGAATAGACTCCTTACTGATGATCTGACCATCCTTCATAGTCTTAGGAAGAGCTTGTCCCAAAAAACGAGAGTTATCTACTAGTACATTTTTTGAACCTGCAATTTGAATGGCATGCCCCTGATAGCTATCTTTAAAGGTAACATTACTTATTGTTACGTTTTTTGAATTTCCTATAGCAAAGGCTCCTGAAGAATTAATCAAAGGGAGATTCTTAGCTTTTGTCCTCTCTTCATTCAAAGCTCCGTTCATATCAATTGTTCCACCAGAGTAACTGATATCTTCAGTTGGTTCCCACTCAACTTGATCTCCATCGTCAGTGAATAAACCTGTCATGAATACAATAGAAGGATGATTTTTGATATTGATACCATTTAATATGGTAGCTTTTTCATGTACTTCTAGGTGTGTATGACTTCTCAAAAAGACAATCTCTTTAACTAAATAAGTCCCCTCAGGAAAATATACTTTCCCTCCACCTAATCCTTTAGCAGCTGCATCTATTGTATCCTGAATTGCTTGTCGGTCATCATTAACCCCATCGCCTACTGCACCATAATCTTTTACATTTAAAGCAATTTTTTCAAAATCTTTTTTTATAGTGCTATCATTTACAATATCTTCTTTACTATTCTTACTTTCATTATTAGATTTTTCTATAGATTCAACAGTTTTATTATCTTGTGAATCAGAATGAATAGTATTATTAGAGTTATCACGATTAACACCTGACAAACTATCTAAATTATTAGTAGATGAATTAGTATCGATACTTCCAATAGAATCATTATTAGAAATATTTTGAGAGTAACCTAAATCATTGGTAGTTACATTAGAAATCTCTTTTGTATCAATCTGTGATGTAGTAGTACCAACTTCATCAGCTAAAATACTTTGGCTTCCCAAAATTGAAATAGCCAATAAAACTGAGCATGTTCCAACTTTCAATTTACGAATGCTAAATACTTCATTATGAAAAATGTGTTTCATAAGGACCTCCAATATTTTTATTAATTTACAATTTATTATTACTTTTCTTAAAATAGAGAAAATGACACCGCTGTCATTATCTTTATCATATATTTTCTAATTTGAATTGTCAAGAAATAACACAATAAAATACAACATTTTTGAAAACGCAATCATATTTAAATTTTTATATCTAATCAATATATACAAAAAATTTTTTTAACTTCTTCCAATATTTCTAGTTTGAGATAATAGTTTCATTGTTTCGAAAAAATCTTCTAAAATATCACTAAATTCTATTTAATAAAAGTCGTAATCTTTTAATTATAATTTAAAATCATGACCATCCGTCAAACGGGTGATCTGTGCTAGGGCTATAAGTTCAGATTACTAGCTAGCGTCTAAAGACGCTGGCTTTCACTATGTGACTATTAGTCCGTCTCACACCTAGCGGAGCGAGACGGACTAATAGTCACGTAAAAAAGAACGCTTGGTAAAAAGTCTTTAAAATAAAAAAACGCATATTATCAGGTATCTAAAACCTTAATAATATGCATTCTTGTGGAAAGATTTACTTCATTTTCTCCTCAAATTGAGTTTTACCCAGCCTCCAGTATTGTTATAGAATTACTTAGAGTCCTAATTTTTCCTTTATAATCATGTCAAACGAAATAGTTAATTCATCACCTCCTATTATTTTTTTGGATGTTATCAATATTAGAATGAGATAGTTTTTAATTATAGTATTAAAACAGTCGTGATGTTTTTTAATTTATTTATTCAACTACTATATTTCTTGTTTCACAATTAAAATTATTTTATTAATCTTTAATTTTATCTATTGATTTTTGTTTTCAATTGTTCAATAATTTTCATAAACTAAAGCAATGTCTCTGATATTCATACTGCCTAATCCCACTACTATCTTTATTCATCTTGATAGAAAAAACAAAGTAATGGTCCCGACCGTCTAAAGATTTACTTTTGTCAAGTTTAAAATAATGTTTTTGAGACATAGCCATTGTGCGTAAAATATCATCGGTAATAAATGTTAATGGTATATCTAAAGCAGAATACTTGTAAAAATCTGACTCAAATCGTAAATAAGAATCAGAAAAATAATCTAGCTGCAATTTATCGTCATATAATTCTTTACGATTCATGTAATTCCTCACCTTCTATCTGGATATCAAGTATATCTAACCATTCTAATCGAAGAAATCCAATGTCTGATTTTATAGATATAAACTCTTTCCCAATTTCTTTAACAATACCCGATACTACTTTTCTTCTATTTGAGTGCTTAAAAATAAACGTTGCAGGGAATGTATTCGTATAAAGTTGACGAACAAGTAAAACTTTCACTTCCATTGATAAAGTAATTGAGACATCTTCTTTATTTTTTTCTTCCCAAAGAGAACTTGAATGTTCTGACAAAAAGAATCCCATCCACTTAGCCATCCCACGATCTTGATACTCTCTTGCAGATAAAAACGGCAAATAAGAACGATTCATCATTTTAGCCCATCTAATCCTCCAGCTGAATGACCACCAATGAGTTTACTTCTTGCAATTGTTCTAGAAGCCTGATCCAGGGCATTTCCTTTCAATAGTGAAGTAAAACCAAATTCTGTTCGAATAGCATCAATTGCGGACTGGAGCCTTTCTTCTTTTTCTATTTTCTCAATATCATCAAATAATGAAATCAATCCAAAGGATTCATCTACTAAACCAGAATAGTTAACCGCAACATTCCTAATAGCTCCTGAAGTATATTTAGTTTTAAATAACTTTAAAACGTAATTTGTCAGTAATGCTGTTTGATTGGTCGGTTCAATCTTCATTTGAGTATGAATAGATCGTTTCTGTTCTACTTTAGAATATCCTAAGTGTATAGAAACCACAGTCGCTTTTTTACCAGCTCTTCTCAATCTAACTGCAACTTGTTCTGCCATTTCACGAAGTATAATTTCAATATCTCTTTGTTTGACATAATCTCTAGGTAAAACTTGAGAGTTCCCTATCCCTTTTGACTTCGGCTTATAAGGTTTATGAACATTGCTTTCATCAATACCATTAGCGTGAAACCACAACTCTAGTCCCATAATCCCAAGCTCTTTTTTAATCAAGTCAGGATTAGCCTGTGCCAATTCTTTAATCGAAAAGATACTTAGATTATGTAATCTCTTCTCCATTCTATTTCCAATTCCCCAGAAATCTGTCATTTTAGGAATAGCCCATACTTTCTTTTCTATATCCTCATAGGACCAATTAGCTCTCATTGTCGGAGTCTTTTTAGCTTCATTATCAAGTGCCAACTTAGCTAATAAGGGATTGGCGTTAGACATACCTACCGTTGAATAGATTCCTGTTTTTCTCCAAATCTTTTTTTGAATAGCAGCCGAGATAATATCTAATTTATCTTTCCGACTAATACTTTTATCTGGCACAAAATAATTTAATGAACTTGTTAAATCAATAAATCCTTCATCAATTGAATAAGGATAAATATCGTCTGGTGCCGCAAAATCTTGAAAGATTTTTTGAATTTCCATATTGACTGCTATATAAGTATCCATTCTCGGAGGAACAATCACAGTTGATTTTGCCCATTCCTCAATAAAACGCACATAATCTATCGTTGTCGGTAAACCTTGCTTCTTAGCGTTATAGTAAGAGAACTTCCTAGTTTTTACATCAAATGGTAAATCATAGGAACGTCCAACGTTTGATTTTCCAAAGACCTTTTTAAACATAGGAGAGGAAGCAAGGATTAACCCGGCAGAATTATCTGCACGACTCATAACACAAAGCGAAGTCTTAAGTGGATGTAAGCCTCTATCGACACACTCTACACTTGCGTAAAAAGATTTCATATCAATAAATGCAACGTCACTCTTTGGTTCGAGACTATAATCAAACCAAGTCATACTCAATCCTCTAAAGGCATAAAGTTTCCAACGATTTTCCCTATGATACGAGGATTCTCATCATAAGGCGCAAACTTATCTGAATAGTTCCGATTGAGTGAAACTAATCGAAGCCCATTTCCTTCACGATACACTTTCTTAATATAGGTTTGACCATCCCAATCTATCGCATAGATAGCCCCGTCATAATCAAATCCCGTTTGCTTAATAAGGGCTACCGAACCATTTTCATATGTCGGTTCCATTGAATTACCAAACACCCACGATGCAAAATCATAATCAAATTGATGATCGAAGTAAACTGTATCGTAATTACCATCATCAAAATAAGCTGTTCCTGTACCAGCTGATAATTTTTCGTAGACCTTATAGGCAAAACGCTGAGGAATGTCTACAACCTTTGCATTCTGTTTGTTCAACAATTCTGTAGCATAATGAAGTGTTGCTTCTTGATTCCTTTCCGTTAGTTTGAGATAGATTTCAACTATTTCATACTCTGATTCAAAATATCGAAGATCTACATTCAAAATCTCACTCAATTTGCTTAAATTGTTTTGATTAGGCTTTGTTTTACCTGATTCCCAATTAAAGTATGAGGCTCTACTAATTCCCAAACTGGATGCAAGTTGAGATTGAGATAATCCTTGACTTTCTCTTTTTCTTTTTAATTTAGTAGGTGAAAACATTTATTCTCCTTTTGTAAGTTTATTAACTAACAAAAGGATACCATAGCTTGTTGAAAAAATCAAGAGTTTAATAACCCTCAAGATTTAAAATAATCATAAACTGCGCTAAATTCGTACTTTTATTGTTAGGAAATCATCACTGAAGAATGCTAAAACTTTTGAAAAAATATGAAGAAGAAAATAGAGAATATAAAAAAGAATCGTTATTTTTTAATTAACGATCCAATAGACTTTATTTTAAAAATCTAACTCTACAAACCATTTCAATTAGTTAAATCTTTCAATCTTTCTTCTCCAGATTTAAGCATCTCTTTCTCCACTTGATTCCATTCTCCAAATAGTAAATCATGAAGAACGGTTGCTGCTGAAGTTGTATTTTCTTTTGAATCATATACACAACTTCTATCTCGTTGGTAAATTTGAATTCTTTCAAAGATAGCTAGTTCTTCCAATTGCCGTGTATTATCAACTAGATGATTTACAATGAAATCATGATGTTCTTTTGGAGTTGCGCGTGCTTGATTTGGATTGATAGCGTATAGTTCTTCATATCGGATAAGGGTGCTCAGATAGGACAGCTTAGGCTTTGTCGCAATCAAGGCTAATTGTACTTCATATCCCCTACTTTTCAAGAGTTGTGCTGTTTTCTTTGGAACATCAATCGTTCGTAAAGTTCCCTCTATCAAAAGATTGTATCCCAAATGACTCAATTCTGTTACTAAAGACTCTACCATTTTACCTGCAAAATCTTTGGTGTATTCTACACTATCTTTGCCATATTCTTGCTGCAGTCCTGAATAGTGTGGATGCTGAGAACGAAAACTATCACCATCTATGATAACAATATTTCCTTGAAATTCTTTCTGTTTAATACGATGAATTGTAGTCTTACCAGCACCACTTTGCCCTCCAAGCAAAATTGCTATAGGTTGCTTACTGGACTTTTTTCCTCTTATCAGTGAACGAAGATTCCGTGCTAGAGCATGTTTGAATTCACTATCAGTATAATCTTGGATTTCCATTAGGCTACCATCCGTTTTTCAGACATCTCTAACATACGTTCAATTCCATCCAAATAGCCGCTATACCTCTCAATTTCATCAAAATTTTCTACTAAATAGATATTCGTATGAATCAAGTCAGATAGATCATCACTCATTAAAATCCAAGGATTAGATTCATCATCAATACTAATTCCCTGACTATCTTGATAACGATAGAGTCGAGATAATAGATTAGCACCTCTTTCTTTCACAATTTCAATTTTTAAAGTCAATTCATAATCTTCAACAGGATTGAGCATTTTATCTTCTCCTACAATATCGACATAAGATACATTAAACTTCTGACAAATGATGTCTATTAATTCGGTAGAGACTGAACTCGTTCCATTTTCATAACGACTCAGACTATTTCGTGAAATACCTACAATCCGTGCAAATTCGAGTTGTGTTAAGTCATGTGTTTTACGTAAGGATTTTATGTTCTTTCCAATCATGGCAAACTCCTTTCATTTGATAACACCATTATAACATTTAGAAAAAGTAAATGCACCATTTTTGGTGCATTATTTATTGTTTTTTCTAAATCTCTCTAAATTCTTCTCCAATTGTTCCTTATGAAGTTGATTCTTAGCTTCCTTTAATGTGTCGTCCAATGTTTCTTCCCTATAAATTGATTCTGTTTTTACTTGTTCTGATTCTTGATCTGGAGTGAAAATGATATCTAGCAGTCGGTCTATTTTTTCAAGATCTTGGACAGACATATCAGATAGTCTATGAATTAGCTTCTTAAATACATCACTATTGTCGTGATTTTTCTTAAAAAATGTTGTAAACATCTATAACCTCTCAAAAAAAGCAGCCTATCAGGACTGCTTAGTGTAATTCGGAAATCGCATCATAAATGGACTGCAATTTCTTATTGTCTTTATTCTTAGTGTCAATCAAAGTATGTAGCTCTTCAATTTTCTTTTGACTGCTTTGAATATCACTATTGTTATCCGCAATAAGTCTTTTAAGATGTTGCTGATAACTTGTAGTGATATCTGTCTCTTTTCCTGTTCTAACCTCTGTAACTTTGGGTTTAGAACTAGGATTTGATTCCGTTACAGGTGCTTGTTTGCGCTTTTGAAAAGCTGCTTCATAATTTACATCATTACCTCCTTGATGATTTCCAAATAAGGCCGCAATTTTATCTGGATCTTCTTGATTTTCTGATTTACTTTCTAATGGTTGATTAAAATTCCAATCTTTTGTCATTCACTCATTTCATCCTTTCTAGATTCAGAATCATCGAATTGTCTTTCTTTACCAAAGGCATGGTCAAGAGCTTCTTCAAAACTCATGTGACTGATGCTTTGACGCCTTTTGAACGTCGCAAACATCGCTGTCTCCAGTTGTTCTTTGTAAGCAGCTAGTTTTTCTGTCTCTCTTGCTACCTTACTTTCTTGCCTAGTGACCTTTTCTTCTAAGCGTTCGATTATGGTCATATACGATCCTCCTTCATTTTAATATTAGCTAAAACATCTTGATTTTGTTATCACAATTCTAAACATTGAGAGGTTTGTCTTACTGGCTGATTCCCAAATGTCTCTTTTGCAGACTCAAGCATCAATTGTAAATCTGATTTGTTTTCTCTAAGGACATCATTCCAGTCTCGTTTTTCTTTCCCAGATTCATTATCAGGCAAATCCAGTAAAACAGGAAATCCTGATTGAGATAACTTATCAGAAAATTCTTTACCTGCATCATCACAATCTACCGCAAGTGTCAATAAATCAGGATGATTATCAAAATAGCTGGTGGTATCACGAATTGTATTGATTAAAGGCAATAACTTTGAAGGTATTACTGTATCCAAAAATTCCAACTTCTGATTTTCTTCAGCTATCAGTCGTAAAGTTTGATAAGCAACAATAGACCTTTTTAATCCTTCCATAGATACCAAACGAACATCAGATAGACTTTGTTGATGAAGCTCGTAATAGCTCATCAAGTCTACGAACGATTCACAAAAGACCAGTCTATTTGGTTTACCAATATCAAAGGATATTCCAATATGTCCATGGCTTCCTTTTAGAATCGTTTTCAGCCTCTCTCTAGGAAGAGAGTGATTCTTATAAATCCCTTGTAGGCTTGCCGCCTGCAGTTTGTGACGATGATCAAAACTTTTAAAAACAATAACAGGTTCAACTGTTTCATTTGTTTTCCAACTGGCTTGTGTAATCAGACCTTGTTGAATCATCTTTTGTACGATTTCTTCTGAGATTCCTCTACATTCTGTTAAGTAATATCTGGTCAAACGACAGTCAGAATCTTCTATTGACTTTAAAGGATAATAAAATGGTCTCTCTCTTTTTTCTTGAACAATGCCTTTTTGAAAAGGTTCTTCAGAAAGAAAAGATAGAGCTTCTCTAAAAGAAATTCCTTTAACTAGGCGAACAAAATCAATAACATCACCTTGAATATCTCTTGAAAACCATTTAAAAGTATTGGTAGTTGAAAAAATCCGGAATGAATCGTGTTCAGGATGTTCATAGACACTGTTTGAAACTTGTTTAAAGGATATACCTAAACGATTGGCTACATCAAGAATTGAGATTTGCTTACATTCTTCTATTTCCATGCAATATCATCATTTTGTCGTAGTATTTGGCAGTGAGGGGACAGATGATGATTCTTCTAAAGTTTTGGGAGTGGCCTTATCTAAATCATCTAACCCAGATTTCCAAACCTGTACTTGATTAACCAATAACTTACCTGGTAGTTTCGAATAAGACAACTTAACCGTTCTGGTTTCTGTCTGATTGGTCTTTGATTGGTTGGCATTCTTTAAATCAGATACATAGGTTACATTATAAGAGACCATGGCAATGGCTTGATTCGTAGTCTGATTGACAAAGATATCTGCTTTTTCAAAATGATAATCCAAAATATAGTCCTTATAAACTTGGTTCATGGCATCATTTTGACTTGACAATTCTTGAGAATAAGCCGATTCAGTCATATAAGGTTGAATACGTGTATTATTTTCTCCGAGCTTTTCTTTCGTATAGTACTGCGTCAAAAATTCTTTTACAGTATCTGATGACAAAATACTTGCTTTATCTTCTGCTTGTTTGTCCTCTACAAGTTTAGCTGCAGCTAATTCAATCTCTTTACGACTTTGTTTAGCAGTCGAGTGTTGACCAGCAGTATATCCCATCATGAGAATAAAGCTAGTTGCAGCCACTGCTCCAACACTAATTAAGGCTTTAGTTTTGACTTTATTTAACATCTTAGACCTTCTTTCTATAAAAACTAGGTCAAGAATAACAAAAAGAACTTGTAAGTTTTATCACATCACAACGAAAGGTAATTCCTACATTTCAGGCGCAAAATCGTACAGTTCAGAGAAAAATATCAAAACTAGATGTCTTTATCTTATAATGTAACTATGAATAATTTAAAAGAAGAAAATTTGAGAAGAGCTCTTTCTCATATTGAACGACATAAACAAGCCATAAATACAAGTAATAATAGTAAGGATAAAAATTATCATAAATTATTGTTCCAATTTAGCTATGAAGTGTATGAAAGAATCAAGGCTAATAAAAAACCTTATCCGAATTTAGATTCAGATAAAGTTTTTTAACCATCTAACAAGTTTACATACTTTCCTTAGTTTTGGAGTTTATGAAACGCCAACTGAATCCTAGAACCAACATCAGATTGATGAAAAGGTACACAGCCGTAAAACTAGTTAAACCATGTTGTCTGATATCATCAAAGTATAAAGTCGGTTCAGTAAAGAACAAATAAATTCCATAGACCTCCACGAAAATAAGAAAACTGATAAAACCAATCAGGAAAAGTCCACTGGCAATAAGAAAGAGTCTCCATAAAAGAATGAGAATTCCTCCTACTGCTAAAAAAATTACTGGGATAAGGAGTAAATCATTCATGACTTTCTCCTTTCTAGTCAATCAATTGACGATAATGGGTGGCAAGAGAGGAATCAAATTCCTCTAGCTTTTGAACTAAGTCCAAATACTCCTCTTTCTCATGTTCTTCAAAGTCCACACCTCGATGATTCTGAAGAGCGATTTCCAATTGACTAGTAAGTTCTCGTATAGAAAAGCTGTAATCGCCTGTCACTTCCTCATAATGTTCCTTTAACTCCTTGTAGGCTTGGTATTCTTCAGGTGTTTGAAATCCCTGTACTAAGGCCTCTTCTAATTGATAATAGGTATCTTCCATCATAATCGTTACCTCGTTTCTTTCTATCTTTATTCTACCGCGCTTTTCTTTTCTTGTCCGCTATTTATATCTATTTTTTTAATCTAATTCAAAAGAAAGTTGTTCTTGCTTTTCTTTTCCTTTTTCGTGGAATTGTCTTAAGGCCTGATCAATAATATCTAAATCCGTTTCTGTTTCAATCAATGGCGCGAGTACATCGTATTCGGCCTTTTTTGTTTGATAGTCCTCTTCCTTTGGAAAATTTTTCTCAATTTCTACTTTAGCAGTAGTCCATTTATCCTTTAATTCATCCAATAAGTTCTGAGTTTTCACTTGGTCCTCTTTAATGTGATCAATCGTATGCTGAAGCCTTTGAATTGTCCCCAAAGGAGAATACAAATCTAAACTGACAGAATACTGATTTTCTCCTACAATCTTAACAGAGAAAGTTTCAGGAAGAGGTTGATTTGTTGGAAGACTAAGCATTTTAATGTCAAATCCTCGATAACTGGCAAGGGTACGGAATTCTTTGCTGTCAGCTTGATTATGACGGATAAGACGGTGTAGGGATTCCCCTGCTTCAGCTCGTTGCTCAAAAGCTTGCTTACCTACTGTCATAGTAAATGCCAGGTCTTTCGACATTTCAGACTGTTGAATGTCGCCTTCATACTTGCTTAATCGTTTCTCAAGAATGGGCATATTTTCTTCACAGTAAGAGATTGTATGACGATAGTGATCCTTGCTGCGTTGAAAGGCGCGTCTTTGATTTTCTAATAGAGTTAGATCATTCTCTAGTTCCATCTTATATTTGAGATAAGGATTACCTGTTGCTAGTGCCTTAAAATCAGAAGCTGTCATGGTCTGTTCATCAATGTCTTCCGCAGCACGAATCGGCTCCTTAGAAGTCATAATCTGCTTAATATAACGAAGTTTGTTCTCCTGAGTTGCCCATAGATAATTATCAAATGAACCTTTGGTAATGTAGTGGTAAATATCCACTTCCTTGTTTTCATTTCCCTGTCGGATAATCCGTCCATTGCGTTGCTGAATGTCACTTGGTCTCCACGGTACATCCAGGTGATGAACTGCTTTCATCTTGCTCTGAACATTTAAACCTGTTCCTCCTTTTTCAGTTGAAGCAAGGAGAATCCGCACCTCTCCTGCATTGACCTTTCGAGACAAACTATTCTTCTTTTCATCACTATTGGCATCATGTACAAAGGCAATTTCTTTACTAGGGATTCCTCTATCAACTAATAATGCCTTAATCTCAGAATAAACATCAAAGCCATTGTCCTTTTTCTTAGGTGTGCCAATATCTGAAAAAATCATCTGAGTAGCCTTATTTTCCATTCCTTCTCGATAAATTCTCTCAACATTATCCACTACCTGAAGCAGTTTATGATTGTCTGCTAGACTATAACTAGAGTCCAATAAACGCATATCAATAGCTAGTTTCCGTGCCTCACCTGTTATCTTTAACATGTTATCCTGGCTCGGATCAACTGTTCCACATTTGACCGCATCTGACCTCATAACCAATTCTTCTAAATAGAGTTTCTGGTTTTCGGTTAACTCACTCTCAATAGGGATAATATGGGCTTCTGGGACAGGTAAATCCAACATATCTTGTGTTTGAATGTCGGCTGTTTCTTTATAGATTTTCATCAACTCAGGTAGATTGACAAACTTTTTAAATCGTTTCTTAGGTTGGTACTTATCCCCTGTAGGAGCTAATTCCATAGAGTTTTGAATTTCTCCAAAAGCACCTACCCAAGAGTCAAAATAATCAACTTGATAGCGTTTTAAGATATCTGGTTGAATATAGTTCATCATAGTGTACAACTCACTAATAGAATTTGAAACGGGTGTTCCTGTCGCAAAAACAATATTCTTAAAATCATGTTCTTCCTGAATCTGTCGCACCTTCATTTCCATATCCACATTCTTCTTAGACGTTGTATTGGTAATCCCTGCTACATTCCCAAGTCCAGTAATTGGGCGAATATTTTTAAAGTGATGTGCTTCATCCACAAAGAGAAAATCAATTCCTAAGTTCTCAAAATCAATAAAACTATCACGATTAAAGCGTTGGAGTTCTTCCAATTGTTTCTCTAGACCACTTATTGATTGCTCTGCTTCTTTAACGGTATACTTATTTTCAGAATGTGTTTTAATCTCTCGTAGTTCATTAAGTTTATCCTCGATATAATTCATCTGTCTTTCCTTACTGACAGGGATTTTTTCAAATTGAGAATCCCCAATGACAATGGCATCGTAATCTCCTGTAATAATACGAGAAACAAATTGTTTTCTTCTCGCCTTCACAAAATCTTTCTTAGTAGTCACAAAGACTTTTTTAGTAGGGAAAAATTTCATGATTTCTTGACCAAATTGAGCAGACAAACTAGAGGGCACTACATACAAAGGCTTATGAACCATCCCTAACTCCTTTAATTTAAATCCAGCACCAAGCATGGTCAATGTCTTTCCTGAACCTACCTCATGAGCTAATAAGGCTCTTTTTTCTTCTACGATTCTTTGAATGGCATTCTCTTGGTGAGGACGAAGACTGATGTTTTGTGCCAAGCCATCAATGACTAGATGGCTACCGTCATACTCTCGACTAACCGTTCGATTATAAAGACGATTATAGCTTTCCTCAATGACTTGTTGGACTTCTGGATACCGTGAGACAAATTCTTGAAAGAGCTCTTGTAAATGCTGCTCTTTTGCTCTTAAAACAGAGGTTTTTTCCAAATCTGTGATAGTCTTTTTCTTTTCTCCCTCCGTAACAGTCATAGTAATCGTCGGTTGGTTCGAATTAAGTAAATTCTCAAAGATCTTTCTTCCTGTATCATAACGTGACCCACTAACTCCAAGACTACTATCTTTTGCATTCGGATAGCGATAAGCAAATGATGTCCTTAAATGAACCTGACCATCGACAGGATTCACTTCAATAACTTGTTCTACATCTGGAGAAGACAGTCCAAATTCACGATTGGTAAAACATTCAAAGGCAAATTTACCATAAACGGATTGAGGAATCCAACGTGACCCTATTTTAAACTCAATATCTGCCAGATGAATCCGTGGAGAACGAACAGATTCTAACAAATCTAAAGCATGGTTCCAATCACATTCTTGGTTGTTTTCCTCTACTAACAGTTGAACTACTTCTATCTTGTTGAGAATATCTCCTGACAAAAACTGGTTCTTAGAAAGATATTTTCTTTCCCCTCTTAAATAGCTTTCTGGATCCATTAAAATCTGGTCACCTAACTCATCTAAAATAGTAGCTTGGCTATGTTCGGGATAAATGGATACCATATAGTCTAAATCAACCCCTCTACCATCCGATAAACTGGAGTTTAAGGCATCTAGAGCTGTTGAAACTCTTGTAATCACCCTCTCCGGCCTAACCAATGCTTTCTCAAAAGCTAAAGATTTTTTATATTTTACTTTCTGACTTTTAGAATCAATGTATTCATCTTCTAAACTAGCTAGTAAGGAATACTTATCGTCACTATCAAATAAGTTCCGATTGACTGAGGCATTCAAGTATCCAAATTGACTTACAAAACGGTCATAGTCATGATTGAGTTTACTAAGTAATATCTGAAAATCTGGACGACTATAATCTGGACGACGTTGAATTTCAATTAAGGCTTGATAGGTCTCTCTCAAATCAACCATGCCCTTAATGCGACTAATATCCTTATCCGATAAGGGACTTTCATAAAAGACAGTTTTTTTGAACAGTCCCTTATATTTCCCCCTTTTACTCGCTTCTTCTGACTTGTATACATCTAGTGCTTCCTCATCTGTCAAATGAAGTTGCACGAATCGATCTATTTTATGTTCAGACAAAGAACTGTCCCAGGCTTTAAATTCTCCCTTCTCGTCTACATAATAACTAATTTCGTCTACTTTTGAACTTTTCCGAATGCCATGCGTATCTCGGTAATAAATTTGATTTCCCTCATATCCAAAAGAATAGAGCGCTAAATCCTCACGTATACGACTTGGGATAGAATTATCCACTTCTTCTTGGATAAAAACAGGTGCTTTCAAAGAATTGTCACTTTGTTTAGGTGCTTCCACATTCTCTAATGCTTTCATTATGTCAGCAGATAATGTTTCTGATACCCCCTTAACATTGAGGGTTCCTCCATTAAAATTACGTACCTCATATTCACCCAAAACTTGTGTGTTGTATTTCCCATCAAAATAAGGATTGATCCAGACACGCTTATCCTCCTCAAAGGGAATAGAACCACTAAAAACAAGTTCCTCTTCATTAAGATTCTTTGCTTGATTCTTTTGAAAGAAGAGGAGGTCTGTGGTCACTCGAGTACCTGCAATCTTTTTAAAAGCCGTATCCGGCAAACGAACTCCCCCTAAAAAATGAGTATTGGTTTTAATCTCTTGTAAGACATTATCTGTCCGCTTATCCATTGTCCCAATAGATGAAATAATCGAAACTTGCCCTCCATCTCTTACTAAATCAAGTGAGTGTTTGACAAAGTAGTCATGAATCATATAAGGTTTATCATAGTTTTTATCGGCAATGCGAAAATTTCCAAAAGGAACATTCGTTAAGACTAAATCAAAACTATTATTTTGATAGGGAACTTCTTCAAATCCTCGCACTTCAATATGGGTATTGGGGTGTAGTTGTTTTGCGATTGCGCCTGTCACACTGTCTAATTCAACCCCATAGAGTTCTGATTTATCTCGTATACTTCTAGGCATAGCCGCAAAGAAGTTCCCAGTCCCCATAGATGGATCTAATATCCTTCCTCCATCAAAGCCGTCTTCCACTAATTTTTGCCAAATCTGGCGAATAATCATCGGGTCTGTATAATAGGCTGTGAGAGAACTTTGTTTCATGGTGGAGTATTCTGATTTACTTACTAAACTCTTAAGAGTTAAACGTTCTGCTTCATACTTTGGATTGAGTTCATCAAAAAATTCATTGGCAAGACCACCCCAGCCGACATACTTGGCTAGTAGCTCTTGTTCTTCTAGATTCGCTTGTCGTCCCTCTTTTTCTAATCTTTTAACAAGGTCAATTGCGGCGATATTCGTTTCAATTTTTTCTCGATTTGTCTTAGGATAAAAGTCCTCTAAATCATCTGGAAAAACAAAATCTAGAACAGGGACATCCGTCTCTTCTATGCCTACAATAAGCGTTTCTGTTTCCTTATCCTTTTCATTATCTTCTTCCAGATAGGAAAACAAATCTATTTCCTGGCTTTCACTTGGTGATTCAATCTCAATCTCTGAATCTTCTTTTTCAAGTTCTACAAGAGACAAGACTTGTTCAATCTCTTCCAAACTGTTCAAGTATAAAATAGGATTTTCTTCAAATAACTGGTTGGAATCATTGAATAGCTCTAGGCGAACTAAGTCATTTAAGTGTGCATTTTCAATCGAAACTAACTGAAATACTTGGCCTTTATAACTCACTTGTGAACCGATTGGATATTCCCTCAAAGCTTCTTCCACAATTTTATCAACATTAGAAAAAGAGTTAGTTTCTTCCATTTCCTGTTCAATATCAGTTGAAGGAGATAAGGATTCCTCTACTTGCTTATACTTTTCACTTCTAGCCTTTACATCATCAAAATGAGTAATAATCTTCAGCTTTTGTGTCAGTGGAAGTTGTTGGTAGTTTTCTTCATGATGGACAAGCTCCGTAACTGTATCTAAAGTAGCCATCAATTCCGAACCCAAATAAGCTAGAATGTCTCCCTCTTTTTCTTCAAAATGAATCTCAAGAACTTCTTTTTTAAGTTCTTTGGAATCAACCATTAGAAGAAATTCCTCTATATCTCTACTAATACGATCAGATAGATTATTCGCAACTCGATAGACGTTGACTAAATTAACTTCCTGATTCTGATGAAATACAAGCTCACTTAGTTGTTCTAGTTTTTCTTTTTCAGATTGGATGTAAAATCGAGAGGAAAGGTTATAGGTTGCGACTTCTAGCACCAAGTTTTTCTCCCAATTACTTAATTGAGATAATTTACCTAGACCCGCTTGTCCAAAACTTCTTGTGTAACCTTCTAAATCTTGATCATTATTTTCAGAACTAGCCTCTAAGAAAGAAACAATATCTTGATCAAAAGAATAGACATGAGGAACCTCTTCTATCTTACCTTCTTCAGACAAAAACCTCTCTACCAAGTCCTGCCATTTCTCATCAAAATGTTGCGCTTGATAACGAAGAAATAGGGCCATTTTCTCCCTATCTTTTGGAATTGTTCCACGAAACATAGCCAATAATTGCATTATTTCCATACTCGCTCCTTTCATCTATACGAAAATAGGAGAATCACATGATTCCCCTACAACTCTATCTCCATTTCAACCTCTTGAGGACTGGTTTCTAAATCACTAGACAAAAGAGAAACGGCATCTGTTCTCATGTAGTAAGTATATAAGTCTTCTAGGTCTTGTTGATTTTCAATCCCTGTTTCAATACTAATCAGAGCCTGTATAAATTCCTTGTAGTGACTCTCCATCATATCTGAAATCTTTTGTTTCATTTCCATAAATACTGATGACGGTTCAGTTATACTTGTTTGGTCTATGTCTTGTAAATCCTTTTCTAAGGGATTTGTTCCTTCTTCTACTTCCACTAAATCTGAACGTCCATCACCATCAGAATCTGCGCTAAGAGGATTTGTTCCTAGCGCCAATTCTTGAGCATCAGTTAGTCCATCTTGATCCGAATCACGGTGATAAATGGCTTCCATATACTTCCTTCTTTCCTAGTTAATCTTTTTTCACTCCAATCCTACCAAATATTCCTTGAAAGAAGTATCACAACGAAAAAAGAGAACGAGCCAAAACCTCGTTCTCCTTAAAATGATAAAAATATATTTTATGCCACAAAAGATATGTAAACTAATCTTTTAAATAATAAAAAAGTTCTGACGTTTGTAAATGTTTTGAGTAAATTGAAATTACTTTTTTACCTTTTGGAAATACTGTCTTTCTCTTCAAATCTAATAAAGATTGAGGAACAATTTTCCTAGATGTCTCTTTCAATGTTAATGCTAGTATCTGTTTTCTTGTACGTAGAGCATAATCAAACTCCAAATACAAATAACGTCCTGAACCAGTTAGATGAACATACTTTCCCAATAACTCCTCAATGGATCCTAAAACTTGTAACTTTTGCATCGTGGTTCCATCTTTTTTTATTTTCAACTCATCAATTATGACATGTTTATTTAAACAATCGTCAAAGAAACTGCCTGCACCTTTTCGGTAATCAACACCACATAGGTGCATGAAATTAGTAGGTGAAAAATGAAGTTCAACACTTTCAATTTCTGTTTCATAATACATGATTTTGCCAACAAAGTGTTCTTTAAAAAAAGAAGCCGCAATTTGTAACTGGGTAAAAAAACGCTGAAGTTTTATTTTTTCGGTGTAATTAGGATTACGATAATCTTCAAAATTTGCCATATTTTCCTCACAAAAAAGGTGGTTTACAGAGTCTGTAAGCCACCTAGTCAGTCGGTTTATTCTGGTGTCTGCCACCGCTTGGCCCTTACGTCCAAGATTACTATCGGATTTCGTTCTGGTGTCCGCCACCGCTTGGCCCTTATGTCCAAGATTACTATCAGATTGACCATGAGCCGACTACTCATCTACACTATTTATTCTACCTGAAAATTGTTAAAATTTCAAGTGTAAACTCTTCTATTTCGTAGTATAGGCAAAACTAATGGCACTATCTGCTTGCGAAATTTTTCTAAAGGTATAGTTAGGGTTGCCACCATAGTTAGTTTCAGACACAAGGAAAGAACCATCATCATAGACCTTCTCTACAAAAGCCACATGACCATAGTCTGCTGGTGTGCCATGTGTACCTCCCACAAAAGAAACAATAGCACCTGCTCTTGGTGTAGAGCCTGTTTCACCTCCAAGACTTGACGCTGTCGCAACCCAGTCCTGACCATTTCCCATGGTATTAATGATTGAAATCTTCTTTCCATTACTTCCTTTTAATTTTAAGCCTAATTGGTTCATACGAGCCGCAACCCCCCATGTACATTGTCCATAGGCATAGGCCATACCATCTCCACCACCAGGAACAGAATGATCATACAAGTCCCCACGAACCCCTTCAAGGGATTGCGGGTCACTTTTTGCCTGTCCTCCATTTGTTTGGCTGAAGCCTTTTTCAATTTGGTAATACCATTCCGTTGCTCTGGTTTGTCTTTCCAGTAGTTTGTCACCAGAATTTCCCTCCCAATAGGTGAGGAAGAGTTGGGCGAGATTGGCTGCACTGCCCGTATTTCCAAAGAAATCCTTTAACCAACTTTGATAGTAAGGACTATCCCCGTGAAGCATAAAATCAAGTTGGAGGTCTAAATCATACCACTTCTTATTTTTGGCGTGTGCATAATTCAATAAAGCTGTATGACGTGTTGAACCATCTGCGGTATCTGTCCATTGACCTAACCCCAAACCTCTATGAAGGATATTAGGATAAGCACCACTATAAATGGCTGGCCCTCCTATCGCTAACCAGCTTTCATCATCCCATGAGGAATCGGTGGCGCCAACTGGAGGAGATAAATAATCCCCTTCAGCTCGTTTAGGATTGATAGAAGACTCTACAGACCAATTTCCTAAAATAGCCGCAATGGCTTGGGGACTTGCCCCTTGAGATTTCAAAAAATCATAAATATGTTTTGCTCGTTCAAACTCATCTCCACCAAACTGACCAATGGCAGGTAAGATAGTGGTCTGAAGTTGAATGACTTTGGGAAAATAAAATTGCGGATTGACATACACCAATTTTTCTTTCTTGTTTTTATACTTTTGATAGGAAACTTTCAAACCTGTATCGTCTGGTGTCTCACCAATAATATCACCAGTTAAGACTCTCGTCCCCTCTATCGCACGGCCATTATGAATGGAATACAAGGTTAAACGACTTTCATTCTCTCCTTTTCCATTAGTGAGAATAACATTATCACCATCAAGAGATACAACACCATCCATTGGTGCGACAATTGTTTGGTGAGCCTTCGCTTCTAGTAGAATGTACTCCTGAAGAGTAGGTTTTCCGTCTAAATCATAGTATCCATAACGATAAGCCATGGTTAGACTATCTTCGTTGCTTTTCCCCTCAAATGGATTGTCCAATTCCTGCATGGAAGCATACACACCCTCTTCTTTTAGTTCCTTTATTCCCTCTTGATCGTCTTTCGATAGTTTATACTTAGGAGTTTCATAGAGGTCTTGCATGGATTTCAAATCATCCCCATCGTTTAAATCATGCCACAAAGTAGATAGATAATCCTTGTAAGTTTCTGAACTAAACAAGTGAACTGGTTTGTGTAACTCATAGTCATGGAATTTAAAGTTCATATACCCCATCACATCATCAATTTTTGTGTAATAGGTAATTCCTTTGTCATTTGTGCGAGTATGTTCTGCATCTTCCCAAGTTAGGTGGGTATAAGCTTTTGTTAATTCAAATTCATCTTGTTGAATCAAACTAGCAGATGAAAATCCCAAAAAGAAGCTCATCATAAGTAAGAGAAGAAAGACTAATCCTCCAACTATCCATGTTGCAGGATTTCCAGCCGCAAATGTAAAGAAGGAAAAGGCTGCTTTTAGTTTTTGATAGATATTTCGGACACTTGTAAGACCTTGTTTCTTTAATTTTCGAAACCGATTTTTAAAGGAACTTGGATTCTCTTTCGCTAGTTTCCATCCTTTTCCATCCTTAAAATGATGGTATCGCTCTTTTGTGTTGGTCAGTCTTTTTTTGGTAAAACGACCTGTTACTTGTCCAGTTTTGACACTAGCTTTCCCAAGATTATAAGAAAGCCGACTGTAGCGTTTCCCTTTTCTAATGGTCTCTTGAAGTGTGCGATAGCCTTCTAAATCTTCATTTTCTGAAGCTAACTCTCCACCTTCACGTCCAAGGACATAAAGAAAAGTTTTGGCTTTCCTACTGACTTTTTTGGACTTATAGGCTTGTTTAGTAGATTTTAGATTCTCTTTTGCGGCCTTGACTTCTTTCTTAGCTTTTAATTCTTCTAAACTCTTCCCTTGAAAGAAAAAATTAGATTTTTGTTTCGATTCCTGACCATAAAGAAATTTTTGATTGTTTTTTCTTTCTTTACGACTCTCTTTTCTTTCTTCTTTTCTTTCTTCTTTTGCTTCTACCTTGGCTTCACTATATTGCTTCTTGGCTATTTTCAATCGTTTCCTAGCATGAGGCAATCGTCTGTCTCTTAGTTCTTTGCGATTTAAAAGAGATGGAGGACTATTTTGAAGAATATGATTGTAGTCTTCATTTGCTTGTTTTACTCTAGCCTTTGAAGCTTCTCTCATCTCCTCTAACTTTTCCTTTATCTCTTTTTTCCATCTTTTTTCATCCAGTACAGCGGAATCTTTTTTCTGTTTCTTCACCTCCTTCTTTCCTTTTTTCAAGAATTTCTTCTCATCTATTAGACTTCTTCTAAATGCCTTTCGGGCACGTATGATTTCTCTTTTATCCTTCATTTACCTTCCCCTTAATTAGAAGCCATTTTATCAGGATCTGTACTCATGATATCAAACAATTGAGTACCTTTAGGAATCTTATTTTTAAAGGGAACTACAACGGAACCAGCTTTTATCAGTCCTGCACCTTTTTCTGGATTGACTAGGTATTTTTCAAGTTCTTTTGACAATCCTAAGAGTTGAACCAATTCTTCTCGGTCATTTTTTGCTTGCTTGAGGAGAATCATAAATTCACTATTTGCAATAATCCGTCTACCATTTGGATCTAACAATAAGGTTTCGACATTTTGGGTTATCCCAGTCGGACTGGCTCCATATTTTCTGACACGACTCCACAATTTAAAGAAGAAATCACTGGCATATTTATCTAATAAGAGAAGCTGCATTTCATCAAAATAAATCCAGGTCTTCTTCCCTAATTTTTGATTCCGTACGACACGATTCCATATCTGATCAAAAACCACCATAAGGGCGATTTGTTTCAGCTCATCTCCTAACTTCTTAACGTTATAAATCAAGAAATTAGATCCTGTCTGAATATTGGTCTTATGAGAAAAAATATCAAGAGAACCTTCGACATATAGTTCCATATCAAGCGCCAAATTCTGCGCTTCTTCTTCTGGTTGTTGACTCAAGACAAAGACCCATTCTTCCAAAGAAGGCTCTTTAAATGACTGATAGGTGAGTCTGGTGACTCGGTCGATAATCGATTTTTCTCTCCCATCCATTTTTCTATCCAATAACTTGCCAATAAAGGATAAAAGAAATTCTGATTTTACCTTAACAGGATCCTCATCCATATTTTCCTCAGACAAGTCAAGTACATTGAGATAGGTTTGGGAATCTGGCGCAATATCAATCATTTCTCCACCAAAAGCCCGTCCAATCACACTGTACTCTGCTTCTGGATCAACAATGATAATTTCAGTATTTTCACCAGATTCCTTGATTTTGGTCGTAATAATCTCATGCTTGGTAGCCATGCCTTTACCAGCTCCAGATGTCCCTAAAATCAGACCAGACGGTGTATTTAATAAGCTGCGGTCAATGGTAATAATATTGCTTGAGATTTGATTGATCCCGTAATATTTTCCACTACGGTCTTGTAAATCTACTGAAGTCCAAGGAGAGTTCACTGCTATATTGGACGTTAATAAACTCCGTGATACGCCCTCTAAAAAATCACAACCAAATGGCAGCAAACTATTAAAGGCTGCTTCTTGCATATATGGAAGTTTATCAATCATTAGGTCATTTGAGCCGGCCACTTGTTGAATAGTGTCTAGGGCTTGTTTAAGTTCTTCTTCATCCTTACCAAAGACCCCAATCAAGAAGACCGTTTGAAATAGTTTATCTCCTGTCTCGGTCATTGTTTTTAAGAGTTCCTCAGCTTCATCGATATTGCTTTCTAATACATGGCCTACTTTTTCCAAATAGATACCTGTACGAGCAAGTTTTTGTTGTTCCCCAATCTTTTGGGATTCCATCAAGGTTTTCTTCGTTCGTAGTTTCTTCATGGCATCCGCCTTGGTCGAACTTTGAGCATGGAGGCTCACAATCAATTCCAAATCTCCTTGCATGAGGTCTCTGATAAACTGATCTCCTAATTCCATACCGTAGTCTCTGACATAGACAATCTGCAATAAGCGGTCATTGATTTGTAGGTAATTCTTGTTTTTAAAATCCAAGAGGTTAGGAGCTATAAAGTGACGAGTTGTCTGACCCGATCTCGTTAAATCACGGTAAGAAAAAGGAAGATGGTGTTCTCCTCTTAGCATATCTGCCAACAAGTTCACCCGTTCTTCTCCAGCCAAGGATTCAAAGCGAGCATCAATTTCTGAGAAACCACTCTTGAAATATTCTCCTATTTGGGACAGGGAACGATAAGCTTGTTTGGGATTAGAATCCTTTCTACCAAAGCTAATCAGTTTCACAGATGAGAAATTATTTTCTCCACTGTCTAAATTCTGATTCATCATCCGATTCAATTCTTTACGATAGCTATCATACCCATCTTCTTTTTCCTCATACAAAACACTTTGTCTAAACTTTTCTAAATTCAATCTTTTATTAAAGATAGTCAATTGGAAGTTGGTTTGATCATCTAAAGAGTTAATCAAATCAGAATACTTCTCAATGATTGCGCCCTTATCTTCTAAACCAACAGTTTGGTAATTGACATCACCAAGTAAATAGCTTTGTGAGAAATAATCTTCTTTTACCTGCATTAGACCATTTTGATACAGAGCTTGATAAGAAAGAGTATTCGCTGTAGAGGGTAACACTTCCTCTTTTTTCCCTTTAACTACTTCTTTCTGATTAGTCATTGAAGTTTTTTGTTTCTTTAATGTATTTGATTTTCTTTTCATGTTCAGGTCCTTTCTTTCCTGTAATTGTGCGTAGGGGAACCGTTAATTCAAAATGAAGACGGTATTTCAAATAATGTTCAAAATATAAATCATTGGGTTTATAGACTCCAAAAAGCATGAGGGGGATGGTAAAGGCAAACACAAAACCGTAAACAAACCAATCTCCAAATTGCCAGAAAAAGAGATTCAAGCCCAAAACAATAATTGTGACAATAAAGGCTGGTAAAACAAATATGATTTGCCTTGTGGTAAAACCTAACCAAGCCCTGTGTTGGTATTTTGAGATGTCTTTAAAGACACGTGTATTCATGACTTTCCTTTCTAAAAAGGCTAAGAAGCATTCACTTCCTAGCCTTTATCTAATTACATACCTAAGATTGAGCGAGCCGTACGTTGAGAACCAACGAGGGCAATAATCAGTAAGATAGCTTGTATCAAACTACCAAACATAATCGCAAGTGATTGCAAGACTCCTGCACCATTTGAAACAGCTATTTTCCCAGCAGATTCAAATAAAGGAACAAGAGAAACAATCAGAAAAATAAGAACCCCTTGTACTGCATAGACCATAATATTTTTTAAATAGCCTATACCAATAGACTTCCATTCATCACTTAAAAATGTTGGAATCGTAAGAGGGGCAAATGGGATCATAAGGTATAGTTGAATAAATCGAATAGATACCAAAAGATTAACCATGGCTGCACTTACTATCCGAACTAGCCAAATGAGGAGGGCGAAAAAGCCCACAATCATCCGGCCAATAAATCCTGACCCTTTTAATCCAGAAATGGTATCATACTTTGCCCCACCGTGAGCCACAATCGAGGCCACTTGTTCAATGGCATGACTCGCAATCCCAATGATGGCTTCTACAATGACGGTAGTGTTGGTAATTACAACTGCAACCATAATATAACTAATCAACATCGGCGCTAATGCTTCAAAGGTCATCGCTCCTCCTGAGTTAGCAATTTTCTTTGCCATCTTCGAAAATTCTAAGATAAGAACCACTGATAAAATCGCAACTCCAAGAGGTTGCATGACACTTTTAGTAATACTAGACATATAAGTCCAAACGGTTGGATTGTAGCTAGATAGAGATTTAATCAGATCTACCGTAGATTGTAAATCTACATTAAATCCTTCAAATAAATTTTCAGCTGATATTTTTTCAGATGCAAGGTAAACAAAGGGTGAGACTAAACTAAGATTCATGTCATTGTTTATCCTCCTAAATTGAAATTTGAGTTACAAAGGCTCCAGCAGCCCCTACCATAACACCACCGACAATTTCCAGAATGGCATTCCGAACACCTGGTCCACCATCTTTAATGTTGGTTGCAAGATTGACAATCCCCACAACAACGAGAAAGGCACCAACCGCAATCAATCCCTTCTGTAACAAAGACATAGCTTGTGCAAACATGGCACTTGCGTCTACTCCATAAACAAAACCTTTAAAATGCGTAATCATCTATTTCCTCTTTTCTATTTTTATTTTAAACTAGATTCAAAAGTTAAATCACGAATTCTAAGGCCTTCAAGATGGTTTTCTTGTCTTTGATTTAAAGGATTGATCTGATAGTTCCACCACCGTTCATCGGTTTCTTGATTGGCTAGGTACTTCCAGTTTGGATGCTTAGTGGAATTGTATTTTTTGCTTTTAAAGACTGGCATATTAGCAATTCGAACCAAGCATTCATGCCGTTTCATATTTCCGACTTCATCAGGTGTCATTAAATCACGAGCAATCTTTTGATGAGAAAGGGATCCTGAACCTGTCTGGCCAAAGGAACGACTAGTATTTCGAACATCAATGGTTTGTTTACCGAGTAAGCCACTCATAAATTTAAAGGTATCTTCATCATTCCCACCTAAGTAGACTAAGCTATCACAGTTCCCCAAAATGGTTTTCCAAGCTTCTTTTTCTTTATAGAGCCCTTGAAGTTGGGCAATATTTTGTAGAATAGGAACGAGACTCATATTACGAGAACGAACTGTTGAGGTTTGTTCAGCAAAATCTGGAATTTCTCCGATATTTGCGAACTCATCTAAGTAGACTCTCACATGAAGAGGCAATTGACCCTTAAAATCAATATCTGCTTGTCTTGTTAGGGTTTGAAATACGGTTGAAAAAAAGAGGGCTGAAAGAAAGCGAAAGGTACTATCGTTATCTGGGATAACTAAGTAAACCATTGATTTTTTCTGGCCCCATGTCTTCATATCAAGGGTATCTCTTTTGGTCAAATCCATGACACTTTGAATATTGAAGAGGGCAAATTTAGCAGTGGTTACAGCTATAACAGAATCCAGAGTCTTATCCTTATAATTTTGAAAATCTGCCCAATTTCGCATGGTAAAATTTTCAGTTCCATACTTTTTAGCATAATTTTCAAATAGAATTTCTAAGACACTTTTTTCTTGGTTTTCACCCTTGGATAAGTGTTTAATGAGTTTTGAGATTTCAGCAAAACTTGGATAACGCCCTCGTTTTTTTCGCTCTTCCACTTCTTTTTTTTGACGTTTCAACAAGTTTTGATATTCCTTTTGACTTAAACGACTTTCTTCTATGAGCTGTTCTCTTGTTTTAGGTGGGTTATAGAAATCGACCAAGTAGGAGGCTAAAGCTCGTACCAAAGTCATAGAAGCTTCATCCCAAAATGGATCACTACGAGATCCAGAGCCTTTGGTGTTATTGAAATAAACCGTCAGCATGCGATTCAAATCATTTTCTGTCTCTATATAGCGAAAAGGATTGAAGCCATCTGAGTTCTTCATATTGACTAAATCTAACACCTTTACTTGGTAGCCATTTTCTAAAAAGAGTTTGCCTGTTTTTTCGGCCAAGTGGTCTTTAGGATCTACTACAATATTAGAACTATTCATCTGAATCAGATTAGGTTTCACAAAGCGAAATGTCTTCCCACTTCCTGAACCTCCGATCACCGCAATATTCTTATTTCTATCATATTGGGGTGGTTTTTTATCTAATAATGTCAAACGAACATCCTGTGCTAATATCGTATCATGAGAAAATTCTTTACCGTAAAAGAGCTTCTTTTCTTTTAGAGTTCCAAAACGGGCGCTCCCGTATTCTACCCCTTCTCGGTATTGTTTTTTACCGGTCTCTAAATAGAGATAAGCCAGCAACATCATCACAAATCCTAGTAGAAAAAAAGCACTTGATTTTCCAGTAAAGGAAACATTCCATGGCGACTGAAGAACTTCATCTTGACCTTCCATCAGAAGATGAGTCCATTTATCTAAGCTATTTCCAGTATAGGAATCATACAAAAGCGTCAAACGATGGAAAAGATAGCCTAGTAAGATACCTAACAGTGAGAATAATAGGAATTTCTTTCCACTGTACATCATCTCACCATCTCTTTCTGTTTGACGGCTCCTTCTTGTGCAAAGGTAATTTGGGATTTAGCCTCATCAATTGCATCGTCTATTGACTTATCCATGGTAAAATCAGCTAATTTCTCCGGATCATTAACCATTTTTTCTAACAGATGGTCTAAATGATTGTCTAGAATCGAACGGTCTTTCGTGTAGAAATGCAGAGAATCCCCTTGCCAAGCGATGGCTAAAGGAATCTCTTCTTTTTCTAAAAAATCTTTAAATTTCTCTATATCAATTGGTTTGTCTAAAAAATCTTTTTTCAGATTAATCGTATCAATCGAATAAGGAGATTGTAGCAATTCTTCTAATTTCTGTACCCCTATCTTATAGGCGGAATCTTGTGCTAAAGCCTGACGTCTAGACCATTCTAGAATCTTTAAGAGACTTTTGACGGTAAATAAAAGACTACGCTCAGCATATTGAACTGCCATTCGTTCCTGTTGTTCAGAGGACATCTGATGCCTCCTTCTTCACAAATAGCAGCTTTCCTTCTTTATAACGATAAGCTATCAATTTCTGACGTTGCTTAATTGACTTGACAACCTGCAGTAAATCTCTCGAATAAGGTTCTCGAAGAGTAACTTCTACTGCTTTCCCATCAATGATACCAACACGTTTAAACTCAATGTAGTCTTTTTTGAGATGTCCTAAGCCCATACCAAAGGGAAAGTGATGAATCAATTGGATGGTACAACCACCTTTATTTCCCATTTGTTTCAAATCATACAAGTTTACTACCTTCATGATTAACTCCTTTATCTAGTTTGTCGCATCGTTTAAGTCTGGTAACGATAAACTCCGTGTCTGTTAGAAAATTCTCACACACGTCTTGTGCCAGTTGCCCTTCACAGGGAAATACTCTCAGTCCCTACTTACACAGGCACGCTAATCAAGACGGAGTGGATTCAATTTTCAAAGAACAGGTAGCTTTATTATAGATAAGAGTAGTTGAAATTTTTATCACATTTCTTATTTTTCTATCGAGCTAAATTCATATTCATCAAATAGTTTGAAATAAAAGACTAACATTGTTACATAACGTTAGCATTTCATTTCCCTAAACAAGCAGCAAACTATAAACTAGTAGGTTCCACACCAAATGCAGCCCCATACTGCCCCATAAGTCCGATTTATAGCGCACCATCCCTAAAAACATTCCCAATGAAACATATAAACACCAAGCTAGAATGGTTCCTGGATGATGTACTAAGGCAAATAAAACACTTGTCAAAGCAACTCGAATATCTAATTTTCTGACCAAGTTCCATAAAATTTCTCGATACAAAAATTCTTCAACCATACTCGCATTGATTAAGAACAATAAAAATGAAAACCAAGGAACTTGATGTTGAAGGCTAATTAAGTTTGCTTGATTCGTGCTTCCTTGAGCATGGATTAGGCTAAAACATAGACTTATAATCAGTAGACTGGCTAATCCAATACCAATCCATTTTATCCTAGTTTTCATATTGACCTTGGCCACTTGTTTACGTTGACCATACATCCATAAAAAAGAAATGAGCGACCCACCATAGAGAATCTGTAGTATAGTTAACTCACCGATACAAAGCAATTTCAGTAAGTATAGGGATAGTAATAGGACATTTACTTGTTGGAATATATAAACTGGAATTATTCTTTTCATAGTTACCTCCGAAATAAATCTTCATAATCTAAATCTAATACCTGCACAATCCTTTCTACCCATGGACTTTGAGGCATTCGTTGTTCCATCTTATAGTGACGAATCTTTTGATACAAACGATTCAATTCACTTGGATAGTGAAACTCTCCCGCAAACATTTTTCTGGTTAACTCAATCCAGCTGATATTTCTTTCAGCCAAAATAATGGACAAGTTCTCCCAAAATCGTTCAGCCATATTGCTTCTCCTTTAGTTAGATAAATAATGTGTTTGTGCCATGTAAATCAATTGTTTCGTATCTCTTGGCAATAAAGCTCTAGCTTCCTCTAGATTCAGATTTGGATAAACCCTCTTATTTGAAACCGCAAGAGGAAGTCTAATAGTTAGTTCAGGATTTTTTAATATCATTTCAATGAAATCTGTTAATTTTAGATTGTCACGGTTCTTAAATCGTAATAAATTAGGAGATAAAAACTCAAAACAATCTGAAGAATAGCTCATCATCTCAATTAATTTATCCTTTGTCATTTCAGAAACTGAATGACAAGATACCTCGATGCCATAGTTTTGGAAGAATTCTAAAAGAAGTTGATTTCTTTGGCTATTTTTACTTAGATAGAGATCAATCATGGGAGACCTCCCAAAGATTCGGTTCCATTTGATATTCTGAGACGATTAAGGAATCTAATAAATTTGCGAAGTTAATCGGTTTCTTGTCTTCATCATAAGCTTTTACAGTTACTTGGGTTGTAAGTATTCCCTCTTTTCCCTCGGCTCGATAGCCTTGTCCATATAAAACAAAAACAAGATTTTGATGATCATCTACAAAGGCATCAGCTCCGTTCTTTATATCCTGACTTTCAAGGAATTCCATAATGTTTTGAAGATAGGATTCGTAAAATAGGGGGTAGTTGTGTTTTTTATGGTAATCATCTAAAAATGTCACCTCAAACTCACATGGATAATTGGGCATCAAAAATATTTGTTCATCCAGCTGTTTGATTTCTGCGTCATGTAATTCTGTTTCTAATTCATCACAATCTAGTATTGATTCTTTATTTAATGCTTTCATCTTTTTCCTCTATTTCTTTTAATTTTTTTGCGATTGCGGCAATCACAGGAACGGTTACACTATTACCAGCTTGTTTATAGAGCTGACTATTACTAGAGACTTTTCTAGCAGCTTCAAAAGCCCAATCAGGAAAGCCCTGCAGTCTAAAACACTCTTTAGGAGTGATTCGTCGTATCCTCAAACGGTAAAATTGCCCATCAATTAAGACACCAGCTACTTGGTAAACTTGTTTATCTTCTCCTTCATAGCTAGCCACTACTACTCCCATTTGCCCACTAGTTGTTAACGTATTCGCTATACCTTTTCCAACTCTACCACGACGATACTGAGAACTTGGTCTTTCTAAATTGATTGAATCCCCAATCTCTGCTTGAGCATATCCTTTTTTCGTTGCTTCCCGTACTTTTAGAAATTGGATTGGTTCTGGAATTAGTATTTTGGGGATTTTATCTCCACCTTGCATTGTAGTCAGTGTTGGAGATAAGCCCTCACTTCCATAGATGCGACCAGTTTCCTTAAAGCTAGTTGGTAAATCTCCAACAACTACAATACCATGACGATCTTGAGTATTTAAAGTAAACATCGCCTCTTGGTTTTCCTTAAAGCGTCTACCATTTTGTCTCTTGTCTAATCTATCTGGTGTAATGCAAGGAATCGCAACCTTAAATCCTTCTCCTTTTCCACGAACTAATGTTGGCGCAAGACCTTCTGAATAATAGACTTCACCACTCATTCCACATCTTGATGGATTCAAATTTCCTAGTGCTTTCAAAGTCTCAGAGTTAGTTGCTTGACCTTCTCGTCTGAAAGGAAATAAGAGTCTGGTACCTTTCTTTCTAGAATGTCCGATAATAAACACCCTCTCTCTGTTTTGGGGAATGCCAAAATCCTTACTGTTAAGCACCTGCCACTCAACATCAAACCCCAACTCATCAAGTGTGGTAAGGATTGTGGTGAACGTCCGTCCCTTATCGTGATTGAGTAGGCCTTTAACATTTTCAAGAAAAAGAAAACGTGGTTGGATTTGTTTGGCCGCTCGAGCAATTTCAAAGAATAAAGTTCCTCTAGTATCTTCAAATCCCAATCGTCTTCCTGCGATTGAAAATGCTTGACAAGGGAATCCCCCACAGATGACATCGACTTTCCCTCTAAGTTTTTTAAATTCGTCATCTGAAACATCTCGTATGTCATGAAATTCAATTTCTCCTTCCGTTTGAAAAATGGACTTATAAGATTTCCTAGCAAATTTATCAATCTCACAAAATCCAATACACTCGTGTCCAACACTTTCCATTCCAAGTCGAAAACCACCAATACCTGAAAATAAATCAATAAATTTCATTTCTTTATCCCCCCTTCCTGATCGACTATCAATGTCCAAAGTGTCACTCCACTTGAAATGACAATGAGCATAACTAATATCCACTCTATTGGCGACATTTTAACCACCTCCTTTTCTAACGCGGTTGTTCCAAACAGAATACAAGCCATTAAACACAAATTCAGCCAAAACTTCCGCTCGTCTAACAAAGCGAACATTGTCAAGAGCATACTGATAGATTCTCTCAAAATCAGTCATAGCAATTTCACTGGCTGTTTCAGAAAAGCCTTCTCGTCTAAATTGATCTTGTACCAATCCCCAAATATAATCTCGATCATATTTTGTGACCTTTTCTACTTTTCTTTTCAAGATAGGTTGAGTATTCCTATCCTCCTCATCCTCAATAAATAAAGAATCAGTCTCACTATATTTAGTCTCACTAACTTCAGTCTCACTAGGGGCTGAATATGAGACGGGGGCCGTTTCATTTTCAACCTGCCCTAGTCTTTTTTTAACACTAGGCCTGTTTGAATTACCTACTGGGGTAGAAGACAATTCCCCTAAATAAATCTTATTAGCTAGTCTTCCTTTCTCACTTGAAGACTGTTGGACTTCATCAATTAAGTCATATTCTTTAAGAATTTTTTTGATTGTCAGTAATTTCGACTTCGAACAACCTAATAGCTTCATCAGTTTAGAATTAGAAAATACTAAATAGACCGCGCCCTCTTCATCTATCCAACCACGACTGAGAGATAATTCTAAACGATCTTTTAAAATAGAATAAGCCACCTTTACTTCTAGTTTCATATCCATATATTTCTCATCCTCAAAAAGAATTTTAGGTAATTTGTAATACCGTTCTGAAGTTTGGTATTGATTTGCGGTGATTCGTTTCATAGCGCTCCTCCAAGTTCTTTGAGTATTAAATCTCCACTTGATTCCAATCGAACCAAGCCACTTTTTTCTAATTCAGCCATAAGAGAGATGGCTTCAACAATATCAATACCCATTTCACGTACTAAAAATGAAATGACAATATAGCGTGATGATTGTAATTCTTTTGTCATTTTCCCTCCTGAAAATAAAAAAAGGAGAACAATATTCAATTGTTCTCCACGATAAATTTGTTAAAAAGAAAAACCCTGCCAAATTAATTTTTGGTAGGGTTTTTGGTAGGAAACTAAATTAATTTATCAGTTTCTAAAATGTGTTCACGATTCTAAAAGGCTGATACTATAGTATTCCGAATTCTAATTGGTATATGCCTCTTATTTAAGAGTAACTGAAGCTCCAGCTTCTTCCAATTTAGCTTTGATTTCTTCAGCTTCTGCAGTTGGAACGCCTTCTTTGATAACGCCTGGTGCACCATCAACAAGTTCTTTAGCTTCTTTAAGTCCAAGACCAGTGATTTCACGTACAGCTTTGATAACGCCAACTTTTTTGTCACCAGCAGCTGTCAATTCAACGTCAAATGAATCTTTAGCAGCACCAGCGTCAGCAGCACCAGCTGCAGCTACAGCTACAGGAGCAGCTGCAGTTACACCAAATTCTTCTTCGATAGCTTTTACAAGGTCGTTCAATTCAAGGATTGAAGCTTCTTTAATTTCAGCAATAATGTTTTCAATGTTCAATGCCATTGTTATTTCCTCCAAATAAGTTTTTAATTATATAATAGTTTTTTCGTAGCTATGCTACGCTGCGTAGCTTAAGATTAAGCTGCGTCTTCTTTGTTGTCTGCAACCGCTTTGACTGCAAGAGCAACGTTGCGCACTGGCGCTTGAAGTACAGAAAGGAGCATAGAAAGAAGTCCTTCGCGGTTTGGAAGAGTTGCAAGAGCAACGATTTCTTCTTTAGATGCGACAGCGCCTTCGATTGCACCACCTTTAATTTCAAGTGCTTCAGCGTTTTTAGCAAAGTCGTTCAAGATTTTCGCTGGTGCGATAACATCTTCATTAGAAAATGCTACTGCCGATGGTCCAACAAAAACAGATGCAAGGTCTTCAAGACCAGCTTTTTCAGCTGCACGACGCAAGATTGAGTTTTTAATGACTTTATACTCAACTTCGCTTCCACGAAGCTCACGACGAAGAACTGTATCTTGATCAACTGTCAAACCACGAGCGTCTACAACGACGATAGATGCAGCAGCTTTCATTTTTTCAGCTACTACGTCAACTAGTTCCGCTTTTTTAGCAATAATTGCTTCACTCATTAGTGTGTTCACCTCCGTAATTATTTTGCTTGGGGAATTTTTTCAAAAGAAAAACGCGCCCAAACCTAGACACGAAAGTACAATACGCTTCTTTTTACATGATACGTTTTGTCCTCGGTAGGATCTTTATGAGTCGAGCTCCCCTACTGTCTTAGGCAGTTTTTTCAAACCGTATATAAGTATAGCATAGACAAAAAAAGAATGCAAGATTTTTGCAAACTTTTTTTGAAATTTTTTTAAATCTCTACCGTCAAAACTTTGCCTTGCTTGACAACTTGTTCTCCTGCAATATAGACATCGTCAACATCACTGGATTTGACTGCGTATACGAGGTGAGAGAGCATATTTTCCTGAGGTTGAAGATGGATTTTTCTCTGTGGTTGAATCACGAGAAAATCTGCCTGCTTGCCGACTTCTAGGCTTCCTATCTGCTTTTCCATTCCAAGGACCTTGGCACCTTCTATCGTCAGAGCTTTGAGGGCTGTCTCGATGGGAAATTGACTGGCATCTCCACTTTTCATCTTCTGAAGAAGAGCTGCAGTCCGTCCTTCCTCAAACATATCAAGGTTGTTGTTGGAAGCAACCGAATCTGTCGCAATACCTACTGCCACTCCTGCTTTTTGAAGTTGGATGATTGGAGCAATTCCTGAGGCCAGCTTGAGATTGCTGATAGGGTTGTGGGCAATAGCCACTTGAGAGGATGCCAAGCGCTTAATTTCTCGCTCGTTTAATTCGACCCCATGAGCAAAAACGGACGGATGGTCTAAGTAACCCAATTCTTCGAGAAAGGCGAGGGGGCGTTTGCCGTATCGTTTCAGGATAATTCCTGACTCCTCCTTGGTCTCCGCCACATGGATATGGATAGGAATGTCCAGCTCTTTTGCCATATCTAAGCTCGCTTCCAGCAAGTCTCTACTACAGCTATACGGAGAATGTGGAGCTACCATAACCTTGAAATTTGGATTTTCATATCCTAAAATTTCCTCTATAATGGTTCGTGTTCTGTTTATGGTCTCAGCAGTTGTTTCTGCCTCTGAAGAAAAGAGGGTCGGTGAGAAATAACAACGCATCTTAGATGCCTTGACTGCCTGATAAATTCTCTCAATATCCACACCATTGGGATTATACATATCGCTAAAGGTTGTTGTCCCTGACTGGAGCATCTCCGTCAGAGCTTCTTTGACCGCCTTGGTAGTCATGTCGGGAGTAAATCCTGCTTCTGCTGGCCAAATATAGTCATTGAGCCATTCGTGGAGATTGCTATCATCTCGGATTCCGCGTAGCCTGTCATAGCAGAATGGGTATGGCAATTGATCAAACCAGGCATAATCCAAGCCCCTTGATAGTCTATAATCTGCTCGGCTTGATCTAAAATCTCTTGCTTCTCTTGACCAACATAGATGATTTGAGAATCCTTAACAGCCAAAATACCATCCAGATGCACGTGGAAATCTTGGTCACAAGTCACGATATTTACATGCTGATAGGCTTTCATTGTTTTCTCCTTCTAAGACCCTGATTTTTTCTAGCTATTGTAACAAAAAAGTCACCCGAAGGCAACTTTTTTTGTCCATAAGATTTCAAAATAGAAAGGATTATTCAGAGCTAAAATCTGAAGCTTTTTGCATTTGGTAATACTTGCCCTTTCTAGCCATGAGGTCATGATGGTTACCATGCTCAACAATATCACCATCTACTAAGACTAGAATCAAATCCGCATCCTGAATAGTTGACAAACGGTGAGCAATGATAAAACTTGTGCGCCCCTTCATCAGTTTAGCAAAGGCATCCTGAACCAGCACTTCTGTACGGGTATCGATAGACGAAGTCGCCTCGTCTAAGATAAGAATCTTAGGAATAGCTAGAAAGACTCGGGCGATTGTCAAGAGCTGGGCTTGACCGACAGATAGTGATTCTCCTGCATTTTCCAACTTGGTATCGTATCCCTGTGGCAACTGTTGGATGAAAAAGTCTGCATTGGCTGCTTTTGCAGCAGCAATCACCTGCTCCCGACTGGCTTCAGGATTGCCAAAGGCAATATTGTCATGAATGGTCCCTTGCTTGAGCCAAGTTTCCTGTAGCACCATCCCAAACTGTTGTCTCAATGATGCTCGGGTATAGTCGTAAATGGAACGACCATCTAACAAGATATCTCCTGAGTTAATAGGATAAAAACGCATGAGAAGATTGATGAGAGTTGATTTTCCGGCACCTGTCGGACCAACAATGGCTACCTTGCTACCAGCTGGAATATCAATAGATAAATCCTTAATCAAGATCTTTTCAGGATTGTAACCAAAAGAGACATGTTTAAAGGAGATAGCTCCCTTAACTTGGTCACTGGTCAAGACTTCCTTACCTGTTTCAGCCACCTCAGGGCTCTCTAAGACAGCATAAACACGCTCTGCACAAGCGAGAGCACTTTGCAATTCGGCTAGAACTGAAGAAATATCGTTAAAGGGCTTGGTGTACTGTTGGACATAGTTCAAAAAAGTCACTAAACGACCGATGGTCAAGGTGGAACCCATCATGATACGATAAACTCCTACTCCAGCTAAAAGCGCGTAAATGAGTGCATTGACAAAACGAGTCGAAGGATTGACCGTTGATGAATAAAAGATGGCTGACTGAGAATAGCCTGCATAGTTGGCATTCGCCTCGTGTAGTCTTTGGATAAACTCTGTTTGAGCATTGAAAGTCTGGATAATAGTTTGCTGGCTAAGCGATTCTTCAATCAACTGAGTCTGAATCCCCCTCGTCTCTGTTTGCTTCTGGAAGAGATGATAAGATTTCTTGGCAATAAAGCGTGAAATCACCATGGACAGTGGCGTCAACAGCAAGACCAAGAGGGTCATGAGGAGATGAATTTGGAGCATAGCCAGAATACTAACCAAAATCATCAAGACACCAATGAAAAATTGATTAAAAATCATGGTCAAGCCAGCTGCCAACTGCTCTATGTCCGTGGTCACACGACTGACCATCTCTCCACTTCCTTGCCTATCTACAAAGGCAATCGGTAAACGATGGAGCTTATGGATGATTCGCTCTCGCAAATCTTTAGTATAAGAGAAGATTAGGCGATTATAAAGAAGAGGATTGGCCCATTGTACCAGTGTATTTCCTATTACCACCAAGATCATCTGGAGAAAAATCTGACAAAAAACTGGTGAAGAACCAGCCACTAGGACTTGGTCAATGACCTGCCCAATCAAGATAGGTAGATAAATTGATAAGCCAACTTGGGCAATAGTTCCTAGAAAGGCTAGAAAAAGGAGGAAGGGATGGCTTGCTAAATCCTTAGCCAAACGTTTGAGCGTCTGGTTTGCGGTTTGTCGTCTCATGCTAGTCCTCCTTTCCATGTTGGGATGCATTGATTTCCCGATAGACTTGGCTGGATTTCATCAAGTCATCGTGCTTGCCAACAGCTAGTAGCTCACCTTTTTCCAAGAGGAGAATCTGGTCAGCCATCTGAAGTGTCGAAGTCCGTTGAGAAATCAAGATTAAGCTCGTGTTTGGCAAATTTTCTCGAATAGATTTCAAGAGCTTGGACTCGGTAATGGTGTCGAGGGCCGAGGTTGCATCATCTAGGATGAGAAACGGAGCTTGGCGCAGGACTGCTCGGGCGATAGACAACCTTTGTTTTTGTCCACCTGAGAAATTTCGTCCTCCTGCCTCAACTATGGCGTCTAAGAGTCCTTCCTTTTCACTGACAAAATCCTTTGCTTGCGCAATCTCCAAGGCCTGCCAGAGTTCTTGGTCAGTTACTTCTTGATTGAAACCCAAAGTCAAGTTGGAACGAATAGTTCCTTTAAAGAGCTCGACTTTTTGAGGCACATAGGCAATCCAAGACCTCCACTGCTCCAAATTAAGAGGACTACGTCCATCTCTATAAAGGTTAATGCTTCCCTTATCTGCTGGATATAGACCAAGTAAGACTTGCACCAAGCTTGATTTACCAGAACCCGTTCCCCCAATGATACCAAGGATTTGCCCTTGAGTCATATCAAAGGAAATGCCTCTCAGAGAAGGCTGGGCCGCATCAGGATAGGTAAAAGTCAATTCTTGGACTTGTAAAACCTGATTACTGATAACTTGCTTTTGTTCTAACTCCGAATGGATATCTTCTGGAGCCTCAGCAAAGACTTCCTCGATTCGTTTAGCTGAGATATAAGACTGATTGAGAGAATTAATCAACATAGCTAGCTTGACCAATTCCACCAAAATCTGCAAGAGATAGTTGATAAGGGCAATGAGGGCACCTTGACTGAGTAAACCTCCTTGAATTGAAATATATCCCTGCCAGATGATAACGAGGAGAGTTCCATTAACAATCAGATAGGTCAGAGGTGTTAACAAACTAGACCAGAAGCCCGTCTTTTCTTGCAATCTAGCATAAACTTGGTTAAGAGTTTGAAAAATTTGTAACTCTCGTTTTTCCTGACCAAAAGCACGAATAACTCGCATGCCTTGTAATTGCTGACGCGTCTCCTGAACCAGTTGGTCCGTTTTCTTTCTGAGACTACTGTAGAGAGGATTGACCAGTCGAGAGAGACCGACAATAACGATTGTCAAAAAACCAACCATGACCAAAAACCAAAAAGTCAGCTCAGCTGAGATACGATAGGCCATAAAGATTGCACCAAAAACGATAATAGGCGCTCGCAAAAAGAGGCGCAGGAATTGATTGATACCAGTCTGTATCTGGTAGGTATCAGAAGTCAAGCGAGTCACCAAGCTAGAAGTTGTCAAACGGTCTCTGCTGTCCTTAGATAAAGAAAGAATATGACGATAGAGGTCGTTTGTCAGTTCCTTGGTAAACCCAACCGCTGCCTTGGCTGAGTAAAACTGGGCTACCAAGGCCACTAAAATGCCAATCACTGCAAAGATAAGAAGCAGGCCAATCTGCATCCAAAGGTGCCCTTGATCTCTCTGAGGCAAGGACTGGTCAACAATCCCAGCAATCACCATGGGAACCAAGAGTTCAAAAACAGCTTCTAGCAGCTTGAACAGGGGTGCCAAAATTGATTCTTTAATGTAGGGTTTGAAGTAAGATAGTAAGTGTTTCATAAATCCCTTCTATTCTTATTCTGGAAATGAAGAAAGTGGGAAGCCCCACCCTCTCAGTTTTATTTGTTTAAGTAAGGTAATAGATAGCCATATCCTGCTTCTTCCATCTCATCCTTGGCTACAAAGCGCAAGGATGCCGAATTGATACAGTAACGGAGGCCACCTAACTCCTGAGGTCCATCTGTGAAAACATGACCCAAGTGAGCATTTCCTGACCGAGAACGAACCTCGATTCGCTCCATCCCATGGCTCAAGTCCTTGTAGTAATGAATCAATTCCTTAGAAATCGGACGACTAAAACTTGGCCAACCACAACCTGAAGCAAACTTATCCTTAGCAAAAAAGAGTGGCTCACCCGTCGTGATGTCTACATAAATCCCTTCTTCAAAGGTCTGGTCATAAGCATTGCTAAATGGAGCCTCTGTTGCAGCTTCTTGGGTGACACGGTAAGACTCTGCTGACAAACTTTCCCTTAACACTTCTTGACTAGGCTTTTCATAATTTGAGGCGTCAATCAATGGCTTCTCAGCATCTGTCACATCGATATGACAGTAACCGGAAGGATTTTTCTTGAGATAGTCTTGATGATAGTCTTCAGCCAGAATATAGTGGCGAAGTTTCTCCACTTCTACTGCAATCTTTCGACCCAACATACGCTCCTGCTCCCGCACCACTGTATAGATAGCGGGCAAGTCTGCTTCATCCTGATAATAGATTCCCGTTCGATATTGGCGACCACGGTCATTTCCTTGCTGATTGATAGATAAGGGATCAATAACACGGAAATAATAGAGCAAAATCTCTCTGAGTGACACTACTTTCTCATCATAAATCACTTGAACAGTCTCTGCATGGTCTGTTTCTTTGAGCAACTGATAATTGGTCGTTTCGACTTGGCCATTAGCGTAGCCGACACTGGTTGTTAATACGCCTGAAATTCGTGAAAAATACTCCTCTAGGCCCCAAAAACAACCACCTGCTAGATAAATTTCTGCCATCTTCGTTTCTCCTCTATCAAGTTTTTAACTAGACTTCTTTTCAAAAAAAGGACAGGAAGCCCTCTAATCAAGAGTTTCCCCATCCTGTCTTCTATTTCTTTATTTTGCTTGGATACGGACACCTTGGGTATCCACCTTCAAATCATGAAGTTTGCCTTTGAAAGACTGCTTTTGCAATTCTGCCTTAATCGCCGGCATCTTGTCATGAGAAGCCAAGACCATAACTGTTGGCCCGGCACCAGAAAGATAGGTTGCATAGGCACCATTCTCTTTGGCTACTTGCTTAATCGTCGCAAATTCACGGACCAGACTTTGACGATAACGCTCGTGGAAGAGGTCCCCCTCGATTGCTTGTCCAGCTGTCACCATATCTCCTGCTAACAAGGCTGCAACAGCAACATTTGCGATAGAACTAGCTGCAACTGCTTCCTTGTAGGGCAATTTTTTAGGCAAGACACCACGACTGTCTCGAGTACGCAATTCATAGTTTGGAATGTAGGCTAGGAAATCACATTCTGGGAAGTCTGCTACGATAGCAGAGACTTGCCCTTCAACGGAACTTGCAATAACGAGTTTACCATAAATAGCTGGAGCCACATTGTCAGGATGTCCTTCAATCTTGGTCGCCAGCTGCAATTTGTCATGGTCAGATAAGTTGAGCTTGGCCAGTTGGTTGGCCAGTTCAATCCCAGCAACGATAACCGAGCTAGAAGAACCCAAACCACGCGCCAGGGGAACATCACTGATCATTTTCAAGCGTCTCGGTTGCAAATCAGGCGCAATTTGCAAGGCAATCTTAAGCAAAAGATTACGCTCGTCATGGGGAATCCATTTGCCAATCTGGTGTTCAATCAGCCACTCATCTCGTTCTTCACAGACCTCAATTTGAAGATACTTGGTAACAGCTACACCGACCGAATCAAAACCTGGCCCGATATTAGCACTGGTTGCAGGTACAACAATCTTCATCCTATTCTCCTAACACCTTGAAGGTATTCAAAAGGTCAAATTCTGAAGCTTTGGCCAACTCAGCTGAAACATTCTCAAGTTGTGCTTTATTGATCTTATGAGTAATAATCACTACACGTGCCTTGTCACCCTCTTTGCCATCTTGGAGGATTTGCTTGAAGGAAATATCTTGAGCATTAAAGATTTCAGCCAGTTTCAAGACCTGACCTTTTGAGTCTGGTGCCAAGATTGAGAAGTAATAATTGGCTTTGACATCTTCTGGATTTGCCAAGACAAGTTCACGGCTATATTCGTTGAAGTCTTTGCCAATGGTGCCATCATTCAAGCGACGAACGATACGGACAATGTCCGCTACAACACTTGTTGCAGTTGGTTTTTGACCAGCACCTGGTCCGTAGTACATAGACTCACCGATACCAATAGATTCTACAAAAACAGCGTTCATTACCCCATTCACACTGGCAAGTGGATGTGCTTTAGGAAGGAAGGTTGGAGTTACTTCCGCAGCAATACCTGAAGGAGTTTCCTCGATAGAACCTACCAATTTCACTACATAGCCGAGGTTTTGGGCAACAGCTACGTCTTCTGGTGTGATGTTGCGGATTCCCTTGTGGGCTACATCGTCAAAGGCAACCTTCATGCCAAAAGCAAATTGGCTCAAAATCACCATCTTATAAGCTGCGTCAATCCCATCCACGTCATTTGTTGGGTCACTTTCTGCAAATCCAAGTCTTTGAGCTTCAGCCAAAGCATCATCATAAGACCAGCCTTCTTCGACCATTTTGGTCATCATAAAGTTAGAAGTTCCGTTAACGACACCAAGAACTCGCGTGATTTTATCAGAAGCCAATGAATTTGCTAGAGTGCGAAGAATTGGAATCCCACCAGCTACTGCTGCTTCGTAGTAAAGTGCTACATTATGATTTTTAGCGATTTCTAACAATTCTGCACCATGGACAGCCAAAAGGTCCTTGTTAGCAGTAACAACGTGTTTCCCAGCTTCTAAGGCACGAGTGATAAAGGTCTTAGCTGGCTCGATACGCCCCATCAATTCCACTACGATAGTAATATCCTTGTCTGATAAAATATCGTCTACATTGGTTACAAAGTTAAAGTCATTTCCTGCTGCAAGCAAGCGGTTCTTTTCATCTTCATCCTTGACCAATACCTTGGCCACTTCAATCTCTGAATGAGCTGACTGAACGATTTTTTCTCCATTTTCCTTTAGGAGGAATGGCACACCACTTGCAACGGTACCAAATCCAAGTAAAGCAATTTTAACTGTCATGTTTATCTCCTAGAAATTTTCTGATATAGCCATTATAACAGAATTTTGTGAAAATTCCTAATATAGTAAATCACTATTTCAGTCTAGAAAAGAAAAAACGAATCATCTGATTCGCCTTTTCTGATAAGTAAAAATTGATTTCTAAAAACTATGAATGAATTTTTTGAAGACCGAGAACTGCATCGTGATTGATCAAGATTTGCCCATACTCTTGCAAAACTGAACGACTGATGTCACTATCATCTGCAAATTCACGCATACGAGCCAAGAGCCAGGCTGGATATGAACTTGGATGATTTTCCACATCAACTAAGATTGTCAAATAATAGTGGTCATTCATCTTATAGAGTTCAGATGTTTCCATCTGGTAGTTAACCGTCTTTGCAAAAGCAACTAAGTCAGCAAGACTTGCAAAGCGCAAGATATAGTAGATATAAGGTTCTTTCTTACTCTCAGTTTCCTTTTCTGTTTGCTCTTGCTCTTCTTCCTTTGCTTCGACCTGCTCTAGAGATTGGATAGCTTCAATATCGTCTTTGGTCTTGTCTGCAATGCTCTTTTCCAAGGTTTTGAGAAATTCATCCGGCGACATTTGAGCTAATTCTTCCATGTCTGGTAGATCCGCCAAATCTTCAAAATCCAGATTCTGGTCAATCTTGGACTTGGTCACAAAGACGTCGACCTTATCAGGTTTTGGCGTCACACGAAAACTCAACATGCCACTATCCAAGAAATTGTCTGGCATCTCTAATTCATCTAAAATAGCATAGAAAAACTCTTCGGTTTTTTCCTGAGGAACGAGAAAGTCTGCAATCTCCATTCCCCGATCCATCAAATCATCTAAAGTCATCGTGATTTTTAGTGTTGTATCACTAATTTGTTTCATCTTCATATCTAGTAACCTCATACTTTCAGTCTATCTATTATACTAGATTTTTACGATTTTATCAAAAGAATGAAGCGAGAATGTGATATAATACTAGATATGATTTTAGATTTAAGAAAGAAAGTTCAATGAAAAATATAAAAGTAAATGCCTTGGCCAGCCTGCTGGTCAATATTCTCAATATCGTTTTTCCACTGATAACCAACCCTTATCTGACGCGGATTCTCAGTAAATCCAATTACGGTTATTTCAATACGGCCAATACCTGGGCTAGCTTTGTTATTCCACTAGCTGCCTTTGGGATATACAACTACGGGATTCGAGCTATTAGTAAGGTCAAGGATGACAAGAATAAAATCAACTACGTCTTTTCTAAGTTATTTTATATCTCAGTTTTTACCTCTCTCCTGACCACTGGTATCTACTTCCTCATTATCTTCTTTGACGCCAGTATTGAGAATCTGAAAGTCCTCTACTACATCCTAGGGGCCCAAGCGCTCTTCCAATTTCTCAATATTGAATGGATGAACGAGGCTTATGAAAACTATGCCTTCATCCTCTACAAAACATTAATTATTCGAATTACCATGCTGGTCGCTATCTTCGCCTTCGTTAAAACGGCAGATGATATCGTTCCTTATGCTATCGTTATGACAGCGACCACTATCCTAAACTACCTGCTCAGTTTTCTTTGGATTAAGAGAGAAGTTTCTTTTGTTAAGATCGGTTTCGTCGAATTAGCTAAAGCTTCTAAACCGCTCTTTACTATGCTTCTCTTAGCAAACGCTAATATGCTTTATACCTTGCTAGATAGAATGTTTATCACCAAGGGACCGGATGAGAACTATATTTCCTACTATACAATTGCCTATAGTATCGTCATGTTGATTGCTAGTGTCTTGAGTGGAGCTATCAACGTCAGTATTCCACGCCTTGGCTACTATCTCGGTAAAAAGGATTACAAGTCCTATAATTATCTCGTGAATCAAGCGGCATCCTTATTCTATTTCCTTATGGTTCCAACTAGTATCGGGATTATGATATTGGGACGGTACGCAACTGTTATTTATTCTTCTGAAAAGTATCTTGAAGCGGGTATCGTAACTAGCGTCTTCGCTTTTCGTACCATCATTTGGGCTATTGAATTGATTCTTGGTAAACAGATTATCTTTATCAATGACCATGAAAATCGTTTAACTGCCTTCTACTTCCTCGGTGGTGGCGCTAATATTCTATTAAATAGTATCTTGTATTTCAATAATATTTTTGCACCTGAGTATTACATCGCTACGACCATTATCGCAGAAACTATCGTCGTTTTACTTGAAATTCATTTTATCAAGAAACATCAACTGATTAGTTTAAAAGAAATTTTTATAACCTTAACACGTTATAGCTTCATATCCCTTGGTTTTATCCCAATCTTCTATATTTTCAAGATGATTTTCCAAATCAATTCCTACACAGTAAACTTCAATATGATTCTCATGGTTCTTTCTACCGTAGCAACTTGTGGTATCTATTATCTCTTGGCCCTCTTTATCGCCAAAGACAAAACACTCCACTATGCACTGAACCTTGTACTTGCTAAATTAAAACGAAATTAAAAAATCCCCTACTGATAAATTAGTTGCCAGTAGGGGATTTCTTCTTTATTCTTTTTCCTTCTTTCCAGAAGCCTTGGCTTCTAGGTTTGAATCTTGTTTAGGTTGTTCAACAATAGAGGAATTAGCTTCTTGTTTCTGTTCTGGCTTAACTGCCTCGCTATTTACAGCAGCAACAGCCTGTTTCCAGATACCTTCTTCGTTTACTTTATAACCATCAGGTGTTGTTGCGTTCTTCAACAAAGAACCATCAGCTTGGAAATAGTACCAATTACCATCAAGCTGTTTCCAACCAGTTTGCATAGCTCCTGATTCATCAAAGTAATAATGATCACCATTTACTTTATGAAGGCCAACCAACATGATGCCATCTTCAGGATTTAGATAATACCAGACGCCTTTGTCTTTTATCCAACCAGTTTTCATGGCTCCATTTGATTCAAAGTAACGGTAATGATTATCAAACCATTTCCATCCAGTTTGCATGGCTCCAGATCTGCTAAAGTAATATTGCTTACCATCTACTTGATGGAGGCCAACTAACATAACGCCTTCCTTACCTTCAAGATAATACCAGGCATCACCATCTTTTAACCAACCAGTTTGGACTGCGCCAGACGTAGCGTAATAATGCCAAGAATCATTTGACCACTGCCATCCAACTTGCATAGTACCTGCAGAGCTGAAGAGATAGTTCTTACCGTCAATTTCTTTAGAGCCTACAGCCATGATACCTGTTTCTGGATCCAAATAATACCATGATTCATTATCTTTCAACCAACCAGTTTTCATAACTCCAGAACTTGCGAAATAGTTCCAGTGACCATCAACAAAGGCCCAGCCTGTTTGCATGGCACCACTGGCATTCAAATAGTAACGGACACCATTGATATCTTGGCTTCCAGTTAACATGATGCCATCTTTATCCAAATAATACCATGTTTCCTGATCCTTGACCCAACCAGTTTTCATAGCTCCAGAACTTGCAAAATAGTTCCAGTGACCATCAACAAAGGCCCAGCCTGTTTGCATGGCACCACTAACATTCAAATAGTAACGAACACCATTGATATCTTGGCTTCCAGTTAACATGATGCCATCTTTATCCAGATAATACCATGTTTCCTGATCCTTGACCCAGCCAGTTTTCATAGCTCCAGAACTTGCAAAATAATTCCAGTGACCATCAACAAAGGTCCAGCCAGTTTGCATGACACCTTCTTGATTAAAGTAGTACGTGCTTCCATTGATATTCTTTTTACCGACAGTCTTTAGCCCATCCTCATCATAGAAATACCAATCTGAATCAATCTTTTGCCAAGTTGAAGGCTTACCTGCTGCTTGGAGTGCACCACTTTCGCTAAAGAACATCTTCTTGCCATTATAGACTTGATGTCCCGTTAGCATCTTCCCATCTGCCGCAAAGAGATACTTTTTCCCTCCAATTTCAGAGAGCTCGCTAAATCGTCTAGCACCATTTGATTGGATATAATACCAAGAGTCATCTAGTTTGAACCAACCACCAGTTTGCATTTTACCATTTTGGTTCAGATAGTAATCATTCCCTTTGGCATTTTCTCCCCAGTCGTCGTTAAGATGAAGCCAGCGACCTGCTTGCATTTGTCCTTTTCCGTTAAAGAAATAAGTGGCTCCGCCAATCTCTCTCCAGCCGATAGCCATTTCTCCGTCAGTCAAACGATATTTCCAATAACCATCTTCTTGATACCATTTTTCGTCAACTACAGGGATATCAGGGAAGGTATTTGAAACATTAGCAAATCCTTTATCGCTAATATCAAAAACGGTAGCATCTTGAGTTTGGCTAGCAGCATGAAGAACCTGAATATTTTTCTTCTGAAGGTATTCTCTGGTTGAAGCAACATTAATATCTCCACCAGTTGTCTGAATAACCATTTTTGGTGATAAGTTTTCAAGGAAATTAATCGTATTTGAAATTGTCGCATCATAATGGTGGTTCCATTTCATCATATCAACCTTGCCGATAACTGGACCTAACTTATCTTCTGCTCCCTCGGCATTATCCAAATCTCCACCAAGATAGATTCTCTTTCCTGCCACAGTCACCACTGAAACAATGGAGTTGGAGTTATCATCTCGAACTCTTTTCAGATTCCCATCAGCATCATATTCATTCTTATAGTTATAGAGTTGGATATCCATATCACCTAATTTAAAGTGACTATCCTCATCTGTAATATTCTGAATAAGAGTAACCCCTCGTTTTTGAGCCGCTCTCAAAGCATTATCATAATTAAAAAGATTATCCCAAAGTCCCCAGTGTGAGGTGATCCGATCATCTGAATATTTTTTCAGATAAAACTTATCAACTTGATAACGATTAAGTATCTCATCTGCTCCGCCGATATGATCACTATGGACATGAGTTCCTAGAATAAAATCTAATTTTTTTACACCTATTTGATCCAGGTGGCGAATCAAGCGATCTTCCAATACTTGATTATTTCTCATGGAAATTCCCCAGCGGCTTGGATAGCGTGGGTCACTCCCATCAGGGAAATCATAGTCTTCTCCCATATCAATCAAAGCATAATGACCATTACTTTCCAGAAGGATGGCATCACTTCCAGATTTTGCTTTAGTATTTATGAAATGGATACGATTGCCCGAACCTGCAGAGATAGTATCTGCATCTACTCCTTGCGATAACTGAATCAGTAATAGAAAGAATGCGAGAACACTATATCTAACTGATTTTAATAACCATTTATTTTTCACCTTGAACACTCCTTTATCTTAAACAATAAGCAACTTTTACTAATCTAATCAATCCAGTAGTTTTTATCCCCTCCTGGAACTTGTTGCTCAATAGGGGGTGGAGTCATATAGTTTTCTCCAAATTCGTAGACAAGTATTTCATGGTATTTTCTCGGAACCTTGACCACAATGTTTTCATAAGGTATATCAATCAAATCATAGAGCCATTCTTTTTTTATACCATCTGGATAATAGGGGTCATAGATAGTACAAGTAAGATCTATTGCTTGATCTACACTATATTTCAAAGCAAGACTCTCTAATTTTTGATTCCATAGCTGTGGAGAAGTTAAGCGGAAAATAGCTGATCCCATATAACGAGGGAGGTTTTTAAGTCCACCATTCTCAGACTTGATCCCTTTAAAATTCAAAGAAGAAAGGCGAACGAAATATTTGTAGAGTTTCATTTTCTTACGGTCACTTTCCTGTGTTACGACACCATCATATGGAAAAATGTCAACGCAAGTTCCCAATACGACCGTTGGGTCTACGAGGTTAGCATCTCGACGTGTCCTTACATCATAGACTCTCATATAACTGTATGGATATCCCTTTGTTTCTCTGAATGAAATCAATTTATAGTAGGGATGATTTTCATTTTGTAAAACCTTATACAGTTTTTCAAATTCATCACGCGCTAAGGAAATATCTGTATCATCATCCCAAGGGATGAATCCTTTATGGCGTACAGCTCCTAGTAAGGTTCCAAAATCAATAAAGTATTTGATTTGATGTTGTTCACAAAGCTCATGTAGATACTTTAAAATATCCAATTCTACTTGTTTGATTTCTTCAAGAGTTAAAGTTCTTTCAGACATAGGTTTTATTCTCCTAAATTTGACTATATTTTTAAACGTTTCTTAATTTCAATCTCGTCATTTAGACCTTTTAATAATCTTCCACAATTTAAAATCATGATGAGATACTCTTTGTTCAACCGGTGGCAATTGCATATAGTCTCCATAGTCTGAGGTCAAAATTTCATGATAATTTTTCGGAATGGTAAATTCCTTACCTTCAAATGTTCCAGTAGTAGCTTGTTCCAGCCATTCACGTCTCCACACTGGTTTGTTCATATCTTTGTAGATAAGATAATCCACTTGCTCATAATCTGAGACTTTACGGGATTTTGCAAGCTCTTCAATCTGGGCAACGTATTTGTTCGTATTGGTGAAATAGAAAATAATAACTGATACATAGCGTAGCAGTGAATTCAGTACACTTTTCGTATTAGTAATGCCTTTAAAGGTGTAGCAACTCAATTGACGTTTCTTTATCAGTTTCGTCATCTTGTTTTTAAATTCTACGTCATCCTCGTAGCCATCTACAGGAAAAATATCTACATATATTCCCATATTTGAATCGATGCGAACATCTTCTTCCAACAAGTAGGTATGGTTATCCTGCACTTTCATGAAGGGATAGACATAGTTGAGATTATTTTTATAAGACATGACCTCGTAACGTTCATCAGGGTTAGCGATAAGGTAGTCTTGTAACTTTTCATAATCTTCTCGTAACATGCAGATATCCATGTCATCATCCCAAGGAATAAATCCTTGATGGCGAACAGCACCAATTAGACTTCCATATGCTAAGAAATACTTAACCCCAATTTTCTGACAAACATCATGAATATACTCCATGATTCCAAGTTCCATCTGTTGAATTTCACTGACATCTGTTACTTCTTGATACCGAATTCCTTCATCCTGTTTGCAGACTACAAGTCCATAGCCAATCGCTAGCCAGAAGATGATATTAATAAAGTTAGTTGAATACATAATCTGACTTTCAAATAATTGACCAAGCAAGATACCGAAGAAAAGAATCATGATCAATTTATCAGTATTTTTCTTGGAAACAATCAAATAAGTTAAAAAGCGCTTGATTACATATCCCAATATAAGAAGGAAGAATGCTAAGCCTAGAACTCCCGAACTGACAAATATGGTCACAAAAATGTTATGGAAGTTCCCACCGATAAGAGAGTTTTGAATCTCAAATTTACTAAAATATTCTGTGTAGTAATCTGGAACATTTCGTACACCATAACCAAAAATTGGTTTCGTACTTCCCATCTTGATGGCATTTTTCCAGATATAGGTTCTACCACTTGGTGTTGTTTCAATCAGATGGAGCTCACCGTTCTTCTTAGTGACAGACGAATCTGTTTCAGCATAGGATTGTCCTTTGTTTAAATCTAAGACAGTCGCAGTTTCAGATGAGATATAAATTGAAGTTATATAGCTTAATCCTATATTAGTTGCAGTAATCAGCAAACCAGCAACTATAAAAGTGAGGAATCGTTTAACGATACTTCCTCTAGTAGCAAAGAAACTATAGAGTCCAATCATGAGAAGTAAAGAAAGTAAGGCTCCTCGACTTTGCATCGTAGCGAAGTAAACTAATTGAATCACATTGTTCAGTTTAAGATAAACAGAATACTTACTTCCTTTATGGATCAAATACATAGCCAAAATAATGCTAATGTATGAAAATATCGCACTAGCATTCGGATTGACAATCCCCCACAGACGTCCATTCATGACACCATAGTAATAAGATTGCTCTCCAATCTTAAATAGGATAAGGACTCTACTTACTAATAAACCAAATGCAAAGATTGCGGAAGAGAAAGAAATGATTTGAACTGTATAGGCAATCCAGTCAAATAATTTTTTAAGTTGCCCTGATTGTAACATGGTAAATAATAAAACATAGGTTACCATGAAGAGAATTTCAATCACATTTCCAATCAAATGTCCCGAGTGATTGAAAATAGCAGATAGCAGATGGCTTCCAGCTAAGAGTCCAAATAAGGATAGAAATTTACGATCTACTGTGATTTCTTTCCACTTAAACAATAAAGTATAGCAAATATAAAGCACTACAATCGCTGACAATCCCTTATAGAGGGGATTTGCTATCTTATAAACCAGTGAACTCATACTTAAAATCGAAATGAAAACAAATAGATACGCAATCCATAGTTTTGATTTTTCAAAGTATTCATCCATTTTTGAAAAATTCATTTTCAACTCCTTCTCATGATATTAGTTTTTTAATCCAACAATTTTCTTATATAGCCATGGAGAAATGACAAGTGAAAGGATCGCTACCTTGCGAAAAGTAGTGAAATAAGCATCCTTCCATATTTCGCGTCGATGCTGAACAATCCAAGTTCTCAGATTGGCTTTCTCCTTTTGATACTCTTCACGTGAAGTAAAGATAATTTTATCGTAAACTGTGATGTACGACCAACATTCTCTGTTTATTAATTCGTATTTTAAATTAGGAAAGGCTTGTGAAACTTGAGCGATTATTTGCTGATAAACTTCTATCGTATCAAACACATGCTGATTAACAGATGTTGTTGCACTTCCCTCACGATGATCATAATAATAAACAGGTTTGTCAATAAATACGCTACTGCATCTTGTCTTTAGTAGCAATTCAGTTAAAAATAAGGCATCTTCAGCTAGATGATAATGTGTATTAAACTTTTCATCCGCAAGCAGGTCTCTATTAAACAGTTTTGCAACTGGAAAAAATGACGTTCTGGTGGTCATCAGTAGTTCCTTCATGGTTTCTTCTGTTGACCAGAGTTCTGTTTTTCCAGAATGTGGAGGTAAATCTGTCACAATGCCGTTTTTAATATGGTGCAGAGGAGCAATTACAAAGCCTATGTTTTCCCCCTCAACTGCACTTGCTAAAGTAGCTAGGTAATCCTGGGTAACGAAATCATCGCTATCAATAAAGGTAACCCAAGAACCCGTCGCTAGCTGAATTCCCATATTTCTAGCATTTGAAACTCCAGCATTTTCGATATGATGAGCCTTAATATTCTCATACTGAGATGCTAAGTGATCACAGATTTGTCCGCTGGAATCAGTAGAACCATCGTTGATTAAGATTAACTCAAAATGGGCATAAGTCTGTTGAAGAATCGACTCCACACATCGCTCCAGATAGGCTTCTACATTGTAGACCGGAACAATAACGCTTATTTTTTCTCCCATCATGCTCCATATTCTCCCTTGTATTCTGTATAAGACTTATCCATATCAGCTATGACAGCATCATGATGCGGTACTTGCTTGTCCGCTGGTGGTGGTGTCATATAGTCCCCAAAAGCAGTTCTGAGATAGGCATCATAACCGACTGGAATGGGCATCTCTGTTCCTTCAAATGGCAAGAAGAGATTGTCTTCAAAGGATGCGATTGGGTACTTGTTTCGCATGTAGCCTGGGCCCGAGCATAATTCTGTGATTCCATCGCTCTCAGCCAGACTATACTTGGTCATTTCTTTTTCAGCTTTTTTCCAAATGCGATAGCGTAGAGATTTTGGAGTCAGGCCGAGTAAGATGCGACTTCCCCATTTCATGATGGCACCATGCTTTTCTGGAACAGTTTGAGCACAAAAGAGTGAATAGATCAGGGCCCAACGAACCTGTTTCTTACGCTCAGCTGGATTTTCCGGATAATAATCTAAAGGCAAAACATCCAAGGCCAAACCGTGTGGCAAATCCAAATCCTGCTGGTAAGGTTTGATACAGGTGGTTTCCTTGTCACGAATGGTAATAAAAAGGTTACGGTCTACAAAGTCCTTGTGACTCTTTGACAAGAAATAGCGCTCATCTGCATAACGGGGCCACAGTTCTGCTAATTTTTCATAGTCCTTACGCGGCATGAAAAAGTCTAGATCATCATCCCAAGGAATAAAGCCCTTGTTACGAAGGGCGCCAATGGCTCCTCCACCACAGAGGTAGCATAACAAATCATGTTCTTTACAAAATGCGACGAAATATTCAGCCATTTCCAGACTACGAGCCTGAATCGCTTTCAAATCACTCATATCTCTCCTCTTCTGTCCAATAACGAGTTATATCATTTTATTATACCATAAAAAAGACTTAAAAATCTATCAGATAGTAAGAAAAACCAAAGCTCAGAATACCATTTCACTAGTGAATCAAACTTTGATTTTCATTTATCACCTCTTATCTCATCCCCATTTGAGCGAGCTTGGTTTGGTATTTATTTTGATCGACCAGAAGTCCTTGCCCTCCATAGACATCATAAGCATCTACCCAGTCACCAAGTTCGGGGACAGTGAGTCTTTCGATGCCATTTTGAGCACCTTCTAGGACAGATAAGCCATTGGTCAACAAGAAGCTATATGGTAGATTTGTTGACGTCATTCCAAAAACTTTTCCAAGTGCCTCTGATCCCGTAAAGAGCTTGGTTGGATCTTTGATCTGCTCAAGAACGGCTGACATGACTTGTTGCTGACGTTTGGTACGACCGTAGTCCCCTTCATCATCATCACGAAAACGAGCATAGTTCAGCAAGGTAGATCCATTCATCTGCTGCTTCCCAACTTTGATGGTTTGGGTTGGCGACTCTGTCTCTGTTGCATGAAGGTCATCTCCAACTGTAGCTTCTGTCAAAGGTTGACCATTCAATGTTGAAAATTGAGCATCAATTGTTACTCCGTCAGGGAAGAGAGTATCAATGGCTGTTGCAAAGGCCTGGAAGTCAACTAGGGCATAGTACTTGATGTCCAAGTCAAAGTTGTCTTTTAGAACCTTGCGGACCATTTCTGCCCCTTTTTGCCCTTCTTGTTCCCCAAGTTCATAGGCAACATTTAATTTGTTATCCGTTTGTTTCTGTCCATTTACAATCTTACTATACCCATCGATATAGACTAAGTTATCACGCATAAAGCTGACTAGCTTGATTTTCTTATCCGATCCGCTGACATTTAGTACCATGATTGTATCGGTACGGGTCTCCGCACTATTTTGGCCGATACGGCCATCTGTCCCCATGACTAGGATATTCACACCGTCTTTGGTATCATGACCGTTAAAGACCTCTACCTGAGCTGCCTTGGCGTCAGCTGGCTTATTTGTTGGATTGGTCGCTGACTGGAACCCTCGAAGAAACATGAAAATCATCCCTGCAGCCACACATGTAATCAACAGTAAGAACCAAGTCAGTATTCGTTTGAAGCGAATTCTTCTTTTTTTCTTTTTGACTTTAGGCAGAGGAGCTACCTTTTCACTTCTCTTAGATCGACTTCTACTGCCATAAGTCGGAAGATCAATATCTCTACCCCAAGTTTCTTCTTTTTCTTCTTGGTAGAAATGGTGAACTTCAGACTTGGGACCTGTCATTTTTTGTTGCAGATAATCAAACTCCCTCCGTTCACGGTCGTTGAGGTAATGAATATTTTTGAAGAGATAGTCATAACGTAACTGCTCGTGATGACTTAAAGGATTTTCTTTGCTCATTGACTCTCCTTTTCTATATCAGTTATGGTAAAAATCGGGTAGGTTCCCAGTATCTTGTGCTGAATTCCAATGGCTTCTAGTTCTTGTCTGGCAAAATGAATCAGTTCTTTGTCACTATAGTCTATATCGATAATGAAAAAGTATTCTCCCAAGGCTGTTTTAAGGGGGCGACTTTCAATCTTTGTTAAGTCAATCCCCCTCCAAGCAAAGGTCGAAAGTGCCTTGTAAAGAGCACCAGGTAGGTTGTCTGGTAAGGTCAAGGTCAAACTCATTTTTTCAGCTTGTGAGTTCAAAGGAATCTTCGGTATCTCTGCCCCTAACACCCAAAAACGTGTGAAATTAGCTTCCATTTCCTGAATATCCTCTGCAATCAATTCCAAGCCATATTCTTCGGCAGAACTTCTTGGTGCAATGGCTGCGTATGGCTGATCTGGATGTTCTGAAATAAATCGAGCTGCATAGGCAGTACTAGCGGTTACCTCTATTTTAGCAGCTGGATAGTGTGCATCAATGAACCTCTTTCCTTGAGCTAGAGCCTGAGGATGAGAAAAGATCTTTTCAATTTTTGACTGACCTGGAACCACCATCAACTGCTGGTGAATAGGCTGGACGATTTCTGCAACTGCTTGGATGCGAGCCTGATGAAAAAGGTAATCCAAGGTTTCATGAACACTACCCTCGATAGAATTTTCAACTGGCACCACAGAATAGTCCACTAAGTCCTGTTCATAGGCCTTGATAACATCTGTGATATTAGCAAAAGCCTGCAATTCCTCATGAGGAAAAGCTGTCTGCACAACATGATGCGAAAAAGATCCCTTAGGACCTAGATAGGCAATTTTCATCTCAGTTCCTCTATAATTTCCTCTGGGCTTAACTTGGTCACATCCAGAACCCGACTGGCTACTTCCTCATACCAAGCTTGTCTTTCATGGAAAATACTGGCTAGTTCTTCTTTACTTTTGTTGAGAAAAAGCGGGCGCTGGTTGTCCTTATCAGCCGAGATACGCTGATAGAGAGTTTCAAAATCTGCTTTTAGATAGATGTTATCAGGATTGGTCTTGAGCAAGTCGCGATTTCTCTGAGAAATGACAACTCCTCCGCCAGTTGACACAACTTGATTTGTTTCTAATAACTCAGCTAGGACTTCAGACTCTACTTGACGAAAGGCCTCTTCTCCCTTTTCAGCGAAAAAATTCGCAATGGACATGCCCAAACGTTCCTCGATTAAGGCATCCATATCGATGTAGTCTGGGTCCAATCCTCTAGCGATTGTCGACTTGCCTGCCCCCATAAATCCGAGTAATACCTTAGCCATGAATCAAGCTCTCCAAATCATCAAAGAAGCTAGGATAACTGGTATTGATAGCTTCAGCACGGTCAAGTTCCACTTCTCCATCTGCAACCAAGAGGGCTGCAATAGCTGTCATCATTCCAATTCGATGGTCACCAAACGTATTGACTCTAGCGCCATGAAGTCTTGATTTCCCTTTGACAATCATCCCATCTGCTGTAGGAGTGATGTCCGCCCCCATGCTATTTAAGGCATCTGCCACCACCTGAATGCGGTCGGTTTCCTTAACCTTGAGTTCTTCAGCATCCTTAATGACCGTTACACCTTGCGCTTGGGTCGCTAGAAGGGCAATAATAGGCAATTCATCAATCAAACGTGGAATCAAGGATCCACCAATCTCTGTTCCTTTCAGGTCTGAAGACTCGACAGTCAGCGTTGCAGATTTAGCGATTGGGTCGATTTCAGTTATTTCTAATTTTCCACCCATGGCACGAATGACATCAATAATACCAGTACGCGTTTCATTGATCCCCACATTCTGTAGCACCACACGAGAGTTTGGCACAATCAAACCAGCGATCAACCAAAAGGCGGCACTGGAAATATCTCCTGGAACAACTACCTTTTGTCCTGTCAGTTTTTGTGGTCCTTGGACTGTGATCTTTTTGCCATCCACACTTAAATGACCACCAAATTGCTGAAGCATATCTTCGGTGTGGTTACGAGTACATTCTTTCTCGAGAATAACGGACTCCCCCTGAGCCTGCAAGGCTGCAAATATCAAGGCAGACTTGACCTGAGCAGAGGCGATTGGCAACTCATAGTGAATTGGTGTTAGGTTTTTAGTACCTTTCAAGTGCAGAGGAGGCAAGTCTCGCTCTGTTTGACCAGAAATGCTGACGCCCATTTTTTTCAGAGGAATCGTCACACGGTCCATAGGGCGTTTAGAAAGACTATCATCTCCAAACATCTCTACTTCGAAGTCGGCACCAGCAAGGACACCTGAAATCAGGCGAATCGAAGTGCCAGAATTCCCCATATCCAAGGCGTTCTGCGGAGCTTTTAAGGCATCCATGCCTACACCTTGAATGGTAATAACCCCATCTTTGTCCTCAATTTTAACACCAAGGTCACGAAAAACCTGCATGGTTGAGAGCACATCCTCTCCACGCAGAATATCATATACCTTGGTTTCTCCCTCAGCCAAACTTCCAAAAATAATCGAACGGTGGCTGATAGACTTGTCACCTGGAACTCGGATACTGCCATGTAAGTGGCGAATGTTTGTTTTTAGTTTCATAGTTGACCTCATACTTGCAATACTTTTCTTATTTTATCACAAAAAAGCCAGAAATTCCTGAAATTTCTGGCTTTTATACAGATAAAATACTATTTCAACAATTCTGAAACAGGTTCAAAGACAATTTTTTCAATGTCTGAAAGGTAAATCGATAACTGTTGCTGCTTGGTAAAGAAATCTGACAAAAGAGCGTTTTCTTGGATTTGCTTGCTGAAGGACTGCATCTTTTCTTGGAAAGAGGCATCTGGCATTTGTCCAGTTTGCGCCATGACTTGGATTTCTTGTTGGAAGGCAAGGTAGTCTGAAAAAATCTTGCCAGCATGTTCATCTGCTTGGATGGCATCTTTAGCCGCCTTGACAGCCTTGTATTCTGGTAATTCGCGTAAGCCGCGACTGAGTTCGTTTGCACTATCATAAATATTTGACATGTTTTTCTCCTTATTTGATGACGACTGTGTAGTCCGTATTTTCAGAAATTAAGCGCTCAGCTCGTTCCAGATCCTGAGCATTTTTAAATGAAATTTGTAGAATCCCGTGAACATCCTCACGGTTTTCTTCGTTGATGTGGATATTAACCAAAGAAGTTCCTCTTAGCAATTCCAAAATTCGCAAGATAACATCTTCTTCATCGGGAACGTCGACATAGAGGTCATAAGAACTATCCACACCACCACGTTTATGGATTTCCATGGCCTGACGTTGCTCACGCGCTTGGTTGAAAAAGTTCCAAATCTTCTCTTCTTCCCCCTTGCTGATGGCTTGTCCAACCTCATCTAAGCGTTCCTTGAAATCCGCAATTCGCTCTAGAATGGTCTCGCGATTGGACAAGAGAATAGAAGTCCACATACCTGGGTCACTCTCTGCAATCCGGGTCATATCTCGAAAACCACCCGCCGCAAAGCGCCTTGTCATCTCATGTTCTTGAGCATAGACAGCTGTTTGCTCCATGAGACCTGATGCCAAGATATGGGGAAAATGGCTAATCTGTGAAGTCACTCGATCGTGCTCCTTGGCCTCAATCTCGATAAAACGAGCATGGAGACCAGAAAGTAGGTCCTTCATTTCCTCAAGCGTGTCCTGACTTGTCAGGCTCGAAGGTGTGAAGATATAGTAGGCATTTTCAAAGAGATTAACATCCGCAGAGGCAGCCCCTGTTTTGTGGCTACCAGCCATGGGATGGGCCCCGACAAATCGAACAGGCTTGCTAGCCAAATACTTCTCCGCTGCATCCACAATGGCTGACTTGGTTGAGCCCGCATCCGAGATAATGACGCCTTCTTTCAAGTATAAATCTGCCAGCTCCTTAATAAAAGCAATGGTCTGTTTGATTGGCAAGGTCAAGATGATGACATCTGCCAGAGGAGCAAAACTGGCAAAATCATCCGTCGCACGGTCAATCATACCTTCTTTCAAGGCAATATCTCTAGAAGCTTGACTGCGATTATAACCTAGAATTTCATAATCAGGATGATCACGCTTGATACCTAGGGCCATAGAGGCTCCAATCAATCCAAGACCTGCTATATAGACTGTTTTTGCCATAGGAACTCCTTAATAGTTCTTTGTATACTCACGGTGTTTGGCTACCGCTTCTTTTAATTCCTCTAGGTTGTCAGATGAGAATTTTTCAAGAATTTCCTGCACTAGAACTGTTGCCACAACAGCCTCCATGACCACACCTGCTGCTGGAAGAGCGGTTGGATCACTTCTCTCAACAGTTGCCTTGTAAGGTTCGTGAGTTTCGATATCCACACTCATCAATGGTTTGTAGAGAGTGGGAATGGGTTTCATGACACCTCGAACAACGATAGGTTGCCCATTGGTCATGCCACCTTCGAAACCACCTAGATTATTGGTACGGCGAGTATAACCGTCTTCTTTAGACCAGAGAATTTCATCCATAACTTGGCTGCCTTTTCGGTAACCAGCTTCAAATCCGAGACCAAATTCTACTCCTTTAAAGGCATTGATAGAAACAACTGCTTGGGCCAATCGCGCATCCAATTTTCTGTCCCATTGGACATAGGAACCAAGACCAACTGGAACACCTCCGACGACTGTCTCCACAACCCCACCGATGGTATCACCGTCACGCTTGATTTGGTCAATATAATCCTTGATTTCCTGTTCCCGTTCTTGGTTGACAATAGAAACTTCAGATTGGGCAGCTCTTTCCTTAATCTCAGCGACTGTTAGATTTTCAGGTACATCGATTTCCTTACCACCAAAGACCACAACGTGGTTGGCAATCTCCATATCCAGCTCAGCTAAGAGACGTTTGGCTACAGCTCCAACTGCCACCCGCATGGTTGTTTCACGAGCTGATGAACGTTCCAAGGAATTTCGTAAATCATCAAAACGGTACTTGATGCCCCCAACCAAGTCGGCATGACCTGGCCGAGGATGGGTAATTTTTCGTTTGCTTTTAAGGCGGTCTTCAATGTCCTCAGCAGACATGATATCCAGCCATTTTTGGTGGTCTTTGTTGATGACATCCATGGTAATGGGGGCGCCTGTCGTCTTCCCGTGGCGAACGCCCGATGTAAAGACGACCTGGTCGCTCTCAATCTTCATACGACCACCACGACCATAGCCACCCTGACGGCGTTTAAGGTCCTCATTAATATCCTCTGCTGTCAAAGGAAGTCCAGCTGGAATTCCCTCGATAATAGCCGTCAGACGGGGTCCATGTGATTCTCCTGCAGTTAAATATCTCATAGGTTCTCCTTATTTTACCAAGTAGTCTTTCATCTCTTCCAGAGAAACTGGGTGAATGGTCGCTGAACCAAGCTCTGGTACCAAGACCAATTTCAAGGTGTTCCCACGCGCTTTCTTGTCATGAGTCAAAGCTTGATAAAGTTTATCAACATCCCAGTTTTCATAGTCAACAGGCAAACCAAATTTCTGACACATAGCTGTGATGGACTGGGTTATGCCAATCGGCATAAGGCCTTTTTCCTCAGCAACCTTGGAAATCTGAACCATGCCCATGGCCACAGCCTCACCATGCATGACCTTGCCATAACCAGCAGTCGCTTCAATAGCATGGCCAATAGTGTGCCCAAAATTGAGGTAAAGGCGAACACCGTTATCCAACTCATCCTCAACCACCATCTTGCGCTTAACCTGACAAGAATGTTCTATCAAAGTCTCTGCATGTTCCAGAATACTCTCAACAGAACCATCCAGCTCCGTTAAGAGAGCCCATAGTTCTGGATCCTCAATCAAGCCATACTTGATAACCTCACCCATTCCTTCAATCAACTCTCTTTTTCCGAGTGTTTCAAGGACAAGCGGATCAATCAGAACCCCATCTGGTTGAGCAAAGGTCCCCACCATATTTTTAGCAAATGGAGTGTTGACTCCTGTCTTACCACCGATAGAAGAATCAACCTGAGCAGTCAAACTAGTCGGAATCTGAACAAAGTGAATGCCCCGCATATAGGTAGAGGCTACGAAACCAGCCAGATCCCCTACGACACCACCACCAAGAGCCACGATTCCATCGCTACGTGTCAAACCCTGCTTAACTAGAAATTCATAAACTTTCTGAACAGTGGTTAAATTCTTTCTTTCTTCACCTTCTAAGAAATCAAAAACAGCTACCTGAAAACCAGCATCTTCTAGGCTGAGTTTAACCTTCTCTGCATAGAGAGAAGCTACATGGTTATCGGTCACAATGACTACCTTTTGAGGTTGCCAAAGTTCTTTCAACCATTGACCAGTCTGAGCCAAACAACCTTTTTCAATCTGAATATCATAGGGATGATGCGGAATATCAATTCTGATTTTCATAGTAGGGTCTCCTTTTCACTATTTATATTTTTCTGTTAAGGACTGCCAAATCTCGTCTGTCGGCATTTCTTTACCTGTCCACAATTGAAAAGCTTCAGCAGCTTGATAGAGCAACATTCCCAGACCATTGACGGCTGGATTGCCCTGGCTTCTAGCCCATTTCAAAAATGGCGTCTCAAAGGGTCGGTAAATGATATCTGCGACCAAGAGAGCCTTTGGCAAATTGATGCTTTCAGGAACTGGGGACGACTGACCATCCATCCCCACACTAGTCGCGTTGACGAGCAGGTCCGACTCAGCAATCCTTGCTTGCAGTTCAGAAAGATTTTCTAAAGCATACAAGTCCACTTTAAAGCCTGTCTGCTCCTGCAACTTGTCTAGGTAAGATCTTGTTTTTTCCATGGAAACTGAACGAACAAAGACTGAAACCTGACTGACACCATCCAAAATAGCCTGTGCCAAAATGGACTTGGCCGCACCACCTGCTCCCAGAATGGTCATTTTCTTATCCGAGATTGTAAAAGAAGGCAAGCTCTTAAAAAATCCCTTGCCATCTGTATTATATCCAATTAACGTTCCATCTTGATTAACAACTGTGTTGACCGCCCCAATCAAACGAGCCTCATCACTCAACTCATCCAGATAAGGAATAACCTGCTCCTTGTAAGGCATAGACAGGTTGATGCCAAACATCTGGTAACGGCGAATATTGGCGACTGTTTCTGCCAAGTCACCCGCTTCAATCTCCCAAGCTACATAGGCACCATTGGTAGCTGTCGCCTCAAAGGCCCTATTGTGGATAAAGGGGGAAATAGAGTGTTTGATGGGATTGGCAACAACTGCAGCTAAACGTGTATAGCCATCAAGCTTCATCCAAAATCTCCCTGATTTTCTTCATGTTTGATAGAGAAATCTGACCTGGGGCACTCGCTTCATCTAGACTAGCAAAGGACCAACTCGAACCCGTCACATCTGAAGTGATACGAGATACCTTGCCCATTTTCCCCATGGAAATGGTCACGTAGTCTTGTTCAGGATTGAGTGTTTTAAATCCTCGTGTGTAGTTCATCAGGTCTAAAACATCCTGCTCCGTATGGGCCATGACAGATACCTTGACCACTTTTGGAGAAAGACTGGTCAACTCAGACAGGATTTCCATCATGTTTTCAGGTGTCTCTTGAAAATTATGGTAACTCAAAACAAGATTTGGAAAATCCAACATTTCCTCAAATACATCCTTGTAGCTGAAGTACTCAAAATCCACATAGTCTGGTTGATAGAGTTGAGTGACTTCCTTGATGATTTGAACATACTCCTCAGAAGACAGTTCGATTTCTCCTCCCTCAGAGCGAGTCCGAAGGGTAAAGACCAGTTCGCGGCCTGCGAATTTCTCAAAGATTGCAGGTGCTACCTGTAAAATGGCTTCCTTGGCGAGGAAGTCTGCACGCCACTCGATGATATCGGCATCTTCATACCGTGTGGCATCCAGTTCTTGCGCTTCTTCTAAACTTCTTGGCATTACTGAAACGATTAATTTCATCTACTAACCTTCATACTAATCACCTTGAGGTAATTACTGCTTTCATCTTTTTTATTATAGGCAAAGTCTGCTGGAAGACCATATTGGTTTAAGATCTGATATTTTCTTCCTGCAAAACCTTTATCAATTTGTTCTGTAAATTTCTGACGGGAAACATTGGCAGCATTGGTACTGGCAATGATAATGCCTCCCAGATTTAAAATCTCTAGACTTTGGGAAATCAGCTTGTGATAGTCCTTAGCTACAGAAAAAGTTTGTTTTTTATTGCGAGCAAAGCTCGGCGGATCAAGCACAATCACATCATAAGTCAAGCCTTTTCGCTTGGCATACTTGAAGTACTCAAAAACGTCCATGACGATAAAACTGTGATTGTCCGTACTGAATCCATTTGCCTGAAAATGAGCTTCTGATAGCTCTCTCGATCGTTTGGCCAAGTCGACAGAAGTCGTCTCACTGGCGCCTCCCATAGCTGCAGCAACTGAAAAGGCAGCCGTATAGGAAAACATATTGAGCAAGGATTTACCCATGGCTAGACCATCCACCAAACTCCCACGAACCTCATGTTGGTCCAGAAAAATACCTGTCATCAAGCCATCATTCATAAAGACTTGATAGAGCACGCCATTCTCAAGAACAGTAAAATAGTCTGGCGCTTCCTCACCATAAACATGGGCAGACTCGTAATCTAGACCTTTAAAACGAATCTTTTCGTACGCTCCCAAGACCTCAGGAAAAACTTCCTTAAAAGCCTTTACTATCAACTTCCGAATCTGGTAAACAAACGAGTTGTACCACGAAAAGACAGCATAATCTCCGTAGAGATCGATAGTCAGGCCACCAAAACCATCCCCCTCTTGGTTAAAAAGGCGAAAGGCAGTAGTCAAGTCATCTTGATAATAAGGCATTCTAGCTTCCTTTGCCTTACGAAACAGAGATCCAAAGAAGATTTGGCTAAAGCTAACCTTTTCCTTGCTGATGAACCAACCAATTCCCTTGTTCTGTTGAGAAAGATAGGCACTCCCTAAAAACTTCCCGTCTTGACTAAGAACTTCTACTGCCTGATCCGTCAGATCAATATCTCTTAAATCACTTGCTTCCAAAAGAACTAGACCTTTAGCTAGCTTTTTTTCAACACGTCTGCTGACCCTAATTCTATTCATAGCTACTATTATAGCAAATTTTATGACAATTCTCAAAAAAGAAACCGCTTATCCATTTTTACTTTAGTTTACTAAGTGCCATTTTTGTAAAAATAAGTTTACTCAATTTATTTTTTCTCCTAAACATTATTTCTCTAGCAATGGGAAGGAAATAGTGTCTTTAAAAATAGACAATTCTAGAAATGAGTATAGAAAACTGCGCAAACGTTTGCCTAGTACTAAACTTTATGGTAGAATAAAACACAACATTGATAAGCAAGAGGAAAAACAATGCAAAATCAGACACTTATGCAATACTTTGAATGGTATTTGCCTCACGACGGCCAACACTGGACGCGACTGACAAATGATGCAGAGCACCTAGCAAGCCTTGGTATCAGCCATGTCTGGATGCCACCTGCCTTCAAGGCAACCAACAAAAAAGATGTCGGCTATGGTGTTTACGATCTTTTTGACCTAGGCGAATTTCACCAAAAAGGAACTGTCCGTACCAAGTATGGGTTTAAAGAAGACTATCTTCAAGCCATTCAAGCCCTAAAGGCACAAGGAATTCAACCTATGGCCGATGTGGTGCTCAATCACAAGGCCGCTGCTGATCATATGGAAGCCTTTCAGGTTATTGAAGTAGACCCTGAGGATCGTACCGTTCAACTAAGCGAGCCCTTTACTATCAATGGCTGGACTCACTTTACTTTCGATGGTCGCCAAGATACCTACAATGACTTCCACTGGCACTGGTACCACTTCACAGGTACAGACTATGATGCCAAGCGCCGTAAGTCTGGCATTTACCTGATCCAGGGAGACAATAAAGGTTGGGCAAATGAGGAATTGGTCGATAACGAAAACGGCAACTACGACTACCTCATGTATGCTGACCTAGACTTTAAGCATCCTGAAGTCATCCAAAACATCTATGACTGGGCTGACTGGTTCATGGAAACGACTGGTATTGCTGGTTTCCGTTTGGATGCCGTCAAACACATCGACTCTTTCTTTATGCGCAATTTCATCCGTGATATGAAGGAAAAATATGGTCAAGATTTCTATGTTTTTGGTGAATTTTGGAACCCAGATAAAGAAGCCAACCTAGACTATCTCGAAAAAACAGAGGAACGTTTTGACCTTGTCGATGTTCGTCTCCACCAGAATCTCTTTGAAGCCAGTCAAGCTGGAGCAAGCTACGACCTCCGTACTATCTTTACTGATAGCTTGGTTGAACTCAAGCCTGACAAGGCTGTCACTTTCGTTGACAACCATGATACTCAACGAGGACAGGCCCTTGAGTCTACTGTTGAAGAATGGTTCAAACCAGCAGCCTATGCCCTTATTCTATTACGCAAAGATGGGCTTCCATGTGTCTTTTACGGAGATTATTACGGTATTTCAGGGCAATTTGCTCAAGAAGATTTCAGAGAAGTTCTTGACCGTCTCCTAGCCATCCGAAAAGACTTGGCCTATGGAGAGCAAACAGACTACTTTGACGATGCCAACTGTATAGGTTGGGTTCGTTCAGGTGCTGAACATCAATCCCCAATCGCTGTCCTTATCTCAAATGACCAAGAAAACAGCAAGTCAATGTTTGTTGGTCAAGAATGGGCTAACCAAACCTTTGTAGATTTACTTGGAAATCACCAAGACCTAGTCACAATTGATGCTGACGGTTATGGAGATTTTCCAGTAGCAGCAGGTTCAGTCAGTGTCTGGGCGGCAAAATAAACCTATCAGTTACAAGTCAAATCCAACTGGATTTGGCTTTTTTGTATGCACAAAAAGACCTACCCAAATGGATAGATCTTTATTGTCTTACAATTTACCTGCTACTACATCCAAGAGTTCTTGGATTTTCGCTTGGTTGCTTCCTCCTGCCATGGCCATGTCTGGTTTACCACCACCACGTCCATCGACGATTGGAGCCAATTCTTTGACAAGGTTTCCTGCATGCACATCTTTTGTCTTGCTTGCAACAAGGATATTGACCTTGTCACCAATAGCGGCAACTAGGACAAGCACATCAGAGTAGTCTTTTTGTTGCCATTTGTCCGCAAAGGTACGAAGGGCACCGGCATCTGATACAGACACTTGGCTAGCAATATAACGATGGCCGTTGACTTCTTTCACATCCTTGAAGACATCGCCTGCAGCTGCGGCTGCTGCTTTTTCCTTCAATTCTGCATTTTCTTTTTGCAATTGACGGAGCTGCTCTTGAAGTCCTTCGACTTTGTGAGGCACTTCCTTGAGTTGAGGTGCTTTCAAGGTTGCTGCGACAGCTTTCAGAGCGTCTTCTTGCTCACGGTAGGCTTCAAAGGCTTCTTTACCAGTCACTGCCAAGATACGGCGAGTTCCTGATCCGATTCCTTCTTCTTTGACAATCTTGAAGAGACCAATCTCAGAAGTGTTGCCAACATGCGTACCACCACAAAGTTCAACAGAGTAATCACCGATTGTAACGACACGGACTTCCTTGCCGTATTTCTCACCAAAGAGGGCCATAGCTCCCATTTCTTTAGCTGTATCGATATCTGTCTCAACAGTTTCTACTGCAATTGCTTCCCAGATTTTCTCATTGACCTGTTGTTCAATGGCGCGCAATTCTTCAGGAGTTACTGCTTGGAAGTGTGTGAAGTCAAAGCGAAGGAATTCGACTTCGTTAAGGGATCCTGCTTGTGTCGCATGGTTTCCAAGGATATTGTGAAGGGCAGCGTGAAGCAAGTGAGTCGCTGTGTGGTTCTTCATCACACGAAGACGACGGTTGGTGTCGATGCTAAGTGTGTATTCTTGGTTCAAGGCAAGCGGAGCGTGGACTTCAACAGTATGAAGTGGTTGGCCGTTTGGTGCTTTTTGAACATCTGTCACTGTAGCCACAACGTTTCCAGCAGTGTCCAAGATTTGACCATGGTCAGCTACTTGTCCACCCATTTCAGCATAGAATGGAGTCTCTGCAAAGATGAGGGATGCAGTTCCTTCAGAAACAGCTTCTACTTCTGCATTATCCGCTACGATAGCTACTAATTTCGAAGGCAATTGACTAGCATTGTAGTTGAAGACACTTTCCACTGTAATGTTTTGGAGGGTTTCATTTTGCATTCCCATTGAGCCACCCTTGACAGCTGACGCACGCGCACGTTCTTGCTGCTCTTTCATGGCTACTTCAAAACCTTCACGGTCTATAGTCATCCCAGCTTCTTCAGCGATTTCTTCAGTCAATTCAACTGGGAATCCGTAAGTGTCGTAGAGTTTGAAGACATCTTGCCCAGCGATAACGTTTTGACCTTTCGCTTTCAAATCAGCTACAATGGTTTCTGCAAAGTGTTGACCTGAATGAAGGGTACGGGCAAATGACTCTTCTTCGCTCTTGATGATTTTTTCGATAAAGTCACATTTTTCAAGCACTTCTGGGTAGTAGCTTTCCATAATTTTTCCAACAGTTGGAACAAGTTTATAAAGGAAAGGCTCGTTGATACCCAATTTTTGACCGTGCATAGAAGCACGACGGAGAAGACGGCGAAGAACATAACCACGGCCTTCATTTCCTGGAAGGGCACCATCACCGATGGCAAATGAAAGGGAACGGATGTGGTCAGCGATAACCTTGAAGCTCATGTTATCGCCATCTTGGTCGTAGACCTTACCAGACAACTTCTCAACTTCACGAATAATCGGCATGAAAAGGTCTGTTTCAAAGTTTGTCTTAGCCCCTTGGATAACCGCCACCAAACGCTCCAAACCAGCGCCCGTATCAATGTTTTTGTGTGGCAATTCCTTGTATTCGCTACGAGGAACAGCAGGATCCGCGTTAAATTGTGACAAAACGATGTTCCAGATTTCGATGTAACGGTCATTTTCGATATCTTCTGCTAGAAGGCGAATACCGATATTTTCTGGATCAAAGGCTTCCCCACGGTCAAAGAAGATTTCTGTATCTGGTCCAGAAGGTCCTGCACCGATTTCCCAGAAGTTATCTTCGATTGGGATCAAGTGACTTGGATCCACGCCCACTTCAATCCAGCGGTTGTAAGAATCTTTATCATCTGGATAGTAGGTCATATATAGTTTGTCTTTAGGAAAATCAAACCATTCTGGGCTTGTCAAGAGTTCATAAGCCCAGGTGATGGCTTCATCACGGAAGTAATCTCCAATAGAGAAGTTCCCCAACATTTCAAACATGGTATGGTGACGAGCAGTCTTCCCTACGTTTTCGATGTCATTAGTACGGATGGCTTTTTGCGCATTGGTGATACGTGGATTTTCAGGTTTGATAGTCCCGTCAAAGTATTTCTTAAGGGTTGCTACCCCAGAGTTAATCCATAAAAGAGTTGGGTCATTTACAGGAACCAAACTCACTGATGGTTCTACAGAGTGGCCTTTGCTTGCCCAGAAGTCAAGCCACATTTGGCGAACTTGAGCACTAGATAGTTGTTTCATAATATCTCCTTATTTACTTATTTAATTTGATTGGCTTTCCAGCATCTCCACATAGTCAATCGCGACACAGAGGGAAATGACCAGATCTGCATAAGAGTCTTCATAGACGGTAACATTGTAGGTTGAGGTCAAATGGAAAATCTCTTTTCGAATCTCGGCGACAAGCTGATCACGATCATCTAGCAATTTGAAATTCAAATCCCAGATATTGCCCTCTATACGAAGCCCTAGATGATCAAACTCATACTTATCTCGAAAGAAGGTCAGCTTCTTACGAATGATGAAATTTGAACCGTTTCGTAACTGGATATTAAAGCGAGGAAGCAAGGTGAAAAATTCTTTACTAATCTCACTGACTTGCTCACCATAGGCGTCATAGACGGTAAAGGTCTTAGGAATTTGGAAGAAAGATCCCTCCACCTGATAGTTTACCACTCCTCTATCATCCTTGATATCAAAGCGTTCGCCTCCAAGACGAAACTTTTGTTTCACGAGAAATGTCTTCATAAACACCTCCAAAAATCAAAAGACAAGCTCACATCACGAAGGGCGAAAAACCGCGGTACCACCTTCATTCAATGAACTTGTCATTCTCATAATCTTATGCAATTGTCTGATTGAGTAGCATGACTTTCTACCTTAGATGGCTCGCAGCACCGCCATTTCTCTGGACTAAGACAACTGAAAATCAATTCTCAACTTTACTATTATACTGTTTTGATAGAGATTCGTCAAGTTATATCATTTTAAAGATACCACATCAAGTTATAGATTCTTAAACTTAGATACTAATCATCTCCCCCACAGAAAGAGTTTTATAATTAGCATCTGTTACTTCTTTTTTTGTAGTCTGGTAATGACTATAATCTTCAATATGAATCGGATAAATATTTTTGGGTTGAAGTGTAGATTCTAATTGCTTTAACATCTTTAAATCCATTGTGAATGGACTACCAAATGAATCAGATTTGACGGCTCCAAGATTTGCAAAAATAGTATCAATTTTTTGGAGAACAAAATCTGTTAATCCTGGATATAAAATCGTGTCACCTGTAAAGTAGATTATTTTAGTTTGCAAAGGAGTTGTGATTGTTATTTGATATCCATTAACCTTTCCAACTATTTTTTGCATTATATAATTACTCGCATGGTACTCTGGCACAGCTTTAATAATAATTTGATATTCATCAGCTGAAAACAACTGCTCTTCTCCCCAATTCAAAACTATATTATTTAAACATGACAATCCTTCTGTGATTTTTCTGTTAGGAGAAATTACGGTTTTATCCCTCAGGTATCCTTTCCCTATATCATCTAAATGATCTCGATGACCATGAATTATTAACCAAACGTTAACTTTATTATGAAGCTTCTTGTCATTATTGACATCAGTTTGTTTTTTAGATACAAAGCCTTTAAATTGAACTAAAGTACCTTTAGGAGATAAATCAGGGTCAATCCCTATATAAAATTTGTCATCTACGAAAATGACTCCACATACAACTCCACAATAAGTAAACGAAATAGATATAATACTCCTACAAATAGTTCCTAAATCACTTTTTTCTATGAAAAGATAAATTCTTTATGATTAGAAAAATTATAACACGATTCACAAATTATTACTACTTACCACTTGAAACCATAATAAAACCTAGCTATAGAAACTTTTCTTGTTACTAATAGCTAGGTTTTATTTTAGTCTAATTAAAATTTCTTTCCAACAACTGGAAATCTTCTACTTCCGATACATTTTAAACTGTAGGAAGAGATCGCTATATTTGCCTGTCCATTTATGGTCAAATTTCTCATAAACTTCTAGGTTTTTCATGGTATCAGCGTCTGGATAGAAGGACTTGTCTTCTTTGGTCTCCTCTGGGAGCAGTTCCTTAGCCGTGTTATTTGGTGTTGCATAGCCGACATATTCTGCATTTTTAAGAGCATTTTCGGGTTTCAACATAAAGTTAATAAAGGCATAGGCTGCATCTTGGTTTTTTACGGTTTTGGGAATGACCATGTTATCAAACCAGAGATTGCTGGCCTCTGTCGGAACGACATACTTGAGGTTAGGATTTTTCTCCAACATCTGGCTGGCTTCCCCAGAGAAAGTCACACCGATGGCAGCATTGTTCTGGATCATGTAACCCTTCATCTCGTCCGCCACAATGGCCTTGATATTTGGAGTCAGTTTGTAAAGCTTATCTACTGTCTCTTCCAACTGCTGAGGATCCTTTGAGTTGAGGCTGTAACCAAGTGAGTTAAGCCCGAGTCCCAGCACCTCACGCGCCCCATCAAAAAGCATGATGGAATCCTTATATTCTGGCTTCCAGAGGTCATCCCAATGCTCAGGCGCCTCATCTACCATGGTTTCATTGTAGACAATTCCCAAGGTACCCCAAAAATAAGGAATGGAGAATTTATTGCCCGGGTCAAAAGACTGGTTGAGGAACTCAGGTCCGATATTTTCGATTCCTTCAATTTTTGAATAATCAAGAGGTACTAAGAGGTCTTCGTCCTTCATCTTGTTGATCATGTACTCACTTGGGATGGCAATATCATAGGTTGTTCCACCCTGCTTGATCTTGGTGTACATGGCTTCGTTGGAATCAAAGGTCTCGTACTGAACTTGGATGCCTGTTTCTTCGGTGAATTGCTCCAAGAGTTCGGGATCAATGTAGTCTCCCCAGTTGTAGATAACCAGTTTTTGACTATCTCGACTGTTGATTTTACTATCTAGATGATGGGAAATTCCCCACAAGACAAGGATAATGGCTGCAATTCCTGCTAAAAATGAATAGAGTTTTTTCATGCTTGCTCCTCCTTCTCACGTGAGATAAAGTAATAGCCAACAACTAGGATAATACTAAAGAGAAAGACAAGGGCAGAGAGGGCATTGATTTCTAACGAAATCCCCTTCCGAGCACGAGAGTAAATCTCGACTGACAGGGTTGAAAAACCATTTCCCGTTACAAAGAAGGTCACGGCAAAGTCATCCAGCGAGTAGGTAAAGGCCATAAAATAACCTGCAATGATAGACGGAGTCAGGTAAGGAAGCATGATTTCCTTAAACATCTGAAATTGACTGGCACCTAAGTCATAAGCCGCGTGAATCATATCATCATTCATTTCCTTGAGACGAGGTAGAACCATCAAGACCACAATTGGGATGGAAAAGGCCACGTGACTAGATAGAACCGTCAAAAATCCAAGTGAAAACTTAAGCTGGGTAAAGAGAATCAAGAAGCTGGCACCAATCATAACGTCGGGTGCAACCATGAGAATATTATTGAGTGATAGAAAGGCTTCTTGGTATTTCTTACGAGACTGATAGATATAGATGGCACCGAAAGTCCCAATAATGGTCGCAATCAAGGCTGATAGAAAGGCCAAGAAAAAGGTTTGGGTCAGGATCAACATGAGACGACCATCACCAAACATGGTTTGAAAATGGCTCAAGCTAAAACCAGTAAAGCTGTTCATATCATCGCCAGCATTAAAGGCATAGCCAATCAAGTAAAAAATTGGCAAGTAAAGGATGATAAAGACAAAGGCTAGGTAGAGATTGGCAAATTTTTTCATCGTTCTCTCCTTTCCTTGGTCACCCACATGGTGATGAACATAGTCAGGATGAGAATCACACCGATGGTGGAACCCATACCGTAGTTGTCATTGGTCAGGAAGTTCTGCTCAATAGCCGTTCCCAGTGTGATAACACGGTTCCCACCAATCAAACGTGTCAGCATGAAGAGGCTCAAGCTGGGGATAAAGACGGACTGAACCCCACTTCTCACACCGTTCATAGATAGAGGGAAGATGACATGACGGAAGGTCTCCCACTTAGTTGCACCAAGGTCATAGCTAGCATTGATCAGATTATTGTCCATATCGTCCAAGACATTGAAAATGGGCAAAATCATAAATGGAAGCTCGATGTAGCTTGCGACAAAGATGAAGGAGAAATCAGTAAAGAGCAACTGCTGTGAACCGATTCCGATAAATTCCAAAAATTGATTAATAGAGCCATTCTGACCAAAAATCCCGATAAAGGCATAAGCCTTAAGGAGTAGGTTAATCCATGTAGGAAGGATAATCAGCATGAGCCAGAGTTGACGGTGCTTGAGACGAGTCAAAAAGAGGGCTGTTGGATAGCTGATGAAAAGAGTCACTAGGGTCACAATCCCTGCATAGAGCACAGAGTTGAAGCTCATTTTAAGGTAGGTCAGGTTTTGGGACGCAAAGTAAGATTTATAGTTTTCTAAACTGAACTGCCCTTCAATGTTGAAAAAGGATTGACCGAAAATCAAGACCAAGGGTGCGAGAACAAAGAGGGCAATCCAAAGCATGTAGGGCACTACAAAGAGTTTAGAGGTTGTTTTCTTCATCTCTTTCCTCCTCGATTGCGTTAATCAGACCTGCTTCTTGCTCTTCGATTTCTACGTATTCTTCAATACGAGCATCGAACTCTTCTTCGGTTTCGTTGAGACGCATGATGTGGATATCTTCTGGTTCAAAGTCCAGACCGATTTCCTCACCCACAATGGCCTTACGAGTCGAGTGGATCATCCATTCATTGCCAAGTTCGTCATAGGCGATAATCTCGTAGTGAACCCCACGGAAAAGTTGGGTATCAACCTTAACTTGGAGCTTGCCTTCTTCAGGAAGAGTGATGCGCAAGTCCTCTGGACGAATAACGACTTCGACAGGCTCATTTGGCTTCATCCCACCATCAACCGCTTCAAAGCGTTTTCCGTTAAACTCAACCAAGTAGTCCTCAATCATGGTTCCTGGCAAGATGTTGGACTCACCGATAAAGGTGGCAACAAAGTGGTTGATCGGCTCATCATAGATGTCCACAGGCGTTCCAGACTGAACAATCTCGCCATCATTCATAACGAAAATCCAGTCACTCATGGCAAGGGCTTCTTCCTGATCGTGAGTGACAAAGACAAAGGTAATCCCCAATCGTTGTTGCAATTCACGCAGTTCGTACTGCATGTCTGTTCGCAATTTCAAGTCCAGCGCTGACAAGGGCTCATCCAACAATACCAAACGGGGTTGGTTAATGATGGCACGGGCAATAGCTACACGCTGACGTTGTCCTCCAGAGAGTTTACGGATGGAACGCTTCTCGTAACCTTCCAACTGAACCATCTTGAGAACTTCTGCTACACGTTGCTCAATTTCTTTCTTGTCGATTTTACGCAAGCGGAGCGGAAAAGCAACATTTTCAAACACATTCATATGTGGAAACAAGGCATAGGATTGGAAGACTGTATGGACATCTCGCTTGTTGGTTGGGATGTCGTTGATCCGTACCCCATCCAGCAAAATATCTCCTGTTGTCGCATCCAGTAAACCTGCAATGATGTTTAGAATGGTTGATTTTCCTGAACCAGATGCGCCTAAAAGAGTGTAGAACTTCCCCTCTTCCAACTCAAAGTTAATGTCTTTGAGAACCTTGGTGTTGCTGTCTTCAAAAACTTTAGAGACGTTTTTGAATTCAATAATTGGTTTTTTCAATTGTCATAAATTCCTTCTTTTTCATAAATTAACAGATCCTGGCTCTGTCAGGCCGCTACTACCTCGTGTAGGAGATTGAACTGCCTACATACATCTTCACTAACGATAGGCTTTCACCCCCTTACAATGGTTATAGCAGCAACTTTTCTGCCCAAACCTTATTCTTTCTCACCCAAAATACGGACTTCCCTCTCAAGGGTAACACCTGAGTGTTCCTTTACCTTTTCAATAACAGATTGGATCAAGTCCTCGTAGTCTTTCGCCGTTCCGTCAGCAACATTGATCATGAAACCAGCGTGTTTTTCAGATACTTCAACACCACCGATACGATAGCCTTTCAAACCAGCCTCTGAAATCAACTGACCTGCAAAATGCCCCACTGGACGCTTAAAGACTGAGCCACAAGATGGGTACTCTAAAGGCTGTTTGAGTTCACGAAGGTGAGTCAAGCGATCCATTTCCTGCTTGATAACCTGATGATTTCCTGGAGCTAGGGCAAATTTAGCTGACAAAACAATAGCTCCAGAATCTTGAACAGCTGAATGACGGTAACCAAAAGCCAATTCCTTGGCAGATAAGGTCTCGATTTCCCCTCCCTTGGTCAAAACTTGACAAGACTGCAAGATATGAGCAATCTCTCCTCCATAGGCACCCGCATTCATAAAGACTGCTCCACCGACGCTCCCTGGAATGCCACAGGCAAACTCGAAACCAGTCAAACTATGACGAAGGGCAATACGTGTCGTTTCAATCAAGTTGGCCCCAGCTTCCGCTTCAATGGTATAACCATCAACTGAAACGTTATTGAGCTTGTCACACAAGATGACAAATCCACGAATTCCACCGTCACGAACGATAATATTGCTGGCATTTCCTAGCACCATCCAAGGAATATTCTCTTGATTGGCAAATTGAACGACACGCGCCATCTCATAGCGATTGCGTGGCAAAACCAGATAATCCGCTCGTCCCCCTACCTTAGTGTAGGTATAGAGCTTCAAGGGTTCCTTAAAACGAATATCAATTCCTTCTAATTGTTCTTGTATTCTAGTTACTAATGTCATATCTCTCATCCTTTTGTAAAGTGATTTCATTATACCATTTTTAAAGATTTTTGACGACTGGAAATTTCTGTATCCAATCTTCACATAAAAAAAGAGGTCACCCCCTCTTTTTATGATTTTTTCCAAAATGTAGATTTTGTTAGCCAGATAAAGACTAGAAGTTCTACGAGAAGAATAAACTCAACTAGAAGCGGATTTGCAATCCATCCTACTTGAGATAAAGCTGGAGCCAAATCAAACAAGGCATGCAAACCATAGGCAGCAACGAGATAGATCCATTTCTTTTGGCTAACACTTTGGTAAACCCAGATGGAAAGACCGATTTGGAGAACTAAGGCAAGCACACGTTCAACTCCTAGTAGATAGACCTGCCATACAGAAAGAGACTGAACCGTTTCGAGTGTAGACTTTGGAAGGAGATTGGCTACATCAGTATTTGAAGACTGGATGAGTGAAAAGAGAATCAAAAGACTGATCAAGCTTCCCATTCCGAGATATAGCAACTCCAAGCCCCCGTGTCCCAAGCCATAAGCCAAAGCATCTCTATCTTCTATACTTCTCTTTTTCTCCAACCATTTAAAAAAGACAAGGCGGGCAGTTTCCTCAAAAAGGGCAGCCATGGCAATCGCGTAAAGAACATATAGGAAAGGCTGCTCCTGCATGAGCGGAATGGTTCCATCTTTTTGCGGATGGAGTACCAAAAGGTGAACCATCTTCTCTAACACTTGAGAAGAAACAAAAAATGCGATTGCCCCCAAGCCCATCACTGCAAGAGAGATCTGAAACCGTTTTTTGGCATACCAAGTCCCACCTACTAGGACTAGAAGTAAAGCGATCATGGTAAGGATAATATGTAGTGTCATCTTTTTCTCCTATTCTGACTTATCAATATCTTTCTTCATTTCGTCAACGTTAAATTTGGCAAATAAATACTGGCGATCTTGGACTGGAAAACGTTGATCCAACTGATCGACTGCTCCAACCTCGATCATTCCTTCTTTGATAACAAAGTCCATCACATGCCCACCAAAGGTCAAATCATCTGAGATAAAATGCAAATGGTAGCCTGCAACACTCACTCCATGGAAAATCTCCGGTGTCCAAAATCCAACAATGGTTCCCGATACATTTTCACGGCTATATTCAGGCTGATGGGTGGCAACCTCAGCAAACTTGGTATCAGGTGTGGATTTAGGAATCATCCGTACGTGCATGTGGGCGAATTCCCCATGAATCTTGATGGAACGAAAGAGATTTTCCCCATCATAGTAAGACTCAATCCGCTTTTCTAATTCCTTATCCGTCATCTCAAAACGCTGGCGGAAAATCACTTCTGCCTGATGGGGAACCACTGCTGCATAGGGAATAAGAGCATCCGCTGCCACTTCAACGATTTCAGGCGTTTGACCAGATCCCTTGGCTTGATAAGCCTTGCCATCAAGGACAATCAACTCCCCATCAATCGAATCAAGGGTTCCCAAACCAAGGTCACCATGTTCCAGCAATTCTCCCACTGTCATGGTTCCACCATAGAGACCTGCCATTAGGGCACCTAAAGTATTGTATTGAAATAATTTAACCGGTTCCTGCACTTTTCTATCCATTCTCTTTCTTATCTTCTTTTCAATGAATCATCATACTTTCTAAGTATACCACATTTGCTCCTAGTTGTGAAAGGGAGAAATGTTTTTCCCATTGCAAAGGAGGCAAAAAAAAGGTACAATGTAACAAAATCAACGGAGGTCTGGAATGAAGAAAGAAAGTAAATACCAAGCAGTCGTTTCCTTTCTAAAAAAAGGGATCGAATCAGGAAAATTTCCAACTGGTAGCAGACTTCCCTCTATCCGTCAACTGAGCCAAGACTTCCACTGTAGCAAGGACACTATCCAACGAGCCCTGCTGGAATTACGCCATGAACAATACCTCTATGCCAAACCCCAAAGTGGCTACTATGTTCTAGAACAGGGCCAGCATCAGGACTTGGAAATCGAAGTCACTGATGAACATGCCAGTGCTTATGACGACTTCAGACTCTGCGTCAATGAAACCCTGATAGGCCGAGAAAACTACCTCTTCAACTACTATGACAACCAAGAAGGCCTTGAGGAACTGAGACAATCTGTCCATCAACTCCTCTTTGACCAAGCCCTCTACTGCAAACCCGATCAACTGGTTCTAACATCTGGCACCCAGCAAGCTCTCTTTATCCTTTCTCAGATTAACTTTCCGAGCGAGGGAGCTGAGATTTTGGTCGAACAGCCTACTTATCACCGGATGAATCGTCTCTTGGTCGCTCAAGGATTAGCCTACCAGACCATTGAACGCCGAATTGATGGCATTGACCTTGAAGAACTGGAAGAACAGTTCAAATCTGGGAAAATCAAGTTTTTCTACACTATTCCTCGCTTCCACTATCCTCTAGGTCATTCCTATTCTGATCAGGAAAAAAGGGCTATTCTAGATCTAGCAAACCAGTATGGTGTTTACATCGTAGAGGATGACTATCTAGGAGATTTAGACCCTAAAAAAGGGCAGACCTTCCACTATCTGGATACTGAAGATCGGGTCATTTATATCAAGTCCTTCTCAACCAGTCTCTTTCCAGCCCTTCGTATTACCACTCTCATTCTCCCAAATGCCCTAAAAAAGGCCTTTGTTTCCTACAAAAATATCCTGGACTATGACAGCAATCTCATCATGCAAAAGGCTCTCTCTCTTTACATCGATAGCCGGCTATTTGAAAAAAATCGACTGGCCAGACTGACCCTTCAAGAGAACTATCAGACTCAGATAAAGAAAGTGCTTGAAGAAAACACCTGTCCCTTGCCCCACTATCCTCTACATGATGGTCTTTTGCTTGATTTGAGAGACTATCCTAAAATCACCAGTTTAAAACACAGCTCACTCAAACTAGACTTTTTTGAGAAGGCTTATTTGGACGCCTGTCCTTATCAGTTCGCTAAAGTCTCTCTCGAAAATCTAGAAGAGTTATTAGAATACATAAAAGCAGAATTGGATTAAAGCCCAACTCTGCTTTTTCTTATTGTTCAACTTCTGTTAGTTTCGCTGCTTTTTCAAGATAGCTTTGATAGGTTCCGTCATCTTTTAGTTTTTGGATAACCTTATCTACTACTGCTTTCAGGTCTGATTGATCCTTCTTGATAGCAACGGCATTGGCTTCGCCATCTTTCATTGTCAAATTAACAGTTGCAACGGCAAGATCTGAGTTTTTACCTGCGTAGCTAAGAGCAACTGGTTCATCCATATGAACAGCATCTACTTTTCCAGCCTGCAATTCATTAACTGCTTCCCCCATATTAGTCAAAGAAGTCAGTTGAGCATTTGGCAATTGTTCCTTCACCATAGTTTCTGGAACGGTTCCCTTTTGAGCTGCGATATTCGCACTTGCGAGGCTTGAAAGATCCTTGTACTTGTCTAAATCGGATTTTCTCACCAAGAAACTCATTTTGTTCTCATAGTAAGGGATTGAAAAGTCAAAGACTTCCTTTCTCTCATCTGTAGCACTAATTCCTGCAATGGCTAAGTCAGCCTTTCCAGTTTGAAGGCTGGTCAAAACATTGTCAAAACTCATGCTAGAGATTTCAAGTTTAACCCCAAGCTCATCCGCAATCGCTTGAGCCATATCAATATCTGCCCCAACCACTTGGTTTTTACCATCTACCAAGGATTGGAATTCAAAAGGTGCATAGTCTGGGCTGGTCGCAACGACTAGCTTTCCTTTTTGTTTAATAGCGTCCACAGCTGACTGGGAACTATCCGTACTGGATTGACAAGCTACTAAAATCACGCTGGCCAGCATGCTACATACAACTAATATCCATTTCTTAAATTTCATAAATAAACGACCTTTCTATTATTTTTGAATAATTATAACTCTTTTAAAAATAGTTGTCAACCCTTTTAGAGATTTTGAATATAAAATAATTCCTTTCATAAAAAGAAGACTGATTTATCACAATCAGCCTTTTATTCTGTATATTTAAACCGTTTCTTATAGTTCGACAATCTTCCCTGTTTCAAAGTAAACAACCCATTCACAGATATTTTTAGCGTAGTCTCCGATACGTTCCAAGAAGGAAATTACCTGGAAGTAATCACGGCCTGTAACGATGGCTTCAGGATGTTTCCTAATCTCCTCTGTAGTAAGATCACGAATACTATCAAAGTAATGGTTGATTTTTTCGTCCATAGCCGCTACTTCATAGGCTTGATCCACAGAACCATTCAGGTAAAGTTCGAGAGCAGCTTCAACGAAGTTTTTCACATCGCGCCCCATTTTTTTGATTTCTTCCTCAACGGCAGGGATGCGTTGTTCCCCCTTCATACGAATAGTTGCTTTTGCGATTGACACCGCATGGTCTCCCATACGTTCCAGGTCCGATACTGCCTTGAGAACGGTCAATACAGTACGGAGGTCTTGAGAAACAGGTTGTTGAAGGGCAATCATTTCAAATGATTTCTTTTCGAGTTTCACTTCATATCCATTTACTTCTGCATCTTCCTCAATAACTTCTTTTGCCAAATCACGGTCATGTGTAACAAAGGCACGCACTGTACGATTGATTTGTGAGAGCACTTCTTGTCCCATAGCATAAAACTGGTTGTGCAATTTCTCTAAATCTTCTTCAAATTGAGATCGTAACATCATTCAACTCCTTATCCAAATTTTCCTGTAATATAATCTTCTGTTTCCTTGTTTTGTGGGTCTAGGAACATTTTCTTAGTATCGTTAAACTCGATCAAATCCCCATCTAGGAAAAATCCTGTTTTATCAGAGATACGAGAGGCCTGTTGCATCGAACGCGTTACCAAGAGCATGGTGTATTTATCTTTCAGACCATACAAGGTTTCCTCAATCTTACCAGCCGAGATAGGATCCAAAGCTGAAGTTGGTTCATCCAAGAGAATAATCTTGGGACTGGTTGCTAAGACACGAGCAACACAAACACGTTGTTGTTGTCCACCTGAGAGACCAATGGCTGAATCATGCAAGCGATCCTTGACCTCATCCCAAATAGAAGCGCGTTGCAAAGCTTTTTCCACCGCTTCATCCAAAACATGTTTATCCCTGACTCCATTGATACGTAGGCCGTAGACAACATTTTCATAGATAGACATAGGGAAAGGATTGGGCTGTTGAAAGACCATACCGATTTCCTTACGCAATTCAACCGTATCGGTACGTGGACTGTAGATATTGTGGCCATTATAAATCACTGTTCCAGTTGTTGTCACCTCAGGATTTAGATCGCCCATGCGGTTGATGGCTTTGAGCAGGGTGGACTTTCCTGATCCAGAAGGACCAATCAAGGCGGTTATTTCCTTAGGTTGGAAAGAAAGGGAAACACTATTCAAAGCCTTCTTTTTATTGTAATAAACGGACAGGTCTTTAACCTGCAAAATCGGTTCTGTCATACTGCTTCCTTTCTAACCAAAGTGTCCCGTTACATAGTCATTGGTTGACTGTAACTTAGCATTTTGGAAAATATTGGACGTCTTATCATACTCGATCAAATCGCCCAAGTAGAAAAATCCTGTGTAGTCACTTGCACGCGCAGCCTGTTGCATACTGTGGGTAACAATGATGATGGTAAAGTCTTTCTTCAATTCCAACATGGTTTCTTCCAGTTGGGCTGTCGCAATCGGATCCAAGGCTGACGCCGGTTCATCCATCAAGAGGATATCTGGCTTAACAGAGATGGCGCGAGCGATACAGAGACGTTGTTGCTGACCTCCAGAAAGCATCAAGGCTGATTTGTGGAGGTCGTCTTTGACCTGATCCCAAAGGGCAGCCTGTCGGAGAGAGGTTTCTACAATTTCATCAAGTACTTTCTTGTCCTTAACACCTGCACGTTCATGAGCAAAAGTAATGTTGCGGTAAATAGACTTGGCAAATGGATTTGGACGTTGAAAGACCATTCCGATATGCTTGCGCATCTCATAGACATTGATTTCTGGACGGTTGACGTCAATCCCTCGGTAGAGGATTTGACCTGTGACCTTGGCAATATCAATGGTATCATTCATCCGATTGAGACTGCGAAGATAAGTAGATTTCCCAGATCCAGAGGGGCCAATCAAGGCTGTAATTTTATTTTTTTCAAATTGCATATTGATGCCCTTGATGGATTCATTTTTACCATAGTAAACATGTAAATCCTTGGTGGAGAGGGCCACTTTTTCTTCAGGGAAGGTGATGATATGCTTTTCATCCCAGTTATATTTTGACATGGCTTCTCCTTTAGGCAGCGGTTAATTTCTTGTGTAGATAGCTTCCGAGTTTGCGTGCTCCAAAGTTAAAAATCAAAATAAAGATGAGGAGCACAGCGGCAGAACCAGCAGATACAATGGTAGCATCAGGAATGGTTCCTTCACTGTTGACCTTCCAAATATGGACAGCCAAGGTTTCTGCTTGACGGAAGATTGAGATGGGGCTGGTAACACTGAGGATATTCCAGTTAGACCAGTCAAGGGCTGGAGCAGATTGTCCTGCCGTATAGATAAGAGCGGCGGCCTCACCAAAGATACGGCCAGAGGCTAAGACAACACCCGTTACGATGCCTGGAAGGGCTTCTGGAATGACGACATGGACCACAGTCTCCCAACGAGAAATTCCAAGAGCTAAGCCAGCCTCACGTTGTGTATGGTGAACGTGTTTTAAACTGTCCTCAACATTTCGAGTCATCTGAGGGAGGTTAAAGACCGTCAAGGCCAAGGCACCTGAAATGATTGAAAATCCATACTCAAACTGGACTACAAAAATCAAGTAACCAAAGAGACCCACAACGACTGATGGTAGAGAAGACAAAATCTCAATACAGGTTCTGACAAAATTTGTCACAGGACCCTTTTTTGCATATTCAGCTAGGTAAATCCCAGCCCCCATGGACAAAGGCACAGAGATAATCAAGGTAATGACTAAAAGGAAGAAGGAATTGTAGAGCTGAATCCCGATACCCCCACCTGCTTGATAAGAGGATGATTTTCCAGTCAAGAAAGACCAAGAGATGTGCGGTAACCCTCTCACCAAGATATAGAGAATCAAGGATGCCAAGATGGCAACAATGATACCAGCGATGGTATAGAGGACAGCTGTTGCAAATTTATCTAATTTCTTAGCGTGCATAGTTTTTCTTTCCTCTTTCTTTCGTAATCAACTTAATCACACTGTTAAAGGCCAAACTCATCAAGAGCAAGACTAAGGCCAGTGACCAGAGAACGTTATTATCAACCGTTCCCATGACGGTATTTCCGATACCCATAGTCAAAACAGAAGTCAAAGTCGCAGCAGGTGTTGTTAGCGAGGTTGGGATAACTGCTGAGTTTCCGACAACCATCTGAATAGCAAGAGCTTCACCAAAGGCACGCGCCATCCCAAAGACCACTGCAGTAAAAATACCTGAACGTGCTGCTTTCAAGGTCACACGCCAGATGGTTTGCCAACGAGTGGCTCCCATAGCTAAACTAGCTTCACGATAATGACGAGGAACAGCACGCAAGCTGTCTGTTGTCATAAAGGTTACAGTTGGTAGAATCATGACAAAAAGAACGAAAATCCCTGACAAGATCCCAAAACCAGTTCCACCAAAGATGCTACGAACAAAAGGCACCACAACTTGCAAACCGATAAATCCATAGACGACTGAAGGAATCCCGACAAGGAGTTCAATGGCTGGTTGCAAAATCTTTGCACCCTTTGGTGATACTTCTGTCATAAAGACTGCAGCTCCAATAGCAAAGGGAGTTGCAATGAGGGCTGATAAAATCGTTACAATAAAGGAACCCAAAATCATTGGAAGGGCACCAAATTGTTTCCCTGAAGGATTCCAAGTTTGTCCAAAGAGGAAATCAAAGATATTCACTCCATTGACAAAGAAGGTCGATAAGCCTTTTTGGGCTACAAAAATCAAAATCATGGCCACAATGATAACAATCAAAGAAAGGCAAGTGAAGGTCAAACCTTTACCAAACTTCTCAAGGCGAGAGTTCTTTGAAGGAGAGAGTAATTTTTTAGATAATTCTTCTTGATTCATTATTGACCTCCTTCTACTGCTGTAACGGTACCTGAAGCATCCTTTTGGACTTTCATTTCATTGATAGAGATATAGCCCATTCCCTTAACAATTCCATTTTGGGCTTCATCTGAGAGGACGAAATTCAGGAATTCAGCAGCTAACTCATTTGGCTGACCAAGTGTGTACATATGTTCATAAGACCATAAAGGCCAATTGTTGGTCGTTACATTTTCAGACGTAGGCTCATACCCATTCAGTTTCATACTTTTCACTGAATCATCTACATAGGCAAAGGCTAGGTAAGAAATAGCTCCAGGTGTTTGGGATACAATCGACTTGACCATCCCGTTAGAATCCTGTTCTTGGCTCTGCATTGCCAATTGGCCATTCATAACCACCGTATCAAACGTCGCTCGTGAACCAGAACTTGCTGCTCGGTTGATGATTGAAATGGCCAGGTCTTTGCCCCCAACTTCTTTCCAGTTGGTCACTTCACCTGTAAAGATTTTGCGAAGTTGCTCGGTTGTGAGATTTTCGACAGTCACTTCCTTGTTTACAATCACTGCAAGACCAGCCACTGCAACCTTGTGGTCTACTAGAGCTGAAGCATCGATTCCATCTTTTTCCTCTGCAAAGACGTCAGAGTTCCCGATGTCTACTGCTCCAGACTGGACTTGAGATAGTCCTGTACCCGATCCACCACCTTGAACATTGACTGTTTTTCCGATGTTTCTAGAACCAAATTCATCTGCTGCTGCTTCGACAAGAGGTTGAAGAGCTGTTGAACCAACAGCTGTCATGGATTCTCCACGATCAATCCAGCTAGCACATCCTGCTAGAGAACCTGCCACCAAAAGAGCTGCAAGAGACATGACGAGCTTTTTTCTTTTTTTCACTGTTATTCTCCTTGAACATAATGATAAATGTTCTGATTTCTTCCGTTTGTCCTGATCAGCCAATTATCATCAATGATTGTCCCGCTTTATTTTTTAGACATTCTTAGGGGCGGACAATTCCATCGTATAATATAAGTAATAATAAAAGACTATCAGAAAAAACTCATAATTCCACTATAACATAGAGTAGGCTCTTTGACTAGCTTTTTCACCTGAATCTGAGCCCTTTTGGATAATAATTTTTCAAAACATTTCCCGTTACCTTGGCAAAGCCTAGTCCGTTTCCTTGAACCACAACTTGGTACCAGCCATTTGGTCGAGATTCAGACAATTGAACAGTCTCACCAGCCACATATTTTACAAAATCCTCATCATTGATTTCGACCCTTTGTTTTACTTGACTTGGTTTCAAGGCTAATCCCAGAGCAAAGCTTGGTTCGAAGCGTTTCTTCTTAAACGTCCCCAGATGGAGCCCATTTCGGGCAATTTTGAGCTTCCCTAGATCAGGTAGCATCTCTGGCAAGAGATAGAGCTGATCTCCAAAAGTCTGTAAGATACCAGTTAGATTGACCTGCAAGTGTTTTTGGGCAAAATCATGCCACAAATCCAGTTGTTCACGACTGAGATTGCTCTTGCTGGCTTTGAATTTAGGTGCTGGATTTTCTCCCTTAAACTGCAGATGGGCAACAAACTGACCTTCTCCCTTAAAATGGTGAGGGTACATTCGCGCCGTTTCAGGAAGATCAATTCCTGCTACCATACCGTTCACATGCTCGACTGGAAGCAGTTCAAAATCATAAGTATCCAGCAACCAGTGGACGATTTCTTCATTTTCCTCAGGTGCCCAAGTACAGGTCGAATAGATCAAATGACCACCTTCAGCAAGCATGGTCACTGCATCTTCTAAAATTTCTCTTTGGAGACTGGCACATTGGCTAGGATAAGCGGTACTCCAATAATCCATGGCATCTGGCTGCTTACGAAACATCCCTTCACCCGAGCAAGGTGCATCAAGGACAATCACATCAAAGTAACCTTTAAAAACCTTGGCTAAGCCGTCAGCAGATTCATTGGTCACGACAACATTTGTCGCTCCAAATCGCTCCATATTTTCCACTAAAATCTTAGCACGCTTGCTTGAAATTTCGTTGGAAACAAGGACTCCTTGATTAGCCAGATAAGCTGCTAGTTGAGTGGATTTTCCACCTGGTGCTGCCGCCAAGTCCAAGACCTTCATGCCAGGACTTGGTTGAGCTACCTGGGCCACCATTTGGGCTGCAGGCTCTTGTGAATAAACGAGACCCGTCACGTGCTCTGGTGACTTCCCTGAGACCTTGCCATAATGTCCCCAAGGTGTATTTGGAATAGCATCCGCAAACGACAATTGACTTTCTTTTAAGGGATTAACCCGAAAAGCCGAAACCGCTTCCTGCTTAAAAGAGGCAAGAAAATCTCTTGCCTCATCTTCTAGTATCGCTTCATATTTTTCAACAAATCCTTCTGGAAATTGCATTTAGTTCTCTTTCCTTTCGTAGATATAAGACTGAATCTCTTCTTGCATCTCGATTGGCACCATCATGACAGGCTGACGCGTTTTAAAATCAGCGGGCTCACCCGATACCGTAAGAAGGCGATAACCAAGACTTTCCCCTAAAATACTAGCCGCAGCGTAATCCCATGGCTGTAAGTAGGTAATATAAGTCAGAAGACGACCCGATAAAACCTTAGCAAAACTAATGGCCGCACTGCCGTAAACACGGACTCCCAATGCTGCTCGGCCCAAATCCGCCAAGCCCCACTCATTGGTTTCAAACATACCTGAGTTACCGGCAACTAAAAATTCTTGAAGAGGTTTCTGTTTAAAAGTCGGTAAGGGCTCATTATTACGACAAGGAGGAAAGGCACCACCACCATGGTAACAATCACCTTTCATGACATCATAGATGATGCCAAATTTGCCCACACCATTCTCAAAATAAGCCAACATAACGGCAAAATCTTCCTGCTGGGCGACAAAATTATTGGTACCGTCAATGGGATCAATCACCCAAACGGAACCTTGATCAACCGCAGCACGTAAACAGCCCTCTTCCGCGCAAATCAAATCCTCAGGATAGGTGGACTTGATCCGATCAACCAAGAGTTCCTGGACCTCCTTATCCAAACGCGTCACCAAGTCGGTAGGTGAAGACTTGCGCTCAACCTGCAAATCTTCTTTCATGTGAGCCAAAATATAGTCAGCAGCTTCCTGCACAATCTGTTTGGCAAATTCAAATTTAGTTTCCAAGAGAAATCTTCCCTTCTCTTTTTTCTTTTGCTAATTGAACTGCATGATAGAAGGAATAACCGCTAGCCGTCTCAAATTCGCGACCTAGGCGCTTTTCTTCGCTTTTGCTTGGAACCACAGACTTGAATTCCTTGTAAGACTCTAGCAGTTTTTTTGCTTCTACCTTATCTTCATAAGCAGCTTCAACATCATTAAAAAAAGAAAGCACTGAAGCAAGTTCTTCAGTGCTCCACGACAAATCTAGTGGGTAACTATACTGTTTGTTCATCTATCCAATACCAGCTCTCAATGTTGCTTCTTTTAGTTCTTGTTTACGGTAACTACGAGGGAGAAAAGCACGAATCTCATCTTCATTAAAACCAATTTGCATGCGTTTGGTATCTGTAATAATTGGGCGACGCAAAAGACTAGGATATTGCTCAATCAACTGAAGCAACTCCGATACCGAGATACTCTCTACATCAATATCCAATTTTTGAAAAATTTTTGAACGAGTTGAAATGATGTCATCAGTACCATTTTCGGTCAAGGAAAGAATATGTTGTAATTCTTTTCTTGTTAAAGGACTAGTCATAATATTATGCTCTTGAAAGGGCACTTTATGCGTCTCTAACCAAGCCTTTGCCTTACGACATGATGTACAACTCGGTGATAAAAATAGTGTAATCATGCTTTTCTCTTCTTTTATCTATACTTAGTATTTCTATTATACAAAAAAATAAAGCGCTTGACTAGGTATTTTTAGAAAAAAAGCCTATTTTTTCATAGAAAATAGACTGTTTTCTGCAAAAATCTCCTGCTTTGCAAGTTTATCTTTAGGATAACCTAACAATAAATAGGGAGCAGAGCACCTTCTCTCGTTTTTTATTAAAAATACAGAATTTTTTCCACTATTTCCTTGAAGCTTTAACAAGAAGGAAACAAAACATTCCTTCATACAAAGCAAAGAAAAGTAAAAAAGCATGGAGGAAGAAAGTCTCTGGCAAAATCAGAATAACGGGATCCTTTGCTGGATCAAAAAGCCAGGTATCGTCTCCCACAAAGAGAATCTGATGGAACAGAGTAAAAAATTGCTCAAAACCAATCAACACTCCCACAAGCCCAATGACCAGAGGCAATAGCACTAAAGTCAAGATACTTTTACGATATAGGGGCAAAAAGCCTTTTTTCACAATCTTTCTAACAAAGAAATAAAAACTTGGTAGCGTCACTAGGGCAACTAGCTGAACTAAGTGAAAAAGACTCTTCACCACCGCAAAGTGGTGTAAACCTGCCGCTGATGAACGAAAATCTGGCATCTCTAAGACCTGACTAAAGGGATTGGTCAGGTAATTCATCAAGATATGAAAATTATACAGAATGGTTTCTGGTTTTAGATAGACTCGACCCGCTAAGTTCAGATACTGAATCTCCATGGGATAGAAAATCCAAGCCAGATAAATGGTTAAGAGAATAGAAAGGGAGAGGAGAAAGAGCATACTTCCCCCAAAAGTCAGTTTAATTTTCATCAAAATTCCACTCCGCAAGGCTAGAAACCACATGAGTTGGTGCGATTGGCAGGTCCCCCACTTCTTCTGCCTTGGTAAAACCTGTCGTCACCAAGAGCGTTGGAATACCATTGTCAATCCCTGCTCGGATGTCTGTCAGGTAGTTGTCCCCCACCATGAGCAATTCTTCTCGTTTCAAACCCAAGTGCTCAACTGCCTTATCCATAATGATAGCATTTGGTTTTCCAATATAAACTGGTTTTACCCGAGTTGCTACTTCAAGCAGAGTTACAAGTGAACCAGCACCAGGCAAAAGACCACGTTCCGTCGGAATATTGAGATCAGGGTTGGTTCCGATAAAGTGAGCTCCCTTTTGGATGGCTAGAGTCGCCGTCGCAAATTTTTCATAGTCGACTTGCCAGTCCAGTCCAACTACCACATAGGCAGGATTTTCCTTGTCTTCGACATAACCAGCCGCCTGAATGGCATCCTTGAGCCCTGCTTCTCCGATGACATAGACTGTCTTTTCCAGTCCCAAGTCATTCATATAGTCGATGGTTGCCAAAGTCGCTGTGTAAACCGTCGATAGAGGCGTGTTGATATTAAAATTCTGAGCCAACATCTCTTGAACACTCTCAGGAGTACGAGTTGTATTGTTGGTTACAAAGAGATAAGGAATTTCTCGCTTTTGCAACTCATGGACAAAAGCCTCTCCTGCCGGAATTCGGTCTTTCCCCTTGTAAATGGTTCCGTCTAAATCAATTAAATAACCTTTATAAGCCATATCGCCCTTTCTAATTGCCCTCAATTTCTTGCCAAGTAATCATAGCTTGGGCATTAATCTCGCCATCACTGATAATCTCATGCTTGCTTTCTAGTCCCTTGAGTTCATAAGCTGAAGCAATCATGCCACCCGGTCGCACTTCTTTGACATATTTGAGATTGATTTTCTTTGGAATATACTTGGTCAAAAAGTCTGCTCCCATGACCTCAAAAATCCAATCCAGATATTTGCTATTATTAACATGACCATTCATATCCAAGTCGTAAAAACGAACATGGTAGTCTTTACTGATCGGGTTTTCTAGATTTGCATACTTTGGCCCACGGATGAGTTTTTTATCAAACTCAGACTGATAAGGCGCAACAATCTCCGGTTCGACAGCATGGACTTTACGACTATCGCGGTCCATAAGAACAAAGGTTGCTAACATGCGAATCATTTCTTGACCTGCTTCATCGTAAATAGTGAAACGGCGGTAGCAAAAAAGACGATTGTAAGTCAATGCTTCTGTTTCAATCGTAATCTCCTCAGCAAAGCGAGGCAAGCGAACCACGTCAATCGCATAGTCTGTAATAATCCAGACCAGATTGTAACGTTCTAACATATCCTTGTCGCTAACTCCCAGCTCAATTGACTGCATACCTGATACTTGCAGGGACAGCAAAATCACATCTGGAAGTTTGATATGACCGTTCATGTCCGCCATATCAAAAGGAATTTTCATTTTCATTTGATAAGTTAAACCCATTGTTCTACTCCAAAATAAATCGTTCTGCTACAGTGTCTCCTAAAAAGAGACCCCTCTTTGTCATTCTGACACGATCACCATCGAACTGCATGAGACCTTGTTGAACCAAGTCTCTGACAATTTCTCCATATAGTCCTTCAAAGGACCGTCCGAATTTTTCCTCAAATCGTGTCATGGAAACCCCTGATTTCTTGCGGAGTCCCAGAAACATTTCTTCTTCCATCTGCTCCTTTTGACTCAGGTGTTCTTCTGTAATGCGAGTATTTCCTGCCTCTACTGCGTTGAGATAGTGGCGGATTGGACCGTGGTTTTTATAGCGCACCCCGTTCACATAACCTGAAGCACCTGCACCGATACCATAATACTCGGCATTATCCCAGTACATGAGATTGTGGCGACTTTCAAAACCAGGCTTGGAGAAATTGGAAATCTCATAATGCTCAAAACCCGCTCGCTCCAGCTCTGCGATGATGTACTCAAACATCTCAGCTTCCAGTTCCTCCTTAGGCAGAGGCAATTTCCCACGTCGCATGCGGTTCATAAAGACCGTATGATTCTCCAAAATCAAGCTATAAAGACTCATATGAGGAATATCAAGCGAGATAGCCTTAGCTACATTGTCCTTTACTTGTTCCATGGTCTGACCAGGCAATGCATAAATCAAGTCGATGGAGATATTGTCAAAACCAGCCAATTTAAGGCGGTCGATATTTTCATAAATATCCTTCTCCAAGTGACTACGCCCAATCTTTTTCAGCATTTTGTCATCAAAGGTCTGCACACCTAAGGAGACACGATTGACTGGCGACTGTTTCAAAACCGCAATCTTATCCGCGTCCAAGTCGCCTGGATTGGCCTCAATTGTCAACTCTTCCAAGACAGACAAGTCTAGATTTTTAGTCAAGCCATCCAAGAGCACTTCTAATTGCGGAGCTGACAAAGCCGTTGGCGTCCCACCTCCAATGTAGAGAGTTCGCAACTTTTGGATATCATAAGAACGAAACTCTTCTAGCAGATGCTCCAAATAACTATCTACTGGCTGATTTTTAATAAAAACTTTTGAAAAGTCACAGTAATAACAAATCTGGGTACAAAAGGGAATGTGCACATAGGCTGACGTTGGTTTTTTCTGCATAGTATTTATTATACCACAAAGACAGGCTGCAGATAAAAATCACCATCTCCAAAAACCAGAGATGGTGATGCATTATACTTCAGTAATATCGATGATGATTTCTTCTTGATCTTCAGCAACGTCTGGAGTTGCTGACTGTTCTTGCCATTGCTCCTTGAGATTGTTAAAGGTTTCCTTGGATGCTTCTGTCGCTTGTCGAGCACAGTTTTTAGCTTGGTCAAGGACACTATCAAAAGTGATTTCACCAGATTCTACTTGTTCCTTTGTTTTCAGCACAAAGTCCGTTGCCTGTTCCTTCACTTCTGTTAGTTTTTCACAAACCTGCTCTCTAGCATATTCTGGATCTTCTCTCAAATCATCTAGAAAATCCTGAGCTTGACTACAAACTTGCTTACCCTTGTCACTCGTCAAAAACAAAGCAAGAGCTGCACCTGAAACTGTTCCTAAAAGGATAGAGGATAGTTTTCCCATAAGATTTCTCCTTTTTTATTTTTTGAAAAATTTACTTGCGAAACGAAGAGCGGACAAGCTTGCACCTGTTTTAATGGTCTTTGAACCAGCAGATGAAGCCTTTTTACCTAAAACACGTGCATGTTGGTTGAGATCAGATACTGACTCAGATAAGTCAGCTACAGCCGTAAAGAGTGGATCAATCGTCGCAACTTTGATATTGATATCGTCTGCTAACACATTGACCTTAACCAACAATTCATTAGTCTGATGCAAGGTAACGTTCACATCTGAGCCCAACGTTTTGATGGTTTTCTCAGTCTCATCAATCATACGACCTGCTTTTTGAATCGTGATTGTCAAATAGACTAAACAGACAATCAAAGCAATCGCAACAAGTATATATGCAACTTCTAACATTTAGTTTTCCTCCTCTGTATGATAGAAAGGGGCTTTCTTTCTATTTTGATAAAGTATGATAAAAATACCGAGTCCGATAAGGACAACTGATAACCATTGGGAAACTCGCAGACCAAAGAACATGAGACTATCCGTCCGCATCCCTTCGATGATCATACGGCCGAAGCCATACCAAATCAAGTAGAAAGCAGTGATATGACCGCGTCTGATTCCCTTTAATTTTCGTCTAAAAATCAAGATTAAAGCAAAACCAATCAGATTCCAAACCGACTCATATAAGAAGGTCGGCTGACGGTAGCTACCATCGATGTACATCTGGTCGCGGATAAAGCCTGGCAAATAATCCAGACTATCTACCGCTGCACCGTAGGCTTCTTGGTTAAAGAAGTTCCCCCAGCGTCCTAAACTCTGGGCAATCATGACGCTCGGTGCTGCAATATCTAAGAAATCCCAAGTATTGATCAGCTTTCTATCTGCAAAGATATAAAGAACAATAGCCCCTGCTATCAAACCTCCATAAATGGCCAAACCACCATTCCAGATGGCAATGATTTCACCTGGATTTTGCAGATAATAATCTAAGCGAAAGAGTACGTAGTATAGTCTAGCACCTAAAATCGCGACTGGAAAAGCAATCAGGATAAAATCCAAAATATCATCTGACAGAATTTTCTTTTTAGGAGCTTCCTTCATGGCAAGGTAGACTGCCAAAATCAAACCAGCCACAATACACAGAGCATACCAACGAATAGAAAAAGGACCGATTTCAAATGCGACTGGATTAATCATTTTTCACCTCATTTTGAGCGATCAGATTTGTCAAGCGTTCTTCAAATAAACGTGTCGCATCAAAGCCCATTTCCTTAGCACGGTAGTTCATGGCAGCCGCTTCAATAACAACAGAAATATTGCGTCCTGTTTTTACAGGGATGCGGATACGCGGAATGGCTACGCCAGAAATCTCGATTTCTTCAGCATTATTTCCTAAGCGATCGAAGGTTTTATGCGTATCATAGTTTTCCAAATAAACTGCTAGTTGAACTTGTGAAGAATCCTTAACTGCACTTGCTCCGTAGAGACTCATCACATCAATAATCCCCACTCCACGGATCTCAAGTAAATGCCTCAAAATTTCAGCTGGCTCTCCCCAAAGGGTCATTTCGTCTTTTGCAAAAATATCTACACGATCATCTGCCACCAAACGGTGTCCACGTTTCACAAGTTCCAGACCAGTTTCACTCTTACCGATACCGCTATCCCCTTGGATCAAGACACCCATGCCATAAATGTCCATCAAGACACCATGAACACTGGTCCGTTCTGCCAAACGAGAATCCAAATAGCTAGACAATTCTCCTGATAGGCGACTAGTGGCTGTTCGACTGGTTAAAATCGCAATCTTACATTCCCTGGCAGCTTTCAACATTTCTTCTGGAACTACTAAACCACGCGCAACAATAACCACTGGTGTTTCTGGTTGAAACATCTTGGTCAACACCTTATAACGGTTGTGAGAAGACATGGAGACTAAATAAGACCATTCCTTCATTCCCAACAGTTGAAGCCGCTCCGGAGTATAGTAATCAAAATAGCCTGTCATTTCAAGACCTGGTCGAGAAATGTCCGCAGTATTGATTTCTTTTTCAAGTAAATCGCCTTCACCGTAAACAATGTCTAATCTGAGCTTTTCAATGACTTCTTTTACTAAAACCGACATAATTTCCTCCTTCAATCGAGTTCTCCCTACTATTATATCAAATTGTGGTAGGAAGTTTCCTTTTTTTGCAGGATTTACAGTATTTATTTGGAAAGAAAAAAGGCTAGACAAGTCTAGCCTTTTATTTCAAATTAGAATTTTTTACGTTTACGAGCTGCTTCTGATTTACGTTTACGTTTTACAGAAGGTTTTTCATAGAATTCACGTTTGCGTGTTTCTTGAAGAGTACCAGCTTTAGTAACCGCACGTTTGAAACGACGAAGTGCATCGTCAAGAGATTCATTCTTACGTACTACTGTTTTAGACATTTTTTTCACTCCCTTCAAGTTCAAGATCTATTCCATTTTACACACAAAGTGAATAATTGTCAAGAGAAAAGCGACCATAAACTTTTATTATTTTTACTTTCTTCTTTTGAAGATGAAATAAATCACTAAGATGCAGAGAATCAATCCTAAAACAGCTGGTTTTACAATTGATATGCCACTTCCTCCACTAAATAAAAGACTATGGGCAACCTTCAGAAACGCTCCAATTACTACCGTTGCTAATAATCCATACCAACGTCTACTCCATGTTAAGGATATAATCGCCGTAAAAAATGCTAGAATTGTTGCCAGAATAATAACTTTTTCAATACTCCATCCGCTCGTAAAATAAGTCTTCTCAAAATTCAAAAACTCAATTACTTTTACATCAACTATTTCCGGCTTTGGGAACCAGAACATACTAGTAAATAGGCAAAATATAGAAAAGAAAATCAGGCTGTAGGATTTTTTATAAGCTCCCATTACAATTGGAATAATAAAGAGAGGGCGAATATACCAACTCAGAGTATTCTGGTGTCTAGTAAATGCCCACTCAAAAAAGCTCGTATCTGATAAAAAAACAACAATGATAGCAATCGTTAGAAACAAGAAAATAACCCCACCTATTTTATCTAGCGTTTTTATTTTCATAACTTTTCCCTTCTTGAATTCATAAAATTAATCTATCCATGGCAGATTCCCACTAAGTGAATTATCAACCGCTAATCGTTTTATTGGTAAAATATTACTGTTCTTCCAACCACGCTTTTATTCTATTGTCAAGATATCTATTTGCTCATCGTTAACGATAATTGCTTGGTGGTTATGAAGTGGTAGCAATTCAAGCTGCTTTTTATAGGTTTCAAAGGTCTTCTGACTACTATCAGTAAAAGATTCCTCACCATAATGTGGAAGGATATAAAAATCCACTTCATCCAATCCTGCTGTATCAGATAACTCTGTCGCTACCGTCTTATCGTCCATGAGTTTATTGTAGTCAACATCCTTGGCTGTAATGATAGCCCCTGCTGATTCTCCCACATAGACCAGCCCATCTCTTATTTGCTCTTTGATAAGAGATAGGAGTTGTTTTTTCTTTAATTCTTGTAATAAATAAAAGGTATTCCCGCCTGAGATATAAAGAATCTTGCTTTGGAAAATCTTTGCCTGAGCAGTTTCTCGATCACAAGAAGCAATATCTAGAACCTCTATCTCAAATCCTAAATCCCTGAATGTTCGCTGAGCCTCATCGATATAGGCAGTATAGTCCTCTTTGTTCCCAGCGGTAGGAATAAATAAAACCTTATTTTCTAGATTCTTTTCCTTTGCATAATCGCTAAAAAGCTTTTTGACTTCAGCAAAGTTTGAACATAAAAATAATTGTTTCATGATTGTACCTCCATTAGTTTTTAACAATTTTATAAAGGATCCATGATCCCTTTCTTTGACTAGTTACGAGCTCAAAGCCTACTGATAACAAGAATCGTCTAAATGCTTCTTCACTTTGGACCTCTGGTAAAAGTAAGACAACTTGTTATATTCACAAGCCAGTAAGAGCATCCCGTCTGATTTGAGTATTCTTCTAAGTTCCATAAAAGAAGCCTCTAGGTCCCGCCAATGAAAATGAGTTTGAAAGGCTGTGATTAAATCAACACTTTCATCAGAAAAGCCTGTCTCCCTAACGTCTCTTCGTTCAAAATTTAGATTAGTCATCTCTACCTGTTTGGCTTGAGCTATTGCAGTATCTGAAATATCGATTCCAGTTATGGTACTTTGCGGAAAAGTTTCTTTCAGCAGGATGGTTGAACGACCATTCCCAACTCCTACATCTAAGATTACAGGGTAAAATGTCCTATCTAGATGACGAATTGCCCATACAAACATGGGGAGATAGGTTCGATTCCACAATTTCATCATTCGTTTTCCTAGAAAGCCCGAAGGATTCTTTGATTGCTGAATTAAGCGACTAAACAGAAACATTAAAAGTAAAAAACAAATAAAACCGATTATATAAATCAAAGTTCGAGCCTCCCCGTATAGCTATATTATACCACTTTAGCAGGATGGTGAACATTTGAAGTAAAAAGCCACTCACTCCAAAGAGCAAGTGGTTCTTGTAATTTTACTTTTCAAGCAAGCTTAGAGCTTCAGCATCCGCAATAATAGTCACATCAGGGTGGTTTTGCAAGCTACTTGCTGGGAGATTCTCAGTCACTGGGCCTGATACTGTTCCAGCAATAGCTTCTGCTTTCGACTCACCGTAAGCAAAGAGAATAATTGACTTGGCATCCAAGATGTTTTTAATCCCCATTGATATGGCTTGAGTTGGAACGTCTTCAATCTTGTCAAAGAAGCGAGCATTGGCTTCGATGGTAGACTGGTCTAGGTCTACAAGGTGTGTCTGGCTATCAAAGGCAGTTCCTGGTTCATTAAATCCGATATGTCCATTGCGACCGATTCCCAAGATTTGGAGGTCAACTGGATGGTCAGCCAAAATTTGATTGTAGCGTTCTACTTCTGCTTCAGCATTGTCCTTAATCCCACGAGGCAAGAAGCTTTCTTTAAATGGTTTTTGGTTGAATAAGTGTTCTTGCATAAAATGACGATAAGACTGAGGATTGTCTCCGTCAAGTCCTACGTACTCATCAAGGTTGACACTGGTTAGATTTGAAAAATCAAGGTCACTCTCAACGATTTCCTTGTAAAACTCAAGTGGACTGCTTCCTGTTGCAAGTCCTAATGTTTGAGCACCATTGGCCAATTTTTCCTTCAAAATCTCAAAAGCAACTTTTCCACCTTCAACTTGATTCTCAACTTTAATAACTTTCATCTTTTCATCCTCCGTTTTAATCTATATTTATTATATGGTATAGACCAATTTTTGTCAAGTGAAAACGATTTAATTTCTAAAAAAAGAGCGCCCAAACTTGAAACGTGTTATAATGGATAAGATTAGAACTTAGAAAGAATGATGAAAAAATGAATACAGCTGATTTTGATTTCCACTTACCTGAGGAATTGATTGCCCAAACACCCCTTGAAAAACGGGATGCGTCTAAACTCCTTATCGTTAATCGTGAGACGGGAGAAATGCAGGATAAACACTTCCACTCTATTATTGATATGCTGGAACCTGGTGATGCTCTTGTTATGAATGACACTCGTGTTCTCCCTGCCCGCCTCTATGGTCAAAAGGAAGAAACTGGAGGCCATGTGGAGCTTCTCCTACTCAAAAATACCAGTGGAGATGAGTGGGAGGTTCTCGCCAAACCTGCCAAACGCCTCAAGGTCGGGACTCGTGTCAACTTTGGTGATGGTCGCCTCAGCACTGTCGTTACGGAAGAATTGACCCACGGGGGCCGCATTGTCCGCTTTGAATACCAAGGAATTTTTCTAGAAGTCTTGGAAAGTCTCGGTGAAATGCCACTACCGCCCTACATCCACGAAAAACTAGATGACCGTGAACGCTATCAAACGGTCTACGCTAAAGAAAGTGGCTCTGCTGCAGCACCGACTGCTGGTCTTCACTTCACCAAAGAACTGCTAGCAGAAATCCAAGCCAAGGGTGTCCATTTGGTTTATTTGACTCTCCACGTTGGTTTAGGAACTTTTAGACCTGTTTCTGTGGACAATCTGGACGAACACGAAATGCACTCAGAATTCTATCAACTTTCTGAGGAAGCAGCTGCCACCCTTCGCTCTGTTAAGGAAGATGGAGGCCGTATCATCGCTGTTGGAACCACCTCTATCCGCACGTTAGAGACTATTGGTTCCAAGTTTGATGGGCAAATCCAGGCTGATTCTGGCTGGACCAATATCTTTATCAAACCTGGTTACGAATGGAAGGTTGTGGATGCCTTTTCAACCAACTTCCATCTGCCAAAATCAACTCTCGTCATGTTGGTTTCTGCCTTTGCAGGCCGTGACTTAGTCTTAGATGCATACCAGCACGCTATTCAAGAACGCTACCGTTTTTTCAGTTTCGGTGATGCCATGTTTATCTATTAATTTTCATAATCAAAAAACGCATAGAATCAGATTTGATCCTATGCGTTTTGTAATGGATAACTTTATTAGTTAGTTTATTGTAAAGGTTGGATCTTTCAAGCTCTGAACACTGGCATTGATAACTGCTCCGATAATCAAAATCTTTGCAATAAGAATAAACCAGAACATCATGACTACCACGATGATGGAACTGAAAAATCGGACATCCACTAGGTGATTGACATAGTTATTAAAATAGACAGAAAAGATATTCAATAAAAAGATAAGAGTTAGCAAGACAAAGACACTTCCTGGTAAAACATAGCGGATTCGTGGTGTTTTTACTTTTGGAAGGAAATAGTAAATCATGACTAGAATGGCAAAGATCAAGGCATAGACTAGAGGGCCTGTAAAATCTTGCAAGTAAGAGAATAGTGGGCTGTCTGATTGCCAGTAAGTTTTGAGGAGGTTGAGCAACATACGACCAAACATACTCAAAAACAAGGCTAGGGCAAAAAGAATCTGCAAGCCGAGGCTAACAAGCAAACTCATCAACTGATGGGAGATAATCCCTCGACTTTTGGTCACCCCATAGGCTTTGTTAAAAGCTTTTTGAAGGAAATCCATTGATTTCGAAAAGGTCCAGAGTGCAGATAAAACGGCAAAACTCAACAAACCAGTTGATGGTTGAGTCAGAACTTCTCGGACAATCTTGGCAACCACATCATACACCGTATCAGGCAAGAATTCCTTGATTGTAAGTAAGAAATTTGAGACCGGAATCTGAAAATAAGGCAAAATATTGACCATTATCATTAGCAAAGGAAAGATTGAAATCAACCAATAGTAGGCAACCGCAACACTGGTCAACTCGCTATCAGATGCTTGATAATAATGCAAAAAAGCTTTCAATAAGGGCCTGTCCATCAGCTCTTTCCACCACTTTTTCATGTTCCATCCTCCGTCATTTTCTTCATCATTTAAGTTCTTCTGATTAAATCTAGCATATCATAAGGCAAGGTATTTGCAGCCTCTTTCAGAGAATAATTCTCTAAATTATTCACATTTTGGCGTAGTTTTTTGGCATACTTGGCTGTTATCAGTTTAGCTTCTTCGTATTCAAAGATTGCCTTACGTTCGAGATAGTAGCCTCGTAGCATTTCATCGATATTGTTTGGCTTGATGCGATTGATAACCCGCTCAACAAAGGCACCACTTCCGATAATGGCCGTCTCGCGTAGACGAGATTCTTGCATAAAACTAATCAGAGAACTCTTGTAAACCCCTTTGAGGTTTTCCAAACTCTCGATAATCAGCTCTGTATTTTCCAAATACAACTCTGAAATCTGATCATAGTCAACTGCTAGTAGTTTACGAGATTCTTCATTCATCCAACTACGGAAAGTTTTGCCAAAGGTAAACATTTCATGGAGTAGAAAGCGCAGTATCCGTAATGAAACTAGGAAGTAATAAGTCACTCTAGAAGCGAAATTCCTATTGATACTCTGCTCCATGCTTTTTAGGTAACGTTGGTAAACTCGATAGCCACGCTCGCTGATTCTATTTTCTTCGTAGGCTTGCTCCAAACCGTCACTCTCAATACTCAAGATAAGAAGCTTTAGGGACTCCCAGTCCTCTTGGACTCTCTTATTTTCCAGACTAAGGATGAGGTTTTCAATTCGACCATGATAATTATCAATAGCTGCATAAAGAGGAAGTTTGTTCTTGTGATGGTCCAGCTCTTTTTCTAATTCTGCAGCTACATCATTCAGAATCGCAATATGCATCAAATGATCCTTGCTTTCCTCTTGTTCTTCAGATAAGTGAGGGAGAACCAGTAAACCCGTTAAAAAGCTCAACAGTGTAACGCCTGCTACAAGGAAGAGTAAGAGAGGGTATTCCTGCTCTAAATGACTTGGTATGAGGAGAATGGTCGCGATAGATACTGTCCCTTTGACACCAGAGAAAGTCAAAAGAAGCATATCTTTCATGTACTTATGAATTTTTTTCTTAAGTCGACGCGTCCTCACAAAGTAAAAACCAGCAATCATGACAAAGCGGATCGCAAAAAGCAAGAAGGTCAGAACGACAACTGAAAGCAGTAAAAGAAGGGGATTGTAGAGAGAATTAGACAAAATTGGCTCCGCTATCAATTCTAATTCCATTCCCAAGAGAACAAAGACTGATCCGTTTAGCATAAATGTCACGGTATGCCAGACGGTCTCCGTTACGGTGTCTACCTGAGCCTCAAGGAGCGTAATTTTCTTAAAGCGACTGGCCTTCAAAATACCTGCAACTACTACGGCGATAATCCCTGAAACATGAAACTCTTCTGCGATAAAAAAGGTCATGAGTGGCAAACTTAGCTCTAGCAATAGTTCGCTGGCTATATCTATCGCTCGCACACTCAATAAAAAGGTATGCAGGAAACGATTTACCATAGCCGTCACAAAACCGACTACAAAACCACCAAGGATAGAAAGTGCTAGGGAAGTCCCAGCTTGGCTTAGAGAAAACGTTCCTGTTGTCCAAGCAGCCAGAGCCATCTGAAAGGCAACCAAACCAGAAGCGTCATTTAAGAGTCCTTCCCCTTTTAGAATATTAGAAACCCGTTTAGGAAAACGAAAACGTTCAGAAAGAGATGCGAAGGCAACCAAATCTGTTGGCCCAAGTGCCGCTCCAACTGCTAAACAAGCCGCCAAAGGAAGAGTCATCCAAAGGAAGTGAGCCATGCCCCCCAAGCTTAAGGTCGAGATAAAAATCACAGGAAAGATCAGAAAGACAACAATCCGCCAGTGCTTCAAAATGGACGTAATATCCGCTTCTTCTGCCTCTCGGAAAAGTAAGGGACCAATAACCATGGCTAGAAACAGCTCTGTATTGAGATGAAAGTCCGCATCGGGAACAAATAAACCTATCCCAATCCCCAAAAGGATTTGTACAAGAGGAAGGGGCAAAAAAGGGAGAAGTTTATTGGTCGTAGTTGAAATGATTAAGACAAATAAAAATAGAATCAAGTAAATGAGTAATTCCACACAATTCCTCCTTAATCTTTTTTACAACAAGATTCAAAAATCTCCTTTTGCTCTTGGATTTTCTGATCAATCTTAGAACAGTCTTTGTGCTCAATTTTTTTCTGACATCGTTCCATTTCAAGAGCCACTAATTTTTTCTTGATTTTAAGCATTTTCTTGCTCATATGTGCTTCGTCGAGCACTCCGACTGCTCGCTCATGATGCGTTGACTCGACAAAATTTTGGCGCATTGCCTCAAGCTTCTCACGAAGGTATTGTTTATCCATGTCTATACCTTTCTAATTTTTCAATCATAACTAAAAACGGTGGATTGTTAACTTGGTTGAGTGTACGATAAATGGTAGCTGTATACTCTTGTTGGTTCAACTGGCTAACAAAATCCAACACAGCATCCCTCTCGGTGTCTCCTCCTTCATGACCATAGTAGATCATAATGGCAATCCGTCCCCCTTTGACAAGCAAATGGCACAGCTTTTCTAAGGCTTCGATAGTAGTCTGAGGTTGAGTGATGACGGATTTGTCAGCAGAAGGCAGATAACCCAGATTAAAAATCCCTGCCTTAGCTTCTGTCACAAACTGGTCTAGTGTCTCATGACCTTGCAAGATTAACTGGGCATTTGTCATTCCAGCCTGATCCAAACGCTCTTGCGTCTTCTCCAAAGCCTGCTCCTGGATATCAAAGGCATAGACTCGCTTGGCTAACTTGGCTAGAAAAAGGGTATCATGACCATTGCCCATGGTCGCATCCACTACAATATCCTCTTTTGTCACAACTTCCGCCAAAAAATCATGCGCCATCTCAAGTGGTCTTTTCATTTTCAAACTCCTGTTTTACAGCCTTGCATCCTTGCACACTTCCACGACGTCTCATCTCAGTTTCAATAGCATTTAGCACTTCCCATTTATTGAGGCTCCACATGGGACCAATCAACATATCTCTAGGTGCATCTCCTGTGATCCGATGGATGACGATATGCTTGGGAATAATTTCCAGTTGGTCACAGATAACTTTGACATACTCGTCCTGACTCATCAGTTGCAAGCGTCCTTCGTGGTAATCTCGCTGCATACGAGTATTTGTCATGAGGTGAAGCAAGTGCAGTTTGATCCCTTGAATATCGTTATCCGTTACGCAGCGGCGGACATTTTCGACCATCATCTCATGAGTCTCACCGGGCAAACCATTGATCAAATGGGAAACAATCTCAATCTTGGGATATTTACTCAAGCGTTTTACTGTTTCAACATACAATTCATAGGAATGAGCACGGTTAATCAGGTCAGATGTTGCTTCAAAGGTGGTCTGCAAGCCCAATTCTACCGTCACATGCATGCGTTCCGATAACTCAGCCAAATATTCGATGGTTTCGTCTGGCAGACAGTCTGGACGCGTTCCAATATTGATTCCTACTACACCTGGCTCGTTGATAGCCTGCTCATATCGCTCCCGAATCACTTCCACCTTTTCATGGGTGTTGGTAAAGTTTTGGAAATAAACTAGATATTTTTTAACATCTGGCCATTTGCGGTGCATAAAGTCAATTTCCTTATAAAATTGCTCGCGGATAGGGGCATCCGGTGCCACGATGGCATCTCCAGAACCTGAAACCGTACAAAAAGTACAACCACCATGGGCTACAGTTCCATCCCGATTGGGACAGTCAAATCCCGCATCAATAGGAACTTTGAAAGTCTTTTCTCCAAAAAGTTTTCGATAATAATCATTCAAGGTATTATAAGATTTCATAACTTTCATTATAGCAAAAAACACCCACAATCTCAAAAGCCTGACTTTCCAACAAATTCCCTTGTTTCTCATTTCCTTTAGCGTTTTTTTATGATACAATATGGGTATGATTTTAATGAAAATAGCATCTATTTTATTATTGATATTAACCTTGGTGGTTTGCTTTATTGTCACCAAGCTTTTCGGACTCAGGAAAATAGGATTTAATTTCGCGGATGTAGCTTTTCCACTTTTGGTATTTGAGTACTATCTGATTACTGCTAAAGCCTTTACCCACAACTTTCTACCACGACTTGGAGTCGCACTTTCTCTCCTAGCAATCCTCCTAGTTATCTTTTTTCTCCTCAAAAAAAGAAGTTTTTACTACCCTAAATTTATCAAATTCTTCTGGAGAGCAGGTTTCCTCTTGACCTTAGTCCTCTATATCGCTATGATTGTTGAATTGTTCTTACTGAAACAATAATGAAATCTCTAGAAAATGCCTTCTAGGGATTCTTGCTTTCTCTCCAAAATTACACAGACAGTAAAATTATACGATTTTACACAAAGAAAAGCCCTTAGAAACTTGTATTCTAAGGACTTTTTATCTGAGACGAGAGTTTCTCTCAGGTCTTAAATGGCAAATAAGGTATCAAAAATATCTAATCCTCTTTTTTGCCTTTAGTGGCTACTAATCCTGCACTCAAACCAAGAAGAGCTAAGCCTGCTGCTAGAGCTGCTTGACCTTCTGCACTTCCTGTATTTGGTAACTGCTCTTTTTGAACCTGACTAGCTTCACTTGAAGTGTTTTGTTTTGTATCTGTTTTTTCTGATACTTGTGGTTTTGTAGACTCTTGCGGTACTGGTTTAGTCGTTTCACCAGCCGTACCTACTTCTACGATGCGATCCTGAGCCACGACTTTATCATAGCTTTCTTTTTCAGTTCGCTTGCCATTTTCAACTTCAATCAAGTGAACACGGATACCTTTTTGTCCTTCTTGGAGAACACGGGTTTGACCTACTGGAAGCTTATCGTTCTTTTGTTCCTGAACCTTGAAATCAATGATTTCTTCTTCGATTACAAGTTCTGGTCTGTTAAGGACAAGGTTCTTCACTTCATCTTCTGGAAGGGCGGTTCCTTGCTTCGTTCCTACTTCTACGATGCGATCCTGAGCTATAACTTTATCATAGCTTTCTTTTTCAGTCCGCTTACCATTTTCAACCTCGATCAAGTGAATGCGAATACCCTTTTGACCTTCTTGGAGGATACGAGTTTCACCTAGATACAACTTATCAGACTTACGTTCCTGAACCTTGAAGTCAATTGTTTCTTCTTCGATTACAAGTTCTGGTCTGTTAAGGACAAGGTTCTTCACTTCATCTTCTGGAAGGGAGGTTCCTAGTTTCGTTCCAACCAAGACGATGCGGTCTGTCGGAGCTTCTACCACTTCACGGAGTTTTTCTTCCTTACTTCCATCAGGATTAATCGCTGTAAAGATACGTTCCTTACCAACTTTTCCTTCTTGTTCTACGCGAGTTTCACCTAGATACAGCGTTGAATCCTTTTTCTCAACTGTCTTGTAGGCCAAATCTTTTTCAACAAATTCGAGTTTTGGAAGTTCCTCTTGTACAGCAGCAACAGTCTTCTCAGAAACTGGTTTTTCCTTAGTTAAGTGGATATGGTATTCCTTGACTTGTTTTCCACTTTCTGAAACAAGGCGAACAAGTACTGGAAGGCTATCGTCTCCGCTATCTACAACTGTTGAAGCTACTTGATTGCTTTCTTCGACTGAGACTTTTGGACGTTGACCTTTATAGGTGATTTGGTAGTCTTGACGATCTTCAGCGAAGTCAGGAAGCTCTTTTCCATCTACAAGAATCTTCGATTGGGTACTTTCTTGAGGCAATTCACTCGGAGCAAGGAAGGTCATCTCAATCATCGCAACACCGCTCTTGTCTGCTTTACGCTCCATGCGCCATCTCATGGCTTTGGCTTTGACAGCTTTAAATGTTACGTTGATTTCATCACCAGCTGCAATGTCTTTATCCGCACGATAAGGCACAGCTTCCCAATTTTCTGGATTGTTGAATGGATGGGCTGCATCATAGGATTGGTAGTTCGAATAGTAGGTAGGCACTTCAAAGTCTGGGCCAATATAGCGTTCCAAAACGAGTTTAGATGGTGCATCCGTACCACTATCTGCAAAGAAATGAAGTTTAGCTTGCGCAACAGTCCGTTCGACAATCTTACCATTTTCACGGAAAATCACACCTGCTGATACTTCTGGGTTAGAAGATGGTGTTGGAGACCAGTTTGTCCAACGACGATTTTCATTGTGGTCTCCATCATTGATATAGTCTACACGGTCATGTGAACTTGGATCAATATCATTAGTTGCGGAAGCAAAGGCCTGGTTACTATTTTCATCATACTCTGGGTTATTTGAGAGAGCTTCGCCTAGTTTGTCTGTCACTCGTACAGTGAACTCAGCAACAAGATCACTACCAAGGACATGGCCTCGAACGGTAAATTGACCTGCTTTTGTCAGCTTTTCTGCTGGAACTTCTTCCCATTCAACTGCTAAGTCTTTTGTTTCATAACCATCTTTACCTGTGAAGTAAACCGGAACCTTAGTTGGCAATTCAAGCGGTTGTCCTACTTGTACCAAGCGAGCTTGTTTGACCGCTGCAACTGGTTTACGAGAGAGCAAATCTTTATTGCTTGTGAAGTGCAGACGGTATTCTCCTAAGATATCACCATTTTCAGCCTTAGCGATAACACGAACTGGCTCACCTTCGCGAACGCTCGGAACAACGGTAGCAAGACCATTGTTGCTAACACTTGCTGTTACTGCAGGAACTTTTCCATCTACAGACTCAAGATAGTAGTCTGTCAAATCAGGATTGAAGTTTGCTAAGTCTTTACCGTCAACTTGGATTCTTGTTTGTCCTTGTTTGGCTGCCGCGACTTGTTTTGCAAAGATTTGTACTTCTGTGATAGAAGTTCCTTTCTTGCTATCAAGTCGAACCATACGAATACGGACAGCATAGGTTTCAACTTTATCAAAGCTAAAGTGATTCATTTCCCCAGCTTTTAATTGAGCTGGTGCTTTGAGATTGCTTACCTCTTTCCAGTTTGCAGGATCGTTAAAGACATGGTTTTCCTCACCTACAAAGCTAGGGTTTTTAGGAGCTGTTGGAACGGTCTTACCGACATAATACTCAATCACATAAGACTTCGGTACACCAACTCCGTGGTCTTCATGGAATCCGACACTTAGATTATCAACTGAACGTTTGCTCAAGATACCTGAATCTCCGAATAGGACACCGACTGAAGCTTCTGGATTAGTACGGTTCCAGTTTGTCCAACGGTTGGCTGGGCGGTCATTAAATGAAATCAATTTATCGTTGACGTTTGAAACAGGGTCGCTTGGATTTGAGTCTGAAGCAAAGGCCAGTGGCAATTCTGAACCGGTCCATTGGTCAGAAATATTTGCTCCTTGCTCAGTTTGAGCTGACACACGAACATGAAGTTTGGTAGTTAATTGCGTACCTTCTAGGCGACCATTAACTGTAAAGACACCTTCCTTGGCGTATTGCTCTGAACGAATCGTATCCCAAGTAACCTTAGCTGATGAAACGTGACCATTTGAATCGTAGGTACGAACACTTTCTGGTAATTGTGGTGCTTCAGCGATTGGTGTTGTCACACTGACTTCTTCAACCGAAACAATACCTTCTACAGAGACTTTAGCACGCGCTTCAAGGTCAATTCCTTCAACTTTACCTAGTACTTCAAATGTTTGATAGGAGTCTAGTTTTTCTTTCGGAATAGCTTGCCAAATGACTTTATGAGTTTTAGGGAAACCTTTGTCATACTCAACAGTTACTGTTGTTGGAAGAGTAGGTTCCTGATGCAAGTCTGTTACTACGTTTACTGGACGGATAGATTGAGCTACTTTTTTCTCAGTATTGGCATGAATCGTGAGATCGATTTGACCTGTAGCCCCCTCATATTCTGCTTTGAGAGTGACTGTTCCTGGCTTATGCAACTCAAGCATTCCCCTACGAACTGCGACTTCCCCTTCACCACTTGTAGAGAAGGTCACTTTATCAGCTGGTAAAGCTGCTTGTGTTCCGTCTTGATAGTGAGCTCGAACCGACAATTTCACTGTTTGGTCTTCTTTGAGGCTGTCAGCTTGTTCCACTTGTAGGCTCAAGTGGTCAATTTTTGGTGCTTCTTCAAGGAATTGAATTGCATAGGTTTGGAGAGGGCCACCATCTTTTGGTTGAACATAGATGCTTGCGCGCATGCCGTTTGCTGCACTTGCTTGGACTACAGTAACATCCGCATTTTCAGCACTTGCTACAACTTCTGGCAAGGATGCACCGTAAGCAAGAGTTCGATATTGCATTGGATTTTGAGTAGTAAGACCAGTGACAGCTTCACCACCAACCGTTACAGTTGGTACTGCAGGTGCCGCAGCCTCACCTTCTTCTACTACAAGGGTAGCGTGAATAGTCTCACCACCCAGTTGGCCAGTCATTGGAATACGTGATCCTGCAACTGACAGTTTAGCTTTATCTGCTTCCGCAATCTCCCACTTATCAACTTCGTATTCTTGAACGCTTCCATCCGTTACAGCGATAGAAACATATTTATCAACAGCACTCAAGTCTGTTCCTGGAGCAACACGTTTAACAGTTGGTAGTTCTTTCGCAATTGCTAGAATTTCGACACGGGCCTCAACTTCACGTCCGTCTGCCATACCTTTAACAGTCACAACTCCTGCTTGGCTCACATCAACTGAAGACCAAGTTACTGGACGTTTTTCACGACTGCCATCACTGTAGATAAAACCGACTGTCTTCGGCATTTTTGGCTCTTTCTCAATAACAGTACGTACTTTTGGTACTTCTGTTCCGAGTACGGTCTTTTCTTGTCCTTCTTTCTTACCAGTAAAGACTGTTACTTGACCAGATTTCAAGAGATCTGAATGGGCTGTTAGTGTGAATTTACCTGCTTGTTCAGTTGATTTGACAATGGCAACACCTTTACCGTTAAAGGCTCTGCGGATCCAAGAACCGTCTGGTTGCGCCTTGTAGCGTTCACGGCTGGCTTGTTCCCCATTATCAACACCGACCAGTTGACCTTGTCCATGCAATTGGAAACGAACCAGATTATTGGCAGTTGGGACTACATTCCCTTCACTGTCAACGATTTCGTAGTAGATGTAAGTCAAGTCTTTTCCATCTGCTGCGATTGCGTGTTCTTCCTTGACGAGGCGAACACCTGCTGGTTGGCCTGCAGTGGTAATCTTGTCACGTGCAATTTCTTTTCCAGCTTCATCGCGAGCTACAGCTTCCAAAGTACCTGGTTGATAAGCAACCTTCCACTCAAGATAGAGTTCCTTAGCATTGGCACCTTCTTGGTAGGTACGGCCATCACTGGTTTGTTTTTTGTTGAACTTTTTAACACCGAGAGATTGACCGTTCAAGAACAATTCAACGCTTGCAGCGTTTGAGTAGGCACGAACTGGGATCTTACCTTCTGAGTCAGCAACTTTGTCTGCTAATTCTTTGTTTTCCCAGTTCCAGTGAGGAAGGAGGTGCACCATTGGTTTCTTCTTGGCAGAAACCCATTGGCTTTGGTAGAGATAAAAGTCATTTTTTGGAATACCGGCTGTATCTACAATACCAAAGTAAGAGCTCTTAACAGGAGTTTGGTTTTGGTTGTGCCATGGTGTAGGCTCACCGATATAGTCCGTACCTGTCCAGATAAACTGTCCAGCATAGCCAGCGTTGTCACGGTCAAAGGTCCATGAAGCGGTTGCCGTTTTACCCCAACCAACACGATCATTTCCATAATCTGACTGTTCATAGTTACGATAAGCTTGGTTGCTATGTACCAATTCTTGTTCAGGACGATAATAGCTACCGCGTGTACGGGTTGCTGAAGATGTTTCTGAACCATAAATCAACCAGTTTGGATGTTTCGCACGAAGTTTCTTGTAGTTGTCTTCTGAGTAGTTGAAACCAACCGCATCCAGTTCATTAGCAATCTTCTCATGATCACCACTACCATCACCAAAGCGGAACTTATCTGCTCCCATAGTAACATAACGTGTAGTATCAACATCTTTAATCACTTTTACTAAGCGTTTAACCGTTGCAAGAGAGTGAGCATTACCATTGGCTTCACCGATTTCATTCCCGATAGACCACATGAAGACAGCTGGGTTGTTTTTATCTCTTTCGACCATGGTACGAAGATCATAGTCAGACCATTTTTCACCTTTTCTAGCTTCTGGGTGAGTTGCGTCTTTTTCAAAGAAACGTCCGTAGTCATAAGGTTTCTTACCACCATACCAAGTATCAAAGGCCTCTTCCTGAACGAGCAAACCAAGTTCTGCTGCGATTTGCAAGGTCTGTGGACTTGCAGGGTTATGAGTTGTACGGATGGCGTTAACGCCCATCTCCTTCATTTGTTTGAGACGACGGTATTCTGCCTTATAGTTTTCTTCTGCTCCAAGCGCTCCGTGGTCATGGTGCAAGGAAACACCATGGAATTTAATGCGTTCACCATTCAAAGAGAAACCTTCATTTGGAGTCCAATGATAGTAACGGTAACCAAACAAATCTTTCTTAGCATCGACTAATTGACCATCACGGTAAACACGCGTAATCAATTCGTACAAGGCAGGTTTGTCATTTAAAACGGTCCAGAGTTTTGGTTGTTCAACTTCTAAAATCGCATCTAGGCTTGTTGACTCATGTGCTTTCAAGGTACGGCTCGCTGTACGAACCACACCTGTTACAGCCTGACCACCACGTTCAACGATTTGATACTCTGCCACCAGTTCATGGTCTTTATCGTCTGTATTGACAATTTTGCTGGTCACATGCGTTTCAACCTTGCCATGTTGCTGTTGTTCTAGCTTTGGTGTTAAGATGGTTGTTCCATTTTTCTCAACATGAACCTTATCTGTCACTTGCAAGGTCACATCACGGTAGATACCACTACCTGAGTACCAACGGCTACTTGGTTGTTTGTTAACCGCATGGACAGCAATCACATTCTCACGACCATCTTTGTGAAGATATTTGGTGATATCGTATGAGAACTGGTTGTAACCATTTGGATAGTGTCCCACTAACTGGCCATTGACATAGACTTGAGAGTCCATGTAGACACCATCAAAGGTCACACGAACATTTTTCTTGAGATCTTTTTCATCAAGTTTAAAGGTCTTGCGATACCAAGCTTCACCACCATTGAGCTGTCCACCCTCGTTTTGAGCAGGTGACTGATGGTCAAAATCGTTAAATATACTCCAGTCGTGTGGGAGATCCAATTTTTGCCATGTTGATACATCGGCATCTGATTTCACAGCTTCTTTAGGATTCGCATTGAGTTTAAAGTGCCAATTTTGATTAAAATTCACTTTTCTATCTTCAATCATTTGATTCACTTCTTCATTTGTCGCAGCTTTCAAATCTTCCTTGACAGGCTTTTCTTGACTTGAAGCTTGAGATTCTACCTTTGGAGCTGTTTCTTCAGGTTTTAGTGACGCTTTCTCCTCTGTTGGAGCTACAGGTTCATCTTCTTTCTTCTCTGGCTTGCTTGCTTCAATTGGAGCAGCGTGACTTTGGTCGACACTTGTAACATCCTTGTGCTCTGCTACAGTTTGATCTTCTTTTTCCTCCACTGCCGGACTTTCCTCTTTTGCTTGTTCTACAGTGTGGGCGATAGGAGTTTCGTCCGCGAAAACTGGTGATTCTCCAATGACACTTCCTCCAAATAGAACCGCACAGGTTCCAATCATGACAGAGCAAGCGCCTACGGCAAACTTACGAATGCTGTAGACTCTTTTACGATTCCAATGGCCTTTTTCCATAAAATCCTCCTTTAGTAACCGCTTCCATTTTCTTGTAAACGTATTACTTTTTCATAGCCTTTTACCCTTATTTTATAAAATAATATAGGAAATTTCAATACCCTAAACACAAAAAATCATAATTTTGATTGTTTTTTCTAAAATTTGTAGAGGATTTTAAAAATATGAATGTACATTTAGTGAATGGTTTTACTAAAAAAGGCGGTGGGACAGAAATCGATAGACAAAGTCTCGATTTCGTAGTCCCAGCATCGCGAGGATGATTAGGAGCTTTTTGGAGTCTAAAAGACGAACAAAAAGTTCAATCAGCTACCGCGTCAAAGTTTGATTGCTAAAAAAAGTGAGGTCGGGATCTTTTGTCCCAACCTCTTTTACGGACTATCAAACTGATATTTCCTTATAGATTATTGACTAGATTTCCCCTTTTCCAAAAGATTGACCATCTCATTTTTACGCTCTTCTAGATCGGCAATTTGATGAAGCAAAAGCTCTGAAAAATCACAATTAAACTCCTCGGTTTCGCCACTGTTGTACCAGTCTAGAGCAACTATGTGATTGTCCTTATCAAAACAGAAAATCACATCTCCATCACCAATGATAGACAGAAATGGGATATAATCCACAAAGCCCAGAGCGTGTAATTCTTTGGTTTGAAGGCGAATGTCTAAGAAGTCTGGGATGCCATTTGCAATTCCCAAGACCTTAATACCTCGACAGAAGGTCCAAAATGGTGCTACATCGTAAGCCTTGGCTCTTGGCCATAGCTCTTCTCTGACTTCCATAAAGAGACCTCCCAGAGATGACATGGTGAATTCCCTGAAATCTTCTGGCAGACGAATGCCGTATTGATTTTCAAAATCCTGAACATCTTCTTCCGATGGTTCATTACCCATGCAGGCGACAACCTGATAAGTTTCCTTATCATAGTGACGAAAATAATCATAAACTTCATTGAGTGCCATCATCCAACTCCTTATCCTACGTAGATATACTCAATAACCACATCACAGAGTTGATGATCCTTGTCATAGCCAAAGTAAACAGGATAATTTCCATCTCCAAAACCAGATTGAATCATTGGAATAGTCAGGTCTGTATGTGGTATTCTAAAGTTAATCCAATCACCGCCTTCTCGTTGATATAGGGGATGTTCTATGGCATTTTGAGCAAAAATTTCCGCAAAGAAATCATCATAGATGTTTTTTTCAGGATTTTCTTGATACCATCTTTCTTCAAAATCACAGTAGGCATTTTTTGTCTCAACATCCACAATAGTTGCCAATCCTGCATCAACTGAAAATCCAAAATAAGAATCTTCTTCAACAGAATCCAAGTTTTCAGTACCAGTTAAGGCTTCATAGTAAACAACTGGAAGCTTATCTGTAAATTGAACTCTTGTTGCAACATACCGATAGTGATCTTCTTCGATCTTGACTACTAAGGTTTTGAGAGGAAATGTTCCTTTGGGAACTGTCTCTAGATAGGGTTTTTCATTCCTACGGAGCCAGACCAAGGGATCTCTAACTAAAATTTCTCCACTTGGGAAGGTCACTTCCCCCATATCTAGGACAAAGACTTCCTTGCCGTCTATTTCTTTAGCCTCAAAACATGCTGCATAATTGACAGACGAGGTCAAAATATGCTTGATTTCTTGGTATTTTTGCAACCATTCTTCGGAAACTTGAAGTTTTTCCATCATTCTTCCCTTTCTCGTTTAAAACAAACCTGTACTGGAGTTAAAATCGATTTAAATCGAATCTAAATAAACCACAAATCCAGCTGGCAAGATAACTTGTTGCCCATCTTCAAACTGGCAATGACTCGCTAAATCAACAGAGTCTCTTTCTAAAACAAAATTCTCTTTAGACTGATTAAAGATTGCCTGAACTTCTTTTCCTTGGTAGTTCCAGCTCAAGGCAAGAACATCTGGTTTCACTTCTTGCAAGCAATATGAACCATGCTGAATCATACTTGCCACTTCCTTACGGACTTGAATCAACTGTTTCATGAAATTCAGCATATCATTGTCCTCAGACACACGGTCCCAAGGCATGACACGACGGCAGTCGGGATCTGGTCCACCTATTAATGCAAGCTCTGTTCCGTAATAGATACAAGGAGTCCCTTTTTGAAGGTAGAGGAAGGTTAAAGCAGCCTTGACATGTTGCACATTGCCTTTGGCAGTTGTGAGGATACGCTCTGTATCGTGAGAATCCAGAAGGTTAAACATCACTTCTGAGATTTGTTGCTTGTAGTACATTGACTGGCTATTGATTTCTGAAATAAACTGCTCTGTCTTTTTATGCTGACGCAAGAAATAATCCTTGATACTTTCAGAGAGCGGGTAGTTCATGACAGCATGGAACTCATCCCCTTTTAGCCAAGGTTGAGACGTATGCCAGATTTCACCTAAAATATACAAATCAGGCTTTTTAGCGAGAACTGCCTTTCTAAAATCTTTCCAGAACTGATGGTCAATTTCATTGGCAACGTCCAAACGCCAAGCATCGATATCAAAATTCTCAATCCAGTAGGTCGCAACACTTAAAAGATAGTCTTTGACTTCAGGATTTGCTGTATTTAACTTAGGCATATAGCTAGCAAAGGCAAAGGTATGATAAGGTAGTTCTCTCGCGTTTTTCAGTTTATCCTCTGTAATTGGGAATTCTTGAATATGGAACCAATCTTTATAAGGTGACTTTTCTCCATTTTTTAGAGCATCCTGCCATTGGGCAGACTGGTCGCCAATATGATTAAATACCGCATCTAGCATGATCTTGATACCACGTTTGTGAGCTTCCTCGACTAGAGTAGCAAAGACTTCCTTGTCTCCAAAGTGACGGTCGATTTCAAAATAATCCGTCGTATCGTACTTATGATTGGTTGTAGCTTCAAAAATCGGACATAGATAAAGTCCAGTGATTCCCAAATCTTTTAGATAGTCTAGATGGTCGATAATCCCTTGTAAATCTCCACCAAAAGAATCATCCCTGTTAGGCGCAATGGCAGCATCCCACTCTCGAGCTCCATCAGGAGTTAGATTAGGATTTCCATTAGAAAAGCGTTCTGGGAAAATCTGATACCAAACGGTATTTGAAACCCAGCTAGGAACCTGACATCCGTCTATTTCGTGAATATAAGGAAGCTTAAAGCCATTTCCTTCAGCATCCAAGTTTTCTAGAGTATGTTCTACACAACCCTTATCACCGTAGAAAACACCCTGACTCTCCTCATCAAGGAGTTCAAAGAGATACTGAATCCGTGCAAAATCAACAGAGACCGTAACCTGCCAATAATCAAACAAGGTGTCTGAAGTTACTTTAGTCATTTCTTTCTTGGCTTCATACTTATCCTCGATGAAGATAAAGGGATCTCCATAATGTAAAATGACCTGCTGGACATCATTTTTCTTGGTTCTAATTCGGATATGTAGCTGACCTTCTTTGTACAGATAAGCATACTCTGATTCTGGCCTATGATAAATGGCTGTCAATTCCATGTCTTGTCTCCTAAATAATCTATCATCAACAAAAACGCAAACGTTTTCATAAATAATAGAACTAGTATACTATTTTAAGATTTAAATTGCAATACTTTAATAAAATTGACAATAAAACACCCCAAAATAAATACTGCAGACTAACCAAGAAATTTCAGCACCTATCTATAAAAAGCTCCCAAACTCAGCCTCACAGCCTAGTCAATCTGACAAAGGGCAAGTTCTTTTAAACCTCTGTCGTACAGGAAAGTTAAACAAAAGTTGTCTGTCATATTTTGAAGCTTGTGTTTACTCATTCCTCTAGGCAAGGCTATATCGCACAATTCTCTCGTTGCCAGAGAAAATAGCTTTTGCTTGCCCTTCCAATCATCATTCTTAAATAGGGGGCTCAGGATAATATAAGGCGAATCCGTAAAAATTCCATTGACACCAGCTTTTTTACCTAAAGCCTTTAAATGTTCAGATTCTAATAACTTTTCGATAATACGACCATCACTAGAGATTTTAACAAGAGCATAATAGTCCATGCCCCATTTATTGACAGAGGTTTGACTTTCTCCAGAGGTAAAGGCATAGAGCTCTTTCCTCCAACATTTCATACTATCGATTTTAGGACAATCATCTGAGCTCATGTCGTGGTGGTTTAAATCTTTTTTATCAATATATGAATAAGTGGTCCACTTAGCCTGCTTTTTCTCTCTATCAAACTCTAAAAGGGCAAAGTTTCTTGCCTGATTTGTATAAACTTGATCTTCAAAACACACGGGTATCTGGTCGCTATCTGATACGATTTGAAAATATCTCTCTTGTGCCTTTTTAGGAAGTATACTTTGCGGATCCTTTATGGCAATGATTTCTGGATTAGAAAAATCACCAGTATAATAGACTATTTCCTTGCCAGCCTTGATGATGCCAATATTTTGTCCATCTGTAAAGAGTAGAGACTCTTCCTCCCAAACATGGTCACAATACCAAGCATCTATCTCCTTCACACCCAAAGGTGATACTTCAAGCAGACAGTAGAGATTGAAAGCTTCCTTCTCACGGGTCAAGACAAAGGCTCTACCATCATGTAACATGACAGAATTGAAAACACTATTGTAGTCCTTGTCTAGTTCCCATTTATTCAATAGACTTAACTTTAACTTCCCCATTTTCTCCCTCCTAATCCATCACCACTCGTTGATGGCAAATAGAATGGCTGATCTAATATTTCTTAGCAATTGATCTGAAAGTTCATCGTATACTTGACCCAGTCCCTTATCTTGCGCCAACCATCCTGGCTCATCATTCCAGGAGCCCATTGCTCCAAAAACATCCGCTGCACTTGCAGCTCTAAATATATTTTGATTTTGTGGCGGAATTTTAGGTTCCTCTAGCACCTTAGCAGCATCAAGGTCAAGTAGATAGTTTCTAGCAGAGTGAAAGACTTTGGCAAAGTTGTCACATTCAATTTTAATTGCTAGATTTTCTATACGAGTCAATATGTCCTTAAATTCTTCGATATTATTTTCATAGTGGGGAATGTCTTGAGAAGACCTTTCCCATTCATACTCGGTGTAGGTAACATCCCAGCCCCTACCTGCGGAAGCAGCTTCCCAATTTGGTAGGAAATAACTTGCCTTCCCATCTTTATAAAAACAGAGAATTGAACTCTGTGTCGTATTGGAGAAACCTAAAATACCTCTGTCATTTACTGAGATAGGGCAAAATAATTTTAAGTCCTTCAAACCTTTTTCCTTAAGATTTTCAAACCAATCAGATACAGATAGTTCTATAACTTCCCCTTTTTCTGACGGCAAAATTTGAAAGCTCAACTTATTTGTATATTTTTCAGGCTTATAGCATATTTCTTTACCACTTTTTAAAGCCTTCCTAGCTGCTGCCACGATACAGGCTATTTGGTACATTTGTCCATTCATATGATCTCATCCATTATCCCTTCAATCAGATTTGTAAGGCTTTCAGCCGCATAGATCACCTGGTCAGGATCATGGATGTAGCAAATAATCTGCCCTTCCTGACCCTCCTGGTCTGGATCAAAATCCAGCATAAGATAACAAGAGTCACAATACTGGGCAAAAGGAAGCCATTTTTTATTAAAAAGATAGGGCTTAATTCTACTATCACGCATATTTTTTAGATCTTGACTAGAAAAATAGTCAGAAAATTCTGTTAACAGAGCATTCCTATTTTGAAAGTACTGTTTACAAGTTTCAATTTCCTGCAGACTCATGAGAGAAAAAGTTAAATCTCTCTGGTCAATTACACAAGGTAAAATAGAGAGGTATTTACTCCCATTTTTATAGCTATAGAGCTCTTTGAAGTCACTAGGTAGACGAATGCCAAATATTTCCTCAAAGGTTTGAAGCTCTTCCTCAGAAGCACCAGAAATGCCCTGATAATCTTCCAGATATCCTTCCTCTACAGGATCATCCAAATCCCAGTCTTCAAAACACTCACAAATATAAGTTTCTATTTTTTTAACTTGGTCAATTAGTTGCATCATTTCACCATGATTTCTTTATTTTATCTGTCTTCCAATGCTTTTTAACGCTTATAACTTGTTTTTTCTAGGAGAAGGGGTTCAGGATTTTGCTTAATCCAAGCAATAGCTAGCTGACACAGGCGGTCTAGGCGAGGCTCATCATCAAAATCTTTCCCATGAACTTGAGCAATAAGCTCTTTAGTCTCTTCTAATTCTTGATCTGAAAGGGGGATTCCTAGAGACAAGTATTGAGGGAGAGTTTGAAGCATTTTTCTATAGTCCCTGTCCCAGTTGACCCCACCATTGCGATCCAGTTCATCTCGAACTCTGCCTGGTATACGAATAACTTCTCCCTGAACAGTTTTGGCTGCTCCACTTGAAGGAATCAAGAAAGACCATAGTTCCTCATATTGCTCCTCCCAGCTACCTTCTTTTACGAGAATCGGAGAAACTCCATCGTGGGTTATTCGTTTTTCTACAGGCTTGACATCGAAGAGCTCATAGAGCTTCGTTAAGCCTTTATCTGCAGCCTCTATGTAGTCAGGATGGATACTTTCCCGATGAAATTCAAAATCCTTGCCAATATTTTCAACCTTTTCTTTCATAGCAGATGTTTTCTTAGCACCAGCCTCTAATAACATAGAGGCAATTTCAGCAGTTTGGGCAATATAGATTCCCCGGCAGACCATCAAGACTGAAGCAAGTGGAGTTCTTCCCATATCATTCTCTACATTGACATTAGCACTCTTCTCAAGCAAGCATTTGACTGTCTTAGGATGGAAAAACTCAGCTGCCACATGTAAAGGTGTCTCGCCATAGGTATTGGGTTTCCCAATGTCTGCACCCAATTCGAGCAATAGTTTTACAGTATCTCTTCCCATGGTTGCCTGACGATACAAAGGAGTCGCTCCATAATAATCAGGGATATTGATATCTAGGCCCTTTTCTACCAGCCAGATAACCAATTCATCCGGGACTCCTCCCATATGCAGAGGTGTACATAAGCTAAATCTTCCATCATGAGCGGTTAATTCACAACGATCATAGACTGCTTTAAGGGCTTCAATATTTCCTTTATCCATTAAATCCTTAAACTCTTTTGGTAATGTAACTCTTTTCTTTGCCATTTTTAGTTTCTTTCTTCTGATTCAGCATCTAGGGCAAGCCAATGAAGTTTGTCAACCGTTTTCAAAGTCAGGACTTGTCCATCATAATCATTTTTCAACTCAAGACCGTTTTGCTCAATAGATATATGATTGTACCAGTGGTCTAGGCTGGCGTATTCCCCCGTATGAATGTTGATGAGTATGCTCGTTATGGGATTCCAAGTCCCTTTCTTAACTGTTTCTGCTAAGAGGTAGTAAGCATCTAAAAATATGAGATTTCTCCCATAAATCCAAAAGGGCAGATCAAGCCCCAACAAAGGCAACTTGGCAGAAAAAATCTCATCACCGTGTGGTGGAACGGTTTCATAATGAAATTCTATCTCACTGCCATAATAGGCAATCAGGGCTCCCTGACATCCGATATTTTGAGGAATCCCTTCCTCAGCTACAATAAATTCCATGACCTGCTCCTTCTATTTTCAATCATAAAACCCGACCAGACTCTGCCAAAATATCAAACTGGACGCATGACCTATTCTAGTCATCAAGCGGATGAAGTCACTTTCACAACCCTTCCAAACTGCAGATTGGGCCGTTCCCATGGCTCTAACAAATGCTAGAAAATCTGGTGTCAGCCATATTTTTTCATCATAGTTCATCTCTGCATCAAGAGCATAGACCGCCCCAGATTGACAATCCAGCAAAATAGTGTAGGGATCTCCATTTGCAATGATGATCAAGCCTCTTTCTTGTAGAGTCGAGTAATCGTGGTATTCCAAATTGCGATTGATTAGCCAAGTAAGACTAGTGTCGTCCCCATATCCAAACTGGTAACTTAAAAAACCGACCTGCTCCCAGTTATAGGCCAGAATATACTTCCTAAAAATCGGATCCAAATCTTGTATTTGCAGTTGTTTTTTCAAACGATCCAGTTCAGACACAGGCACTTCAGTATGGCTCAGGACAATTCCTTCTCTTATCTCAGGGTCAAGCCCTTGTATTGCTTCCTCAATAATGGAAATAATTTGGTCAATTGTCAATAATTCCATTGTCAACCTCCGGCTATACATAGGGCATTATCTAGGGTAAGCTAGCTGGTTTGGGACTTCATTTATCTAATGAACTTTCTTATCTCAATTATACTCCAAAACTATCAAATAGAGATAAACTACCAGTATTTTCAGGGATTATTTTTGATCAACAACTTCTCCTTATTAAAGCAAAAAGCCATTCCTCAAGGGAACAGCTTTCTCACTTATAATTAAAGGTTTCTCCAGCCAACTTATCAGCTAACTTGGGAAAGAGGCTATAAAATTTGTGGGCTACATTGAGCGAAAGAGGAAGATTGAGTTCTCGTTTGTTTTTTCCTATGGTCTTGACGATTTTTTTAGCAACCGCATCTGGTTCTAAGAGAAATCGGTCAACCGACTTGAGGTAGCTACCATCTGGGTCTGCCTGGTCAAAAAAGGCAGTACGAATCGGTCCTGGATTAACCGTCGTTACATAGACATCATAGGGCATGAGTTCGAGGCGCAGAGCATTTGAAAATCCAATAGCCGCAAACTTGGTCGCCGAGTAGAGACTGGACTTGCTAGTCGCTATCAAACCTGCCATGCTGACAATATTGATGATATGCCCTTTTCCTCTCTCCTTCATGCGAGCTCCAAGACGACGAGACAGATTCATCAGAGCAAATGTATTAACCTCAAACATCTGGTGAATGTCTTGAGCAGAAATCTGGTCAAACTCTTCAAAAATACCATAACCAGCATTGTTAATCAAGACATCAATCTTGCCATAACGGAGATAGAGGTCAGCGACCAGAGCTTCTAGGGCTGACTCATCAGTAATGTCGATTTCAATCCATTCCACATTAGGATGATTCCCGTAGAGTTGTGCCAGTTTTTCCTTGTTTCTACCTAGCAAGATCAGTTGGTCATTTGGCAAGAGTTTGACCATTTCTTGGGCTAATCCACCGCTAGCTCCGGTAATGAGAATAGTACGCATACTTATCCTTTCTCAATCTTCTAGATTTCCACTTCTTCCAAGTCTTTAACCACATGGACATTCTCAAAAATACTAGCTGCATCTTTCTTAAGCTGGCTGATATCTTTTGAGAGGAAGCGAGCACTGATATGATTGAGCAAGAGGCGCTTAGCACTGGCTTCTGCTGCTACTTGTGCTGCCTGCATATTGGTTGAGTGACCGTGATTGCGAGCAATTTTTTCATCTCCCTTGCCATAAGTCGACTCATGGATAAGGACATCGGCATTGACAGCTAAACGCACACTAGCATTGGTTTTTCGGGTGTCACCCAGAATAGTAATAATCTTACCCGGACGGGGAGCTGAGATATAGTCTGCCGCCTTGATTTCAGTCCCATCATCCAAAACAACATCCTGGCCGTTTTTGATTTTTCCAAAAAGCGGACCAAATGGGACACCAGCAGCCTTGAGCTTCTCAGCATCCAAGGTTCCTTCCAAGTCCTTTTGCATGACACGATAGCCAACACAGAAAATAGTGTGATCCAGCTCCTCTGCATACACAGTGAATTTATCGGTTTCAAGGATTTTCCCTAGAGAATCTTGGTCAAACTCATGAAAATAAATGCGGTAAGGCAGACGAGAACCTGACACACGTAAACTAGTTAAGACAAAGGACTTGATCCCTTGCGGTCCATAGATGTCCAAATCTGTCTGCTCTTCATTGGCCTGAAAGGCACGACTAGAAAGGAAGCCTGGCAAGCCAAAGATATGGTCTCCATGCAGGTGAGTGATAAAGATTTTGCTGACCTTACGTGGTCGAATCGTGGTTTCCAGAATGCGATTTTGCGTTCCTTCTCCACAGTCAAAGAGCCAAACTTCGTTAATCTCATCCAAGAGTTTCAGGGCGAGACTTGAGACGTTGCGGGCTTTAGAGGGCTGACCAGCCCCCGTTCCTAAAAATTGAATATCCATTTGATACTTTCTAATTAATCAATATATAACATGGCTGTGCGGTTTTCCGATCGGAAATAGCGCTTGCCAGAAAAAGCAACAGCTTCTTGTAATAAATCCTCTTGGCTATAGCCTTTGAGACGCTTGCGACCATCAGCTAAACTTTCCAAATCTGTCAAAGCTGTGAGACTCTCCACACTAACAACTTCTTCGTCTCCGGCATCCTTCATGTAAATCTTTCCAGACTCTTCAAAGACGAGCTGATGGGGGAAAATTTGCGCAATCTCAAAAAGCAAGTCATCCGATATTACCTCTTCATTTTCAGAGAAAATTCGCCCCAAGCCCTCACTCTCATAGCAAAATCCAAAAGATTTGCCAGATAAATTAAGACGAATGAAAGGCTTATTTTCAAAGGTGAAACTTGGCTCAGCATTGTAGAGGTTCAGTTCCTGACTGAGTTCTGCAAAATAATCCGTCGCAGCATCAGGACTCTTTTTCTGGTAGAGTTCAGCAAAGTAAGCATTGACTACACTCGGAGGAGGGGTGATGAGAGCCAACTGCTCTTGTTCTGTTTTGCCAGCTAGAAGTTGATCCAGATAGACCTTATCCAGACTTGTATAGCCCCCATATTTTAGAGCCAAGGTTTTAATATCAGTCATAAAATTCCTCTAACCTCCATTTATTTTTCTCCGAAATATAGCCTGTAATCACTTCACCGTCATCTTGATAGTCGCGCTCTTCCAGAACCGCTACACTTTCCAAATCATGAATCTTGTAGGATTTCGAAAAAGGTACTCGCAGGGTAAATGCTTCAAAAATATCCTTGATTTTCTCTAAAAATAAAGCCTGCAATTGCTCACGACTATCCTCAGACTTGGCAGAAATGAGGGCATAAGGTGTTTGAGTAGGCGTGAAATCCTCCACCAAATCCACTTTATTATAAAGGGTCAAGCGAGGAATGTCCTCCATGTCCAAATCTTTCATGATAGACAGAACCGTTTTTTCATGCTCCTCGTGGTAAGGATTGCTGGCATCGATGACATGCACCAGAAGGTCCACATGCTTGCTTTCTTCCAAGGTTGACTTAAAACTGGACACCAATTCTGTTGGCAAATCTTGGATAAAGCCAACGGTATCAGTCAAGGTTACCTGTAGATTCCCACCAAGATGGATACTCTTTGTCGTCGCATCCAGGGTCGCAAATAGCTCATCTGCCTCATATTGGGTCTTACTGGTCAAGGTGTTCATGATGGTTGATTTCCCAGCATTGGTGTAACCAATCAAACCAATCTTAAAGGTGCTTGACTCCAGACGCTTTTCTCTGACTGTTGCTCGATTCTTCTCAACCACCTTAAGCTGTCTCTCGATATCCGTAATTTGGTTTCGAACACTACGACGATTCAGTTCCAGCTGGCTTTCACCAGGTCCACGGGAACCAATTCCCCCAGCCTGACGACTGAGCATGATTCCTTGACCAACCAAGCGAGGCAAGAGATATTTGAGCTGGGCCAGGTGGACTTGGAGTTTCCCTTCATGGCTTCGAGCCCGCATAGCAAAGATATCCAAAATCAACTGCATACGGTCAATCACCTTGACACCCAGAACTTCTTCTAGATTGACATTTTGCCGTGGAGTCAGACGGTTGTTGACAATGACAGTGCTAATTTCTTCCGCATCTACCATGAGTGCAATCTCTTCCAGCTTACCAGAGCCGACGAAGGTCTTGGAATCATATTTTTCACGTTTCTGTCTGTAGCTGTCAACTACAACAGCACCAGCTGTCTTAGCTAGACTGGCCAACTCTTCCATGGACAGGTCAAAATTATCCATGCCCTGCAGTTCAACACCAATTAGCAGGACCCGTTCTTCTTTTTTCTCCGTTTCAATCATTTAAAAACTCCTCAATCTGGCTTAGAATACGCCCCTTCACGCCAGACTCTCCTATCTGATAAAAGGTCACCTGCATGCGATTACGGAACCAGGTCAACTGACGCTTGGCAAAACGACGGGTAGCCTGTTTGAGACTCTCACTAGCTTCCTCTAAAGTCTGCTCCCCACGGAAATATGGAAATAGTTCCTTGTAGCCAATTCCTTTGGCTGCCTGCGCATCAGGGTAATGGTCAAAAAGCCACTTGGCCTCATCCAAAAGCCCAGCCTCAAACATCAGATCCACTCGGTGGTTGATACGCTCATAGAGTTGACTGCGTTCATCATCCAAGCAGATAATCAACGGTTGATACAAGGTCTCTTGATTTTCCAAATCCTGAGCAAAATGGGCGATTTCCAAGGCCCGCATAGCACGACGACGGTTAAACTGGGGAATTTCAAGGCCTGCTTGTTCCACAAGATGGGCTAATTCTTCATCTGAATAAGACTCTAAACTAGCGCGATAGGCTAAAATATTTTCATGAGGTGTTTCCCCACCTAAATGATAGCCCTCTAGTAAACTCTGGATATAAAGTCCGGTACCTCCCGCTATAATAGCAAGCTTGCCACGACTTTGAATATCCTCAATAGCCTTCTTAGCTTCCGAAACAAAATCAAAAGCCGAGTAAGACTCGGTCACCTCTCTGACATCAATCAAATGATGAGGAACTGCAGCTTGCTCCTCTGGGCTAGCCTTGGCCGTCCCAATATCTAACCCTCTGTATACTTGCTGACTGTCACCGCTGACCACCTCTCCACCAAAGCGCTTGGCCACTTCAATAGCAAGGGCTGTCTTCCCAACAGCAGTCGGTCCAACAATCACAATTATTTTTGTTTTCATCTTTTTTCCTTGAAAAATTCCCATTTTTTCGTTACTATTATTATATCACAAAAAGGTCAGTCAGAAAAATGCTACCTCTTGAGGAGCCTGACTGTTCGGGAAGATAAAGGAGGAAGACTCATGGCTAAAGGATTCGCTAAAGGTCTTGTAACAGGTGTCGCAGGAACTGTCGCTGCCGTTGCAGGTGCGGTATACGCAATTAAAAAGAAAGTGATTGAGCCAGAAGAGCAAAAAGCAGCTTTCATCGAAGAAAACCGCAAAAAGGCAGCTCGCCGTCGCGTATCACATTAATATACAAAAGAAGTTGAGATTTCTCAACTTCTTTTGTATATTAATGTGACTTCCAGTCAGCGCAGCTTGATTCTTATCCTACTTTTGCAGCCAATTCTTCTGCGAATTGTTCCAAGCGTTCGATGTCCTCATCTTCGGCAGACAGATCCACTTTAACACACTCTGAACCTTTTTCTGCTCCTGTCGCTACAAAAACGCGATCAAAGTCATCAACAGCCTTACAGAATTCGTCGTAGAAGGTATCTCCTGAACCGACCACTCCGTAGATTTTGCCATTCAAGTTGAGATCTGCTAGGTCTTCGTAGAAGTCCATCATCTCATCTGGCAATTCTCCATCTCCGTAGGTGTAAGTCGCAACGATTGCGATATCCGCTTCCAAGAAGTCTGAAGCGTCAACAGTCGTACATTCATCCACATCGACATCCAAGCCCAAGTCACGTAATTTGTCTGCTACAATATCTGCAATTTCTTCGGTATTACCGGTCATACTGGCAAATACAATTTTTGCTAATGCCATATCGTCCTCCTCAATTTATCTTTCTCCATTATATCACATCTTTTTCATTTTAAAAATAAAAATTCTTGTGCTACAATGAAATGAGAAAGAATTGAGGTTATTTATGGAAATTCGCCAGCAAATATTAGAGAAAATCAAAGAATACGATACCATTATCATTCACCGTCATATGAAACCAGATCCTGATGCCATAGGGAGTCAAGTGGGCTTGAAAGCTCTTCTCACACACCATTTTCCAGAAAAGACTATCAAAGCAGTCGGTTTTAACGAACCAACTCTAACTTGGATGGCGGAAATGGATACTGTCCAAGATAGTGACTACCAAGGAGCCCTTGCTATTATTTGTGATACAGCGAATCGTCCTCGTATCGATGATAAACGCTATGAACAAGCTGCTTTCACCATCAAAATCGATCACCATCCAAATGATGATATCTATGGTGACCTATCTTGGGTGGATACAAGTTCAAGCAGTGCCAGTGAGATGATTGCTCTATTTGCTCAAGAAAACCAACTAACTTTGTCTAGCGAAGCGGCACGACTTCTCTATGCAGGAATTGTCGGAGACACAGGGCGTTTTCTCTACCCGTCAACTAGTGCCCGTACCTTTAGAATAGCTAGCCAGCTCCGAGAAATTGATTTTGACTTTGCTGGATTGTCTCGTCAAATGGATACCGTGAGCTTCAAGATTGCAAAACTGCAAGGGTATGTCTATGATCATTTAGAAGTTGATGAGAATGGAGCTGCACGCGTTCTGCTTACTCAAGACATCTTGGAAAAATATAAGGTTACGGATGCTGAAACGGCTGCGATTGTCGGAGCACCTAGTCGAATTGATACTGTTAAGGCTTGGGCCATCTTTGTTGAGCAAGTTGACGGTCACTTCCGTGTGCGTATGCGCAGTAAAATCACCCCTATCAATGAAATTGCCAAAGAACACGACGGAGGAGGACATCCATTAGCTAGTGGCGCCAATTCCTATAGTCTAGAAGAAAACGAAATCATCTATCAAAAGTTAAAAAACTTGCTTAAAAACTGATAAAATACTTGCCAAACTTTTCAGAATCTGATAGACTAGTATGGTAACAATCTATGGCTCGCAAAGAGACCATGGCAGAAAGGAAATATTGCAAAATGAAAAAAGATATCCATCCAGAATATCGCCCAGTTGTCTTCATGGACACAACTACTGGTTACAAATTCCTTAGCGGTTCAACTAAACGCTCTAACGAAACTGTTGAGTTCGAAGGCGAAACTTACCCATTGATCCGTGTGGAAATTTCATCAGACTCACACCCATTCTACACTGGACGTCAAAAGTTCACTCAAGCAGATGGACGCGTGGATCGTTTCAACAAAAAATACGGTCTCAAATAATCATAAAAAGAACAGTTACCACTGTTCTTTTTTTTTACTTCTTTTTATGTTTTAATGAACCAACCACTACTATTATCTCAATATCATGCTTCAAGCTAGTACCGAAAACTAATTTGAACAAGTTTAAAAAATATCAAAAAGAAGTTTGATATTGAGAATGGTTAAGATAATGGAAACTGCGTAACCTAGGATTGTGTTCCACTTGGCATTGGTGAATTCTCCCATCAGTGACTTTTTAGAGGTTAGATAAATCAAGGGGAAAATTGAAAACGGAAGAGCGATTGAAAGAAAGACCTGTGAATAGACCAATAACTGATCCAAGGTTTTTTCTTGATGCCCAAATAAAACGGCGACTATAATCACAGGTAGCAAGGCAAAAATACGGGTACCGATACGGATAAGCCACTGAGGCAATCTTAGATGTAAGAAACCTTCCATGACAATCTGTCCTGTCAAAGTGCCTGTAATGGTCGAATTCTGGCCACTTGCTAGGAGAGCTAGAGCAAATAAAGTTGACAGAGTTGAACTGGCTATCGCTCCTGCTATCGTCGAATCCTGTAAAGCATTGTACATTTGGGAGAAAGCTGAAATTTCAGATGCATGACCAAAAAAGAGGGAGGCACCTAAAATAAGAAGCAAGGAATTGACAATAAAGGCTAGAGACAACTGAAGATTTGAATCCCAGGTCATAAAGCGAACTGCTTTTCGAATATCCTTCTTATCTTTGTGATTGATTTTCCTTGTTTGGGATAGAGAGGAATGGAGATAGAGATTATGAGGCATGACTGTCGCACCTACAATCCCTAGAGCCAAGGTCAATTGACTTTCATGACCCGGTAACGGTGTTTCAAATAAAGTTGAAGTTGGCAAATAACCACCAATGATCCCCTGGATACTTGGATTGGATAAGGCCACAAGATAGGTAAAGATGGCTAATATGGTTAAAATAAGGGTCGTAACAATAGATTCAATTTTTTTGAAACCAAATTTCATCAACAACAACAAAAGAAACACATCTAAAACGGTTAAGAGGATAGCAATCATAATCGGTATTTTAAACAAAAGATTTAAGGCAATCGCTGAACCTAGAACCTCAGCCAAGTCTGTCGCCATTAAAGCTAATTCTAAAATCACCCACAAACTATAGCGAAGCCACTTGGGAGCATGATGAGCTGTGGCCTGCGCTAGGTCCATCCTAGTCACGATACCGAGCTTTCCAGCCATCTGTTGTAGCTGCATAGCAATGATGGATGAAATTAAAATAACAAATAAAAGGCTGTACTTGTAGGAGGCACCACCAACCACACTGGTGATCCAGTTTCCTGGATCCATGTAGCCAACTGCCACAAGTGCACCAGGTCCTAAGAATGCTTTTAGATTTTGCCAAAAATGATTGTTATTTGGAATCTCAATAGATTGATTGATCTCAGAAAGAGAGACTTTTTCATAAGAGGACATAGGGATTTCCCACTTTCTAATCTGTCTTTACATATTTCTTAATAGAATATTTTTTGAAAGAATGATGAAAATAGTTTACCTATTTCCAATTCACCCTTATTATATCACATTTTAGAATGATTCCTAATAAAAGAAATGATAGTTGAAATAGGCAATATCAGTATTGTAAAAGCCAGCGTTTTTTGACGCTGGCTTTAAAACTGTAAAAAATATTTCTCAACTAGATCGCTTCTGTGACAAAACTACGGCTTTCAAGCACCTTAAGCATGGCATTAGCTGTATCTAGGGCTGTAAAGAGTGGCACACCGTGTTCAATGGCTGAACGGCGGATTTGCTCACCATCTTCGTCAGCAGTTCGTTTGGTTCCGACAGTATTGATGATCGCTTGGATTTTTCCTTTACGGACATAGCTTGGGATATCCTGTTCATCGTCTCCAATCTTACCAACAGGTTGGGCTTCGAGTCCATGACTGGCAAAGAAGGTTGCTGTCCCTTCTGTTGCGAGGATACCATAACCGATATTTTGGAAACGACGAGCCAAGTCCAAGGCCTCTTCTTTGGCATCATCAGCGATGGTAAAGACCACATTTCCAAAGGTTGGCAAGTGAAGATAAGAAGCTTCAAAAGCCTTGTACAAAGCTTTTTCAAGAGTTGTATCAGAACCCATGACTTCCCCTGTTGACTTCATTTCAGGCCCGAGCAAGCTATCTACCTTAGCTAGTTTCGTAAAGGAGAAGACTGGCGCCTTGATATGAACGCGAGTGCTTTCTGGATAAAGTCCATCTTGGTAACCAAGTTCTTCAAGGCTTTGACCAAGAATGAGCTTGGTCGCTACCTGAGCCATAGGAATATTAGTTACCTTAGAAAGGAATGGCACCGTACGGCTGGCACGTGGATTGACCTCAATAACATAGACTTTTTCGTCCTTGATGACAAACTGGATGTTCATCATCCCAAGACAGTTAAGGCCGATTGCTAGGCGTTTGGTATAGTCTGCGATGGTTTCCTGCACCTTTTGAGACAAGGTTTGTGGTGGGTAAACGGCCATTGAGTCACCTGAGTGGACACCGGCACGTTCGATGTGCTCCATGATACCAGGGATAAGGACATTTTCTCCGTCTGAGATAGCATCAACTTCGCACTCTTGTCCAACGATGTATGAATCTACAAGGACAGGATGGTCAGGACTAGCCTTAACCGCTGTACGCATATAAGAACGAAGATCTTCTTCGTTTTCCACGATTTCCATAGCACGTCCACCCAAGACATAAGATGGGCGAACGAGGACTGGGAAGCCAATCTTGCGAGCTGCAAGCACGGCTTCTTCTTCATTTGTAGCCGTTTGTCCTGGTGGCTGTGGAATATCCAAGTCTTTAAGCGCTTGTTCAAAGAGGTCACGATCTTCGGCGCGGTCTAGATCAGCAACTTGTGTACCAAGTATGGTCACACCTGCTTTTGCCAAAGGCTCCGCAAGGTTGATGGCTGTTTGACCACCGAACTGAACGATAACCCCTTTTGGTTGCTCCAAGTCAATAACATTCATAACATCTTCAAAAGTTAATGGCTCAAAGTAGAGCTTATCAGATACCGAGAAGTCTGTAGAAACGGTCTCTGGGTTTGAGTTCATGATGATGGCTTCGTAACCAGCTGCTTGGATAGCCTTAACAGAGTGAACGGTTGCGTAGTCAAACTCAACCCCTTGACCGATACGGATTGGACCTGAACCTAGGACAAGAACGGATTCCTTTTCAGATTTGATAGACTCATTTTCCCAGCCATAGGTTGAATAGAAGTATGGTGTTTCAGAGTCGAACTCTGCCGCACAGGTATCGACCATCTTGTAAACTGGGACAATCTTGTTTTCCAAGCGAAGTTGACGAACTTGGTCAGCTGTCGTTTTCCAGAGTTCAGCAATCTTACGGTCTGAGAAACCATTGAGTTTGGCTGTTTTCAAGATTTCTAAATCTTGTGGATGGGCACCCAATTCCTGCTCAATTTCAAAGATGTGCAAGAGTTTATCCAGATAGAAGATATCAATCTTAGTCAATTCAGCAATTTCTTCTGGAGTATAGCCACGGCGAATGGCTTCTGATACGTAGAAGAGACGGTCATCTTGGGCTTTAACAACTTTTTCAATCAAGGCATCATCTGATACAGATGAAAGCTCTGGCATTTCATTGTGGTGCACCCCAATTTCAAGGGAACGACAAGCTTTAAGAAGTGATTCCTCGATGTTACGACCAATTGCCATAACTTCCCCAGTTGCCTTCATCTGGGTACCAAGACGACGCTCACCTTTTTCAAACTTGTCAAATGGGAAACGTGGAATCTTAGCAACGACGTAGTCAAGGGCTGGTTCAAACATGGCATAGGTTGAACCTGTAACTGGGTTAATCACTTCATCCAAGGTCAACCCTACCGCAATCTTGGCAGCCAATTTGGCGATTGGGTAACCCGTCGCCTTAGAAGCAAGGGCTGACGAACGCGATACACGAGGGTTTACTTCGATAACATAGTACTTGAAACTATGGGGGTCAAGGGCCAGCTGAACGTTACACCCACCTTCAATCTTGAGAGCGCGGATAATGCTCAAGCTCGCGTCACGTAGCATTTGGTTTTCATAGTCTGACATGGTTTGCGCAGGGGCGAATACGATGGAATCCCCTGTGTGAATCCCCACTGGGTCAAAGTTTTCCATGTTACAAACAACGAGGGCATTGTCAGCTGAATCGCGCATGACTTCGTACTCGATTTCTTTGAAACCTGCGATTGAACGTTCAATCAAACATTGGGTAACAGGTGACAATTTCAACCCATTTTCAGCGATTTCACGTAGTTCTTCCTCGTTGGCACACATACCACCACCAGTACCACCTAGGGTAAAGGCTGGACGGACAATGACTGGGTATCCAATTGTCGCTGCAAAGGCAACTGCTTCTTCTACTGTGTTGACAATTTCAGATTCAGGGATGGGTTGCTCAAGCTCTTCCATCAATTGTTTAAAGAGGTCACGGTCCTCAGCTTGGTCGATGGCCGATAATTTAGTACCCAGAAGTTCGACACCAAGCTCATCTAGAATACCGTTTTTAGATAATTCCATGGCCATATTGAGCCCTGTTTGACCACCAAGAGTTGGAAGCAAAGCATCTGGGCGTTCCTTACGGAGAATACGTGTCACAAACTCCAGTGTAATCGGTTCGATGTAGACCTTGTCCGCAATCTCCTTGTCCGTCATGATGGTTGCAGGGTTTGAGTTTACCAAGACAACTTCATAACCTTCTTCTTTCAAAGACAAGCAGGCCTGGGTCCCAGCGTAGTCAAACTCAGCAGCCTGACCAATAATAATCGGACCAGAACCAATCACCATAATTTTTTGAATATCAGTACGTTTAGGCATAGTTTATGATACAAAGCCCGTAAAGAACACAGGGAAAATAGGAAACTCGGTGCAGACGCCTTTAGCGTCAAAACGACGTTTATCTTTTTCACACAGTTCTTAGGGCGTGTTCACTTCCGCGAACAATGTATCTTCTCCTTTCTATTCGGCAACTCTCTGGTTGCCATTAAATAAGTTCTCCGACGATTTTTTAGAGAAACGATATTTTTCGATAAAAAATCTAGTGCAGGGAGTTTTTAGTTCGCCCAATAGCGACTAAAAGAAACGACCTGCCTTTCTATTCGTCGCCTCACAGGGTGACATTAAATAAGATACAAAGGACGATAAGAAAGCGACTGAATTTTAGGAAACCAAGGATAGAAATCCTTCCTTGGTTTATCTAAATTCCGAGCTTTCCGTCCGTGTTCAATTCCATAAATTCTCCGACAAGTCTTACTCGTTCTTAGTTTGATTGTTTAAAGGCTTCCATCATCTCGATAAATTCGTCAAATAGGTAGCTTGCGTCGTGTGGACCAGGAGCTGCGTCTGGGTGGAATTGTACAGAAAAACCTGGTTGGTATCTGTGGCGAACTCCTTCAACTGATTTATCATTGATTTCTTCGTGGGTAATGATCAAATGATCTGGCAAGTCCTCACGGCTAACTGCATAACCGTGGTTCTGGCTGGTGAAGTCTATACGGCCTGTAGCAATCTCACGTACCGCGTGGTTAAATCCGCGGTGACCAAATTTCATCTTGTATGTCTTAGCCCCATTTGCCATGGCAAAGAGTTGGTGTCCCATACAAATTCCGAAAATTGGAATTTTCCCTTGCACACCACGAATCATGTCCAGTGCTTCTGGAACATCTTCTGGGTTACCTGGACCATTTGACAACATAACTCCGTCAGGATTGAGGTGGAGAATTTCTTCCGCCGTTGTTGAATACGGAACGACGGTCACATTACAGTTGCGTTTGGAAAGTTCACGTAGGATTGAGTGCTTAAGACCAAAATCCACTAGCACCACGCTCAAACCAACTCCAGGAGCTGGATATGATGTTTTAGTAGAAACCTGCTTGATATTGTCTGTCGGCAGGACTGTTGCTTGAAGCTGGTCAGTCACATGGTCCATACTGTCTCCAACATGAGTCAAGGTTGCACGCATAGTACCGTGCTTACGAATAATCTTGGTAAGTGCACGCGTATCAATTCCTGAAATCCCTGGAATTTTCTTGGCTTTCAAAAATTCATCCAAGGTCATTTGGTTGCGCCAGTTGCTAGCTCGACGTGCTTCTTCAAAAACGACAACTCCCTTACAAGTCGGAATAATGGATTCGTAATCATCACGATTAATTCCATAATTTCCCACCAAAGGATAAGTAAAGGTCAAGATTTGTCCATTATAAGACTGGTCTGTAATGGACTCTTGGTAGCCGGTCATCCCTGTGTTAAAGACGATTTCGCCTGTTACATCAATATCTGCTCCGAAGGCCTTGCCCTCAAAAACTGTGCCATCTTCTAATACTAGAAGTCTTTTTGTCATATTTTCACCTCTCGTGGACGCTCACTGGCGTCTTTTAACGTCCTGTGTTTTAGTTGGCGTTTCTACTCGCCAATACGGATTCTAAGATTGCCATTCGAACAAAGACACCGTTGGTCATTTGTTGGACAATGCGTGATTTTGGAGCTTCAACCAAGTGATCAGCAATTTCCACATCTCGATTAACTGGAGCAGGATGCATAATGATTGCTGTTTCTTTTAAGCGATTATAGCGTTCTTGGTTCAAACCGTGTTGAGCATGGTAGTCTTCTTTTGAAAAGACTGCTCCACTATCATGGCGTTCATGTTGAACGCGGAGCAACATCAAAACATCCACCTGATCAACAATCTCATCAATAGTTACAAACTGTCCATAGTCCGCAAACTCTTGACTTCTCCATTCCTCAGGTCCTGCAAAGAAAAGTTCAGCTCCCAAGCGTTTCAAAATTTGCATATTGGATTTGGCAACACGTGAATGATCCAAGTCACCTGCAATAGCAACCTTGAGACCCTCAAAGTGACCAAATTCCTCATAAATGGTCATCAAATCAAGCAGGCTCTGACTAGGGTGTTGACCTGAACCATCTCCACCATTGATAATGGAAGTCGTAATCGATGGACTCGCAATCAGTTCTTTATAATAATCGACCTCTGGGTGGCGAATCACGCAGACATCAACTCCTAGCGCAGACAAGGTTAGGATTGTGTCATACAGTGTCTCACCCTTGTTTACTGAGCTGGTCTTCACATCAAAGTCCAGTCGCTCCAGCCCTAGCTTAATCTCTGCCACTTCAAAAGATTTATGCGTCCGTGTAGAATCTTCAAAGAAAAGATTGGAAACAATCGGATGGTCTTCATAAGGAAGCTGGGCTCCGTTTTTAAACTCAATCCCTCGTTTGATCAATTTCATCACTTGATCAACAGTGAGGTCTTCCATGGAAACCACATGGTTCAATGCTTGTTGATTTTCTGACATGGCTACTCCTTCAGCTTTCTAAGCTTCTTCAGTAATCAGAACTCTGTCTTGGCCATCAAGTTCTGTCATCTCTACGATGATTTCTTCAGAACGACTGGTTGGGATATTTTTCCCAACGTAATCTGGACGGATAGGCAATTCTCTATGTCCACGATCTACTAGCACCGCAAGACTCACGCGCGCAGGACGACCATGTCCGACAATGTTATCGATAGCAGCACGGATGGTACGGCCTGTATAGAGTACATCATCCACCAAGATAACTTCACGGTCTGTCACATCAACAGAAATCAAAGAAGTATCTTCTCCGCTTTTAACATCATCACGGAAAGGTTTGGTGTCCAATTCCACAACAGGAACAGTGATGTTTTCCAACTGCTCCAAACGTTCTTTGATACGATGAGCGATGAAAACACCTCGCGTTTTTATCCCAGCTAGGATAATTTTATTCAAATCTTTATTGCGCTCAATAATCTCATAAGTAATTCGCGTAATCGCTCGTTTGACAGTCAATTCATCTACAACTTCTTTTGTCTTCATGACAAACCTCCAAAAAGAAAAGTCTCCTTCTACAAGGAGACTTGAAATGTATAGCCAAGCGAGCCCTACTGTAAACAGTATAGACTTCACCCTTCTACTTTATCGCGCTCCTTGCCTGCCTCACGGGACAGGTTTAAAGGACTATTTAGTTATCATTTACTATAGCACAAAGCACCCTTAAAATCAAGCAAAAACTTTTTCAGAGTCCCCTTAAACATTACTAAAATCATATAATTGGGGATAGTGGGCACATTCTGGATTTTTGGGATGGCAGATAGCTCGTCCAAAGTAAATCATGGCCTGGTGGGCTGCTAACCATTCTTCTGGTGGCAGAACGTCCATGACACGTTTTTCTACTTCAAGTGGCGTAGCTGATTTTTTAACGATATCGTGATGCTTACAGATACGCTCCACATGAGTGTCCACTGCAAAAGCTGGAATTCCAAAGCCCACGCTCATGACGACATTTGCTGTTTTGCGACCAACACCAGCTAGACTTTCTAATTCCTCTCGAGTCTGAGGCACTTGACCGTCAAAATCGTCTAGTAACTGTTGGGCACATTTTTTAAGGAATTTAGCCTTATTTCGATACAGTCCCAGGCGAGAAATGTGTGAAGCAATTTCACTCTCTGTCGCTACAGACATGGCTTGTGGCGTTGGAAAGGCCGCAAAGAGACCTGGTGTGGCCTTATTTACCGCTGCATCTGTGGTCTGGGCTGACAGCATCACTGCAACCAGTAGTTCAAAATGATTGCGAAAATCTAGACTTGGTTTCGCATCTGGGAAAAGGGCAATGATTTCCTCTATGACATGACGGGCACGTTTCTTGGATAAAACCATCTACTCGTCTCCATTAAATAGTCCTTGTAAACCTGCAAAAGGACTGTTTTCTTCTTTCTTGACTGCTTGTTGGGCTTGGTATTCTTCCTCAGTCATGATTTGCCAGTCATTTCCTGACACAAATCCTTGGCCCGCCTCTTCTTCTGCCGTCAAGACCTTGATTGGGATATTGAGCAAGATATTATCTGCTACGCTCTCAGCAAGGTCGATTTCCCCATTTTCGATAGGCAAGACCAAGTCATCATCTAGAACTTCCTGGTCTAGTTGATTGGTTGCTCCTTCCATGAAAACCTCTGTCACTGGATAAGACTCTGCCAACTCAACTGGCTCCATACTGCGGCTGGAAGCAAGAACAATGGTATATGACAACTGATAGTCTAAAAAATACAGACGGTCTTCATACTGCACCTTCCCCACTGCAAGGATATCTTTGACATCTAAAATCTCTTGATTTCGTTTACGCAAGTCTGCTGCCAGGTCTAAAGCTTGTTCAAAGTGTAGACCTTCAGGCTGCTTACGAATTTCTTGAATATTTAACTTCATATTTCCTCCATAAAGATGTACTCACTTGATTATACCATGAAAAGGCTATAAATCAGCTTTCCAAACTTTGATATTAAAACCTCATTTTTTAACATATTTACTATGACATATTTTCTATTTAGTGCTATACTATAGGCAAGAATACACCAGAGCAGGGAGGATGCTCATATGGAAGACAAAGCACTCATCACTGAAGCTTACCAACTACTTTCCGAGTTAAATAAAAGCTACCAAAGCTGTAAACAAGGTACAACCGATGATTTCCGTCTACAAGAACTGCTAAATACTACTCTGCAAGAGCTTAAAAAAGCAGAAAAGTTGGATAATAGTATCTTAATCGACCTTGAGAAATTTTACCAACGTACCAGTCTATTGATTGGACTTGGTAGTCTAAAACTAAACGATCAAGCACGCACCGCTTGGCGCAACTATGACAAGTTCCATTACCAGCATGTCAAACACGTACTGACTCTCTATGGACCTGTTTTCGGATTCTGATACTTTTCGAAAATCTCTTCAAACCACGTCAGCTTCGCCTTGCCGTTGGTATGGGTTACTGACTTCGTCAGCTCTATCTGCAACCTCAAAGCTGTGCTTTGAGCAGTCTTCGGATCGCTTCCTAGTTTGCCCTTTGATTTTCATTGAGTATAAAAACTAGAATTTCCTGTTTTCTATTGACAAAATTTCCTCAAAAGTATAGGATAGAGGTACTAATACTCGGAGGTAAGGGAGACATGAACAACTAAGTCTATCAAATAAAGAACCTTTATTTAGTAGATCTTGTTTTTGTCTCTTTTTGCATGCTCTTTTTATACTAGATTTTCTAGTATCTTGTCCCCATTGAAAATCAAAAAAACTAGAAAGCTAACCGTCTGCTCCTTTTAGGTTGGGGTAGGCAGCTCCAAGCTAGTTTGACGACCTTTTCAACGAGGATAATAGAGTTTTTAACAGTGACTTTGGGCTCTACTAGATAAAGTAGAGCTTTTTGTTATGCACTATCGACATTCTAGAAAGGGCAACAATATGATAAAAATCAATCATCTAACCATCACTCAAAACAAAGATCTACGAGATCTTGTATCTGACCTAACCATGACTATCCAAGACGGAGAAAAGGTTGCTATTATTGGTGAAGAAGGAAATGGTAAATCGACTTTACTACGAGCTTTAATGGGGGAAGCATTACCTGATTTTACTATCAAGGGCGACATTCAGTCTGACCTTCAATCACTGGCCTACATTCCTCAAAAACTCCCCGAGATTCTGAAAAATAGGACTCTACACGACTACTTCTTTTTGGATTCTGCTGATTTAGACTACAGTATTCTTTATCGTTCGGCGGAGGAGTTGCACTTTGATAGCGACCGTTTTGCTAGCGACCAAGAAATTGGCAGTCTATCAGGTGGCGAAGCTTTGAAAATTCAGCTCATCCATGAGTTAGCAAAATCTTTTGAGATTCTATTTTTAGATGAACCTTCAAATGACTTAGATCTTGAGACTGTTGATTGGCTAAAAAGTCAGATTCAAAAGATGAAGCAAACCGTTATTTTCATTTCCCATGATGAAGACTTTCTTTCTCAGACGGCAGATACTATTGTCCACTTACGTCTGGTCAAGCACCGGAAAGAAGCGGAAACCCTAGTGGAGCATTTAGACTACGATAGCTATAGTGACCAGAGGAAGGCTAGTTTTGCCAGACAAAGCCAGCAAGCTGCTAACGACCAGAGAGCCTATGATAAAACCATGGAAAAACATCGTCGCGTTAAGCAGAATGTAGAAAATGCTTTGCGAAATACTAAAAATGATGTTGCTGGGCGCCTACTGGCTAAAAAGATGAAAACTGTTCTCTCTCAAGAAAAACGATTTGAAAAGGAAGCTCAGTCCATGACCCAAAAGCCACTTGAAGAGGAACAAATCCAACTTTTCTTTTCAGATATCCAACCATTACCGGCTTCTAAAGTCTTAATCCAACTGGAAAAGGAAAATTTGTCCATTGGTAAGCGCGTTTTAGCTCAGGAGTTACGACTAACGGTCCGTGGCCAAGATAAAATCGGTATCATCGGCCCAAATGGTGTTGGAAAATCTACTCTGTTAATCAAGTTACAGCAACTACTAGGTGATAAACGAGAGATTTCGCTTGGTTTTATGCCACAAGATTACCACAAAAAACTGCAATTAGATTTATCTCCAGTAGCCTATCTCAGCAAAACTGGGGAAAAAGAGGAACTACAGAAAATCCAATCTCACCTAGCCAGTCTCAATTTCAGTTATTCAGAGATGCACCACCAAATTCGCTCCTTATCTGGCGGGCAACAGGGTAAACTCCTACTTTTAGATTTAGTCTTGCGCAAACCAAATTTTCTCCTTCTGGATGAGCCTACAAGAAATTTTTCTCCCATTTCTCAACCCGAAATCAGAAAACTCTTTGCCTCCTATCCAGGCGGTCTGATCACTGTTTCGCATGACAGACGCTTCTTGAAAGAGGTCTGTACGAGTATCTATCGTTTGACAGAAAATGGCTTGGAAGTTGTTGATTTACAAGATTTATAAATGTTGAACATAGCAAAAATCCAGAGACGACCTCTGGATTTTGTTTACATATGTTTTAAGCGTTCGATTCGTTCTGAGGTAGGTGGGTGGGTATAAAAGAGTTTTTGTAGTCCCCCACCTTTCTTGGGATCATTGATGTACAGAGCGCTGCTAGCATCGTCTACGTAACAGATTATGGTCTGAATTTTGTTTCAATTGTATAAGCTAAAAATCTTTTTTCTATTATACGCTCAAAGCATTCTAATATGACATTATCTCAGATACAAAAAGCAAAACGCAACCAGATTATTGAGGACATGCAAAAGAATGGAATTCCATAGGTTGTCAGAAGTCTTGTACCTTATCCCAAATGCCAATCCCATACCTAAATAGGTGATAAAGCTAGGAATAGTATAGGGACCATGAAGATAAGCAAAAAGAAGCGATGTGGCAAACAAGCCAAAATATGTATTCTTAAATACTATCCCCTGTAACATACCTCGCATAAAGATTTCTTCCGTGACAGGTGCCAAAACACAGAGATCCACAAAAAGTACAGACCATGAAAGTGATAAACTTTGCACAGTTTGAGTTGTGTCTGATTGGGTAGGGCCTAAAAAATTGACCAAAATATAAAAGAGGAAAAGCAAGGCGTATGAAAGAAAACATTTTAGAATATCTTTTAGGCGGATTTTCCGAATGTGAAACAAGTCATACTTTTTTCCTACATATAAAAATATTGCAAGTTCAACAAGGGTAAAAAGGATGGATATCGTTAATGAATTTATTCGCATGATTTTCTCTGCTATACTCAAATGAATTGGCAGAAAAATCAAAATCAAGAAAAACGTCATCCAGCGCTTATACATCATTCACCTCAATTATATAGAATTACATATATTATACTATTTTTTGGTGAGATAACAAGTTAAAAGCGAGACACTAAAAGCAAAAATCCAGAGAAACCTCTCTGGATTTTGTTTACATCTGTTTCAAACGTTCAATTCGTTCTGAGATAGGTGGGTGGGTATAAAAGAGTTTTTGAAGTCCGCCACTTTTCTTAGGATCATTGATATAAAGAGCGCTGCTGGCATCGTCAACATGGTGATGCATCGGCTCGCTATTGTCCAACTTACGCAAGGCATTGATCATCCCTTGAGGATTACGAGTCAGCTCCACACTGGATGCATCCGCCAGAAATTCCCTCTGACGGGAAATGGCTAATTGCACCAAGGTTGCTGCGAGAGGTGCTAGAACAATGGCTAAGAGAGAGATAACAAGCATGATAATCTCCAAACCATTTCCATCACGATCATTATCGCTCCGTCTGCGACCTGCGCCACCCCACCACATCATCCGTCCTGCCATACTAGACAGAAGGGTAATGGCACTGGCAAGGGCAACAGCAATGGTCGAAATACGGATATCGTAGTTTCGGATATGACTGACCTCATGCCCCATAACAGCTTCCAGTTCCTCGCGATTCATGATAGCCAGAAGGCCCGAAGTGGCTGCGACAGCTGCATTCTGCGGATTCGAACCTGTTGCAAAGGCATTTAAAGAAGAATCCTCAATGATGAAAACACGCGGCATGGGAATCTGAGCGACCATGGCCATATCTTCCACTACATGGTAGAGGTCTGGTGCTGTTTGCTCATCAACCTCACGCGCCCCATTCATAGACATGACAATCTCTGTTGATTGAAAGATCATGGTCAGAGCGTAGATAAGACCGATAATCAAGGCAATAATCATGCCCCCAAGACCTGAGCGCATGAAGAGATAACCAACCGCATAACCAACCAAGGTCAAGAGTAGGAAGAAAACCAGCAATAAAATCCAGGTTTTTCGTTTATTGCTCGCAATTTGATCAAACAACATCTTAGTCACCTAAACCACTAAAGTCAACTTTAGGAACTGCCTTTTCCTCTTCAGGTGTTTGAAGGAAGTCTGCAGCTTTAAAGCCAAATAGTCCTGCGATGACATTGCTTGGGAAACTTTCTAGTTTTACATTGTAGTTGCTGACAACACTGTTGTAGAGTTGGCGTGAGTAAGAAATTTTATTTTCTGTATTGGTCAACTCTTCTTGCAATTTGATAAAGTTAGCACTTGCTTTCAAGTCTGGGTAATTCTCTGCTACTGCAAAGATACCAGAAATCTGGCGGGTAAGGGCATCACTGGCCTTCATCGCTTCAGCTGGTGAAGTTGCTGCGGCTACTTGTCTACGAAGTTCTGTCACCTTTTCCAAGGTAGAACCTTCATATTTGGCATAGCCTTTGACTGTTTCAATCAAGTTAGGGAGGAGATCATTACGACGCTTCAACTGAACATCGATCTGGCTCCAAGCCTCCTTGGTCTGCATACGATTTTTAACCAAACCGTTATAGCTAACAATCACAAAAATAACAATCAGAGCCAAAACTCCAAGAATAATCCAAGTCATAATCTTATTCCTTTCTGCTTTTAGATTACTACCAGTATATCAAAATTTTAATGAATATGGTAAAATAAGATGATACTAGAGAAGGAAAAGACTATGAAACCAGAAACATTTTACAGTTTGCTCGTCGAGCAAAATCTTCCACTTTCTGACCAGCAAAAGAGCCAATTTGAACGCTATTTTGAACTCTTGGTAGAATGGAATGAAAAGATTAACCTGACCGCTATTACAGACAAAGAAGAAGTCTACCTTAAACATTTTTATGATTCGATTGCCCCCATCCTACAAGGCTTGATTTCAAATGAAACTATCAAACTTCTTGATATCGGAGCAGGGGCAGGATTTCCCAGTCTGCCCATGAAAATCCTCTATCCTCAGTTAGATGTGACCATCATTGATTCGCTCAATAAGCGCATCAACTTCCTCCAACTATTGGCTCAGGAGCTGGATTTAGACGGTGTTCACTTCTACCATGGCCGGGCAGAAGACTTTGCCCAAGACAAGAACTTCCGTGCTCAGTTTGATATAGTGACGGCTCGTGCTGTTGCCCGTATGCAGGTTTTGTCTGAGCTGACCATTCCCTACCTTAAAGTTGGTGGAAAACTACTGGCGCTCAAGGCCAGCAATGCCCCTGAGGAATTATCTGAAGCCAAGAATGCCCTCAATCTCCTTTTTAGCAAGGTTGAGGATAACCTCAGCTACGCCCTACCAAATGGAGATCCGCGTTATATCACTGTGGTCGAAAAGAAAAAAGAGACGCCTAACAAGTACCCAAGAAAGGCTGGCATGCCTAATAAACGTCCACTTTAAATTTTTTAGTAAAAAAATGTTTACAAAGTTCGCCTCGCTTTTTTATTTCTTGGCTCGGGAAAAAATGATTTACAAAATCAACCTCGCTCTCTTATTTTCGGGCTCGGGAAAAAATGATTTACAAAATCATTTTTTTCTGCTATACTATCACAAGCAAAGGTTTTTAATGTCATCCCGTGAGGTGACGAAGACGCAGAAATATATGAAATTCTTTAATGAGATACCCCTCTCTTTAAAGAAGTCTTACTCTGAGAGCCTGTTGCTGTAAAATAATGGGCTCTTTTTTGATGCCCAAAAGTGAGGTTTATATGAAACAAGAATCAACTGTTGATTTGTTACTAGACGTTGATCAACATCCTTCAGCTGGGAAAGGTATCCTCCTCAGCTTCCAGCACGTTTTTGCTATGTTTGGAGCTACCATTCTCGTTCCCTTAATTTTGGGAATGCCCGTATCGGTTGCTCTCTTCGCATCTGGTATTGGAACACTTATCTACATGATTTCTACTGGCTTTAAGGTTCCAGTTTATCTAGGTTCTTCATTTGCCTTTATCACGGCTATGTCTCTAGCCATGAAAGAAATGGGGGGCGATGTATCTGCCGCTCAAACTGGAGTTATCCTGACTGGTTTGGTCTATGTCCTTGTAGCAGCAAGTGTTCGTTTTGCAGGTACGAAATGGATTGACAAACTCTTGCCCCCAATCATTATCGGACCTATGATTATCGTTATCGGTCTTGGACTTGCTGGTTCAGCTGTAACGAATGCTGGACTTGTAGCAGATGGAAACTGGAAAAATGCCCTTGTAGCCGTTGTTACGTTCTTGATTGCAGCCTTTATCAATACAAAAGGAAAAGGGTTCCTCCGTATCATTCCTTTCCTCTTTGCCATCATCGGTGGATACCTATTTGCCCTAGTTCTTGGATTAGTTGACTTCACTCCTGTTCTTCAAGCCAACTGGTTTGAAATTCCTGGTTTCTACTTGCCATTTAGTACAGGTGGAGCCTTTAAAGAGTACAACTTATACTTCGGTCCTGAAACAATCGCCATCTTGCCTATCGCTATCGTAACAATTTCAGAACACATCGGAGACCACACAGTTTTGAGCCAAATCTGTGGCCGTCAATTCCTGAAAGAACCAGGGCTTCACCGTACTCTTCTCGGTGACGGTATCGCGACATCTGTATCAGCCTTCCTCGGTGGACCAGCTAATACGACTTACGGCGAAAATACAGGGGTTATCGGGATGACTCGTATCGCTTCTGTCTCTGTTATCCGTAACGCGGCCTTCATCGCCATTGCACTTAGCTTCCTTGGTAAATTCACTGCCTTGATCTCAACAATCCCAAGTGCTGTGCTTGGTGGCATGTCCATCCTTCTCTACGGAGTTATCGCCAGCAACGGTCTAAAAGTTTTGATTAAAGAGCGCGTTGACTTCAGTCAAATGCGTAACCTCATCATTGCTAGTGCCATGTTGGTACTTGGACTTGGTGGAGCCATCCTCAAACTCGGCCCAGTTACACTTTCAGGTACTGCTCTATCAGCCATGACAGGAATTATCTTAAACTTGATTTTGCCACACGAAAATAAAGAATAATCATCTATACACACAAAATCCACTCGATTGAGTGGATTTTTTTATTACTTACTCTTTATTTCCAGCAGTAAATCTTTCAAAGAAATAATGGTCACGGCTAGTAAAATCATAGCCATACCGACAAAATCAATCGCATAAAACTGTTCCTTCATAATCAGAAAGGCAAAGAAAACGGCTGAAATTGGCTCTATGGAAGCTAATAAACTAGACTTAACAGGGCCTATCAGACTAGCCCCTTTTAGGAAAGCTGTATAGGCAAAAACCGTTCCGATGATGATAATCCCAGCAAATGCAAAGAGAAAATCTAAGCTAGTCGGTATGCTGGTCTGTAAGACTCCTGTGAAAGGAATAGCCACTACACCAGAAATAACCATCCCGACACCAATCACCGAAATACTGCCCCATTTCTTAATCAAAGCGATGGGAAGGATAATATAGAGGGCATAGGTTAGGGCAGAAAAGAGGCCCCAGAAAAGTCCAGCAGGCGTGACAGACAACTGGTCGACTTCCCCATGCGTCGCGATAAGAAAAGTTCCTCCAATTGCTAAACCAATCGAAATAATCTCAGCCAGAGTAGGCGCCACCTTGTCCTTGATACAAGTATAAACCAAGATCCCAACGGGGCATACATACTGGAGAACTGTCGCCGTGCCAGCATTGGTTTCCTGAATGGCAGAAAGATAGGCAAACTGGTTTAAGAAAAGTCCAAACAAGGCAAACAACAGCAGAGATAAAAGGCTTTTTCTGTCTTTTAAAAAAGCATAGAGTTTATCCTTTGCAGTCATATAGGATAATACTACCAGTGCCAAACCTGCAATGATTAGCCGCAGATTGGTCAAGACTAGAGCAGAGATCCCGTGTGCCATCAGGTATTGGCCACTGGTTCCAGACAAGCCCCAAGCAATCCCTGCCACTACTGTATACAGAGTTCCTTTTACGGTTTTTGACATGCTTCTCCCTACTCCTCTTGACGAATCATTTCCATCACTTGATTTCGATCGACTATCCACTGGGCACGCTCATCCTTTTCATACGTTCGATTGGACAGAAAGATGGCAGCTTCCTGCTTCTCCCGATTCCACATAATAAAGGTACCTGTATAACCCGTATGGTCGAGACAAGCTCCTTCCAGATTCCAGGCTAGGGAACGCTCCTTATCATCTAAAGGAGAAAAATTTCGGCTTAAATCTGCCGCAAAATCATCTTTCAAGTAATGTTCCAGAAAGATCTGTAAATCCTTAACAGTCGAAAACAAACCAGCACTTCCAGCGTGCTTCCCTAATAGACGGGCTTTGGGATCGTGAATGATTCCGGCATCCATTCCTCTCACTGTTGGTACAGCTCGCTCAACAGGGCCAAACATCGTTTCTTTCATTCCCCATGGTTCCAAAACTTGCTCTTTTATAATCTGATCCAAATCTTGGTCAAAGATTTTTTCCAAAACAAAGCCTAGGAGTAAAAAGTGCACGTCCGAGTATAGGAAGGCTGGCTGATTTCGTCTATTGAGGTGAAACATGGCTTCTCTCAATTCCTCAGTGCTTAACTGGTCTCTGTTAGGAATAAAGGGGTCCAGGTCTGTAGCATGGGTCAGAAGTTGTCGTATGGTAATATCTGGATAATCACACTCCGGTAAAAAATCCGTTACCGGTCGATCAATATCGAATTTGCCCTGCTTCCACAAGAAGATGAGAACCGTCCCTACTCCCACGACTTTACTCACACTAGCCAGATCATAAACCAAACCGCTCTCTGTTTTCAAGCCCCGTTCTGGATTACTCAATCCTAGATAAGACTCTTTCCATTCACCATCCTTATAATACGCAAAAGAGGCCCCGGGATAAATCCCTGCCTCGATTTGATTTTCTATTTTTCTTAGAATTTTTTCCAACTTCATGCTTCTTCAAACCACAATTCAATGTTATTGGTATCTTTACCAAGGAAGAATTTTTCAGACTTAGGGACAAAGTAGCCTGTCTTTTCAAATTTCTTACGAAGACTGGTTAGATCAAAATTTCTTACTAAAAATTTCAACATCGTCAGATCCCAAGTGACATTGTTTTCAACAGCCAAATCTGGCCCTTGCCCTTTAGTAAAGGTGATTGCTGGCGCTACTCCTTCAGAATCAAGTAAACTCTCTGTCCCTTCAGGCATACGCAACTCCATAGAAACCTCAAATTGGCTCAAGTATTTTATACCTGTATTTGAATAAAATTCAGGAACAGTTTCCAGTGGAACCAAATCTCTTATATCATTTTCTGCATGAACAAGGATCACATCCTCTTCAGGAGAAACAATCTCAAAAGCATATCCACGACTTCCTTTAAACAAGCGAGGAAGAGACTTCATTTGAGAAAGAAGGGCCTCGATTTCGGAAGGATCCTCAACCTTTATCAAGAGCCTAGCTAGCTTCTTAAGTCCTTCAACTCTGCGAGTTCGCATGCTTGGAGCCTCTTCTAAAATCAATCTCTCCGTACCCGTCTGGTCGCCTAATGAAAGAAAGGCAGACTCTTCTAGTAAGGGTTTCATTCCTAGAGTTTCAATATAAAATATCTCATTTAATTTTCGATTATTAACTTTCAAAGTCGGAATGATCCGAACAATCTCATTCACATCCATAAGTTCCTCCAACTCTTTTATTTTAAAGGATTTTAGAATATTTTACAAGCCATATTTGTTTAAATTAGAAAATTTTCCAAGAAAAAAACTGGGTTTCCCCAGTTTCGTTTCTTATAGGTAAAGTAGTTTGAATAGTGCTACTGCTGCAATTCCCGCTGCAATTGGAGCTACAACCGGAACCCATGCATACCACCATTTTGAATCACCCTTGTGTTGACCAAGAACTGATTTTGGAAGGAGTTCGTGAAGAAGACGTGGTCCAAAGTCACGAGCTGGGTTCAAACCAGGTCCAGTAGGTCCACCGAGTGAAGTTACCAAGGCCATTACTAGGAAACCAAGTCCTAAATGAGCAACTGAAAGACCTGCTGCTGTGTGTGGTGCTATTTGAGCCTTAATAGCTAATTCAGAAAAGTCAACTGTTTGATTAGCCTGCGTTGCCATTTGCTTCATGTATTGCATTACTTCCGCACCAAAAAAGTTTTTAGTCATTCCTAGGGCTGCAAAGAACAGAACAAACGAACCGACAAACTCATTGATAAAACCATTTACACTTGCTGCGAAACGTGATTCTTTTGTACCGTGATCAACATTTGAAATCGTTGAGAAAGTACCCAAAATGTTATTAGAATTCTCTGTTTTCAAGTAGTAAGGACGGTGAGTTGCAACAACCATAGCTTGACCAAAAATCGCTCCTAAAACTTGCGCAAGGATATAATATGGTACTTGTCCCCAAGGGAAAAGTCCACTCACAGCAAGTCCAAGTGTGAAGGCTGGGTTGATGTGGTTCCCAGATACATTACCGAACATCAAGGCTGGGATCATAACCCCCATACCGTAACCAACCGCGATAACGAGCCAGCCACTTTGGTGACCTTTCGTACCTTTAAGTTCAACGTTAGCAACTGCACCATTACCAAGAATGATCAGAATGGCAGTTCCCAAAAATTCAGTGGCATATTTAATAGCCCATGTAAAATCCATTTGATAGATTCTCCTTAATTTTTTTAGACAATCCTTATTCTATCAATTTTTAGGCCTTTTAGCAACCGATTTTCTAAAAGAATCTCTGGAAAACGCTTTATTTAACTTATCTTTAAGAAAAGGACAAAAGAAGTCAAACTCCTTTCATCCTATTCCTTACTCTTGACGTTGACCAAAGTCTGCTAACATCTGATCCAGCTCCTCACGACTTGGAGTTGTCAACATATAGAGGATATCTCCTTGTAACTCTGCAAAGGCTGCTGGCATGATTTTCTTAGCCTTAAAACCTCCTTGGTATTTAGCTAGTAACTCCTCTTCTGAGTAAACATAATGAGAACTTAAACGCCGAGCAGTCGCCAAGCAATAGAGGGGTTCAAAATATGAACCAGGGAATGGCTCTCCTGCTACGATAGCCGCATAACCTCGGTAGAGGTCAAAAGAGTGGGCATAATTGTAAACATCAATGGTAAAACCACCTGCCGGACGGTTATTATACTCAATAGCGATATAGTCATCTCCCTCACGGAAGAATTCGATATGGAAGAAACGCTCCTTCATGCCAAATTCCTTGACAATGGCTTCACCATACTTACGCAATTTTGGATCCATATCCTTGAGAACATAATAGGCATTATCCATCTTGTAAAGCATGAGATCCAGTGGTGTATGGGCGTAGTCAAAAGTCGTTGAAAAGACAATCTTACCGTCCTTGTCCACTAGTCCGTCAAAGGTACAGATTTCGCTAGAAGTGACAAATTTTTCAAAGAAATAGACGGTTGAATGGTCCCATTCTGCCTTAAAACGGTCCACATCTGTTTGGTTTTCAAGTTTAAAGGTTGCTGCTGCTCCCACACCGTTGTCTGGTTTGGCAATCAATGGTAAACCGATCTCCTCCACAGCCTGAGCTACATCGGTCTCTGTTTTAATCACTGCTCCCGGAACAACAGGTACTCCTGCCTTTTGGAAATGTTTTTTCATTTCAGACTTAAACTTAGTCTTTTTGAGATCCTCTGGTTTGACACCAAAGACATTGAATTGTTCTCTGAGTGTTGCGTCCAGCTCAAGCCAGTATTCATTGTGGGACTCGATGCGGTCGATAGGACCGTGCTTGTAGAAAAGAAAGGCAACTGCACGTTTGACTTCGTCTATGTTCTCAAGATTGTCCACACGGAAATACTCGGTTAGGCTATTGCGCAAAGGTTCATCTAGTTGTTCGTAAGGCTCCTGACCAATTCCCAAAACGGTGATGCCTTTATTAGCTAGCTCGATGGTAAACTGTTGAAAGTTTTGTGGATAGTAGGGTGAAATAACAAGATAATTCATAGGCAACTCCTTTTATAGATTCATGTGACCAAGGAAATAAGGCATTTGTTTACGCCACCAATCCCAGTCATGGGCAACATCATGTCCCCACTCAGCAAACCAGGCAGGGATTTGTTTCTTGTCAAAGGCTTCTTTCAGTTTGTAGAAGGACGGCAGACCATCTTGTTCCCAAGCACCGAGGCCCGTACAGACGACAATCTCCGCCTGACGGTAACGATCGATAAACCAGCCGTCATTCTGATTCCAAATATAATCTACTGGCGAGTTCTGGTAAATAGCATCATCATTGTAGTAATCACCGACAAAGAAACGCGCGTCGTAAACACCGCTGAGAGCAATCACTTTGGTAAAGACATCTGGATGCTGGAGGAAGAAATTGAGTGCATGGTAGGCCCCCATCGAGCAACCTGTCGTCATCATGCCATCAAACCAACCTGTCTTGTGCTTGATAAAAGGAATCGCCTCCTCAATCACATAGCGTTCGTAGGCACGATGCATCTCTGCCTGATCATGACCATTTTTCCAAGTGGCCAACCAGCTCTCACTATCTACACTGGATAGCGTAAAGAACTGGACGCGCCCTTCCTCGATAAAGGAAGCACAGGCGTCAATCATGCCAAAATCATAGTATTCATTGTGACTACCACCGGATGAAGCAAAAACAACAACTGGAATCCCAGCATGCCCATAACGGTTGAGATACATTTCACGGTTGAGGTGGCCACTCCAGTGGCTAAGGTTTTCAATATGCATTGGCTTTCTCCTTTCTTAACTTACCATTTCTCTGCAAAAAATCGGAGACAGTCTGGTAAATTTTCCGACCATGGAATCTCACTATGGATGGCACCAGACTGAACTTTCAAAACAAGATTGTCCAAGTGCACCCCACCTGCAATCAAATCATGGTAATAGCGAAGCGACGAGTCGATATAGGCTTGCTTGATATTGCCAGCCATCAAAGTCTTGTCTGTATCGTCTGCTTCTTCTGTTCCTACATAGATGAAAATGCGCTGTTCAGGCGACAATTTCTTGCGCTCGATATAGCGGTTAAAGGCTTCTTGGTGAAGCCAGTTAGCAGATGAGAAGACACCTAGACAACCAATTCGATCTTGATACTCTAGTCCGATAAACTGGGTAATATTGCCTCCTAGAGACGAACCAATCATAGCCGTATGCTGGCGATCAGCTTTGGTTCGGTAGGTCTCATCGATAAAGGGCTTAACCACCTCCATGACAAATTCGGCATACTCCACACCCTTACCGCCAAACTGCTGGCCCGGAATAGGAGATTCTTGGAACTTCCAAGCAGCGTACTCATTCATCCGTCCCATACCATCATTATCTATGGCAACTACAATCATGCGACTGATATCAGGGTTTCGCTTAATGGCTGGAATAATCTTCCAAGAGTGTCCGATATAGGACTCCTTGCTGTAAAAGACATTTTGCCCATCATGAAAATAAACAACAGGGTAAAAACGGTCTGTGTCTTTCTCATAGTCCTTAGGTAGGAGAACACGCACTCGACGCTCCTTTCCTGTATAAGGTACCTTGAGTTTGTGTTCTTTCATTTTTAAATAAAAGTAGGAATGATTCATTGTCAGAAAACTCTCTATATTCAAAATTTTATCTTATTATACCATAAAAATAGAAAAAAAGTCAGTAATTGTCCATTTTAAGGATAAATAACTAACTTTTCTCACTTAATATTCTAAATTCTTCTGGTTTTTCTGATTAGAGGAGGTTGTCAATTAACTCATCGACAGCATCTTTTTCAGCCTGAGGCGTGATCTTAGTGAGCATAATTCCAGTCACTGCTCGCTCAACCAAACCTTCAACATCCATCCATTTTTCATACTTCTCAGCATTCTCTATCTTAGGATTGGTCTTAGGACGGTCAGGTGCAAAAATAGTACAGCAGTCCTCAAAAGGCTGGATAGAAATGTCAAAGGTATCGATTTCCTGGGCGATGTCAATGATTTCCAACTTGTCCATCGTAACCACGGGACGAATGATGGGAGTGTTGGTCACAGCGTTGATAGCCTGCATACTTTCCAAGGTCTGGCTCGCTACTTGACCTAGACTTTCACCATTGATGATGACTAGACCCTTTCTCACTTCACGGATACGGTCAGTAATCCGCATCATAAAGCGACGCGTCAAGGTCATGAGATAGGCTTCTGGCGCCTTTGCCTTGATTTCTTCTTGAATCTCTGTGAAAGGTACTTCGATAAACTGGATATTGCCACCAAACTTGGTCAATTTACGGGTCAAATCTTGGGCCTTCTTGAGAGCTCCAGGGCTAGTGTATGGTGGGCTGGCAAAGTGAACGGCTTCAATATCCACCCCACGTTTAAGAGCTAGATAACCTGCTACAGGTGAGTCAATCCCTCCTGACAACATGAGCATCCCCTTACCAGAAGTACCCACTGGCAAACCACCTGCTCCCCGAATAGTTTCATAGGAAAGATAGGCCGCCTCCTCACGAATCTCCACCTGAAGAGTGATATCAGGATTTTTCATCTGGGCTTGAATAGTTGGGATTACGTCGAAAACAGCTTCACCAAGCGTTTGGTTGAGTTCACGACTGTCGAGTTCAAAGTTGTGGTCACTACGTCTACTAGAGATTTTAAAGGTCATGCCCTCCTTGTAGATGTCCTGCATAATCTCTTGGACAGCAGCCTTAAGCCTTACAACTGACTTTTCAACCTTATATACTGGAGAAAAATTTTGAATTCCGAAGACTTGTTTGAGAGATTCTGCCACTGCTGTGTAGTCAGCTCCATTGAGGTAAACGTGGGCACGGTCGCGATCAGCGGTTACCTTAACTTGGGGATAGATGGACAAAACGTCTGAAATGTTATTGCGAAGTTTATTGATGAAACGCATACGATTTTTGCCCTTGGTTGACAACTCTCCGTAGCGAATCATAATTTCTGAATACTGCATGAATGCTCCTATCTTACTTTTCTAGTTTGATTGTAAATTAATTTTAGCTTGGTCAAAAATTGCTCGACCTGACTCATGTCATTTTCCAGGTCTAAGCTTAGACGCACAGCTGACTGGGCCTTATCTTTGTCCACTCCCATAGCAATCAGGGTCCCCGCAGGTTTTCCAGCCTTGGACGAACAAGCAGAGGTTGTGGAAATGAAAATATCATAGTCTTCAAATGCGTGAACGATGACTTCACCACGAACACCTTTGATTCCAAAAGTCAGGATATGAGGTGCAAAGTCTTCCTCATCTGAAAAGACAAATATATCTGGATAATCTAAAAGAGCTTGGCGAATAACTTCCTTCATCTGCCCTGTCTTACTAGTAAAGATACCCAGCTTTTCTATAGACAAACGGAGAGCCTTGGCAGTCGCTGCAATCCCTGCCACATTTTCAGTTGTCGAACGATAATCACGCTCCTGACCACCACCAGTCAACAGAGGCGTAATCTTCTTGCCAGACTTGATATAAACAAAACCAACTCCTCGAACACCATGAAATTTATGACTCGAAAAGGTCGCAAAATCCACTCGATCAGTCAGATACTTTTCAGTCGGAATCTTAGCAAGTGCCTGAACCGCATCAACGTGGAAGGAAATGGTCGGCTTGTCTGCCAACAGTTTTGATATAGCTTCAATAGGCTGAATAGAGCCAATCTCATTGTTAACTGCCATGATGGAAACGAGGGTCGTATCAGGTCGTATCAAGTCCTCTAGAGACTCAACATCTACAAATCCTCTGCTATCAACTGGAGCAAAATCCACCTCAAACCCTTGACTTTTCAGCCAGAGGGCTGATTCCTTAACTGCCGGATGCTCAATAGCTGATACAATGATGTGCTTGCCAAACTGGGATTTTTCAAAGGCCACACCCTTGATGACCCAGTTATCCCCTTCTGTACCACCAGAGGTAAAGAAGATTTCATCACTCTTTTTGCCAATCAAATCTGCAATTTGCTGACGGGAAGCATCTAAAATTCGTGTTGCCTGATCTCCCAAACGATGGAGACTAGACGGATTTCCTACAATTTTTGAAGCGACCTGCATGTAAGTTTCAAGTGCTTCAGGATAAGGCTTGGTTGTCGCCGAATTATCAAAGTAGATCATGTTTTCTCACGCTTTCTAAAATCACTCCTTCTATTGTATCACGAAACGAAGCTTGCGACAAGAAAGGGAAGTTTCTCTTTTTTTAAGATTTTTTTAAAGAAATGAGGTATAATAAATCATAATCAAAGGAGAGTATCATGTCTAACTATCGTAGAACTTCAAAACCAAAAACAGAACACATCAAAAAGGGATTCACTGTCTTTCAAAAAACGATTGCTACCATCGGTAGTATCCTTGGTCTCATCACTGCTACTATCACCATCATGAACGCCATGGATAATAGCAAAAACAATAAAAAAGAACCGACGACAACCCAAACAACTGTTGTCAAGGAAATTCAAAAAGAAGCCCCTCAGGAAAATACTACACCTAACAAGGACAACACTTCTACTAAAGAAAATATCCCGCAGGAAGAAACTCCTCAATCCAATAAAAAGGAAGAGCAAAAAGAAGAGAAGAAAACAACAACTCAGGATTCTTCTACACCTTCCTCAACAAAAGAAACAACTGATAGTGGAAACTCGTCCAAAACAACTAGTTCCGAAAACAAAAGCAATCAATAACCACTAAAATAGCTTCCTTCCAGCTTTGGAAAGAAGCTATTTTTTATTGTTGCAATACTTTTCGTGGTTTGGTTCCTTCAGCTGGACCGATAACACCTGCCATTTCGAGTTCTTCCATCAGGCGGGTCGCACGGTTAAATCCAACCGACAAACGACGCTGAATCATCGAAGCACTGGCTTTCTGCGTCTCGATAACCAGAGCCTTAGCTTCTTCAAAAAGCGGATCGCCACCAGCTTCACCATCTGAAAATTCTCCTTCATTTTCAGAAACCTCACCTGGGTCAAAACTCTCATCGTAGTCCGCATCCGCCTGAGCCTTGATGAAGTTTACGATGCGTTCAACATCATCATCCGAGATAAAGGATCCTTGCAGACGGACTGGGTGATTTTCATCGATTGGTTTAAAGAGCATGTCTCCTCGACCAAGCAGTTTTTCTGCTCCATTCTCATCCAAGATGGTTCGTGAATCTGTGCCCGATGAAACTGCAAAAGCCACACGAGATGGGACATTGGCCTTGATGAGACCAGAAATGACATCGACTGATGGACGTTGCGTTGCGAGAATCATGTGAATTCCTGCGGCACGCGCCTTCTGTCCGAGACGAATGATGGCGTCTTCTACTTCCTTGCTAGCCACCATCATGAGGTCTGCCAACTCATCCACAATGACAACAATCAAAGGCAGTGGTACTTGTTTGTACTCAGACTGGGCATTGAATTCCTCGACCTTGGCATTGTAACCAGCGATATTTCGTACACCAACCTTAGCGAAGAGTTCATAACGGTTTTCCATCTCATCCACAACCTTTTGCAGAGCCTTGCTGGCCTTGCGTGGATTAGTCACAACTGGAATCAAGAGGTGAGGAATGTCATTGTAAACCGATAACTCAACCATCTTTGGATCCACCATCATAAACTTGACCTGGTCGGGTCTTGCTTTCATGAGAATGCTGGCAATAATACCGTTAACTGCGACTGACTTCCCTGATCCCGTTGAACCTGCAACAAGTAAGTGAGGCATCTTGGAAAGGTCAAAGGTGCGAGCAGTTCCATTGACGGCCTTACCTAGAGGGATTTCGAGGAGATTTTCTGGTTTAGTCTGAGACTGTTCCCAGAGTTCACGGAAGGAAACAGTCGCAATCTCAGAGTTAGGAACCTCAATTCCGACTAAGGATTTACCAGGGATTGGAGCCTCTATCCGAACATCCTTAGCTGCTAGAGCTAGCGCTAAGTCGTCTGCCAGATTGGAAATGCGGTTAACCCGTACACCGACTGCTGGTTTGACTTCATACTTGGTAACTGATGGTCCAATTTCAGCCCGTTCTACTGTCACCTTGATACCAAAGCTAGCAAAGGTTTCTTCTAGGATTTTGATATTTTCTCGAACAATCTTCTTTTCCTTGGATTGATCTTTGGGTTTATCTGGCGCAAAGAGTTGCAAGCTTGGCAGTTTGTATTCAAGAGCTTCTTTGGCAGAAAAATCAACCTGCACCTCTTCATCCTCAAAGTCTTCTTCCACATCTGGAACGTCAAAATCAGCTTGAGGCAGGATAATCTCCGGTTCACTCCATTCTTTTTCAGGAATTGGTGGAAGATCATAGTCTGGAACTTCTGATAAGATTTCTCCCGTTTCAGGATCTACAGGAGGAAGCGGTAGTGCATCCTGTTCTTCTTGTTCTCTCTTGATTCTGGCAGCTTCTTCAGCTTCTTGACGAGCCTTCTCTTCTTCTCTCTTGATGAAGCGTTCCTGTTTTCTCTGTTCCTGTTTTTCCATGAAGGATCTGAACTGAGCTCCAATAAAGGCTGCAACATCATAAATAGACCAAGGACTAACCAAGAGAGCCCCAACTAGAATCAAGAGAACTCCAATAAAGTAAGATCCGATATTTGAAAAAAGAAAGGCTATGGGGATATAAAGTCCGACGCCAAGTAGGCCTCCACCAGCGAAACTAGTCACCCGCATACCAGTCAGATCCGTCATAACTTGAGACAAGGTCCCTTTTAGAACTGACTGCTCCAAACCAAACTTCCAGACAAGATAGGCCTCAAAAATCAAGAGCAAGCCAGCGAAGATACAGAGAAATCCTGACAGAAGCCCCTCTTGCTTGCGTATCCATTTAAAAAGAAAAAGATAGATGAGGAGGCCACCTATAGCCACATAAGCTAAACTTCCGACTAACAGTCGAATGAGATTATAAAGGGTGATACCCGCAGCACCAAGCTTGAGAGCTGCAATAATCAACAATAAGGCAATTCCTAAGGAAATCAACATCCTCTGGATAGCCTGTTTTCTTTCGAGTTCTGCTTTAGACGGTCTCCGTCTTGTTTTACTTGTATTTTTGTTTGCCATGCTTCTATTATACCATATTTCAGAAACATCTAGAGAAATCAAAAATGACTGCATCTACTAGACACAATCATCTTTCGTTGATATTTCTGAATTTTCTATTCTATATGATTTTTCAACAACCTTGTCTCACTACTTCTTCAAAAATCTAATTGCTGATTTTCTTGCCTTCTCAATCTTCTCGATTTCCAACTTCTCTACAGCAGATGTAGGAATCCATTTTTTCCCAAATAAAACTTGAGCTGCTTCTATCATCAGAGCACAAGCCCGAAAGTCCTTTTCTTCTGGAATCGCCTCTCGAAACAAATCCTTCGTTTTCTCCATCAAGACTTCTTTTTCAACTTGATGAAAAGATAATTGCATCAAACTACTGGCAGACCAGGCACGACAAAGTGCATCTTGGTCAGTCAAGAGATGTTGCCCTAAGATTTCTATCTCACTTATTGAACCAATCCAACCTAGGGCAATGATTAGCTTTCTACGATTCGAAGCTTCTGAACTAGGTAAAAGAGAGATTAGAACAGGAAGTACTTGCTTGCAAGAAGATGCATAAAAATCTCTATGTCTTACTTTGGAAAGGATTTTCGCTAGGAAATAAACAATCAAAATGCGTTGACCCTCATCTTCCTCTTGATTGAGAGTTTCCAAAAGATAGTCTATTCCCTCCTGCCCATGCTGGTCAAAACTTGCTTCAAAATTTAGGTCAGTTCCTTCCTCCCAATCGTTGCAAATGAGTTCAAAATGAAAGGCAATTTCTGGGCTCCTACCTAAATCAGCTATAAAATGAATTCGTTTAGAATCAGGAAAATCTTCCTCCACCAAGCTGGCATAGGTTCCTTGTAACGCTTCTTTTGTAAGACTTTTGCAACCGAACTGTTCCTTTTCTAGTTTGTCGATTCCTTCTTTTCTAGAATCACTCATGACACTTATCTCCTCTAAGATATTTGTAGAACTTCAGCATTCTATCATTTAAATTCTCTAAGATTTACCTCTATTATATCACTTTAAAGACCGTTCTCCCTAACTCCATCATCAAAAAATGACTGCCCACTTTCGTGTTCAGTCATTTGAGTATTTGTGATTATTTTTCTAATGGTTTACGAAGGGAACCATAAACCACACCACTTACAATCGCACCAATCAAGACAAAGACTAGGTAAAGTAGGGCATTTGAAGTTAGAGCGATAACGAAGATTCCTCCGTGTGGTGCCATCAATTTGATACCAGCAAGACCAACGAGTCCTCCTGCTACTGCAGAACCAAGGATGAAGCTTGGGATAGCACGAGCTGGGTCAGCTGCACCAAACGGAATCGCTCCCTCAGTGATAAATGACAAGCCCATGATAATGTTTGTCAAACCAGAGTTACGTTCTTCTTTGGTAAATTTATCTTTGAAAAGAAGGGTTGCAACAAAGATAGCAAGTGGTGGAACCATTCCTCCAGCCATAACAGCTGCCATGGCTACAGAACCACCTGAAGAAACAGTTGCTGCAAGCGTACCTGTACCAAAGACATAGGCTGCTTTGTTGACTGGTCCACCCATGTCGACAGCCATCATTCCACCAAGAACGATACCGAGAAGGACAGCTGATCCTCCTCCAAGACCGCCTAGAAAGTCATTCATGGCAGTGTTGATTGCTGCCATCGGGATGTTAACAGCTAGCATGACAAATCCTGTCAAGATTGTTCCAAGAAGTGGCAAGAGAAGGATTGATTTAGCACCTTCAAGTGAACGAGGAACTTTAACGTATTTCTTGATAGCAAGAACCAAGGCACCTGCGATAAATCCTCCAACAAGGGCACCTAGGAAACCAGATGACACACCCGCAAGAGTTGAAGTTGCTTCACCACCTGCTGCATAAGGGATTTTACCAAAGGCAAAACCTTCTTTAGCAATAGCACCAGCCACAAAACCCGCTACCAAACCTGGTTTTTCAGCGATAGAGTAGGCAACGTATCCTGCAAAAACTGGAAGCATCAAGCCAAAGGCTGCTCCACCAATTTTCATGAACATGGAAGCTAGCTCATGGTAGGATCCGAGATTGCCAAGACTATCCTGTGGCACACCCAAAGCGCCATCAATCAAGAAGGCAAGGGCAATCATGATACCACCACCAATAACGAATGGCAACATTTGTGATACACCACTCATCAAGTGTTTGTAGAAGGCACCACCGATACTTTGTTTTTCATTAGATGCTGTTGCAGCTTTTGCTCCATTAGCAGCACGGTAGATTTCAGCATCTCCTGAAAGAGCCAAGTTAATCAATTCTTCAGTCTTACGGATACCGTCTGCAACCGGGCGATTGATCAATGGTTTACCATCGAAACGATCCATCTTAACAGCCTTGTCAGCAGCGATGATAACAGCTTTAGCCTTACGGATATCTTCTGCAGTTAGTTGATTTCCAATACCGCTGGCACCATTGGTTTCGACCTTAATTCCAACACCCATTTCAGCAGCCACTTTTTGAAGGGCTTCTTGGGCCATGTAAGTGTGGGCGATACCTGTTGTACAAGCTGTAACAGCTACGATAAAGTCGCCAGATTCATTGGCAGGTGTTTGAACAGGCTCCTCAGCTTTTTCTGAAGCTTGGTCAAAGAGTTCAATAACTTGATCTGCAGATGTTACTTGACGAAGTTTGTCAGCAAAACCATCTTTCATCAAGTATTGAGACAATTCTGCCAAGGCTGCTAAGTGAGTATCATTGGCACCTTCTGGAGCCGCAATCATGAAGAAGAGGTCTGTTGGTTGCCCATCCAAGCTCTCATAGTCAACACCCTTGTTTGACTTAGCAAAGAGAACTGTTGCTTCTTTGACAGCAGAGTTTTTGCTGTGTGGCATAGCGATTCCGTCACCCAAACCAGTGGAAGTTAGAGCTTCACGCGCTAAAATGCCTTCTTTAAAGGTTTCAAAATCTGTCACATAACCGTGATCTACCAAACTTTTAATCATCTCTTCAATGACAGTTGTTTTCTCAGTTGCCTGCAAATCCAGCAACATGACATCTTTTCTCAATAGGTCTTGAATTTTCATCGTTTTTCTACCTCAACTTTTTCATATGTTTCTTTAATAAAGTCCGCTGTTGCCAAGTCATCCGAGAAGGTAGTTGCTGTCCCACAAGCCACTCCCCATTTGAAGGCCTCTACTGCATCTTTTGATTTGACAAATTCACCGGTAAATCCAGCAACCATAGAGTCACCAGCACCAACTGAATTTTTTACTGTCCCTTTGATTGGTTTAGCGAAGTATGCTCCCTCGGATGTTACAAGGAGGGCACCGTCCCCAGCCATAGAGATGATAACATTTTGAGCACCTTTAGCCAACAATTCTCGAGCATAGTTCTCGATTTCATCTAAACTTTCGAGTTTCACTCCAAAGATAGCTCCAAGTTCGTGATTGTTTGGTTTAACCAAAAGTGGCTGGTAGTCCAAACTATCAATCAAGGTCTGTCCTTCAAAGTCACAAACCACTTGGGCACCAGTCTTGCGTGTCAATGCAATCAAATCCTTATAGATAACATTGCCTAGGTTCTTAGCACTCGAACCCGCAAACACAACCGTATCTTCTGCTGTCAGACTTGAAAGAATGGCTTTTAACTCTTCAAGTTGTTCGGGCTCAACATTAGGACCAGTCCCATTGATTTCTGTTTCTTGGTCTGCTTTAATCTTGACATTGATACGAGTATCTTCTGCTACTTGGACAAAACGAGTTTCGATTTCCTCTTCTGCAAGGGTATCTGTGATAAATTTACCAGTAAAGCCTCCGATAAATCCAGTCGCAGTATTAGGAATATCCAAGCGTTTCAAGACACGACTGACATTGATTCCTTTTCCACCAGCAAACTTATCATCACTGTCCATACGATTGACACTACCGACTTGAACTTGGTCCAAGCGCACGATATAGTCAATGGATGGATTGAGTGTGACTGTATAAATCATACTTCTATTACCTCCGTTTTCTTCTTAATAGCCTGCAAGAGCTCATGCCCTTGACTTGTGATGACAATAGCGCGTTTGAGTGGTGCTACCTTGGCAAAGCAAGTTTGTCCAATCTTAGACGAATCGACCAAAACATAGGTTTGTTTGGCATTCTCTAAAATAGCACGTTTCACGGCTCCCTCCTCCATATCAGGAGTCGTATAATAACCATCGTCTACACCATTCATCCCGATAAAGGCACGGTCAAAGTGCAATTGATTGATTTGGTTAAGAGCAACACCACCGATACATGCATCTGTTGCCATCTTGACACTTCCTCCAACCATGACAGTTGGAATCTGTTTTTCAACCAACTGAACCGCATGATGAATGGAGTTGGTCACAACCGTGATATTCTTATTAACCAATTCCTTGATTAAAAAGGCAGTTGTCGTTCCAGCATCAATAAAGATGACATCTTGTTCCTTAATAAGAGAGGCGGCTTTTTGAGCCAGTAGCTTCTTCTCTTGAAGGTTTTTGACAGATTTTTCTTGGATGGTTTCTTCTTCCTGCAAGGAGTGGGGCAATTCTGCTCCACCATGCACACGGCGAAGCTTGTTTTCCGCCTCCAACTCATCCAAATCTCTTCGTACTGTCGATTCTGATGTTTCTAATAGACTAACCAATTTTTCTAGGGAAACTACATGATGTTGATTTAACTCCTCTAAAATCAGTTGCTTCCGCTCGGTTTTTAACACCAAATCACCTCCTGTTATCGTTTACACTATTCATTCTAGCACAATTCCTACCAAAGTCAAGCATTTTTTATCATTTTCTTTCAAATTCTATCATTTTTCTTGTTTCAAAAATTTTTATTGCAAGATAAGTGGCTTTATGGTAGACTATTTGAGTAAGTATTGGAAGATTACTCAAGAGGCTTAAGAGGCCGTGTTGGAAACGCGGTAGGCGTGTAACAGCGTGCGTGGGTTCGAATCCCATGTCTTCCGTAGAAAAGAAAAATTATTTTTTTAGATACAACAAATGTTGTATCTTTTTTTGTATCCCTTTTTAAAAAAAGAATACCAAGGAATACCAAAGGCAAAAATAAAAAACGTTGATTTAACAACGTTTTTCCAAGGTTGGTGAAAGAATAATGGAGTCGGTGGGAGTCGAACCCACGTCCAAACATCTGCCAACATATTTGTCTACAACCATAGGTTATGTATTGTTTTAACAGTCCCTCGACACATAACTCAAGCCTAGGAACTGCGAGTCTATTAATCTCTTATCAAACCACTAGACAAGGCTTGATCGTATCTCGCTAATCATAAGACCTGTCATTGAACACGAGCAATCCAAATCAGGTCACGCCTGCTGGTTTTTAGGCAGCTAAAGCGTAAGAAGTGTTATTTTTTGCAGTTATATTTAACTGAGCGTTTACGTCGCCACACGGGTTGCAAAATATGCCTCATAATGCCTGTCGAATCCGTAACGACCCCAAAAGACAATAGAACCATTATAACCTATCTTCATAAAAAATGCAAAATCAAGCCACCTCTTTAGAAAAGATACTCTTTTAAGGCTTCCGATAAGGCTTGATAACCGGCTACACTTAGATGGAGGCCATCTGTTGTATAGTCTTTTTTGAGTTGCCCTTCTGAATCTGTCAAACTATCATAAATCGGCACAAAATCTACCTGCATATAGGCGGATACTAGAGTCTCATAGGCTTGATTCCATTCTCTAATCTTTTCATTGGTTCGGATATAAACAGTTTGCTTGTATTTCTCTCCCTCATTGACTGGCAAAATGGATATGAGCTTTATTTGTGACAACGGATAATCTCGGGCAATTGATTGGATCACTCGCTCAAGATTATCCAATGCTTCATTTATAGGAATATCTTTTCCGATATCATTTGTCCCAATTAGGAGAACAATTTGATCCACAGCATCACCATAAAGATGGGCATCTAGATTCTCTAATAACAGTTTCGTCTGGTAGCCTCGGATGCCACGATTGACAATCGTCTTTGCAGTCCCAAACAACTCTTGCAATGGGTAGTATTCTACAATCGAATCGCCGATAAAAATTACATCTGGCTCTAGAACAGAAACTTGATTCAATTCACGATACTTGGTTTGAATCTTCTCCTGCTCTTTTAGGAGCCAATTTTCTAATAACTGTACTGCCACCTTATCCCTCTTTCTCTAACCAATTTTCTAGAACTTGATAAACACCAGCCTGGTTGTTAGCTGGTGCTAGGGCAGTCGCAACTGCCTTAGCCTCATCATCTGCATTTTCCATCGCATAGGCAATACCAGCCATCTCCAACATCTCGACATCATTTTCACTGTCACCAAAAGCCATAACTTGTTCCGATGTCAAATCCCAGCGCTTGAGTAATTCTTCCAATCCCCAAGCCTTGTGAACACCAGCTTGCAGGATATCAATACAGCCATAACCGCTAGAAACAGCTCTTACACGACCATCAAAGAGGTCATTGATTTCCTGCAAAACTGAACTAGAACGTTCTTCACCAACGACCATGCTCATCTTTAGAACTCCTCCAAAGAGGTCTGAGTTTAGCTCATACACAAAATTGGTCCTTTGGTAAAGTTTTTCAATCATCTCTGGAGTCATAAATTTTTCTAGGTCTGTAAAAACAGTTCCTTCCTTGACAAAACTCCCATTCATACTAGTGACGACGAACTGATCTCGACACTCCCTCCCTTTAAAATGAAGGAGAGCCTTGTCAACCATAGCATCATCCCAGGTCTGAGCTTGAATCAGTTTATTGTTTTCAAAAATACGCGCCCCATTGGCAACTACTAGAATCACTCGTTCAGCCAAGTGTCCCAATAGTTCTCTCATACGATGAACTTCATTCCCCGTCGCAATGACAAAACGGATATTCTTTTGATCTAGCTGATCTAAAATCTTTTCCAAGCGTGGTAGATCTAGCTGACCTCTCGAGTCTAGCAAGGTCCCATCCATGTCTGTTGCAATTAATTTAATCGTCATCATATCTCCTTTAGGGTGAGCACCTACCACTTCAATCCCACATGCTCATTCATTTCTTTATAGGCCGTGTCAATGCGTTCCTTGGTCGCCTCATCCAACTTGTCACGGTAACTGCCTCCCTCGATGAAGTCCTCTAGGATATAGGTCTGATAGAGGAAGAGCGGATAGCCTTCTGGAGAATAAGTTCCTTTGGGTGTCCGATTGACCCAAGTAGGATGTGCTTTGGCAGTTTCAATCCTTGTCTTGCCATCTTTTTTCTTAATGGTCACATCCATGAGAACACCGCGCTCCGTCCACTTGGCATTTTCCTCGTCTTTCATGGTTTCAATGCGCTGATTTGAGAGGAAATTTCCCATGGAGTAGATAATCAGTTTTTTGTCACCATCTTTTTCAACTGTTTCAGCAGGTTCAACGACGTGAGGGTGCCCTCCAAAGATAATATCAGCTCCCCAGTCAATCATCTTGTGGTACAGTGTTTTCTGTTCTTCCGTCGGTTCTAGCTGGTACTCAATTCCCATCTGAGGCATGATGACAGTGATATCCGCTTCTTTCTCTGCACGCTCGATTTCCGCCTTCATCTTTTCTTCGTTTAAGTCAGAAAGATAGCGATTATAGTCCTCTTGGGAAATAGATTGTTCAATGCCATTAAAACCGTAAGAATAGGCCAAAAGAGCTACCTTGATACCATTGACTTCCTTGATAACTAGTGGAGCTTGGTCACGGGATTCATGTGTGTAGACTCCTATGGGTGTCATCCCTGCCTTTTCGATAGCTTCTGCTGTCGAAACCACTCCCTCTATCTGAGAATCCAAGATGTGATTGTGAGCCAAGTCTAGAACTTGATAGCCTGCATCTTTGATCGCATCCATGACTTCTCCAGGTGCATTAAAGAGAGGATAACCTGCCAAATAGTGATCCTTGTTCACCGTTCCTTCAAAGTCACCAAGCACTAAATCCGCTTGCTTGAGCCATGGTTTTACATATTCAAAATTTTCGTGGAAATCGTAGCTACCGTCTTCTTTCAGAGCCGTTCGGTAGATAGGAATATGGTAGAGAAGGTCACCATTTGCCATGATACGGGCTGTCGTTTCATCAGACTGATCTTCCTTGGATTGACCAGACGTCCGAGCAGAATCAAGAGTTTGACCACTCGGACTTATTCCCTTGTTACCTTGTACTGCTTGGGCCAACAAGTTCAATCCCATAGACAAGGTAACTGCAAGTAGCAACACCGTAATAAACTGAGCATTTGTCCAAGATTTATAATTCCTAAAGAAACCAATACCACTCTTCAACAATCCAAAAATAGAACCATGAGACCGTCTATCTTGTCGCTTTTCCATCTTTATTCCCCCTTGCTTTTACTGCAAGCCTTTTCTTTTATTATACCACAGACAAAAGAGGAATACCGTTTATTATATTATTTTTTAGGAACTTCTGTGACTTTCTTTCTCGTCTATTTTGTGTTATCATGTAGAGGTAATGAAAGGAGAGAAAATGTCTGCTATAGAACGTATTACAAAATCTGCTCATTTAATTAATATGAACGATATTATCCGTGAGGGGAATCCGACTTTACGCGCGGTTGCTGAGGAGGTCACTTTCCCACTGTCTGACCAGGAAATCATCCTTGGAGAAAAGATGATGCAATTCCTCAAACATTCTCAGGATCCTGTTATGGCTGAAAAGATGGGGCTCCGCGGTGGGGTTGGATTGGCTGCTCCTCAGTTAGATATCTCAAAACGCGTTATCGCTGTTTTAGTGCCAAATATTGTGGAAGAAGGTGAAACTCCACAGGAAGCCTACGACCTGCAAGCTGTTATGTACAATCCAAAAATCGTCTCTCACTCTGTTCAGGACGCCGCCCTCGGTGAAGGAGAAGGGTGCCTATCTGTCGACCGTGTAGTTCCAGGCTATGTTGTTCGTCATGCCCGCGTCACTGTTGATTACTTTGACAAGGACGGCGGAAAACACCGCATCAAGCTTAAAGGATACAACTCCATCGTTGTCCAACATGAAATTGACCATCTAAACGGAATCATGTTTTACGATCGTATCAATGAAAAAGACCCATTTGCAGTTAAAGATGGTTTACTGATTCTTGAATAAATAAAATCCCGTTGCAAGACGGGGTTTTGTGTTATAATAGAGGCATGAAAACAAATGATATTGTCTATGGCGTCCACGCCGTTACAGAAGCCCTCCTTGCAAATACAGGAAACAAACTCTACCTCCAAGATGATCTCAGAGGCAAAAATGTTGAAAAAATCAAGGAACTGGCTACAGAAAAGAAGGTATCCATTTCTTGGACTTCAAAAAAATCCCTCTCTGAAATGACCGAAGGTGCTGTCCACCAAGGTTTTGTTCTACGAGTGTCCGAATTTGCCTATAGCGAGTTGGATCACATCCTTGCAAAAACGCGTCAAGAGGAAAATCCACTTCTATTGATTCTTGATGGTCTAACTGACCCCCATAATCTAGGTTCTATCTTAAGAACTGCTGATGCGACCAATGTTTCAGGTGTCATCATTCCCAAGCACCGTGCTGTCGGAGTGACTCCTGTCGTTGCCAAAACGGCCACAGGTGCTATTGAGCATGTACCGATTGCCCGAGTGACCAACCTCAGTCAAACCCTAGAAAAACTCAAGGATGAAGGATTCTGGACCTTTGGAACGGATATGAACGGTACTCCTTGCCACAAGTGGAATACAAAAGGGAAAATCGCCCTCATCATCGGAAATGAAGGAAAAGGCATCTCTAGCAACATCAAAAAACAGGTCGATGAGATGATTACCATTCCCATGAATGGACATGTTCAAAGTCTCAATGCAAGTGTGGCTGCAGCCATTCTCATGTACGAAGTTTTCCGAAACCGACTATAAAAAAGTTTCCAATCAAGTTGATTGGAAACTTTTTTGCTTAACTATGTTCTGTGATAAATTTATAGGCTTCTTGACCAGCAATCGCCCCATCACCAACTGCTGTTGTGACTTGGCGAAGGTCTTTCTGGCGAACATCCCCAACCGCAAAGATACCGTCAACAGCAGTCTTCATGTGATTGTCTGTCACAATCCAGCCTGCCTGATCTTGGATATTCAATTCTTTAACAAAATCGCTAACGGGATCCAAACCAACATAGATAAAGACACCTCCAAAGGCTTGCTCTGTTACTTGACCTGTTTTCACATTTTCAAATACGACAGATTCTACTCGGTTTTCACCCTTGATTTCCTTAACTACAGAGTCCCAGATAAAGTTGACTTTCTCATTTGCAAAAGCACGGTCTTGCAAGACCTTTTGAGCACGAAGTTGGTCACGACGGTGAACGATAGTAACAGTCTTGGCAAAGCGAGTCAAGAAGAGGGCTTCTTCTACCGCTGAATCTCCACCACCGACTACGAGCAAGTCTTGGTCACGGAAGAAAGCTCCATCACAGACTGCGCAGTAAGAAACACCACGACTATTCAGTTCTTCTTCTCCGGGAACACCCAAGAGACGGTGTTTTGAACCAGTTGCCACGATGACGGTACGGGTTTCGTAAACTTGATCATCAGTGATTACCTTCTTATAGTCCCCCTGGTCTTCAATATTTTCAACATAGCCATAAAGATGCTCCACTCCAAGGTTTTCAAGTGGTTCAAACATTTTTTCAGCCAATTCAGGGCCACTGATGTTGGCATAACCTGGATAGTTTTCAATATCAGATGTATTGTTCATTTGCCCGCCCGGCAGACCACCTTCAATCAAAGCCACTTTCAGATTGCTTCGGGCAGCATATAAGGCAGCCGTCATTCCCGCAGGTCCAGCACCGATAATAATCGTATCGTACATTTTGATTCCTTCTTTCTTGTTGTAACTATCTTTATTCTAACTCATCCTTGCTAATCACGCAAGGATTATGCCTTGAAAACCAAGAGCAAACTCATGACGGCAAAGGATAACACCGGAACGACCAAAACTCCAATCATAATCATATCATAGAGATGAGCTTGACGAGCTTTGGCTGTCTTGTCCACACCAGACATGGCTCTCAATCCAATCCAAATCCCCAGAAAAATCACGACAAGGATGGTCGTTAAGATCAAACTCTCGAAATACAAAGAAAATAGATGCAGTAGCATGATCTCTCTCGTTTCTATCTTTTTTAAAGAGTAAACTCAGCTAGTCCAACTAACTGAGTTTTCCTTTTTCTATTATATCAAATATAAGTCCGTTTGTAACTAGCGAAGAATTCTTTTGTTCGTTCTTCTTTCGGATGATTGATGATTTCATCCGGTGTGCCAGACTCGATGATTTTCCCTTTATCTAGGAATAAAACCTTATCTGCCACTTGGGTTACAAAAGACATATCGTGACTGACCAAAATCATGGTCTGACCTGACTTGGCAGCATCTGCAATAGACTTTTCTACTTCACCGACCAACTCTGGGTCAAGGGCTGAAGTAGGCTCGTCCAAGAGCAAGACATCTGGTTTCATAGCAAGCGCACGCGCGAGGGCAACCCGTTGCTTTTGTCCACCTGATAAATGGCGAGGATAATGGTTTTCACGGTCAGAAAGACCAACCTTGGCCAACTCTTCCTTAGCGATTTTTGTTGCTTCATCGTCCGATAATTTTTTAACGACAACCAAACCTTCCTTGACATTGTCAAGAGCAGTTCGGCGTTCAAACAAATTAAACTGTTGGAAAACCATAGATAACTTGCGACGAAGGGTTAGGATCTCTTCTTGGCTAATCTGAGAAAAATCAACTTTAAAATTGTCAATCTGAATCGTTCCACTATCTGGAGTTTCAAGGTAGTTCAAACTACGAAGAAAGGTTGATTTCCCTGCTCCAGATGAACCAATCAAAGCCACTACTTCTCCCTTTTGGATATCCAAGTCCAGATGATCCAAGACAGTCTGACCTGAAAAGGATTTGCTTAAATTTGAAATCTTAATCATTAACGAAGGTCCCCTTTCACATCTGTTTGCACTGTATCAGGTGCAGAAATAGCCATTTTTCTCTCGATGAAACGACCGAGGCTCTCAATTCCGATATTGACTACCCAATAAACAAGAGCAACGGAGATAAAGCGCTCAAAGTAACGATAATCGGCTCCACCCAAAATCTGAGCTTGGGCAAAAACTTCGACAACACCCGCACTAAAGGCTAGAGAAGTTCCCTTGGTCAAACCGATAAGGGAGTTGATCAAAGTCGGCGTCGCTACCACCGCCGCATTTGGAATAATCACACGACGGTATACTTGCGCACGAGTCATACCCAAACTGCGTGCCGCCTCAATTTCACCTGGATTAACAGAAAGGATGGCTGCACGAATCGTTTCACTTGCATAAGCCGCCTCATTAAAAGCAAAGGCCACAATCGCAAAAAGTGCCGCTGGAATCGCATTGATATTGAGACCAGTTCCCCATTGCTGGTTGATAGCTTTCAGTGCCAAAGGTATTCCATAGTAGGTCAACATAAGTTGAACTAGGATTGGGGTACCTTTTAAGAAGCTGACGAAAAAGGCTTGCAAGGGATATAGAATCTTAACACGATTGATCTTTACAATGGCAAAAATCAGGGCAAGTAGCAAACCAAAGAGTGCACCTCCAAGCGTCAACATCAAGGTTGTAGGCAGTTGCTGGACAATCCTTGGAATTCCATCAAAGACCGAACGCAAACTAAAGAGCTTACCATCCGGAATGAGTTGCATCAAACTTTGGTACCAATCTGATGCTAAAAATGTTGTAACAGTCATAAAAACATCCTCTCCTGATAATGATTCATTCTATCATACTTCTGCTCGCAAGCAAATTATTTGCTACGGGCTACTCAGACTTTGTCTATCTTCTAGTTTATCACACTTTAAAACAGGGAAGCTATATATTTTACCTATCAAGGAGATAAATAAAAACTATCTCAAACCTAAGTTCTCATAGGCTTTTCTATAGCCGATTTGTTTAACAGCACCATTCTCCACCAAAATTGGACGTTTCAATAACATGCCATCACTGGCTAGAAGCTTGGCTGCTTCTTTTTTTGACAAACTTCCCACCTTATCTTTTAGGCCTAGTTCTCGGTATTTAATCCCGCTAGTATTGAAAAATTGTTTCACTTCAAAACCGGAAGTTTCCAACCAGTTCAAAATCACGTCTTCACTTGGTGTTTCTTCTACGATGTGGACATCTTGGTATTCCAGTCCAAGTTGATCCAATTCATTTTTTGCTTTCTTACAAGTTGAACATTTTGGGTATTCGATAAATTCTAACATCTTCTTTTCTTTCTATTTTTTATTTTCTTGAAATGCTACACCTTCATGTTGCAAGAGCCAGGCTTTCTTTTCGACTCCCGATGCATAGCCTGTCAAGCGATTGCCTGACCCCAGCACACGGTGACAGGGTACGAGTATGGACCAAGGATTGCGCCCCACTGCTCCGCCAATCGCTTGGGCAGAATCCACCTTCAAGTCTTTTGCTATTTGACCGTAAGTCACTGTTTGACCATAAGGAATGGCCTGTAAGTATGCCCAGACTTGCTTTTCAAAATCTGTTCCAATAGGAGCTAAAGGTAAGTCAGATAGATCCTGAACACTGCCTTCGAAATAGGTATCTAAATAGGAAATAACTTGCTCCAATACAGGATGGCTACCAACTTCTTCTATCGTTTCATCCCCTAATCCCCTCTCAAAATGAGTTTGGTCCTGCACCCAAATTCCATACAAATATTGCTCGTCAGCAACTAAGGACAAGGTTCCAATTGGCGATAAGTAGAGCATTTTTGAATACTTTTTCTGCGTCATTTTTTTAATTTCTGATAGGCCAAGCGTTCTCCATCAACTGGAACTTTTCCGACCTGACTAAATCCAAGTTTTTCAAAGATATGCTGCATGGCCTTGTTTTGTGCATGCGTATCTGAACGAAAATCTAGGTAATCAAATCCTTCAATCAAGCCTTCTAGGAAAGTCTGAGCAACTCCCTGCCCTTGGACATCTGCTGCCACAGCGATACGGTGAAAGACCAGATATTCTGATTCTTCCCCCTGCCAACTTCCTTCATAAATGGCTTCATAGGCTTCCTCTGGGCTCTTGGTCACAGCAGCATAGGCTAACAGTTCTCCCTCTTCCAAGGCCACATAGGCTTGACCAGAGATGATATCATCAATAATGATGTCGGCATTTGGATAGCCATTTTGCCACTGGTCGCTACCAGACTTGGCTAAACACTTTTTTGCATCCTCCATCACCTGCATAATCGCATCTACTTCGTTTGGAAAAGCTAAACGAATCTCCATCTCTTCCCCTCATTTCTAACTGTTTTCTCTCATCATAGCATAATTTAAGGCTTTCTACAAGCAGTTGAAACTTGACTTTTGTTTTTTATTATTTTATAATCTAGTTATTGAAACTAGATAAAAAGGAGTTGGAAATGAATTCTATCTTTTCCTACCCAAAATGGGAAGACATTCCAAACATTGACCTCTATCTGGATCAGGTTTTACTTTATGTCAATCAAGTTTGTGCCCCTGTCTCTCCAGATAAGGACAAGGGGTTAACAGCATCTATGGTCAATAACTATGTCAAACATGGTTACCTGACAAAGCCTGACAAGAAGAAATACCAACGCAAACAGATTGCTCGTTTGATTGCCATTACTACTCTCAAGTCTGTCTTTTCAATCCAAGAAATCGCTCAGACGCTTAATAGTCTACAAACTCAAGCAAGTTCAGACCAGCTCTACGATGCTTTTGTGGACTATATGAACCATGGAATTGATCCAGAAAATCCTATTATCCAAACTAGCTGTCAAACGGTTAAACTTTATCATCAAACTCTAGACTTAATCCTTATCAAAGAAGAGGAGGAAATCCAATGAACACCAGCCTAAAGCTCAGTAAAAAACTCAGTTTTGGAGAGGAAATTGCTAATAGCGTGACCCATGCTGTAGGTGCCGTTATCATGCTCATCCTACTTCCTATTTCATCCACCTATAGTTATGAAGCACATGGATTTTTATCGTCTTTTGGCGTTTCTATCTTTGTTATCAGTCTATTTCTCATGTTCCTCTCGTCAACCATTTACCACTCTATGGCCTATGGTTCGACCCACAAATACGTCTTGCGAATCATCGACCATTCTATGATTTATGTGGCTATCGCAGGCTCTTATACGCCGGTCGTATTGACTTTGATGAATAACTGGTTTGGCTATCTGATCATTGCCATTCAATGGGGAACGACCATTTTCGGCATCCTCTATAAAATCTTTGCTAAAAAGGTCAATGAGAAATTCAGCCTTGCACTTTACCTGATTATGGGCTGGTTGGTTCTGGCAATCATTCCTGCCATTATCAGTCAAACAACGCCAATCTTTTGGAGCCTCATGGTAACAGGCGGACTATGTTACACAGTTGGAGCTGGATTTTATGCTAAGAAAAAACCTTATTTCCACATGATCTGGCATCTCTTTATCCTAGCCGCGTCTGCACTCCAATACATCGCTATTGTTTATTACATGTAAAAAAGTTGAGAATCTTTTCTCAACTTTTTTCTTTACACATATTGATAAAATACTGGTGCAAGCGCACATTATCAGTCAATTCCGGATGAAAAGAGGTTACCAGCATATTCTGTTCTTGCGCAGCAACGATTTGGTCATCTACAGTTGCTAGGATTTCCACACCCTCTCCAAGACTACTGATAATCGGACCGCGAATAAAGGTCATGGGAATCTGACCAACTCCCTTACATTCTGCCTCCGTATAGAAACTTCCTAGTTGGCGTCCATAAGCATTACGCTCAACCACAATATCCATAGTTCCAAGATGACTCTCTTCCTGGGAAGTGATTTCCTTAGCTAGCAAAATCAAGCCCGCGCAAGTACCAAAAACTGGAAGGCCAGATAAAATAGCTTCTCGGATGGGAATCAACATCTGTTGGTCACGCAAGAGTTTGCCCATGGTTGTAGACTCACCGCCAGGTAATATCAAACCCGCCAAGTCACTCTGATGTTGTTGAAAATCATCTAAATTTCTGATTTCGACACTAACAACACCTAACTTTTCTAGCACTTTTGCATGTTCTGCAAAGGCACCTTGCAAGGCTAATATTCCGATTTTCATCTATTTTCCTCGCTCTGCCATAAGAATTTGGATTTCATTCTCATTGATACCAACCATAGCTTCTCCTAGGTCTTCAGAGATTTGAGCCAGAATTTGAGGATTTTGGTAGTTGGTTACGGCTTTGACAATAGCACTTGCTCGTTTAACAGGGTCGCCTGATTTGAAAATACCTGAACCGACAAATACACCTTCTGCCCCCAATTGCATCATCAGCGCAGCATCTGCAGGTGTTGCCACACCTCCGGCTGCAAAGTTGACAACTGGTAATTTTCCATGTTCATGGACGTATTGGACCAATTCTACAGGGACTTGCAAGTCCTTGGCAGCCACATAAAGTTCATCTTCACGTAGGTTTTGAATACGGCGAATTTCCTGATTCATCATACGCATATGGCGAACAGCTTGAACAATATCTCCTGTCCCTGGTTCTCCTTTGGTACGAATCATGGATGCTCCTTCAGCGATACGACGTAAGGCTTCTCCCAAGTCCTTAGCCCCACAGACAAAAGGAACTTGGAATTCCTTCTTATCCACATGGAAACGGTCGTCAGCTGGAGACAGCACTTCACTCTCATCGATATAGTCGATCTCAATAGCCTCTAAAATCTGAGCTTCTACAAAGTGTCCAATTCTAACCTTGGCCATCACTGGAATGCTCACCGCTTCTTGGATTTCCTTAATCATCTTTGGATCGCTCATACGGGAAACCCCACCAGCCGCACGAATATCAGCTGGAATTCGCTCCAAGGCCATAACAGCTGCCGCACCAGCAGCCTCTGCGATACGAGCCTGTTCAGGGTTCTGAACGTCCATGATAACCCCACCTTTGAGCATCTGTGCCAAGTTTTTATTTAGTTCATAACGATTTTCAGTCATTTCTTTATCCTCATCATTTGTATTGGTAGCTACCATTTCATTTTAAGCCAGATTAGAATGAAGTACAAGATAGAAAAACAATAATTGTCTGGGTACAGTAACATAAAAAACTATCTGACCTTAATTTAAGGCCAGATAGCTCAGCTATTGTTATTTTTCAGCTGTAAGTGCAGCCATTGTAATGTAGTTGTATGGTTTGTTGAAATGTGGCAAGAAGAATAGGTCTGTCAATGCCAATTTATCAATCGTTACATGCTCTTGGATAGCAAGTGAGAACATGTGGATTCCCATACTGATAGCAGCATCATGTGAAACCATTTGTGCACCAAGGATTTCGCGACTGTCTTTGTCAAAGACAATCTTGATGGCAACCTCGTGGTTGTCATGCTTCATAAATTCTGGTTTTTGAAGATCGTTAAAGCCAGTTTCAGTTGCATTGTAACCTGCTGCTTTTGCTTTTTCAAGAGTCAGACCAGTTGAAACCATGTGAAGACCATAGATTGAAATACCGTTTGATCCTTGCACACCGATTCCTTCCAATTCATGTCCACAAGCGTTATAAGCACCAACGATACCAGTACGTACAGCATTAGATGCAAGAGCGATGTAGCTTGTATCTTTACGAGCATTGTCATAAACAGTCGCACAGTCACCAACAGCATATACACCTGGGATAGATGTTTCTTGTTTCTTGTCTACAAGGAAGGCACCGTTGCGGAAAAGTTCAATCTTACCATCTGCAAGAGCTGTGTTTGGACGGAAACCAACAGCAAGAACCACCATATCCACATCAAATGTTTCTTTGTCTGTTACCAAGCGTTCAACTTTACCATCACCTTGGATGGCTTTAACTGTTTGACCAAGTGCCAAGCGGATGTTATGGTCTTCCAAGTTTTTCGCCATCATTTGGGTAAAGTCTTTGTCATAGTAGCCGTTCAAAACAGTGTCTACGATATCAACAAGCACCACTTCTTTTCCAAGACGTTCGAAAGCTTCAGCCAGCTCAACACCGATGTAACCACCACCAACAACGGCAATGCGCTCAAGGTGTTTGCTCTTGTCAGCAAGTTTTTCGATGACTTCTTCTGCATTTTGGTACAACTTAACAAATTGAACATTTTCAAGTGTTGCTTTGAATTCTCGGTTACCCTTAACGATTTCAACACCTTCGATTGGAGGCAAGATTGGAGTTGAACCAGTTGCAAAGATTAATTTATCATAAGACTCTTTGTGTTCTTTACCTTCAACTTCAGCAGTCACAACTTTGTTATCGTAGTCAATTGAAAGAACTGGTGAGTTCATGTAAATTTTAGCACCTTTTGCTTCCAATTTTTCTTTATCAGAGTAGAAGAGACCTTCTGGGCCATCAATTTGTTCTCCGATCCAAAGCGCCATTCCACAACCAAGGAATGAAATATTTGAGTTTTGGTCAAATACTACGATTTCGTTCTCATGACCAAAGTTATCCAACATCGTATTAATACAAGCTGTACCAGCGTGGTTAGCACCAACTACAACGATTTTACTCATAGAAAAATTCCTACCTTTAATTTTTGATTTACTTTTCTAGTATATCATTTACTGTTAGCGTTTACAAGACATTTGCTCAGAATTCTCTTTTTTTCAGAAAAAAATACACTTAATATTAACAAACCTTATTTTTCTATCGTTTTCATTCTAATTTTGAGCATATTTCTTGACTTTTTGTCAAAATACATTTGTGAAAACGCTGACTTTATGGTATGCTAGTTACATGGAAATAAAATGTAAGGGGTTTACTTTTTCTTTAACCAACTTATATTGAATGATTTCCTATGAAAAGAAAGGAGCTGGTAGCTTGCCTCTTCATTCACGTTCTGAACGGCTAATGGGAACAACTATCACGATTTCATTAGTAGATGAGCGGGCAGAAATCCTGCTTCAGGGCGCTTTTGACTTGCTCAAAGAGCTCGAATACCGCTTCAACGCCAATAGTCAAGAATCCGAACTGATGGAAATCAACTACCAGGCTGGAATCACACCTGTTAAGGTTCATCCTGACCTGTTTGAACTGATTGCTCTTGGACTAGAGCACAGCCTAGCTCCCTCTAGCCATCTAAATATCAGTATCGGTCCCTTGATTCAAACCTGGCGAATCGGCTTTGCAGATGCACGACTTCCAGAGTTAAACGAAATCGAAGCTGTCTTACCTCTAGTTAATCCGCATTTTATCAAGTTGGATCCGACTAGCTCTACTGTCTTTTTAGAGAAGAAAGGAATGAAGCTTGATTTGGGTTGCTTAGCTAAAGGTTACAGTGCAGATAAGGTTGCCCAGTATTTAAAAGAACACGGTGTCACCTCTGCCCTGATCAATCTCGGAGGAAATATCCTCACCATCGGGAATAACCAAGCCAAAGAAGGGAAAACCTGGCAGATTGGTATTCAAGATCCGCGAAATCCTCGTGGCAGTCATCTCCTAACTATCCCTGCTTCTAACAAATCCGTTGTCACTTCAGGTATCTACGAACGCCACCTGACAGTAGATGGAAAAGACTATCACCATATCTTTGATAGTGAGACAGGATTCCCTGTCGAAACCAATCTTGCTAGCCTAACGATTATCTCAGATAAATCCGTTGATGGTGAGATTTGGACAACCCGCCTATTCGGAGAACGAAGCGCTTCTATCCTCTGGCAAGTCGAAAGTATAGATGGGATTGAAGCCATCCTCATCGACAAAGAGGGACGCCTTGCTTGTTCTTCAGGCCTTCAAAATTGTATTATGTAAAAAGAGAAAGGAAATCTCATGCTAAAACTTATTGCCATTGTTGGAACGAACTCTAAACGTTCTACAAACCGCCAATTGCTCCAATACATGAAAAAACACTTCGCCGATAAGGCTGAAATCGAACTCGTTGAAATCAAGGACATCTCTGTTTTCAACAAACCAGCAGATAAGCAACTTCCAGCTGAAATTCTTGAGATTGCAGCTAAAATTGAAGCATCTGACGGTGTGATTATCGGTACTCCTGAGTACGACCACTCTATCCCTGCGGTTTTGATGAGCGCTCTTGCTTGGCTATCTTACGGTATCTACCCACTTTTGAACAAACCAATCATGATCACTGGTGCTTCCTATGGTACACTTGGTTCATCTCGTGCCCAATTGCAGCTTCGTCAAATCTTGAACGCTCCTGAAATTAAGGCAAATGTTCTACCAGATGAATTCTTGCTTTCTCACTCTCTTCAAGCATTTAACCCAAGTGGCGACTTGGTTGACCTTGATGTCATCAAGAAATTGGATGCCATCTTTGATGACTTCCGTATCTTTGTGAAGATTACTGAGAAATTGCGCAATGCACAAGAATTGCTTCGCAAAGATGCTGAAGAATTCGACTGGGAAAATTTGTAAGATAGGAGACCGAAAGAATGAAATTTGTTGGACTTGTTGGATCAAACTACGATCAATCATATAACCGCAAACTCTTGGAATTTATCCGTCGCAATTTCAAATTCAAATTTGAATTAGAAGTTCTTGAAATCGACGAAGTTCCAATGTTTAACCAAGACGAAAAATGGGACGAAAGTTTCCAATTGCGCTTCTTGTATAACAAGATTACACGTGCTGATGGTGTCATTATCGCCACTCCTGAGCACAACCACACTATCTCAGCTTCACTCAAATCTGTACTTGAATGGCTTTCATACGAAGTTCATCCATTTGAAAACAAGCCTGTTATGATTGTAGGTGCATCATACTACGACCAAGGAACATCACGTGCCCAAGTTCACCTTCGTAAAATCCTTGACGCTCCAGGTGTTAATGCCTACACGCTTCCAGGTAACGAATTCCTTCTTGGTAAAGCTAAGGAAGCTTTTGATAACGACGGAAATATCACCAACGAAGGCACTGTTAAATTCCTTGAAACTTGCTTAGATAACTTTGTAAAATACGTAGGAGTCGTTTCGAAATTGAAAAAACCAAAACCAATCGAACCAGAAGACTTGGATTGTGGAAAACCAATCGCTACAACCATCACAGAAGTTGATCCTGACGATCCAGAATGGGTAGAAAAAGTTGCTGCAATCACTGGAGCTGTTTCTGGTGATACCTATGTCAAACTGGACCACGGTATCCTGACAGTTAACCAAATTGATATGTTCTTGAAAGCTATGCCATTTGAATTGACATACGCTGACGATAACAACCAATTCCTCTACTACAATAACGCTCACCAAGATCCAGACACCATGTTTGCCAAACGTGTACCCCCTCAATCAGGTAACCGTATGTCGACTGTTCATGGATCTCTTCCACCAGCACGTATGAAGAATGTAGAGTGGGTTATCGGAACACTTCGTAACGGAAACCAAGAATACGTCCGTACAATCGTTCCAGGTTCTCCTGCAGGTGTCATCAACACCCACAACTACCAAGCGATGTACTATCCTGATGGATCATACGCTGGAATCAATGAAATCGTCTTTAACTTCCAACCATGGCTTGACTGGTACCTAAAAGAGACTGGTCAACGTTTGGTAGGTGGTAGCGGACCATTTGCTCCTGCCGCTGGAGGTCATGGGGATGCTGATGCTACTTCTGGTGCTTCTGATTCAGGTGACGCTGGAGGCCACGGTGGTGGCGCAGACGCTACTTCTGGCGCAAGTAACTAAGAAACACAAAAGGAGCCAAATGGCTCCTTTTTTTATTGCAACAGAAAAGGGGATTGTAAATCATCTACAAACCCCTTTCATTTTATGAGTTAGGATCATCCAAACTACGACCATGTAAACCTTTTTCACGTTGCACTTGGCGTAGTTTTTCTGGCGTTACGTCATTTCCTTCCTCGTCCACAATTTTAATTCCTTCAATATGGTGACGAACAGCACGACGATAGCCTTCAATGTATTCCTCACGAAGTTTAGCTTGTTCCACTTTTTCAGCAGAAGTTAAGCCTTCTGTTTTTTTCTTTTTAGCGAGCTCGTTGATACGAGCGATTTTTTTTGAATCCATGTTTATCTCCTTTGTAAAAAGATACAGTTTGTTTAATAGAGAGTCTACTTGGTATTGATTTGGTTAAAGCGTGCAAGCTTAGCTGCTTTCTTGGTTAATTGCGACAAGATGGCCAATCGATTTTGACGAATATCTTGATCATCGGTCATTACCATAGTATTCTCAAAGAAAGCATCAATAATTGGGCTAAGCGCAAAGAGTTGTTCTAATTGCTGACTTGCAGTCCCTGATAAAACGAGTGACTCTACTGCTTCCGCCAAGGCTTTCTCTTCTTCATTTTCAAAAAGAGCAAAATCAACTGTTTCAGATCCTTCCGCTTTCTCAGCCAAATTAAAAGCACGAGAGAGAGATTCGACAGACGGTTTGAAGTTTTCTTCCTTGCTTGCTTCTACAAGAGCACTTGCTGCTTCCAACATATCCGCCACGACAAAGTTCGAACTTGCAAGGACTGCTTCCTTAATGTCTTTTGGAGTTGAACCCATCATCTTATCAACACGAGCCTTGATAAAGTCCATGACCTCCGCTTTATTTTCATAAGTCAAGCTATCAAATTTCAAAGCATAAAGGCTATCAATCAACTCATCCATAGCAATGTGCCAACCAAAAGCATCCAAGATACGAACTACACCCTGAGTTGCACGACGAAGGGCATAAGGGTCATTAGAACCTGATGGAATCAAGCCTACTGAGAAGAAACTCAAAATCGTATCCAATTTGTCTGCAATGGCTAGAATGGCTCCAATCTTGCTCTCTGGGAGAGCTCCGTCCGCTGATGTAGGCATGTAGTGTTCACGAATAGCGGCCGCAACTGCTGGAGTTTCCCCAGCAAGAAGAGCATATTTCTCACCCATAATTCCTTGGAGTTCATCAAACTCACCAACCATCCCTGTCAACAAGTCAAACTTGTAAATGGATGCTGCGCGGGCAAGATCAATCGTTTCATCCACTGATAAACCAGCTTTTTCCGCCAAAAGGACGGCAATCTGACCTGTACGAATCATGTGTTCACGAAGGGAACCAATCTTTTCATGGAATGTCACATGGTTCAATTTTTCAACAAGGTCAGAAATGACCAATTTTTGGTCTTCACGCCAGAAGAATTCACCGTCTTCCAAGCGGGCAACCAAGACTTTTTCATTACCCTTGATGACATTTTCCAAATACTCTGCATTTCCGTTACGGACTGAAATGAAGTTTGGTAAGAGTTTACCGTCTTGATCACGAACAACGAAGTAACGTTGGTGCTCCTTCATCGAAGTCACCAAGACTTCTTCTGGAACTTCAAGGTATTTGGCATCAAAACTTCCCATAAAGGCAGTTGGGTATTCAACCAAGTTCAAGACTTCGTTCAGTAAGTCAGCATCAATTTCGATGCGTACGCCTTGTTCAGCTTCGATTGCTTTGATTTGATCAACAATCATTTGCTCACGTTCACGAGGATCCGCAATTACAAATTGTTTACGAAGGTCTTCTTCATAGCTCAATGCTGACTGAATCTTAGTTTCTTGTCCCAAGAAACGATGGCCGCGACTCACACGACCGCCCTTGATATCAAGGAAATCCAAATCAAACTCTTGCTCGTCCAAGAGAACTGTCAAAGTGTGTACAGGGCGGATATATTCAAAAGTGTTGTTAGCCCAGTGCATGCTGACAGGGAAAGTTAGTGACTTCAAGACGTCTACTACACATGGAACAATGGATTCAACTGGTTGGCCCACTTCTTCCTTGGTAACATAGACATATTCTTCACCCTTGATTTCACGGAATTCAATATCTTCAACTGTCAAGCCTTTTCCACGGACAAATCCTTGAGCTGCTTTGGTGAAGTTTCCATCACTATCCAAGGCAATTTTCTTTGCTGGTCCCTTGAAATCTTCTGTCAAATCAGACTGTTTGTCTGCAAGACCAGTCACACGAACAGCCAAACGGCGTGGTGTTGAGAAGGTTTGAATGGCTTCAAAAGACAGGCGGTTTTCCTTGAGGAAGGCTGCCATTTTTTCACCTAGTTGTTTTTCACTTGGAGTTACTACGTAGGCTGGTAACTCTTGAAGACCGAGTTCTACTAATAAGTTTTTTGTCATGTTTTTTCTCCGAAAGGTATCTTTTTATTTTCCAGTTTGCCTTATGTGATTGGTACGCAAGCAACCAACTTCGTTGTTTCATTGCTAAAATTGGAGTCGAAAGTCTCCAATTTTGCCTAGTATCCTTAGCTTCACTAAGGATACCTTCATCACTGCGGCAACTGGATCAGGGCTCACTCCGTTCGCCCATTTTCGTAATTTGTCACTCTCTTTATTCTGCGTCTTCTGCTAAGAGTTTAGCTCGTGTCGCCTCATCCAAAAGTGGGTAGCCTAGGCGTTTGCGTTCCGCAACAAAGGTTTTAGCTACGACACGGGCCAAGTTACGGATACGAGCGATATAGCCCGCACGCTCGGTTACAGATACGGCACCACGCGCGTCAAGCAGGTTAAAAGTGTGTGAACATTTGAGAACATAGTCATAGGCAGGATGAACCAAGCCCTCTTCCAAGGCACGACCAGCTTCCTTTTCAAACTTATCAAAGTTTTCAAGCAACATTTCTTGATCCGAAATTTCAAATGAATATTTTGAGTGCTCGTACTCAGGCTGGATGAAGATTTCTCCATATTTTACGCCATCGGCCCACTCGATATCATAGACAGAGTCCACTTCTTGAATGTAAGAAGCCAAACGTTCCAAACCATAGGTAACTTCCGCAGTCACAGGGCCAGTTGCCAATCCACCAACTTGTTGGAAATAAGTGAACTGAGTGATTTCCATCCCATCAAGCCAAACTTCCCATCCAAGACCAGCTGAACCAGTCGATGGATTTTCCCAGTTATCCTCAACGAAACGAATATCGTGTTCCAAAGGATTGATTCCCAATTTTTCCAAAGACTCAAGGTAAAGTTCCTGAATATTTGATGGAGATGGCTTCATAACCACCTGGAATTGGTGGTGTTGGTAAAGACGGTTAGGATTTTCTCCATAACGACCGTCAGCAGGACGGCGTGATGGCTCCACATAAGCCGCATTCCATGGCTCAGGACCGATAGCACGAAGGAAAGTGTAAGGACTCATTGTTCCCGCACCTTTTTCATTATCATAAGCCTGCATAAGCATACAACCTTGGTCATTCCAAAATTGTTGCAAAGTAAGGATGATTTCCTGGAAAGTCAATTTTTTAGACATTATTTACTCCTTTTTATAAATTCTTGTGACTTTGGATACAAAAAGAACCGTGTCTTTACTCCTAAGTCTGTGACCTAGGGGCGTCAGAAACGCGGTTCCACCCTAATTTATTACTTCATTGTTTTTTAAAATACGACAGAAAGCGCCAGTTTCTTACCTTGTCCTACTTGGCTCCCACTATCCCAAGCTCGCTTGAAGAACGCCATAAGACTTTCTTTCCTAGCTAGTATTATAGCAGATTTCCTAGCTAGTGTAAACCAAAAATGAGTCTGAAAACAAAGTTTCAGACTCATTTATCAGTAAAGCTTCAGAAACTCCTGTTTAAGGATGTCTTCTTGCTTTTGGTTTTTTGCCATGCAGATTTCTCTTGGCTTGTTTCAAGACTGTAATGGCATCTTTGACATCTTCTTGGCTCGCTCCTGGATCATTAAGGAGTTCCTGAGCTTCTTTAAAGGCTAAAAGATAAGCTGCTTTTTCTTTCTTGTCTGCATAGATAAATCTCGCATTCTTTTCTTGGAAAAGACGTTCATCCTTGACCAGTTTCTTCAGACTAGAGAAGTCAGTAGCTTTGCCATTCAGTTTACTTTTAGCTGTTGCAAGGGCAATGAGAGATTGGTCAATTTGATCCTGTTTGACTTTAGGATCCACAGCAAGTAAGGCGATTTCTTGGAAGGCACGATCATAAGCTCGACGTACTTTTTCCTTGGAATTAGCATATCGTCCAGTTTTAGTCGTTGCATAGTAAGCTTTCATGGCTTCTTTCAAGGCTGCCACGTTCGAATCTTTTCCATCCAAAGCCTTACCAGCAGCTTCAAGACTAGCGAGAACTCCATCAATCAATTCTTGCTTCAACTTACTTGACAAGGCTGACCTCGCCACTTGGAAAGCTTGGTCATAAGCTTTTCTCTTATCTGCACTACTATTAAAGTAACGAGACGTTTCTACCAGTTCTTTTTGTTGATTTACCGCAGCAATCAAGGCCAACTTAGACACAACAGATAGGCGCAAAGCATTATTTCGACCTGGATGAACGAGCAAGGAAACGAGATTTTCAAGGAGTTCATATCCAGTCGGTAAGCCGATCTCTACAGTATAACGACCTATAGCAACTTTCTTACCGAAGGCGTATTGACCGTATTTTTCAGCAGGAAGAGTGATACTTGTCCCATCTTCTCCTTTCAGAACTACTGTAGTTGTCTTTGGAACTGCTTGATTGAAGGAAACAGATACTGGTGCATACTCTAGGAGTTTTGCTAGGAAGGTAATGGTTTGGAAACTATTTTCTTCCGTCAGGTCAAACTCTTGGGACAAGGCACTGATAAATTTCAATTCTGTTCGGTCATAACTGAAAATTTCTGCTGTATAATGACCAAATTGTAAGAAATGAATCGCTTTTGTCTTGTCAACATCAACATATTGCCCCTTGCTATTTTTGATTCGATAGACGTAGAGGGTATCAATATCCTGGTTTGTTTTTGCATCCTTCAAGGCAATTTTCACTCGACCACTATTTTGATCGCGCACAAGTTCAGCAAGTGAGATATAGTCTACATTTCCTGCATAGTCCTCTACAAGATAGTAAATATTAGCCTTGTCAACATCCTTAGGAAGTGTATAACTACCGTCAGCATTGGCCTTAATCAGATGGGTGTTCTCAAGCGCACGCGTTCCAGACTGGTCCTTTCCAGTTAGAACCATGGTCCCTTTCTTGTCAAATGGTGTGATATAGAAAACTTTTTCTGAAAGAATACCACCTTGACCAACATCTTTTGGTTTGCGAGCTACGAATTCTTGATTTCCATCTTTAAAGCGAATATAACCGCTCGTGATGACAGGTTTTTGAGTATCAATTTGAATTTTAAAGGTCGTGTATTGTTCTTTGGCACCTGGAACGTCTGGTGTATAACTGATAACATAGTCATATAAACCATCCGCTACGGTATTGCCATTAAAATCCTGACCTCTCCAAGCAGTATTATCTAGAATATAACTCTTCAGATTTCTACTGTCTCCATCAAAATAATTCTTACGGAGATCCTTTGCATCGCCCTCCCAAATAGGATGTTCATGTTTGGTATCCGTAGCCGCATAAACTGTAGCCCGAAGATTTACAAGATTTCTCAAAGCAACCGTTTTGTATTCAACTAGGTCTTTGTTTCCATCATCGTTTGGAGAAATAGCAATACGGACATTCCCTTTTTCGTCCAACTGAAGAACATGCTTACCTTCAGCATTTTGTTCGATTCCAAGAACGGTAATTCTGCGTCCTTGGCGTTGGCCTTGAGAAACAAGAAGGTCATTTTGCAAGGTTGCTAGATAGGTCGCATCATTAGAGTAGTTAACTGCAGGATTTTCCTTGTCTACTTCTGTGTAAAATCCATTTTTTCCTTCTCGGACAAGATTGTAAATTGGTTTTTCGACAGCGGGGAGATTTTGGAACTCTCCACGGAAGCCCATAAATGCAAGACTCACAATATCCCCATCATCTGCTGGATCTACAAATCGAACAAAACCTTCAAGGAAATAGCCATTTGGCATTTGTTTGCTGAGTTCAGCAGCAAATTTTCGAACATCCACTTTAACAGTGACTGTTTGACTGCTGTGGGCTTTGACCGTCACTTCAGGCCAGACTGTCTCCGTTAGTTTTCGAGGTCGAAGGGGGAATTTTCCATCCTGGACTTCGTCTGTATTGGTATTCACTACCATCTTGAGAGTACGGTCAGTATCTGAAATATTGTGTACAGTGACCTTAAAAGTAAATTGATCTCCCACATTTCCTAAAGTCACACTTGGATAACCATTTTCACCCGTTACATAGAGATCTGTTGACACTGCAGCAGCTGTATCCACAATACCAGAACCCTGCTGACGAGGAGAGGTATAAGTGCCTGTATCCTTATTAACATGTGGTTTTGCAGTTGACATGATCAAGGCCTTGACAGTCTCTGATACTTGCTCAGGAGTCAATTCTGGATGGTGTTTTTGAAGGTATTCCTTAACCAGAACTGCAACACCCGTAACGTGAGGAGCCGCCATACTGGTTCCGCTGATACTACCGTAGGTATTGTCATTAAAGGATGAGTAGATATTGCCGCCAGGAGCTGTCACGTCTGGTTTCAATTGTCCATCAGTAGTCACTCCCCAACTTGAAAAGTCAGATAACTGATTGGCTACATCAGAAGGGCGATTATCCATCTTGTCATTAAAAACAATCTTATATTTTCCTGATTTTAAGGCTTCACCATACTGTTTAGAAATAAATACAGAAGGAATTTTCTTTGCTTCATCATCAATAGACATATTGATGTTTGCGCCTTCTACATTATTGTAGATCAAAGCACCAACTGCACCGTGTTTTCGTGCATTTTTGATCTTCTCTGAAAAGTTCATGGCTCCACGCTGAATGAGGGCAAGTTTCCCAGTTAAATCCAACTTCGCAAAGTCTTCTTCACGACCTAACCCTGCTTCGACGTATTCGTACTCTTTTCCCTTTTCAAAATCCTTATCTGACTCAGGTTGATTATAATCAAATTTTCCGTTATGAAGGCCGGCATTTCCCTCTAGACCTTTGACTTCAAAAACCGCTGTTGTCAATGTTTTGTTGTTGACAGAAGCAACTGAAATTGAGTCTTCAACAGTGGATGGATTTCCAACCAAGCCATAGTCTGGGTTTTCGGCTAGCGGTTTTGAATAACCATTTCCGAATGTATTGCTATTTCCTGCTGAGATAAGAACAGAAACTCCCTTGGCACGAGCCCGTTTGATGGCATCCACGATATCGGAACCAGCATCCACCATAGAACCTGTGCTAGATCCCAAACTCATATTAATGGCATCTGCTCCCAAGGCAACTGCGTCATCAATCGCCTTTACATAAAGGGCAGAACTGGTCGTTTTTTGGCGGTCTGAAAAGACACGCATAAACATAACTTGAGCTTCTGGCGCCACACCATAGACCTTTTCACCATTTGGTGCTTCTTTATCAGGGTTTCCAGCAGCAATCCCTGTTACGTGCATCCCATGAGAAGTTCTTTCTGCTTCTTTGATTTTATCCGTTCCGTCAAAGTAATCATAGGCATAGACAACCTTATCACTATACCATTTACCGTAGTCGATTCCAGCAGCCTTTTTAGCTGCTTCGATGGCTTCCTTGTTTTTAAATTTTGCTTTTGATGGATCCGAAATTCGAAGAACCTCATGATTCAAATCAAGTCCAGAGTCAATAATGGCAACAACGGTCCCTGTTCCCTTGTAACCAGCCTTCCAAGTTTTCGGCACTGTGATGATATCATTGCTTGAAAGACTATTGGGTTTTGCAGACTCAGCTTTTTCTTGTTCTTTTTCAGTAGTTGCTGTTTGTCCAGTAGTTTTAAGAACTGTCGTTGCTTGAGCCTCTTTGTTCTCTATGTTAGAAGCCTTCTCAGTGGCAGGCGCTGGACTGGTAGCGACTGTTGTTTCTTTTTGGACGACACCTTGATTTTCTTCTTTTGCAACTGCGCTATCTTTTCCTGATTCTTGAGATTCGACAGTTTTATCAACTGGGGCTTCTACCCTAGCATCTTGTTTACTAGCATCCTCTTTAGAAGTTTCAACTTCCTGTTTCTCTCCAGCTACTGGAGCTATCACATTAGTATTGGTTTGGTCAGTTGAAGAGCTTGAGTGTTTATCGTCTTTTAGCCCTGTCTTGATTTCCTGAGTTTGAGCTTGATTTTCACCTGTACTCTGCTCATTGGCATTAACTTGACTTGCTCCAAAAACCAAAGCAGTCCCCAGCAAAACTGAAGCAAGACCAAATTTGTATTTCCGTAATGAAAAACGTTGTCGTCTATCCATAAATAATCTCCTTTTTCTTTAAAGTATACCCATTATAACGCAAATAATCAAAAATTTTCATAAAAATCTGAATTGTCACAAAAATGTAATATTTGCGTATGTAATGTTCTTATTTAGTTTTATTGTTCGTGTTATTTGCTATATCAAACCGATATTTTCTGGATTCATTCATTTATTTCAACTTCTGAAACTATTTTATTATACAAATAATTTGGATTTTTCTACCTTGAATTATCAAATTAAGTGCACATTTTCTTCATAGAAGACTTCATAAGGAGTTTTCCAGTTAAGACATTTGCGTGGCCTATTATTAAGTTTGTTCTCCCACAGCTGAATGGTGTGCTCATCAACGAATGTTAAATCACTTCCTTTTGGAAAATATTCTCTTAGTAGCCCATTCGTATTCTCATTAGTCACTAGTTGCCAAGGTGCATGAGGGTCAGGAAAATAGGCCTATACCTTTAATTTGTCAGCCAAGTCTTGATGATTCGTGAATTCTTTTCCTCTATCTGGAGTGACGGTTTCTTCCGGTAAGGGCTCCAACATTTGTACCATAGCCTCTATGACAAGTTTGCTTTTCTTGACAGCTACCTTCTGAATTTTTAGAAAACGAGAATAGCGATCCGTTAGAGTCACTAAGCAAGCTTTTCCAGTTTTACCTGTAACCGTATCTACTTCCCAATCACCGACCCTAGCTCGCTTGTTTGCTTCTTCGGGTTTTTCGTGAATGGTATGAGAAATAGAAATTCGCCCTCTTTTTCGACATAACCTTTTGTATGACGTGTTTTCCCACGATGGCGGAGCTTGCGAAGGACACCACGAGCACCATGTGAAAGCCTGTTGTCAAAGTGACCGCGATAGATGGCTCTATAGATTGTTTGATAACTAATAACAGCTTTTCCATACTCTAATCGTAACCGACCTTCTATTTCTTAAGGATGCCATTGATAATCGAGAAATAGATGTTTGATGGTATTACTCAAATTGTGGTCTATTTCAAGCATCCGTTTCCGCCCACAGTGTGATTTAGCAATATGGTAAGATTCCTGTGCTTGATTGGGAGAATAACTTCCTGATTTTGTATGTCGTTTCCACTCGCAACTAATACTAGACGGATGACGATGAAGCAACTTAGCAATTTGAGAAAAATTTAGGCCTTGCATACGGTAAATGAGAATACTCTCACGCTCATCTATGGTAAAATGATGGTAGCTCATAAGATTTCCTTTCGTAACTAGTTCGTTCAATTCTATTTTACTAGAAAATCGGCACTACCCCCGTAAAATGAGACACAAGAAAAACACTCCTGTTGAAATCTGGTAAACTAGAAACAGGAGTGTTTTGTTATGGTCAAAAAAGCCTATTCAGTAGAAACTAAGTTAGCCTGTATCGAAATGAAGAAGATAGGTAAATCAAATAAGGTTATCATGGATACCCTCGGTATTAAAAATGTCAGTCAGGTGAAGACTTGGTGGAGATGGTATCAGAATGATGAATTGTACCGTTTCTACCAACCTGTGGGGAAACAATATACTTACGGTAAAGGGATGAAACAGTTATCTGAAGTCGAACAGTTACGTTTGCAGGTAGAATTACTAAAAAAGTATCTGATCTTGGTAAGAGAATCGACAAAGTAAGTCTTATCAAGCTAGTGGAAGAGTATCAGAAAACCTACCCTGTATCTCTTATTTTAGAGTATTTCAGCGTCAAACGCTCAACCTTTTATCGCTGGAAACAGGAGCGTAAGAATTCTCAAAAAAGAGACGAAATAGCAGATAAAATCGAAAAACTCTGTATGGAAAATCACTTTATTTACGGCTATCGAATCATCACTCGCTTGCTCAAGAAAGTTTATAACCTCGTCGTAAATCGCAAGAAAATCTATCGTATCATGAAGGAAAAAGGCTGTCTCTGCCGTGTACGGCCCAAGAAGGGGACTGAATTAGGAAAGCCTTACCATGTAACAAACAATAAGTTGGATCGTGATTTTCAGGCAGACAAGCCTATGGAGAAGCTGGTAACGGATATCTCCTACCTCTACTTTGGCAACTGTAGGCTCTATCTATCCTCTATCATGGAACTCTATAATCGTGAAATTGTGGCTTATACCATCTCAGATTGCCAGGATACGGATTTTGTGCTTGACACGCTTCATCAACTCGAATTACCTCAAAGGACACTCTTACACAGTGATCAGGGGGTCTGTCTACACCTCCAAAGCATACTATCAGGCTTGTACTGAAAAAGGCATCACCCGCTCCATGTCCCGTAAAGGAACGCCAGCAGCTAATGCCTATATCGAATGATTCCATTTTGTTCTCAAGTCTGAAACCTTCTATCTCCATAAGTGGAGAAACTTAACCAAAGATAGTATAACAGATATTGTCAAAAATTACATCCTATTTATAATGAAACTAGAATTCAACAGAAATTAAATGACCAGTCTCCTGTAGAGTACAGAAAACTGGTCGCATAAGAGGAGTTTTCTCTTGTCCCAGTACGGAGTGCAGTGCCGGTTTTTTTCGCTCTCTCATTTCCATGCTCGTAAAAAAAGACCCGTAAGGGTCTTAATTCGCTTTCTTGTTTCCGAGCTCATGAAAAAGAGGTCCACTGGACCCAACTCGCTCCCTCGTTTCAAAGCTCGTGAAAAAAAGACCCGTTGGGGTCTTAATTCGCTTTCTAGTTTTCAAGCTCATGAAAAAGAGGTCCACCCGGACCCCTTTTTTTAATCTTCGTTTACGAAAGGCATCAAAGCCATTACGCGAGCGCGTTTGATAGCTGTTGTTACTTTACGTTGGTTTTTAGCTGAAGTTCCTGTTACACGACGAGGAAGGATTTTCCCACGTTCTGAAACGAAACGGCTAAGAAGCTCAGTATCTTTGTAATCAACATATTCAATTTTGTTTGCTGCGATGTAATCAACTTTTTTACGGCGTTTGAATCCGCCACGACGTTGTTGAGCCATGTTTTTTCTCCTTTATAGTATTAATTGTCCATTAGAATGGTAAATCATCATCTGAAATGTCCAATGGATTTGTTGCTCCAAATGGATTTTCAGAACGTGAAAAGTCTGGTACTGGGTTTGCAGGTGCTGATTGACCAGCAGTTGGTGCAGAATAAGCTCCACCTGAATGTCCTTCACGCACTCCGCGGCTTTCCAACATTTGGAAATTATCCGCCACGACTTCTGTTACGTAGACACGTTGTCCTTGCTGGTTATCGTAACTACGAGTCTGGATACGACCAGTGATCCCGATAAGAGAGCCTTTTTTAGCCCAGTTAGCAAGATTTTCAGCCTGTTGGCGCCACATAACGACATTGATGAAATCAGCCTCACGTTCGCCATTTTGACTCTTGAATGTACGGTTTACTGCAAGAGTAAAAGTCGCAACTGCTACATTTGATGGGGTATAACGCAACTCAGCGTCACGTGTCATACGCCCTACAAGTACAACATTGTTAATCATAATTTACCTTCTTACGCGTCAAGTTTGACGATCATGTGACGAAGAATGTCAGCGTTGATTTTTGAAAGACGGTCAAACTCTTTAAGAGCTGCGTCGTCGTTAGCTTCAACGTTAACGATGTGGTAAAGTCCTTCGCGGAAATCTTGGATTTCGTATGCAAGACGACGTTTTTCCCATGATTTTGATTCAACAACAGTTGCACCGTTGTCAGTCAAGATAGAGTCAAAACGTGCTACCAAAGCGTTTTTCGCTTCTTCTTCAATGTTTGGACGAATGATATAAAGAATTTCGTATTTAGCCATTGATATGTTCCTCCTTTTGGTCTAATGACCCCCAGTCTTTGCAAGGGGTAAGTGAGGTTTGCTCACAATAAACCATTATACTAGAAAAACTGATAGATAGCAAGTAAAAAAGATAAAAGTGAAAAAATAACTTTATTACTTAGAAATAACGTCCTCTTTGAGCTCCAAAGCTCTGGCCATCTCTTTCAAAATGAAAAATAGCAAAAAGCTGGCTAGCACTAAAACGAGCCCTAAGCAAAGGAAGGCTACTACAAATCCTAGATAGTCAATCAACCATCCCGTCAGAGGAAAAATGATGATCATACTTAGGCTGAACATCATAGAGTAGACACTTAGCATGGTTGCCCGTACCTCGCTTGGGAGTCGCTTTTGTAAATCATTATCAAAAATCGGCTGAAAGAGAGCATATAAGGCGTTACTGAGCCAATAAATCAAAATGTAAATCAGTGGCGTACCAAAATAGGAAAGCAAATAAGTTCCTCCCGTCAAGAGTACAAGAATTGGAAAGAGTTTTAAGGCTGAATACCTCTTTCCAATCTTACTTGCTAGATAAACTGCACAGATATTCAAAACACTGCCGATCAGCATGACTATCGAAATCTGCCACCCTTCTAAGTCAGGCAGTTGATTTTGATAGTAAAAATAAAACATGCACATCAGTGTCCCGATGATTTGGGAAAGAATCATCCAACTAAAAAGACTGGGGTTTCTCCGCAACTCCTCTTTGACAGTCCAGATTATTTTTTTCATTGTCAGACGCTCAGATTTTTGTGCTTTAACACTAGGCTCTTTTAGCATCCAAGTTAGGAAAAGAACGATTATCGAAGTAACAATCATGATATAGTAGGTCAAGTGCAATTGACCATGGACAAAAAATCCCGCTAAAACAGTCCCCAAAGACCGAGTTCCTTCTGCTACTCCTGACGTAAAACTGGAGATAGACAAGTAGCGCTCTTTTAATCCAGCCTCCACGGCCGAATCATAAACCATAGCTGCACTCGTCCCCGAATCAAAATTATAAGACAAGGCACTCACCACCATAGCGAGTGCGTAAATCCAAAAATTACCTTGTCCTAGTAACATGAGAATAGACGACGCGATTCCAGCTATTCGACTTAAATATAGATTGGTTTTATAGGAATAGCGGTCAGCTAACATTCCAGAGGGAATTTCACAGATGACACTGGTGGCATGAAAAATACTTTCCAATAAGCCAATCTGCCAAAGCGACATCCCGTTTTGACTGAGAAATAGAATCCAAAAGCTGGTAATGCCCAGAAAGGCAAAAAATTCCACACCAGCCATGAGACCGATATTCTTCCGGTAATTTCGTTTAAACATAGTTTCTCCTTTAACAAGTGTATTTGTATCTTTGTGTTTATCACTTGTTAAACTGTGCTTTACATGTTCTCCACCTCTTCTTTCTTCTACTTTGAAAAAACGCCCCTAGGGCGTTTTGATTTATTTTATGGTTTGATACGGTGCAACATACGTGGGAATGGAATAGCTTCACGGATGTGTTTAGTTCCTGCTGCGAAAGTTACCATACGCTCGATACCAATCCCAAATCCACCGTGTGGAACAGTACCGTATTTACGAAGGTCAAGGTAGAATTCATACTCTGTACGGTCCATTCCAAGTTCTTCCATCTTAGCGACAAGGGCATCGTAATCTTCCTCACGCATAGAACCACCGATGATTTCTCCATAGCCTTCCGGTGCCAGCAAGTCTGCACAAAGCACGCGTTCTGGATTTCCAGGAACTGGTTTCATGTAGAAGGCCTTGATAGCTGCTGGGTAGTTCATGACAAATGTTGGCACACCAAAGTGGTTTGAAATCCAGGTTTCATGTGGTGAACCGAAGTCATCTCCATGCTCCAAATGCTCGTAGTCAGCATCTTCATCGTTTTCATGCTCTTGCAAGAGGTCAATGGCTTGATCGTAAGTGATACGTTTAAATGGCTCAGCAATGTAGCGTTTCAAAAGTTCTGTATCACGCTCCAATGTTTCCAAGGCTTGGGGAGCACGGTCCAATACACCTTGGAGCAAAGCTTTTACATAAGCTTCTTGCAAGTCAAGTGACTCATCATGTGTCAAGTAGGAGTACTCAGCATCCATCATCCAGAACTCTGTCAAGTGACGGCGTGTTTTTGATTTTTCAGCACGGAATACTGGACCAAAGTCAAAGACACGACCAAGAGCCATAGCTCCCGCTTCTAGGTAAAGCTGACCTGATTGACTCAAGTAGGCTGGCGTTCCGAAGTAATCTGTTTCAAAAAGTTCTGTAGAATCTTCTGCTGCGTTTCCTGAAAGAATTGGGCTATCAAACTTCATAAAACCGTTCTTGTCAAAGAACTCATAAGTTGCATAAATGATAGCGTTACGGATTTGCATAACAGCCACTTGCTTACGAGAACGAAGCCACAAGTGACGGTTGTCCATCAAAAAGTCTGTTCCGTGTTCTTTTGGTGTGATTGGATAATCTTGAGATTCACCGATGACTTCGATATCTGTGATATCGAGCTCATAACCAAACTTAGAACGTTCGTCTTCTTTGACAATTCCTGTCACATAAACAGACGTTTCTTGGCTCAAGTGTTTGATCGTTTCAAATTTTTCAAGACCTACCTCTTCACCAAATTTTTCAATAAAGTTTGGTTTGAAGGCGACTCCTTGGAAAAAGGCTGTTCCGTCACGCAATTGTAAGAAGGCAATTTTCCCTTTTCCTGATTTATTGGCAACCCAGGATCCGATGGTCACTTCTTGACCAACGTAGTCTTTTACTTCGATGATTGTTACACGTTTTGTCATAATCTATCTTCCTTTTTTCGTTTAACTTGTCCGAAGACGTCATTACCCACTATTTTACCATAAATAGACTGCGATAGCTAGGTTCGACTAGAGAAAATTCGCGAGATTTTCGTTACAAAAAATCTTCGCCAAAAAGGCGAAGACTTTGAGTTTTAGTTTTCCATAAATTGATGCAAACGGCGAATAGCTTCTTTCAAGGTATCCAAGTCAGTTGCATAACTGAGACGAACATTTTCTGGTGCTCCAAATCCAGCTCCTGTAATCAAGGCAAGACCGACTTCTTCGAGAATAGCCGTTGTAAACTCTGTCACATCGGTATAACCCTTCATCTCCATCGCTTTTTTAACATTTGGGAAAAGATAGAAGGCTCCTTGGGGCTTGACAACTTCAAATCCTGGCACTTGGCACAAGAGAGGATAAATGGTATTCAAACGTTCCTCAAATGCTTGGCGCATGGTTTCGACAGAGTCCTGAGGTCCAGTTAGGGCTTCAATGGTAGCATATTGTGATACGGCAGTCAAGTTAGAAGTTGTTTGTCCTGTCAATTTGCTCATAGCAGCGATAATTTCAGGATTTCCCACCGCATAACCTACCCGCCAACCAGTCATGGCATAGGCCTTAGATACACCGTTAATCACGATGGTTTGCTTGCGAATGGCTTCTGACAGACTAGAGATTGGAACAAATTCATTTCCGTTATAGACCAGACGTCCGTAGATATCATCTGCTAGGATGAGGACATCATGTTCAACTGCCCAATTTCCGATAGCCATCAATTCCTCACGAGTGTAAATCATACCGGTCGGATTCGATGGCGAATTGAGAACCAAGACCTTGGTCTTATCTGTTCGGGCCGCTTCTAGCTGCTCGACTGTCACCTTAAAGTGATTGTCTTCCTTGGCTTGGACAAAGACTGGCACACCTTCTGCCATCTTGACTTGGTCTCCATAACTGACCCAGTATGGTGTAGGGATGATGACCTCATCACCTGGATTGACCACGGCCATAAAGAAGGTGTAGAGAGAAAACTTGGCACCAGTGGCAAAGGTAACCTCATTGGCTGCTACAGAATAGCCATAATAGCGTTCAAAGTAGGTATTAACCGCAGCCTTTAAGTCTGGCAAACCTGAAGCAACTGTATAGAAGGAAGCACGTCCATCACGAATCGCTTCTACCGCTGCATCCTGAATGTTTTCAGGAGTATGAAAATCTGGCTGTCCCAAGGTTAAGAAAAGAACATCTTTTCCTTGAGCTTTTAACGCTTTGGCTCTCGCATCACTGGCTAGAGTGACACTCTCTTCCATTTCTAGTACACGCTTGGATAGTTTCATATGCCCTCCTTATTGGATCACTGCTCCAGTTTCAAAATCTATCAGATAGTAGTGGTTTCCTGACTTAACTTCCCAAATCGGCTTGTCCTGATAGCGACCAAAGGTGACTTTGTCAATATCGCTAGCTCCTTTTTCCCTCGAAATCGTCGCTGCCTTGTCTTGAGAAATCCCCTTATCTAGCTGATAAACGTAAATCTTGTGGTCATTCTTTTCAATCAGTACGGCAATGGCCTCTTGCTTTTTATTATGCCCCAGAAGGCTGTAATAAGCTTCCGAACCATTAAAAAAATCAACCTGATCTGCCTTCTCCAATTCTGCATACTGCTTGGCCAGTTTTTCTCCTTCAACCCTAGCATCTTGATAGGGTTTCATGCTGAGTGATATCAGATAAAGGAACGAAGTCGTCATGACTAGCAGTACCAGAGAAATGCCGATTCCATATTGTATAAGTAGCTTGTTTTTTGCTTTTTTCTGTCTTAGTTTCACTTGTCTATTTTACCATCTCTCCTCCTTTATTACAAGTGATGACAGAAACATTCTGAGAATCATTTCCTATAAAATATAAGTTCTTGTTTTTCTCTCTCATTATTGATAAAATATCCTTATGAAACAGTATTTAAAAGAGCAAATTTCCGATAATCAATTAGACTTAAAAACGGCTATCGTCCTCAATAAGGCCATACGAACTTTTAAACCCTATGAAGCCAAGGCAGCTAAAGAACACGGATTAACACCAACTCAATTTTCTGTTCTGGAAACTCTCTATAGCAAGGGAGAACTGCGCATTCAGGATTTGATTGAAAAAATGTTGGCCACTTCTGGAAACATGACTGTTGTTATTCGAAATATGGTTCGAGATGGATGGATTTCTAGAACCTGTGATCCCAAGGATCGCCGTTCCTTTTTCCTGAAATTAACACCTGCAGGCCGCAGAAAAATTGAAGAGGTTCTTCCTGATCATATTAACTCTGTTGTAGATGCTTTTAGTATCTTGGAAGATGGAGAAAAGGAAGACTTAATCCGCATTTTAAAAAAATTTAAAAATTTGTGAGCAAAATTGTTGCTAATTAGTATCACTTGTTGTAACATAGATGGTAACAAAAGGGTTCGCTCTTTGAATTTTAAACTAAAGGAGACACATCATGTCTAAAAAAGTACTATTTATCGTCGGTTCACTTCGCCAAGGTTCTTTCAACCACCAAATGGCCCTCGAAGCTGAAAAAGCACTTGCCGGAAAAGCGGAAGTCAGCTATCTTGATTACTCAACTGTTCCTCTCTTCAGCCAAGATTTGGAAGTTCCAACTCATCCAGCTGTAGCTGCTGCTCGTGAAGCAGTCCTTGCTGCAGATGCCATCTGGATCTTCTCTCCAGTCTACAACTTCTCTATCCCTGGAACCGTGAAGAACTTACTGGACTGGCTCTCTCGTGCCCTTGACTTGTCTGATACACGTAGCGCTTCTGCCCTCCAAGACAAGTCTGTCACAGTATCATCTGTAGCCAATGCAGGTCACGATCAACTCTTCGCTATTTACAAAGATCTCTTGCCATTTATCCGTACACAAGTGGTTGGTGATTTCACTGCTGCACGTGTTAATGACTCTGCTTGGGCAGACGGAAAATTGGTGTTAGAAGAAGCAACTGCTTCATCACTTGAAAAACAAGCTGACAACCTTCTTGCAGCCATCAACTAATCCAGCAAAAACCAGCTCGAATGAGCTGGTTTTATGCTTGTTTCACAAAGACGAGTTCTAAGTCACTTGATAAATCAGTTCGGTAGTCAAAGCCTGCGAAGCGGAGCTTGCGAGCTTGTTCGACTGTTTGGACTTGCCCTTCTATCAAGGCTGTCAAAAAGGCCCCACGCGCTTTCTTTGAAATAGTTGAGTGTATTTTCAACTGACCACGCTTGTCCTCCATAAATTTGAAGGTCACCATCTTTTCTCTGATTTCCTTAGAAAATACTGTTTCAAACTCTGATGACAAGAGAGAAAATATCAAGTCCTCATCCTCTAGCGCCTCATCGTAGGCTGACTTCCAATGACTCTTTAAAGTCTTACCAGTGACTTTTAACTTCATCAAGAAGTCCAAACGGTGAGGAGCTATTGGAGATAGGGCTGGAACTACGCCATACAAAGCTGATGTAATTAAAACATGATCTTCAAGATAGGTTTGTTCAGCCTCGGTCAACTCATCTCGTTTAATATGGCGATACATGAGACCATCAAAAAGTTTCAAGGCTGGATAATTCTTAGCGCTCTGATCTTTTAGAGCTTGAATATGAGCGTACTCTTCTTCTGCTTTCTCGGCAGATACCTTATAAAAACTTTCTAATTCACTAGCTGAGTAGTGTGCCAGTGAGTCAAGGACTGCCTGACTTTCTTCCCTCAAAGGGAGCGCTTCGACAAGAGGAAGGTTTGTGTTCATTTCTTTGGCTGTTGGGATTAAAATTTTCATATTGTTAGTGTAGCATATTTTTCAATCACGACCAAGAATTTCATCTGAAAAACCTCGGTTAATACCGAGGTTTCTTTTACTTGACTTTAAAGGTCTTGAGATAGTTATCTTTTCCAACTTGACCTTCAAAGGATTGGCCATTTTCGAGGTAAGGAAGGTCGTCTGACACTGAAGCCTTGACCTTATATATCTTGCCGTCAACTTTAAAGAAGTAGACGGTGTCACCCTTGATAACAGCTGATTTAAGGTCTGAGACGATACCTTTAATGTTTTCTACCGTTTCATTATCCAGCTCTAGGTCATTTTTATTGGCATATTTGCCGAGGAGTTCATCTACCGTAGTTGCTACGATAACGTTTTGGTACTCCACGGCATCGACCAATGCATACTCCTTGACCAATCCTGCGTTGTCCTTCAAGCCCATGATATAGAGTGGTTTGTCATTGAGATTAACAAGGATAGGGAAGGTAGCCTTGTAGGCCTTCTCCTGAACGGCTCCTTCAGCTGAAGCACGGGCAGATTCTTCGGTTGCTGAAGCTAGGTTGTACTTGGTGATTTCACCAGTGCGCATGTTTTCAAGGATAAATCCTAGATTACTTTCGTCAGCATTTGCTGAAGTCACACCCGTGTAGAGATAAATGTCATTTCCGATAGAAAGATAGTTATAGCCCTCTGTCGTTTGGGTAACATTTTTCTTAGAAATCAAGGCATTCCAGAAGCCATCTTTATATTTGCCGTTGTAGTTGATTTGCTCGATGGTTTCTTCGGCTGGATATACACGATCCACCCATTCTGGCACTTCATCCAAGCTGTATTCCTTAGTTTCTCCATTGGTGGCGTCTAAGATAATAACAGATGAAGGACGAGGCACTCCTAGACCAAACTGTTTTTGATAAACGGTTGCTACATAGAAGGGATTGCCTTCATCATCCACCTCAAAGGATGGCGTTTTAAAAATCTTGGTCGGATACTTGATCCGAAGATGGCGTTTGACGTCTCGGTTAAAATACTCGGAGTCTGAATACTTCATCGGTGTTTTTAAATCTACCAATTCCGCATTTCCTGTCACCATATCAACCTTGATATACTCGCCAATCCCCTTGGACTGATTATTAAACCATTTAATCGGGTCGGCATATTCCAAAGGTGTCACCCGATAGGGCTTGCCATCAACTGTCAGCTGGGTATAAGTATCTGCTGCTACGTACTGGGAGACCTTATCCGTCAGAGACCCCAGGTAACGGTCACCAATCTTTTCTGCAGTGCTCCGATCTAGGATTGGAACCTTACTGGTATCACTCTTAGGAAAATCTTTAAAGTCTTTTTCTGTGATGGACACCACATTAGCATAATTTTTTGCTTGGAAAAAGCTAGAAGTTACTAGGCTTACCAGACCAGCAAGGGCAAAGATGAGTCCCGCGGCCAGCAACAATCCTCCACCTAGTCTATTAAAATGAATCCCTTCTAGATTGAGTTCGTTGGCAACCTTGCCATGACGTAGGTGAACTGTCTTGAGAAGATTGGTATCCTTGCGGAAGCTAAACAAAATTCCCATCACCACCAAATGTCCGCATAGGAAAAAGATAAATTCCCAACTCGTAAGATTAAGTGGTGGTAAAAAGATATACCAGGTCGTTGCGATAAAAACAAGTTCAAAGAGTATGCGTTTCATCTGAGTTCCTCCTAAATAATTCGTCCTTCCAAATGATCCAGTTCATGTTGGCAGATCTGAGCTGGAAAACCTGTCAGCGTAATGGTCTGTTCCTGCCACTTGCTATCGCGATAGGAAACCGTAATCGTTTCATAGCGAGTCGTTGACCGTACCCCAGTCAAAGACAAACAACCTTCCTCTGTCTCGTAAGGATCTTCAGAGGAAAGGAGAATGGGGTTAAACATAACTATGGGAACCAAGCCAAGATTAAAGATAATCACGCGCTTCTGCACCCCAATCATATTTGCCGCCAGACCAACACAGGTCTCGCGATTGGCTAGCAGGGTATCCTGTAAATCTCTAACCAGATAAAGGTCTTCCTGACTTGCAGCTTTCGAAACTTGCGACAGGAATAAGACATCTCGGACAATTTTCTTTTCCATTTCTTTCGCTCCTTGCCATTTTACTTTATTATAGCATAAAAGTGGATAACTCCTAACTATTCTCCTCAAATGCAAAAAAAGCCATCCGAAGATGACTTTCTTTTTAAATCGCGTTCTTATCAAAACCAAGCTTGCGTTGAACAAACTTAACGATTTCGACAATAAGTATCATTGAGAAGCTTCCGCCCATAACGATTCCCCATTGTGATAAGTCTAGTTTGGTTACGTGGAAGATGCTTTCTAATGGGTCGATAACAATAGTTGATGCTAGTAAAATAAATGAAACCAAGATTGACCAGTTGAAAGTTTTAGATTTAAATGGACCAACAGTCAAAATAGACTGGTAAACAGATTTTACATTGTAGGCATGGAAGAGCTGGATCAAACCAAGTGTTGCAAAGGCCATAGTAAGAGCATCAGCGTGGATAGCTTGATTGTCACCCACATGAACTGGGTAAAGAAGGGCAAGACCATAAACGGACAGAACAAGGGCGCCTTGAAGGAGACCTTGATAGATAATGGAACTCATGACCCCACCTGAGAAGAAGCTTGACTTGCGTCCACGTGGTTTGTGGGTCATAACACCTGGCTCAGCTGGCTCAACGCCAAGAGCGATAGCTGGGAAGGTATCCGTTACCAGGTTAATCCACAAGAGATGAACTGGCTGTAGGACATCCCAACCAAACAAGGTTGACAGGAAGATGGTTAATACTTCAGCCGTATTGGCAGAAAGAAGGTACTGAATAGTCTTTTGAATGTTTGAGAAGACCTTACGTCCTTCTTCAACTGCGACGATAATAGTCGCAAAGTTATCATCTGCAAGAATCATATCAGAAGCCCCCTTAGAAACCTCTGTACCAGTGATTCCCATACCGATACCGATATCAGCTGTTTTCAGAGCTGGCGCATCATTAACACCATCACCTGTCATGGCAACGACCTTACCTTGATTTTGCCAAGCTTTCACGATACGAACCTTGTGTTCTGGAGATACACGCGCGTAAACAGAGTATTGACCAACGACTTTTTCAAATTCTTCATCAGAAAGTTCGTTCAATTCCGCACCTGTCAGAACATGGTCCGCCGTATCTTTTTCATCAATGATTCCCAGACGTTTGGCAATGGCTTCCGCTGTGTCTTGGTGGTCACCAGTGATCATGATTGGACGGATTCCTGCTTCTTTAGCCACACGAACGGCTTCTGCTGCTTCGGCACGTTCAGGGTCAATCATCCCAATCAAACCAGTAAAGATCAAGTTGTTTTCAAGCTCTTCAGAAATGAGGTTTTCTGGAATGCTGTCTACAATCTTATAAGCACCTGCAAGGACACGCAAAGCTTGGTGAGCCATGTCAGAGTTGTTTGTATGGATTAATTCAGTGACTTTCTCATCGATCGGAGCGACATCACCAGCTTTATCACGAGCAACACAACGTTTCAAAAGTTGATCTGGAGCCCCTTTGACTGCTACGAGGAATTTACCATCTGGCAATGGATGAACCGTTGACATGAGTTTACGATCTGAGTCAAACGGCAATTCAGCTACACGAGGATATTTCTCTAAAAATCCTTTAACATCATAGCCCTTGTCCAAGGCATACTGGATGAAGGCTGTTTCGGTTGGGTCACCAATCAGGTTTCCCTCAGCATCAATCTTGGTATCATTAGCCAATACAACTGAACGAAGTAGTGGCATGTCCAAGCCAAGTTCAATGTCATCAGCAGAATCATGTAGGACTGCATCGTAGAAGACTTTTTCGACTGTCATCTTGTTCATAGTAAGCGTACCAGTCTTATCAGAAGCGATGATCTCAGTCGAACCAAGCGTTTCAACTGCTGGCAACTTACGAACGATAGAGTTTCGTTTTGCCAAAACTTGAGTACCAAGGGCAAGAACAATGGTCACGATAGCAGGAAGTCCTTCTGGGATGGCTGCAACAGCAAGCGCAACAGAGGTCATCAACTCACCAAGTGGATCTTTGCCTTGGATGAAGACTCCCACTACAAAAGTAACAAGGGCAATGACCAAAATTGCATAGGTCAAGACCTTAGAAAGGTTGTTCAAGTTTTGTTTAAGAGGTGTATCCGTCTCATCAGCATCTTGGAGCATGCCAGCGATATGACCTACTTCAGTATACATACCTGTATTGACAACAACACCAAGACCACGACCATAAGTCACGTTTGAGTTTTGGAAGGCCATGTTGACACGGTCACCAATACCAGCATCTGCAGCGAGTTCTACGGTCAAATCTTTTTCAACTGGCACAGACTCACCTGTTAGAGCTGCTTCTTCAATTTTAAGAGAATTGGCTTCTAGCAAACGTAGGTCTGCTGGTACTACATCGCCAGCTTCAAGGGCAACGATATCTCCTGGCACCAATTCTTTGGAATCAATCTCTGCCATGTGCCCATCACGAATAACGCGAGCAGCTGGACTGGACATAGACTTGAGGGCCTTGATAGCTTCTTCTGCTTTTCCTTCTTGGTAAACACCAAAGGCAGCGTTGATGATAACCACGGCTAGGATAATGATGGCATCTGCGATATCTTCCCCACCAGAAGTTATGACTGATAAGATAGCTGCAGCAATTAGGATGATAATCATCAAATCCTTAAACTGTTCAATGAATTTAACCAAGAGAGATTTTTTCTCACCCTCTTCCAGTTCATTGCGTCCATATTCAGCTAGGCGTTTTTGCACTTCGCTTGACGAAAGGCCTTGCTCAGTTGCTTCAACTGACTTCAAGACCTCTTCAGGACTTTGAGTATAAAACGCTTGGCGTTTTTGTTCTTTTGACATGCGTCTCCTCCTTGACATTGTGTGCAAAACAAGTTCTCTTTTTGTTTTATGACAAACAAAAAGAGACTTGTTAATCATAACAAGTCTCGCTGTTTAAGATAGGGCCGGAAGGTATACTTTGCAGTACACAATTCGGAATGACGACACTATCACAGGTTTCTGCCAGCTACTCCCTTGAGTAGTACTATTATATCAAAATTTGAAAAGTTTTCAATCATTAAAATTCGATGAAGGTGGACTAAATTTGAATTTTCCCGCAAAAACCAGTATAATGAAAGAATATTACTTATACTGAAAAGGAAGTTTGATGAAACAATCAATCTCAAATCTCAAGTTAGCTGAGCGTGGTGCCATTATCAGTATCTCGACCTACTTATTCTTGTCTGCGGCAAAATTAGCAACTGGTCATCTACTTCATTCATCCAGTTTGGTAGCGGATGGTTTCAATAACGTATCCGATATTATCGGAAATGTTGCTCTTCTGATTGGCATTCGGATGGCTCGCCAGCCTGCAGACCGTGACCACCGCTTTGGACACTGGAAGATTGAAGATTTAGCTAGTTTGATCACTTCCATCATCATGTTCTACGTTGGCTTTGATGTGCTTCGGGATACCATTCAGAAAATTCTCAGTCGGGAACAAACGATTATCGATCCTCTGGGAGCATTTCTAGGAATCATTTCTGCAGCGGTTATGTTTGTCGTTTATCTCTATAACACACGCCTCAGTAAGAAATCCAAATCCAAAGCTCTAAAGGCAGCAGCTAAAGATAATCTTTCCGATGCAGTCACCTCGCTTGGTACTTCCATTGCTATCCTAGCCAGCAGTTTTAATTATCCGATTGTGGATAAATTAGTCGCTATCATCATCACTTTCTTTATCTTAAAGACAGCCTATGATATCTTTATCGAATCGTCCTTCAGTCTTTCAGATGGTTTTGATGATCAGCTACTAGAAGACTACCAAAAGGCCATAATGGAAATTCCAAAGATTAGTAAGGTCAAGTCCCAAAGAGGGCGTACCTATGGTAGCAATATCTACCTTGATATCACGCTGGAGATGAATCCTGATTTATCAGTCTATGAAAGTCACGAAATTGCAGACCAGGTCGAATCCATGCTAGAAGAGCGTTTTGGAGTATTTGACACCGATGTCCATATCGAACCTGCTCCTATACCTGAAGATGAAATTTTAGACAATGTCTACAAAAAACTACTCATGCGCGAGCAATTGATTGACCAAGGAAACCAACTAGAAGAACTCCTTGCTGAGGACTTTATCTATATCCGTCAAGATGGAGAGCAGATGGATAAAGAGGCCTATAAGGCTGAAAAAGAACTTAAAGCTGCAATTAAGGACATTCAGATTACCTCCATTAGTCAGAAAACCAAGCTCATTTGCTATAAGCTAGATGGCATCGTCCACACCAGTATCTGGCGTCGCCATGAGACTTGGCAAAATATCTTTCATCAAGAGACTAAAAAAGAAGAATAGAAAAATCCTGTCGTAATAACAGGATTTTTCTATTCACCTAACTATCAAAGTCACTTAGGTATTCATAGCGTTCGTATTTTTCAAGGAGTTCTTCGTTTTTCTCGTCTAGCTCTTTCTGAAGCGTCGCCAGTTTGCCAAAGTCAGAGCCATTTGCCTGCATCTCTTCTTCAATAGCAGCGATACGATTTTCCAAGGCTTCAATATCCCCTTCAATGCTTGCCCACTCCTGCTTTTCTTGGTAGGTCATGCGTTTCTTGTCTTCACGGACTTTGACTACTTTTTCCTTTTCAGCCTTTTGAACTTGATTGACCATCTCTGTTTCAAAGGCTTTTTCATCAAGGTAGTCAGTGTAATGACCAAAGAAGGGACGAATCTTGCCATCCTCAAAGGCGAGAATCTTAGTCGCTACCTTATCCAGGAAATAACGGTCGTGGCTAACTGTCAAGACAGGGCCTGCAAAGCTCTGCAAGAAATTCTCCAAAACTGTCAAAGTTGCAATGTCCAAGTCATTTGTCGGCTCATCCAATAGAAGAACATTTGGTTTTTCCAAGAGCAATTTGAGAAGATAGAGGCGTTTTTTCTCGCCACCAGACAATTTCTCAATCAAGGTTCCATGCGTCGAACGCGGAAAGAGGAACTGCTCCAGCAACTCAGCGATGGAAGTCGTGGAACCACCACTAGTCTTAACCTCCTCTGCCACTTCCTGCAGGTAATTGATAACGCGCTTGCTTTCATCCAGGCCATCAATTTGTTGAGAGAAATAGGCGATACGAATGGTTTCCCCTCTCACAACTTGCCCTGCTGTCGGCTCAAGACTTCCTGCGATGAGGTTAAGCAGGGTTGACTTCCCAACACCGTTGTCCCCAACGATACCGATACGGTCTTTAGCTTGCACCAAAAGGTTAAAATCTTGCAAAATAGGCTTGTTCTCATAGGCGAAGGAAACATTCTGAAACTCGATAACTTTTTTCCCAATCCGACTGGTTTCAAAGTTCATGGTCAAGTCTGCCTCAGCAACGCCGCCTGAAACTTCTTTTTTCAAGTCATGGAAACGATTGATACGAGCCTGCTGCTTGGTCGCACGCGCTTGCGGTTGTCTGCGCATCCAGGCTAATTCTTGCTTATAGAGTTGTTCTTTTTTGTGGAGCATAGCTGCGTCACGCTCATCCTGCTCTGCTTTGAGGCGAACATAGTCCTGATAATTTCCCTGATATTCCGTCAAACTAGCTTGGCCCAACTCGAAAATCCGCGTTGACAGTGCATCTAGGAAATAGCGATCATGTGTGATAAAGAGAACGGTCTTCTTGGAATTTTTCAAAAAGAGGGTCAGCCACTCAATAGTCGCAATATCTAAGTGGTTGGTTGGCTCATCCAGTAGCAAGAGATCGTGGTCTCCAAGAAGAACTTGCGCCAACTGAACCCGTCTTCTCAGACCACCTGACAATTCACCAACTGGAGTCGACAAGTCCTGAATACCCAACTTGCTGAGAACCGTCTTGACCTGACTCTCGATTTCCCAAGCTTGGAGAGAGTCCATCTCTGCCATGACCCGTTCCAAACGAGCCTGCTTGTCCTCGCTGTAGTTGAGCATGATCAACTCATACTCACGAATCAGCTGAATTTCCTTGAAGTCGCTGGAAAGAACCGTATCCAAGACCGTCTGGCTATCATCAAAGTCTGGATTCTGGGTCAAGTAACCAATCTTATAATCATTCTTAGCTGAAAAGGGGCTAACGTCCCCATCAAAGCCAGAAGTGCCAGAAAGGACGTCCAAAAGGGTTGTCTTACCCGTTCCATTAACACCAATCAGACCAATTCTATCCAAATCATGGATAATAAAGGAAATATCCTTAAAAACGGTCTTGTCTCCGACGGATTTGCTTAGTTTTTCAACGATAAAATCACTCATTCTTTCTCCCTCAGGTAAGCATGGATGGCTTGACGATCATTTTCCAACTCTCCATCGACAATGGCATACTCAATCTCTGTTAAAATTTCTCCCAAGTCTGGACCTGGCTGATAGCCATATTCTTTGATCAGAATACCACCGTTGATTTGCATCTCTTTCTTATCATGAATGGTCAAACTATGGTAAGTTTCTTTGATGGCTTGTGGGTTGACTTCTTTCCCTTGAGCCTGACGAAGACTTTCAGCTTGTAGAAGGGAATCCAAGTCAAAGCGGTAACAATCGCGCTTGCTCAGCTCTCCTTCTTCTCGCAAAGCCAAAATAGTCAGCAAATCCTGTACTTGATTGGCAAACTGGCGTGAGGTTTTCCAAGCTTTCAAAAATGGCTGTGCATCTTTAATCTCCAAAGCCCACAACAGAGCTGCCCAGGCTTGTTCAGAAGATTCAAAAGTGAAATCAGTCTCCAAAACAAACAGTCTGTTGAGCCTGTCTTGGCTTCCTCCCATATCTGGAAGATAGTCATAAGCTTGACTCTCAATCATGGAAGACAAGCCAACACGCCAGAAAGGTGCAAGCAAGAGTTTATCAAACTCAACGAAGGTTCGCTCCACAGAAATTTTCTCCAAGAGTGGTGTCAAAGTCTTCATCGCCACAAAAGTTTCTGGCTCAAGTTTAAAACCAAGACTGGCCTGAAAACGGAAACCACGCATAATACGTAGAGCATCTTCATTGAAACGTTCACTAGCCACTCCAACTGCTCGCAAGACTTGGTTTTTCAAATCTTCTAAACCATGGAACAAATCAATGATTTCGCCTGTTTCATCCAAGGCAAAAGCATTAACTGTAAAATCACGACGCTTGAGGTCCTCTTCTAGCGAACGCACAAAGGAAACCGCACTGGGTCTACGATAGTCCACATAGACATCCTCTGTTCGAAAGGTTGTTACCTCATACTCCTCGTCCCCATCTAGGACCAAGACCGTTCCGTGCTCGATTCCGATATCGGCTGTTCGCGGAAAAATCTGCTTGGTTTCTTCTGGATAAGAAGATGTCGCAATATCCACATCATGGATAGGGCGATTGAGAAGGGCATCTCGAACAGAACCCCCAACAAAATAGGCCTCAAAACCTGCTTCTTTAATTTTTTCTAATACTGGTAAAGCCTTCTGAAATTCAGAAGGCATTTGCGTTAATCTCATAATAAGTGTTCTAATCCATAGACAAGCTCATGACGCTTGACAACTTCTTTGATTCCCAAATTGACCCCTGTCATGAAGGAGCTGCGATCATAGGAGTCATGACGAAGGGTCAATCCTTCCCCCTGATTGCCAAAGATGACTTCCTGATGGGCTACCAAGCCTGGTAGACGGACTGAGTGTATGCGCATGCCATCAAAGTTAGCACCACGAGCACCTGCAATCAATTCTTCCTCATCAGGCGCACCTTGCTGAATAGACTCTCGAACTTCCGCCATTAACTCGGCAGTTTTGATAGCTGTTCCACTCGGAGCATCCTTTTTCTTGTCATGATGGAGCTCGATAATCTCCACATTTGGGAAATATTTGGCAGCCTGCGCTACAAATTGCATCAGCAAGACAGCTCCCAAGGCAAAGTTAGGGGCAATCAAGCCACCCAAATCTTGTTCACGGGAAAATGCTTTGAGTTCTGCAATTTCTTCACTGGTGAATCCTGTTGTTCCTACGACTGGAGCAAAGCCATTTTCAAGAGCAAAGCGTGTATTTTCGTAAGCAACGGCTGGTGTAGTAAAATCTACCCAGACATCTGCTTCAAAACCAGCCAAGTCAACCTTATCATTGAAGACAGGAATTCCCTGCCACTCTGACGCAGACTCAAACGGATCCAAAACCGCTACTAGGTCCAGATCTGGATCAGCCAAGACCATCTGACAAGCAGCTTGGCCCATCTTTCCCTTAAACCCGGCAATAATTACTCGAATACTCATCTCTACTCCTGTCTAAGATACAAAACCTGTAAGAACATAAAGTGAAAATAGGAGTTCTGATCAAGGAGTGTCTACTCCTTGGAAGAACTATCTTTTTCACACAGGGTTCTAGGCATGTTCAATTATCAAGATACAAAGGGCGTTAGTTGCCCATGAAAAATGGGGAATGACGCTGACTTTCCACGAAAGGCAAGACAGGCATCTTTTTCAAGAGGCAATAGTCCGTGTTCAATTACTAAGATATAAAGCTTGTAAGAACAATCTAGACGATTGGTGTATAGCTCAATGCGATACTACCTTCTCCAAGGTGGGTTCCAATGACACTACCAAAGGTTGCAATTGGAATCTCAGAAGTCACACCACTCTCCATCAAAAGCTGACGTAAGTCCGCTGCCTTTTGAGGAGCATTGCCATGTATGACTGTGATACGGTAATTCCCATCTTTTGTCAACTCTTTGATGATTTCCACCAAACGTTTGATTGCCTTCTTTTCTGTACGAACTTTTTCGTAAACTTCAATCACACCCTGGTCATTGAAGTAAAGAATAGGCTTGATACTAAGGAGATTCCCTAGGATGGCTGCCCCATTTGACAGACGTCCCCCCTTAACCAAGTGGTCGAGGTCATCTACTATGATAAAGGCTGAATTATCAGCAATTTGAAGAGCTAATTTCTCCTGAATCTGAGCAAAATCATCGCCCTGTTCTGCCCATTCAAAGGCACTCTCTACCATAAATCCTAGAGGGGAGCTTGTGATATGGGTATCAGGAAAGGCAATGGTCAAACCTTCATACTCGTCTAACATATATTGGATATTCTGATAAAAACCTGAAATCCCTGACGAAAGAAAGAGTCCCAAGACATGGCTATAGCCCTCTTCTTTCAAGGAACTTAGAATCTCATCCAATTTGGCAATACTTGGTTGACTGGTTTTAGGCAATTCTGCAGACTGAGCCATTTTTTGATAAAATTCCTCAGCAGTCAGATTGACACCTTCAACATACTCCTCCCCATCAATATTGACAGGAATATCCAAGATAAATAGATTCTCTCTTTGCAGCGTCTTCTCCTCTAAATAGGCTGAAGAATCTGTAATGACAGCTAATTTCATGACTAAAACTCCAAATTGATCCCTGGAAGATCCAAGGCGATTTCTGTTACTTCATACGTCAAACGGTTGAGCATGTTCAAGCATGGACGTGCCAAGGTTTCAACTTCTTCTTGGTTAAATTCACTTGGTTCGTTAACAATACGACCTTCCACATGGTTAACTTGAGAAATCGTTCCACTGATAACAAATTTGTCAAAGACAATCATAAAGCTCAAGATAACAACTAGCGAGGTTACTTGGTTTTCTTGGTCGTATTGGAGCAACTGGAAATTCACGTCTACCTTAGTTTCAGGAGCCCCATTTTCATTTTCCCATTCAAAGTTACGAGCATCAAAGTGATACTGGCTAACAAATTCTTGTTCTCGTTTAAGATTCATTTCTCTCTCCCATTGCTACAATTTACTATGCAATTGTACCACATTTTTATCATTTCATCTAGTTTTCTAGGCTTTAGTCAATACCGATCTCATCTTTAACAACAGTAGCAATCGTATCTACATAGTAATTGACTTCTTCTATTGTAGGTGCCTCTGCCATAACTCGCAAGAGAGGTTCGGTACCACTTGGGCGGACAAGGATACGGCCGTTCCCTGCCATCTCTTCTTCCATCTTTTCGATGATTGTCTTGATGGCTGGTACTTCCATGGCCTTTTCTTTCATGGAATTTTCCACTCGGATATTGACCAGTTTTTGTGGGTAAATCGTCACTTCTGATGCTAGTTGAGACAAGGTTTTACCGGTTTCCCGTATAACTTTTGTTAATTGAACGGCAGTTAACTGTCCATCACCTGTCGTATTGTAATCCATCAAGATAACGTGACCAGACTGTTCACCACCAAGGTTATAGCCTGATTTTCTCATTTCTTCGACGACATAGCGGTCACCAACTGCAGTGACAACCTTGTTGATACCTTCACGGTCCAAAGCCTTGTGGAAGCCGAGATTAGACATAACGGTTGTCACGATGGTGTTTTGAGCTAACTGGCCTTTTTCAGAAAGGTATTTCCCGATGATGTACATGATCTTATCACCATCAACAATGTCGCCATTTTCATCAACAGCAATCAAACGGTCACTGTCTCCGTCAAAAGCCAAACCGATAGCTGATTGGCTTTCTTTGACTACTTCTTGAAGAGCTTCTGGGTGAGTTGAACCAACATTCAAGTTGATATTAAGACCATCTGGTGTCTCACCGATAACTGTCAACTGAGCACCAAGATCAGCGAAAATCTGGCGAGCACTTGTAGACGCTGCACCGTTCGCTGTGTCCAAAGTCACTTTCATTCCCTCAAGAGGCGTTCCAGTTGAAACAAGGTAGCCTTCATACTTACGCAAACCTTCTGGATAGTCCACCAAGGTTCCTAAACCTTCTGCACTTGGACGAGGAAGAGTATCTTCGGTAGCATCTAGCAGGGCTTCGATTTCAGCTTCTTTTTCATCATCAAGTTTGAAACCATCCCCACCAAAGAACTTAATTCCATTATCAAGGGCTGGGTTGTGGCTAGCGGAAATCATGACACCTGCACTGGCTCCCTCGGTTTTGACTAAGTAAGCTACTGCTGGTGTTGCAAGGACACCAAGTTTGTAGACGTGAATCCCTACAGAGAGAAGACCTGCCACCAAGGCTGATTCTAACATTTCTCCTGAGATACGTGTATCACGTCCTACAAAGACTTTAGGGGCTTCTGTTTCGTGTTGGCTAAGAACATATCCACCAAAACGTCCCAGTTTAAAGGCCAATTCTGGTGTCAGTTCTACGTTTGCTTCTCCACGGACTCCATCGGTCCCAAAATATTTACCCATTTTATTTATCATCCTTTTCTATTATTTATTATTGTTTAGACGAATCTGATTTTGTTTCTGAACTCGTTGAAGACGAACTGCCTTCTGAGGAACTTGTTGACGAGTTACTTGAACTAGACGTTGCTGTTTTTGTTGTAATTTTCATAGTTGTGTCAAACGGCATAATGACGCTTGGTAAGACATTTCCATTTTTATCGACTGCTTGTAGAGGAACAGAGGACGAGTAGTTTCTAGTTATCCGTTCACTCGTCGGTAAGATGGCAATGACACGATCTACTTTGGAGAGGGTTTCCTCATCACTAATAACCGTTACTTTTTCATCTGATACAGTAACTGTATCGATTTTCACGCGAGAATCAATCTGACTAGGGTCAATCTCCGGCACAACAATGACATTGTCTCGTTTTGCTTTTTTACCGACCTTGACTGTTATCTTTTGCGGAGTTGCAACAGCCGTCAACCCACTCGGTAAATTTTCAATGGTTAGAGGAACTTCGATGGTTCCTACACTGGCATCAGAAAGATCAGCCGTCACCTTAAATTTGCGGGTACTTTCCTGCATCTCACTCGCCAAAGCAACTCTGTTTGACCCTGTTAGAAAGACCGTCACCTCAGATGTAAAACCACTGATAAAATACTGATCGCTGTCATACTGAATATCAATTGGGACATTAAGAACTGTGTTTGTATAAGTCTCCGTCCGCACCTGTCTGGCACTGTTGCTATTCTGATAGTTTGTCAATGTTGCATAGATAAAGAGAATGCAGGCGAAAAAGAAGGAAGAAATGATGTATAGACTATTTTTTCTCATGTTTCAATCCTCCTAGCAAGCGCTCTTTCAGACCTTGCTTTTTCTCTGATGTTGGAAGTAAGATTCTTCTCAATTCAGCTTCAAACTCTTCCAAGGTCAAATCATGCTTAAAGACTCCATTATAGGTGATGGAGATTCCGCCTGTTTCCTCCGAAACCACAAAGGTAAGAGCATCTGATACTTCCGACAAACCAATCGCCGCCCTGTGACGCGTTCCAAACTCCTTGGAAATCCCAGTATCTTCAGTCAGGGGTAGATAGGCTGAAGTTACGGCAATCCGGTCTTCCTTGATAATGACAGCACCATCATGCAAGGGAGTATTGGGAATGAAAATATTGATAAGCAATTCAGCCGAAATTTTAGCATCTAAAGGGATCCCTGTCGAGATGTATTCCTGCAAGGTTCTCACTCTCTGAACTACTACAAGCGCCCCAATCTTACGAGGACTCATGTATTCAACTGATTTCACAAATGCACGAACCATTTGCTCTTCCGCACTGACTGGGGCATTGGAGAAGAAATCAGTAGCCCGGCCCAATCGCTCCAAACCAGTTCGAATCTCTGGTGAAAAGATAACCACCGCTGCAATCACCCCGTAGGTGATGATCTGATTGATCAACCAGGAAATAGTCGTTAAACCAATCATATTGGAAAGAATCTGGGCTAGAATAAAAACTAAGACTCCACGGACCAATATCATAATCTTGGTGCCTGCAATAGCTTTAGTAAAATGATATAAAATATAAGTCACAATGAGAATATCAATCAGATTGGTGACTATACTCCAAGGACTTGAAAACAAACTCGTCCAGTATTGTAAATTGGATAATTGTTGAAAATTCATCCTTGGCCTCCTCCCTGTCAAAACACTTTACTTATCATTATACCATTTTTTGCCCATTTTTTCCCTGTCCTACCTCATTTTAAATTAAGCAAAAATATGATAAAATAAACTGACTAGAAAAAACAAAGGAGAAATCATGTCTCAACTCTATGATATTACCATTGTAGGTGGCGGTCCTGTCGGGCTCTTTGCTGCCTTTTACGCCCACCTACGCCAAGCCAAAGTCCAAATCATCGACTCTCTTCCCCAGCTCGGTGGTCAACCAGCCATCCTCTACCCTGAAAAGCAAATCCTTGATGTGCCAGGTTTTCCAAACTTAACCGGAGAAGAGTTGACCAATCGCTTGATTGAACAGCTAAACGGATTTGAAACACCTGTTCACCTCAACGAAACCGTTCTTGAAATTGAGAAACAAGATCAAGGATTTACCATCACAACCAACAAAGGTAGCCACCTGACTAAAACAGTTATCATTGCCATGGGTGGTGGTGCCTTCAAACCACGTCCGCTCGAATTGGAAAACGTTGAAGACTATGAAAATATCCACTACCACGTTTCCAATATCCAACAATACGCTGGCAAGAAAGTAACCATCCTTGGTGGGGGAGACTCAGCTGTGGACTGGGCTCTAGCTTTTGAAAAGATTGCCCCAACTACTCTCGTTCACCGCAGAGATAATTTCCGCGCCTTGGAACATAGTGTGCAAGCCCTGCAAGAATCATCTGTAACCATCAAGACACCGTTCGTTCCTAGCCAACTTATCGGAGATGGAAAAACACTCGACAAACTAGAAATCAGCAAAGTCAAATCAGATGAAGCCGAAACTATCGAAGTAGACCATCTCTTTGTCAACTATGGTTTTAAATCATCTGTCGGCAATCTTAAAAATTGGGGTCTAGACCTCAACCGTCACAAGATTATCGTCAACAGCAAGCAAGAATCCAGCCAAGAGGGTATCTATGCCATTGGGGACTGCTGCTACTATGAAGGTAAGATTGATTTAATCGCTACAGGACTGGGTGAAGCTCCAACTGCTATTAACAATGCCATCAATTACATCGACCCTGACCAAAAAGTGCAACCAAAACACTCAACAAGTTTATAAGAAAAGAACCACGGATTGAACAATCCGTGGTTTTATAGTTCATCTGCTATAAAAAGCAACTTACTGGAGTTTTACTTTAAAAAGCAAAAGTCTACTTTGTACCATTTAAAGCTTTTGGATATTCTTTACTTTTCGTTTCTATAGTTTCAACTACTTTTGTAGAAAATTCTCCCTTCATCGAACTATCAATGTTTTTCGAAACTTCTTTCAAACTTTCTTGAGCACTTAATAGAGAAATCTTCATATATTTTTCTGTATCTTTTTCTATAGTGGAAATACGAGCTTTTTTTGCTGGAGCCAAGATGTTTTTTATAAATGATCGTTCCAGCTCTTTTTCTATATTTCTTAGAGCTTCCTCTCCCCCTGCGAAAAAATCATTAATGTAATCAAATACATTCGCCATGGTCCTTAACCTCGTTCTTCTAAGCGTCTTTTTTGCTCCTGAGCTCTGGCAAGCTCATCTTCTAAGAGACGATGTTGACGCTTGTAATCCTGTTCGAGCTTCAATTCTTCTTGTTCGAGTTGTCCTTGTCTATTTCTATACGCCATCTCGATTTGCTGACTAAAGTTGGATGCTAGTCGATTGGATTGATAACGCCATTCAGTTGTGTCTCCGCCTAGTTGGTCTAAGGAATGAGAAATAATTTGATGCTTTTCTTCAATCATATGACGCAACTGTTGAAACTTATAGTTTGCTTCTTCGTACTGATCTTCGATTTTTTTGAAAGAACGTCGATAGTCATCCTCACATTCTTCAATACGCTGCCGCTTTTTCCTAATTTCATCCTCTATCATATCAAACTCTCCCATTGCTTAAATTCATTAGCCAATTCTTCATCTTCATCTAATTTTTTCTGAATACCGTCTTTGATTTGCTTTTCTAAATCTGTAAAATCTTTCTCTAATTGTTTCGCAGTATCAAGAACTGGAGTAAACCTCTTTTGAATGACACCAACAGTTGTTTCATAAGTCACTCCTCCATCAGAATAGGCAACCTCTGTTTCGTACGGACTTAGGATAAAACCCCAAGGAATATTACTGCAAGATACAAGCACTTCACTCGCATCTTGAACACCTTCATTATATATTTTTTTGAGAACATCTAGTTCTTCTGTTACAATATGGCAAATACCTGACGCCGTAAGCTTAGCTTGTTCAGAGTCTAGAAAGATTCGCTCATCAGATGTAAAACCATCAGAAGATAGACTCTTCTTAAGCCTTTTGAAACTCTCCATTTTAATCAGAAAGCTATTATATGCGACTGTACTGGTATTGGAGAGAATTTTTATTTTCCCATCCTTATCCAAGCGATAACCATAGGTCATATGCTGATTTACAAAATCTTCTTGTTCACTATCTACATAATAAACCATACCTACAGAACCGATACTACCCTTGGCGGGATCTCTACCAACCATGCTAATCTTATCTTTAGGGTCAGCATAGTTGTAGATACGTCCTTTAATCTGATCGACAATTTTTCTCTGTTCAGGGCTAAGGATTCGGTAGACATCAGGGCCGTTGTAAATATAAGCCTGTTGGATTCGCTCAATTTGGGCCGCGTCTAGGTCAGCCATAGCATACTGAGCATCCATAGATCCAAGAGAATGCCCATAGATGTTAATCTTGGCATTTGGATATTTTTCCATGACATCTTTTAAAGCTCTGGCAGAAGCCTTTAGCTGCTCGGTAGAATTGTCTCGGTCGCTGGGATTGCTTTGCATTACAATTCTCTTGGCTATAACTGCATCATTTTCAGCCCAGTCATTCCAGACATCTGCTGTTTCTTTCAAAAAATGATCTGGGCCCGTAGAACCACGAAAAAGGACCGTTACTTCTTGTACATCCTCAGCTTTTTCATCAGGATTTTTTACAACTGCATAAACCTGCTCGCCCGCTCCTGTGGTATTGTCGTAGACTTGGGTGACAGTCCCAACGCTTCTATCATATTGGTCCTTAACCTCACGATTAATTGAGTTATCGTTATATTCAGTCATTGCAATCTGAAGATTTGAATCATCGACATATTTTCTCATTTTTTAGATTCCTTTAACATAGATGATAATTTAGGTGATACAGTATATCCATAAGATTCATAATTCCCTGAATTATCTTTTATTAAGCCAAAGTGAAAATCTAATTCCTTATCATTATTAAAATATATCCTTACCATTAGTCCTCCCATTGGATTATACTCTAAAGTTTCTGTATCAATATCATATGATTTAATGATTCCATCTTCTGTTAATGCTTTAGGATCATTTGCCCTCATATGATTTTCATAAACCTTCTTTGCCTCATCGCTTGTCGCGATGGCAATCATTTCTTGTTTCTTTTGGTATTGGTGCATGCTACAACCTCCTATTGTGATTCCAATTACTGCTAAAATACTGAATAAAATAATCATACTTTTTTTAGATGTTTTCATATTTCCTCCTTTATGCTACAGTATAACTTATCAATAGTATACCATAGATTATGGAGTTGGCTTCCTTTAAAATTCTTCTCATATATTTATTAACTTCAAGAAAAAACCACGGATCAACAATCCGTGGTTTTATAGTTCATCTGCAATTTTATTGATTTTTCGGAGTCTGTGGTTGACGCCACTTTTGGTTAGGGAATTGCTCAGGCTATCTGCCAACTGCTGGATAGAGTAATCTGGGTGCTGGATTCGCAACTGAGCCACCTCTTGCAAATCCACGGGTAAATTTTCCAAGCCCATTCTATCTTTGATTTTACTGATATTATTGATGGTTTTCATGCTGGCAGAAACCGTTCGAGCAATATTGGCTGTTTCAGCGTTATTGGCTCGATTGAGGTCGTTACGGGTTTCACGCAAAATCTTGACGCGCTCAAAGTTATCACGCGCCTGCATGGCCCCAATCACGATCAAGAAATCCATGATGTCTTCTGCACGCTGGAGATAGGTAACCGCACCTTTCTTTCGCTCAATGACCTTGGCATCCAGTAAAAATTGCTGGAGGAGAGAGGCCAGTCCTTGGGCGTGGTCCAGATAAACGGAACTGATTTCCAACTGGTATTTGCCAGACTCAGGATCTCGAATACTGCCATTTGCCAGAAAGGCCCCACATAAGTAGGCACGACCTGCTTCTTCATCTGCTAAAATATCAGGATCGATGCCCGTCTCCAAACCAAAGAAAGAATCCGCAAGCCGCAAATCAGCTAAAAGCTCCTGCACTCTCTCTTCAGTATAGACCGTATAGACACGGTTCTTGCGAAGATTACTCCTCTGATGGTGGCGAATCTCCGACTTGATATCATAAAAATGGAGAAAGGACTCATAGAGGTGCCGAGCCAACTTGGCATTTTCAGTCACAACAGACAAGGTCAAGCCCGAAGTCGAGAGACCAATACTACCAGACATCTTGATAATTGCCGACAGCTCATGACGACTGAGATGATGTTGACCAAGAATTTCCTCTTTTACTGCAACTGTAAAACTCATTTTCTCACCTGTATAATGCGCATCAATTCATCTACAATCAAATCGCCATCATGGAAGGCTCCTCCATTTTCCAAACGAAGGAAGTTGGATGAAATCACACGAGGAACCTGTTTGCAAAGACCAGCAAAGTCATGCTCTACCTGAACCAAATACTCATCAAAACGGTTGGTATCCATGTATTCTCTAGGTACCTTTTCGATATTGACCAAGACCGTATCAATAAAAGGCCGACCTAAGTGTCGATGGAGGACTTCTACGTGGTCACTGTCTGAAAAGTGCTCTGTTTCCCCACGCTGGGTCATGATATTGCAGACATAGGCTATCTCTGCCTTGGTCTCCAAGAGAGCCTGCCCAATCTCCTTAATGACAATATTTGGCAAAATTGATGTAAAGAGTGAACCAGGCCCCAAGACGATCATGTCACTCTCGAGAATAGTATTGACTACTCGACGGCTGGCTTGGGGTGTTTCATCATCCAAGGTATTGGTCACATAGACATGGTCGATCATGCCTGGATGATCAGCAATGTGGCTCTCACCTGCCACCTCAGAACCGTCTTTAAAGACTGCATGCAGTGTCAAAGGCTGATCGCTTGATGGATAAATTTTTCCTGTTGTGTGGAAAAAGAGACTTAGCAGCTGCATGGCATTATAAGTGGACCCTTGCATTTCAGAGAGTCCTGCTATGATGATATTTCCTAGTGGATGACCCGCAAAAGCACCAGCGTCTTCTGAGAATCGGTACTGAAAAACCTTCTCATAAAATTTAGGCATATCTGACATGGCTACCAGAACATTACGAAGATCACCTGGTGGTGTCAGCTGTTGGATATTCTTTCTGAGCTCACCAGAAGAACCACCATCATCAGCTACCGTTACGATGGCTGCGATATCAACATCCTTTTCCCGCAAGCTTTTCAAAATGACGGGGATACCTGTTCCTCCACCAATCACCGTTATTTTTGGTTTTCTCATGAACGGTTTACCGTTTCCTTTCTTCGGTCTTTGTCACGATGGCTTTCATTGACAGGCCAGTTTTTAGCAAGGTCCTCAGCAATTCGTTTGGCAAAGGCAACACTACGGTGTTGTCCACCTGTACATCCTACTGCAATAGTTAAAACAGACTTGCCTTCTTTTTTGTAACTTGGCAAAATGGGTTCAATCAAGGCGAGTAAGTGCTGATAGAAACTTTCAGACTCTTCATGATTCATCACATAGTCATAAACTGCTTGATCCTCACCTGTCTGATTACGGAGTTCAGGGAGGTAGTATGGATTTGGCAAGAAACGGACATCAAAGACCAAGTCTGCATCAATAGGGATACCATACTTGAATCCAAAAGACATGACTTCGATACGAAAAGACTGGGCTTGCTCTTGGTCTGAAAATTGCTGAGCAATGGTTTTACGAAGTTCACGCGGAGTGAGTTCGGTCGTATCCACCACATTTTGGCTCATGTTTTTCAAAGGTGCCAAGAGTTCACGTTCCAGCTTGATGCCATCTAAAATCCGACCATCTGCTGCTAGAGGGTGACTTCGTCTGGTTTCCTTGTAACGAGCGACCAATTCCTTATCTGCTGCGTCTAAAAAGAGAATTTTGAAATCCAAATCATCTTGGTTTTCCAATTCATCCAAGACAGCTTGAATCTCAGAAAAGAAAGAACGGCTACGCATGTCGACTACTAGGGCTAACTTGTGGTCATCATCCTTGGTCTCTACCAACTGTAAAAACTTTGGCAAGAGGGCTGGTGGCATATTGTCAATGGTAAAATATCCCAAATCTTCAAAAGACTGAATGGCTACCGTTTTCCCTGCACCACTCATCCCTGTCACAATCACCAGGTGAAGTTGTTTCTTTGTCATCTATCTCTCCTTATATCAAAAAAAGTTTGGCAGAGCCAAACTTCAACTAGCTTATCCAATCTCTGCGATTACTTCAATTTCGACTTTTACATCACGAGGAAGACGTGCAACCTCTACAGCTGAACGAGCTGGAAATTCCTCTTTAAAAGCAGTCTGGTAAACCTCATTAAAAGGAACAAAATCGTTCATATCGCTCAAGAAGCAAGTTGTTTTGACAACGTGGTCAAAGTCTGTTCCTGCTTCAGCCAAAATCGCACCGATGTTTTTCAAGACTTGTTCTGTCTGTTCTTGAATGGTCTCTCCTACGATTTCACCAGTTTCAGGAGATAGGGGAACTTGACCGCTAGCAAATAAAAGATTGCCAACGATTTTCCCTTGAACATAAGGTCCGATAGCCTTTGGAGCTTTATCTGTATGAATTGTTTTTGCCATTTCTTTCCCTCACAATTTTTCTAATATTGCATCCCAAGCCTGATCCATCCCCGCCTTGCTGACAGATGAAAAGAGGATGAAGTCGTCACTTGGGTCAAAGTTTAATTTCTTTTTGATTGCTGATTCGTGCTTGTTCCACTTACCACGAGGAATCTTGTCCGCCTTGGTCGCAACGATGATAACCGGAATCTCATAATACTTGAGAAATTCGTACATCTGCACATCATCTGCTGACGGGTCGTGACGGAAGTCCACCAGACTGACCACTGCACGAAGATTTTCCCGAGTGGTCAGATACTCCTCAATCATGCGCCCCCACTTTTCACGTTCCTTTTTAGAAACGCGGGCATAACCATAACCTGGTACATCCACAAAACGCATCTTGTCATCAATATTAAAGAAGTTGAGAAGCTGGGTTTTCCCAGGTTTCCCTGATGTACGGGCAAGATTCTTGCGGTTTAGCATGGTGTTGATAAAGCTAGACTTGCCAACATTGGATCGTCCTGCAAGGGCAATCTCTGGCAGTTCATCCTGCGGATAGTGAGACTTATTAGCCGCACTGAGCAAGATTTCAGCATTGTGTGTATTAAGTTCCATACTCACCTCTAGGCTGTTTCTAGGATTGGTTTTTCCGTTCCATCGACAGCTTCTTTTGTGATGCGGACCAATTTCACATTTTCCTGACTTGGTACTTCAAACATGACATCTAGCATGGTTTCTTCGATGATGGAGCGAAGACCACGAGCCCCTGTCTTCCGTTCAATGGCCTTATTGGCGATTTCTCGCAGGGCTTCGTCGTCAAATTCCAACTCAACGTCATCATAAGAAAGCAAGGTTTGGTATTGTTTCACCAAGGCATTTCTTGGTTCTTTCAAGATGCGAACCAAGTCATCGGCCGTCAATTGTTCAAGAGCAGCAAAGACAGGCAAGCGTCCAATCAACTCAGGGATAATCCCGAATTTTTGAATGTCTTCTGCGATGATTTCTTGCATGTAGGAGCTATTTTCGTCAATCGCCTTGTTATTTTGGCCAAAACCGATGACTTTTTCTCCCAGACGTTGTTTGACGATTTCTTCAATGCCATCAAAAGCACCACCCACAATGAAGAGGATGTTCTTGGTATCTACCTGAATCATCTCTTGTTGTGGATGTTTGCGTCCACCTTGAGGTGGCACACTAGCAACAGTTCCCTCGATAATCTTGAGAAGGGCTTGTTGTACCCCTTCACCCGAAACGTCACGTGTGATAGACACGTTCTCGCTCTTCTTGGCAATCTTGTCAATTTCATCCACGTAGATAATCCCACGCTCTGCACGTTCGATGTTAAAGTCAGCAGCCTGCAAGAGTTTGAGGAGGATATTTTCAACGTCCTCACCCACATACCCAGCCTCAGTCAGAGCTGTCGCATCTGCAATAGCAAAAGGCACGTTCAAGCTCTTAGCCAAGGTCTGAGCAAGGAAGGTTTTCCCAGAACCAGTTGGGCCAATCATCAAGATGTTTGACTTCTGCAAATCCACATCTTCTGACTCTTCACGCGTATCGTGGAAATTGATGCGTTTATAGTGATTGTATACAGCCACTGCCAAGGCACGTTTGGCACGATCCTGACCAATCACATAGTGGTTCAAGATATTGAGGAGCTCGATTGGTTTTGGCACTTCAGACAAGTCTGCCAAAACTTCTTCGGCCAACTCCTCCCGAATGATTTCCTGGGCCAACTCCACACATTCATTACAGATAAAAGCGTTGTTCCCAGCGATTATTTTCTTTACTTCTTCTTGGCTTTTGCCACAAAATGAGCAATAAACCATCATATCATTTTTCCTATTTGTAGGCATGATTTCCTTCCATTCTAATTTATCATTCTATCTAAAATAAGTTCATGTAAAAAGCATGAATACTGTTTACCAGATTGGTAAAAGCATTCAGCCAGAGTAAGGCAGACAGTCCATAGCGCTTCTTACGAAAAGCCTGTGCTCCAGTCAAAATACAGATCACACACAAAAAAGCTGTGAAAAATCCAAATATACTGCGCTCCATTAGACTTCCTTTCTATCTCGATATTCGATGGTAAAATCATAGTCGTTTTTCTCATCTCGCTCATAAGATTTGCTTGCGACTGTCTCAAAACGAGACAAGTCAAACTCCTCAGGGAAATAGGTATCTCCCTCCACCTGAGCATGAATCTGTGTCACAATGATTTCATCTAAATAAGGCTCAAAAGCCTGAAAAATCTGCTTTCCGCCAATGATATAGAGATTTTTTTCCTGACTCTGATACCACGCTAAAACAGACTCCACATCTTGAAATACGAGCGCCCCATCTATGACTTCTTCGCTATTGCGCGTTAAAATCAGGGTTTGCCGTTTTGGAAGCAGACGACGTCCCATGCCATCAAAGGTCACTCGCCCCATCAGTATAGCATGATTTAAAGTTGTTTCCTTAAAATGTTGCAACTCTGCCGGCAAATGCCAAGGGAGACGATCTTCCTTCCCAATCACACCTTTTTCATCTTGGGCCCAAATGGCTATGATTTTCTTTGTCATGCTTCCGTCCTTTTTATTGATACTACTATTTTATCAAAATTCTCCCAAAAAGGCTGTTTTGAAACGCGCGCAAAAGAGAGAAAAGGAGCAGGCTTCATTTAGCCTGCTCCTCTCGTCCCTAGGACATATATTTTTTTGCTTCTGATTCGATTTTTTCGACCACTTCCTGGATACTTAGTCCAGTTGTGTCAAGGTAAACTGCATCCTCAGCCTGTTTGAGAGGTGAGGTTTCACGATGACTATCTTTGTAGTCACGTGCCGCAATTTCCTCTTTCAAAGTTTCCAAGTCAGTTTCAATCCCTTTAGCAATATTTTCCTTGTAACGACGCTCTGCTCTTTCTTCAACAGAAGCCACTAGGAAAATCTTGAGTTCAGCTTGTGGTAAAACAACCGTCCCGATATCACGTCCATCCATGACGATACCACCTTGCTGAGCGATCTCTTGCTGGAGCGAAACCAACTTCTCACGCACCTCAGGAATTGCAGCAATGCTTGAAACCTTGTTGGTCACTTCATTTTCACGAATCGGATGCGTAATCTCAACATCCCCTACAAAAACAAGTTGCTCACCTGTTTCTGAACGACCAAAACTAATGGGGTGTTGGTTAAGAAGCTCAAGAAGTTGGTCTACATTTCCCGCATCCAACTGGTGCTTGAGCGCTATATAAGTCGCAGCACGATACATAGCACCTGTATCGAGATAAGTGTAACCAAAATCTTTAGCGACAATCTTTGCGACCGTACTCTTACCACTCGAAGCTGGACCATCGATAGCAATTTGAATTGTCTTCATGACCGACTCCTATCTTGTCTTAATCACATCACCTGGGTTGGCAAACCAAGATCCAGATGACATGTGAGAAGGATTTAGGGCTTCTAGCTGGGCAATGGAAATCCCTGCACGTTGAGCAAGAGCTGCCTCACCCTCTCCAGGATGCACTGTGATTGTTCCCTCTCCTTCTGTGTGTTCTTCTGAACTGCTCTCTGAAGGAGTTGTTTCAGAAGAAGATGTTTCTTCTACCTTGCTACTTGAAGATGACGATGCTTCTACTTTAGAACTTGAACTTGTAGAAGGAGACGATGTATCATAGAAGTCCTTCAAAGATGAAGTACGATTGCTTCCTCCGGTTGATAAGTAAATCAATACAACTACCATCGCTACAACGATCACAAAGAAGAGGCTAGCTAGAACTGTTAAGACACGATTGGCAACAGCCCCTTTTCCTTTTTGTTTACGGCGACGACGCTCTGACCTTGATTCTTCCTCACTATTTTCATAGATATCTTCTTGCCATGGTTCCTTTGCCATACCTTACTCCTTGTATTTTTTAAACTTTCTTATTACAATATAAATATGAAACTCACACTTATACCTGAACGGTGCATTGCCTGCGGGCTTTGCCAAACCTATTCTGAACTCTTTGATTACCATGATAATGGAATCGTTCGATTTTGCGATGATCCAGTTGAATTGCAAAGAGAAATCGCTGAGAGCAGCGATGTTCTAGAGGCCATCAAAAATTGTCCTACACGTGCACTTCTAAAAGATCCATCATAGTTTAAAAGGGAGATTGATTTTGTAGATTCTCTTTATCACTTTAATCCCTTCACCTACTAGTTTAGCATATTTCTAGGTAAAATTATAGTCTTTTCCGGTTATTTTTTCCTTCAACAATAGAAAGATCACTTTTTTCTTTGATGAGGTAGAGTGGTCTTTTTTTGGTCTCTAAATAAATCTTACTGATATACTTGCCCAGAATCCCAATGGTCAGGAGTTGAATCCCTCCAAGAAAGAGAATGACAGCCATCAGAGAGGTCCAGCCAGATGTCGGATTTCCCAAGATAAGGGTCCGAAACACCACAAAAACAGTCATCACAAAAGAAATAAAACAAGATAGAAGTCCCGCTACAAAGGCTATACTCAAGGGAAAATCTGAAAAGTTGAGAATCCCTTCAATCGAGTAGAAAAAGAGTTGCCTAAAACTCCAACTGGTCTTGCCAGCCTGTCGTTCAACGTTTGGATAATCAAGATAGTGCGTTTTAAAACCCACCCAGGCAAAGAGTCCCTTAGAAAAACGATTGGATTCAGTCAGGGTTAAAATAGCATCTACCACAGACCTTCTCATCATCCGGAAATCACGGACGCCTGAGGGCAGAGCTACTGGGCTGATTTTTTGCATGAGGCGATAAAAAAGATCAGCACAGAAACTGCGAAAGAAGGGTTCTCCCTCCCGACTGGTTCTCCGTGTCCCAACACAGTCTAAGTCTGCATTCTGGTCTAGTAAGGTCTTCATTTCGAGCAACATACTCGGAGGATCCTGGAGGTCTGCATCCATCACGACCACCAGATCTCCAGTTGCATGCTGCAAGCCTGCATACAGAGCTGCTTCTTTCCCAAAATTTCGCGAGAAAGAAATGTAATGTAGCGCAGGATTTTGCATCCGATAGGTCTTTAGCAAGTCTAAGGTTCCATCGCTAGACCCGTCATCCACAAAGACATACTCGATCTCTCCTCCCAATTCTGGAAGCAGTGCTTCAACAGACTGATAAAAAAGAGGAAGTACTTCCTCTTCGTTTAAACATGGGACAATGATTGAAATCATCATCTTAGTCTTCAAATCCATTTGGATGCTTGCTTTGCCAACGCCATGCGTCTTCACACATTTGGGTGATGCTAAGTTCTGCTTCCCAACCCAGTTCAGCTTTGGCTTTTGCAGGATCCGAATAGCAGGCAGCGATATCACCTGGGCGGCGTTCTACGATGCGGTAAGGAATGGGACGTCCCACCGCTTTTTCCATATTTTGGATAATTTCAAGAACTGAGTAGCCTTTACCCGTTCCAAGGTTGTAAATATTAAGGCCTGAACCTTTTTGGATCTTTTGTAGAGCTGCAACGTGACCTTTGGCTAGGTCTACAACGTGGATATAGTCACGAACACCAGTTCCGTCCTCAGTTTCATAGTCATCACCGAAAACTTGTACTTGCTCTAGTTTGCCCACTGCTACTTGTGCAACATAAGGTAAGAGATTGTTTGGAATTCCGTTTGGATTTTCTCCTAGGTCTCCACTTTCATGCGCTCCGATTGGATTAAAGTAACGAAGCAAGACCACGTTCCATTCTGAGTCTGCCTTGTAGATATCGGTCAAAATTTCCTCTAGCATGAGCTTAGTACGACCATACGGGTTGGTCACTGAAAGCGGGAAATCTTCTAGAATTGGTACAGTATGGGGATCACCGTAAACAGTCGCAGAAGAACTGAAGATGATGTTCTTACAGTTATTTTCTTCCATGACTTTCAAAAGGCTGACAGTTCCAGCGATATTATTGTCATAGTAGGCAAGAGGGATACGTGTTGATTCACCAACAGCCTTCAAACCAGCAAAGTGAATGACACCAGTCGGCTCTTCCTGCTTGAAAATATCTCTGAGGGTATCTGTATCACGGATATCTGCCTCATAGAAAGGGATCTCAACTCCTGTAATTTTTTCAACAACTTCTAAACTCTTACGATTGCTGTTGACAAGATTATCCACCACAACGACTTGATGGCCTGCTTGGATCAATTCAATAACAGTGTGGGTTCCGATAAATCCGGCACCGCCAGTTACCAAAATCTTTTCTTGCATCTTTTTTCCTCGATTCTCGGATTGTTTTTTCTTATTTTATCATTTTTGATAGGGAATGTCATTTGCCATCCTAGAGGGTAGGCTAAAATTTCAGTAAAATGCTTATACTCTTCGAAAATCTCTTCAAACCACGTTAGCTTCGCCTTGCCGTGGGTATGGTTACTGACTTCGTCAGTTCTATCCACAACCTCAAAACAGTGTTTTGAGCTGACTTCATCAGTTCTGTCCACAGCCTCAAAGCCGTGCTTTGAGCAGCCTGCGGCTAGCTTCCTAGTTTGCTCTTTGATTTTCATTGAGTATCATTCGCTTTTTACTCGTTTGACATAGTTTGCGATTGGATAGTTTACTGGGTCCAGAGTCAATTCCTTGTCTTTGATCAGTTGAGCTAAATGGTAACCGATGATAGGACCCGTTGTGAGGCCTGATGACCCTAGTCCGCTAGCCGCATAGACACCTGCTAAACCTGGGACTTGCCCAAAAAATGGCGAAAAATCACTGGTATAGGCACGGATCCCTACTCGCTCACCTCTTATAGTAGCTTCAGCCAAGGCTGGGTAGTGAGGCAAGGCCGCATCCTCCATTTGCTGGATCAAGGTTTCATCCACCGTCAAGTCAAACCCCATGTCGTTTTCATGGGTAGCTCCTAAGGACAATTTCCCACCTGCAAAAGGAATCAAATCCCACTCCCCTTCTGGCATGACAACAGGGTAATATTCCATATCTTGGGTAAGTTGATAGTCTCGGAGTTGCCCCTTTTGGGAACGAACATCTACCTCATATCCTAAAGGCTCCAAAAGGTCCCCCAACCAAGCTCCTGTCGCCAAAATAACTTGATCAAACACTTCTTCACCAATCTGGTAACCTGCTGATACAGGATTCAGAGTCACTTTTTCTTTGACCAGCTTGACTTTACTGGCTTCCAGCAAACGAGTCACTAATAGTTGACCGTCTACTCTCGCTCCACCAGAAGCATAGAGCAAGTGGTCAAATCCCTGCAAACCAGGGAATAATTCATTTGCAGACGCTTGGTCCAGAATAGCTAACTGGCCTATCAAGGGAGATTCTTCCCTGCGCTGAAGGGCTAGCTCATAGAGTTCTGCCAACTTGGACTCATCCTTTTTCAAGAGAAAAACTCCTGAGCGTTGGTAAAAGTCGATTTCCTGACCAGACTTTTCTAAATCAGCCAACAAATCCACATAAAAGTCAGCCCCCAAGCGTGCCTTCTTGTACCAAGCTTTATTACGTCGTTTGGAAAACCAAGGACTGATAATTCCCGCCGCTGCCTTGGTAGCCTGACCTTGTCCATGGTCAAAAACTGTCACCTTTAAATCTGCTTCTTTTGAGAGGTAGTAGGCGGCTGTGGCACCTACAATTCCTGCTCCAATAATAGCAACTTTTTTCATTATCTTCACTTCCTAACTAGATATGGTGGAAAGGATTAGTTGATGCCTGACTAGGCAAGATATCAATAGTCCAGCCCTTTTCTGACTTCCATTTAGTAAGTAGTGCTGCGATTCTTTCCACAAAGAGAACTTCAATATAGTGGCCTGGGTCCAATGCCAACAAGCTATCAGACAGCATATCCTGAGCAGTGTGGTAGTAGATATCACCAGTGATGTAGACATCTGCCCCCTTTGCCAAAGCATCAGGATAGAAAGACTGACCACTACCACCGCAAATGGCAACTCTTGAAATAGGCTTCTGCAAATCAGTCTCTTGATAATGCACCATTCGAAGACTATCTAGACCAAAGACTTGCTTGACATGACTGGCAAATTCTTCATATGTTTGAGGTTGAATGTCACCAATACGACCAATTCCACGTTCAGGGCCTGTTTCCTGCAGATAAGTCGTCTCCTCAATGCCTAGCATCTGGCAGAACCAGTCATTGAGACCATTTTCAACGATGTCAATATTGGTATGGCTGACATAAACTGCGATGTCATGCTTGATGAGATCAATGTAAATCTGATTTTGCGGACGGCTAGCAACCAAGTCTTTGATGGGACGAAAAATCGGCGCGTGCTTGGCGATAATCAAATCCACACCCTTTTCAATAGCCTCTGCCACCGTGTCTTCACGAATATCAAGGGCAACCATGACCCTTTGGATATCCTTGTCTAGAGTCCCGATTTGCAGACCACGACTGTCTCCCTCCATAGAAAATTCTTGCGGACAAAAGGCTTCATAACGTTTAATCACTTCACTTGCTAGCATGGAGAACCTCCTTGATGGCTTGAATTTTATCTGCTAGGACTTGACGTTCCTCCAGATTTTTTTCTGGGATTTGGTTAAGGGCAAATTCTAGCTTAGTAGCTTCTTTTTGCCATTTTTTGATAAAGACTGGGCTGACTTCTTTGGACAAGAAGGGACCAAAGCGAACATCACTGGCAGATAACTTCATTTGTCCTGCTTCCACAACTAGAATTTCATAAAACTTGCCTGCTTCTTCTAGGATGCTTTCTGCTACGATTTGAAAACCGTGGTCTTGTAGCCAGATGCGCAAGTCGTCTTCACGATTATTTGGCTGGAGGATTAAACGTTCTACACTCGCAAGCTTATCCAATCCTTCTTCCAATATCCTAGCAATCAAACGACCACCCATACCTGCAATGGTGATAACCGATACTTGGTCGACATCTTCAAAGGCTGCTAAGCCATTGGCTAAACGAACTTGGATTTTCTCCTTTAGACCGTGAGCCTCAACATTTTTGACCGCAGACTGGTAGGGACCTTCCACCACTTCACCTGCAATAGCACTTTTAATTTGGCCTCTTTCGACCAACTCGATAGGCAGATAAGCATGGTCACTCCCCACATCAAGTAACACAGCACCTTGGGGCACAAAGGACGCCACCAATTCTAATCTCTTTGAAATCATCTTCTCTCGCTTTCCAAAACTCTATTACCTTTTATTATACCATATTTCAGCTAGCAATCTTGCACCTAAAAAAACCGCAATCCACAGATTGCAGTCTTTCTTTATTTTCTAGCTTGATAACGACTAGTTAGAATGAAAATCAGGGTAAAGACCAGCATCATAGTTCCATAAACAGGCAGTGTTTGTCCAGTTAAGGTTGATATTTCAAGCAGTTTCTGGATTCTTGGGAAGAGAGCTGTAGTCAGGAAGCCTCCTACTGACCAAACAATCAAGAGAACACGCCAGAGGGTAAATGGCATGCAGGCTCTAAATACGGATAAGAAACCGATAGACCCAAGGAGATAATAGAGGAGAGTTGACATTTCTAACTCAGACCAACCTTGACTCGCTCCAAATATTTTCACAAAAAGAACGCTGAAGACGACCATAAGGGCACTTGGTAGGGCACGAAGCATGGATCTTCTGAGGAAATTTGGCTCAACAGGTTTGATATTTCGCTCAAAAGTCAGAACGAATGGTGGGAAACCTTCCACGAATTGGTCGATCATGGTAATCTGGATCGGGATGAAAGGGAAAATCAAGATCCACTCAGACCGTCCCAGAAGAACACTGGCGATACAAATCACCGCTAACAGGAAGGAATAGATGGTCTTAATCAAGAAAATCGGTGCGATATGAGCGATGTTATTGACCACGCGACGGCCTTCAAAGAGAATCTCAGGAACATCATTAAAGTCTGAGTTCAAGAGAACCAGATTAGCAATCTGACGTGTCGCCGGATCTCCTTCAGCCATCACGATAGAACAATCCGCCTCACGAAGGGCCAGGATATCATTGACTCCGTCCCCTGTCATTGCTGTTGTATGCCCTACTTTTTTCAGCGTTTGGATGATGAGTTTCTTTTGATGAGGGGAAACACGTCCGAAAATAGCTGTTTCTTCAGCCATGGCAATCAATTCCTCATCCGTGATTTTTGAACAGTCTACATAGCTTTGATAGTCTGCAAAGCCAGCCTTCTGGGCAATGCTGGATACAGTGACAGGATTGTCTCCAGAGATAATCTTGAGTCCCACTTCCTGGGAACGGAGGTAGTCTAGTGTCTCAGCTGCTCCTTCTCGAATGGGGTCCAAGATTTCCAGCAAGGCAAGGGCTTGAATATCAGATGGTTTTTGTGGCTTGTGGTGGTCTAGTTTTTCGTGACTGAGAGCCAAGACCAAGACACGAGAACCTCGCTCCAAGGCCTCTCTGGCTTCTGGTACTTCAGAGTCCAACAACATCTCAGGCGCCCCTAAGAAAACTGTCCCTAGCCCTTCCAACTCCATAGCTCCCCACTTGCGGTCGCTAGAGAAAGGCAGATTGGAAAGCATAGGATAAGCAACTTCTCCCACAAAACGCTGGCGAATGGCTTGAGCTGTAGGATTTTTATCCTCACTATGATATATATAGCTGGTCAGAATGCTTGCAATAGTCTCTTCACCATACGTTTCCGTCAGAGGAAGAACCGCCTCCACCTGCATCTTTCCTTGGGTGATGGTCCCCGTCTTGTCCAGACAGAGCATATCCACGCGCGCCAAGGTCTCGACAGAGTACATCTCCTGCACCAAGACCTTTTTCAAGCCCAGCTTGATCACCGCAGTCAAGAGCGAAGTGATAGTCAAAAGAGCAATTCCCTTAGGCAACATTCCTAAAAGGGCTGTCGATGAATTTACAACGGATGACTTAAGAGGCAAGCCTTTTAACATCAAGGCTTCTAGCAGGAGAGCTAGACCAAAGGGAATGATAATCTTCCCAGTAAAACCAGCTAGCTTGTCCAGCGATTTCATGATACGGGAGTTGATCGGTTTCACTGTCTTAGCTTCCAGCATGAGTTTGGAAGCATAGTTTTCTGCCCCGACATGATGGACACGAGCCAAAACTGCGCCACTGGCTAGGAAACTCCCTGATAAAAGCAAGGCATCCACTTCCTTTTGTACTAAATCACTCTCCCCCGTCAACATGGCTTCATTGACTTCCGCAAATCCTTCTAAAACCCGCGCATCACTAGGAATCTGCTCTCCAGCAGACAAACGAATGACATCTCCTAGAACCAATTCTTCAGGATCGAGAGCGACTTCTTGACCATCACGGATGGTTTTGACCTTTTCCTTGGTCATGAGGTTGAGCTTGTCCACCATGTGTTTGGCCCGTAGCTCGGTCACAATTCCTGAAAAAGCGTTAAAGCAAATAACAGCAAAGAAGACCAGATTGCTCCAAGCCTGCACAAAGGCAAGCGCTAGGGCAATAACAAAGTTTAATGCGTTAAAAAGTGTAAAAACATTTCGTTTAACGATTTGCCAAGTACTGGTACTGGCCGAAGCGGTAAAGTCATTGACCAAACCTTGAGCCTGTCTTTCCTTTACTTCTCTTTGGGTTAATCCCATAATCTTATTTTTATCCATGAATTCTATCATATCATTTTTTCTAGAAGAATTCTAATCTCATCCAAAAACTGTTGGTTGATAACTGAAAAAGTTTGCCAGTAGTCTTTTGATAAGGTATAATAATAAAAGCAATACAATTGAAGGAGTTCTCATGTTCTATACTTATTTGCGTGGACTAGTCATGCTGATCTTGTGGTCCATCAATGGCAATGCCCACTACCACAATACTGATAAAATCCCTAGTAAAGATGAAAACTATATCCTAGTAGCACCTCATCGGACTTGGTGGGATCCAGTTTACATGGCTTTTGCGACCAAACCAAAACAATTCATCTTTATGGCCAAAAAAGAGCTGTTTAACAACCGCATCTTTGGCTGGTGGATCCGTATGTGTGGCGCCTTTCCTATTGACCGGGAAAAACCTAGTGCCTCTGCCATCAAGTACCCTATCAACGTCCTCAAAAAAAGCGATTGCTCTCTCATCATGTTCCCAAGTGGGAGCCGTCACTCAAATGATGTCAAGGGTGGAGTTGCCTTGATTGCCAAAATGGCCAAGGTCCGTATCATGCCTGTCACCTACACAGGTCCCATGACCTTAAAAGGTTTGGTTAGCCGTGAACGTGTGGATATGAACTTTGGAAATCCAATCGATATCTCAGACATTAAGAAAATGAATGATGAAGGGATTGAAATGGTTGCAGACCGTATCCAAGCAGAATTCCAACGTTTGGACGAAGAAACCAAACAATGGCACAACGATAAAAAACCAAACCCACTCTGGTGGTTTGTCCGCATCCCTGCCCTCATCCTTGCTGTGGTTGTTGGTATCCTAACAATTATCTTTACCTTCATCGCAAGCTTTATCTGGAATCCAGATAAGAAGAGAGAGGCTCTTGGTTAAAAAATACAATTATCCCTTGGCTTTTGCCAAGGGATATTTCTTTTATTCGATTTTCCATTTTTGGGACAACCAGTTGGAAAAGGCTAGAAATCGCTCAGCCACTTGCTCATGATGCCCATAGGGATCAAAGACAAACTGACCAGTCGGATAACGTTTCTGAAGACTAGTATGGATCTGCTCAGCATAGGCTGGTGCTTGAGCCAAGCGATTGGTATGATGGGTTCCTTCTGTTTGACCATTCTGTAAATACAGTAAACAGTCCAAATTTTTCACCTTTTCATCCCTGCAATAAATCGTAAAATCAGGATACCAAAAGGAACCGCAGATAGAGAAGATACAGGAGACCTTATCAAAATGGAAAAGACTGTATACTGCTGTCAAACCACCTAGTGAGTAACCTCCATAGGCAAGGCGATTTTTGTCCAGGCGATAAAGCGACTGCAGCTTGTCTAAAAGACCTCCAAATAAATGACCATGATAGGCATTTGCCTGACCGCCAAAATCCGGAGCTCCATCCCTTAAAGCAGATGCCTTCCAGGGAGTGTAGTCATCTAGGCGATTTTTAGAGGTCAAACCAACTAAAATCACAGATTCTGAAAGGGAAGATAGAAAATCCAAGTTTCCATCATTCAAGAGAATAACTGGATAGGTTTGATTGGGGTCATAGGTCGAAGGAAGGCTGATCTTAACTTGAATCCCTTCCCAATCAAACTCATTATTTATTGATAAAGTCATTGATTTTCTCAAGGGAATCAATCACTGCTGGACCATAGTCCATCAACTCATCGTAAGAAATGGTCATGATTTTTTGATTCTTAATTGCAGGAACGTTTTCCAAAACAGCTTTTTTCTTCATCAACTCTACTGCGTTGGCATCCAATTTTTTATTGCGGTCGCTGGTTACATAGATAATCAACTCAGGATCCATTGACACGAGATTTTCCAAGGTCAAGCCTGATGTTCCCGTTGCAACGTTGGTATAACCAAGTTGATTCAACAAGCTTTCTTGCAAAGCAGACTTGTAAGCACCAAAGGTTTCGTCATTATAAGCAACCATAATCAAAGCCTTTTTCTTTTCACCTTGGCTTGCTGGGTTTGCTTTCTTAACAGCGTCAATTTTAGCTTGTAATTGGGCTGCGTATTCATTAGCCTTGTCCCGAACATTAAAAATCATCCCCAGATTTTTAACGTCTTCTACAATATTTCCCAAATCTTGCTGAATCGTTGAGAGAGAAGCTTTTTGTGTATAGACTGGGATTTTATTTTCATTCCAAGTGCTAACTGTTCCCAAGGATTTTTCAGAAAACATCATGTTTCGACCCATCACAGCATCTGGTTCATAAGAAAGCACTGTCTCTTGTGAGACTGTTTTTTTATCACCGATTTGAGGAATCGTCGCAATCGCGTCCTTGTATTTGTCTGTTACAGCATTGTCAGGGTTGAGCATGCCAGCAATTTTATCCTTCAAGCCTAACTCCAATAAGATTTCAGTGGTTGAAAGATTGTTGGTGATAACTTTTTCAGGTTCCTTGTCAAAAACTTGTTCGACTTCATTTCCCTTAACATCATAGGTTTTAACCGTTAACGGATAAGTCGTCTCTGTGCTGGCCTTTTGACTTGTTTCTGTGCTAGACTGTGTGGTAGCTTTTTCTGTAGTAGTGTTACCACAAGCCGCCATGGTTAGGGTAGCTACTGTTACGAGTAAAATGCTTAGTGTTTTTTTCATCTTATTTTCCTTTTCATTTTTATAAATAGTGAAACATGGCTTGCTGATCCTCAGTCCAAGTCACCTGACTTTGAACTCCGTATACAGTTTGCAATGACTCAGGGGTGATGGTCTCCTTTGGAGTTCCTTGGTAAAGGATTTCTCCCTCTTTCATCAGATAGAGATAATCCGAATAGCGACAAGCAAGTTGAATATCATGTAGGACAGCTAGAACATTGATTTTGAGCTCCTTCACAATGGCCAACAAGTCTAGCTGGTACTTGATATCCAGGTGATTGGTTGGTTCGTCTAGGAGCAAGAGAGTCGGTTCTTGCGCCAAGGCGCGGGCTAATAAGACTCGTTGCTTTTCTCCCCCTGAAAGAGACGAATAGAGACGAGTTTTCTTCTCGAGCATATCCACCTTGACGAGAGCATCTTGAACGAGGGCATAATCTCTTTCCTTTTCCTTCTGTAAAAAAGAGAGGTGGGGAGTTCTTCCCAGCAAGACAATTTCCTCAACTGTACAATCAAACTGCAATTGATTAAACTGGGTTACAACTGCCATCTGCTTAGCCGTTTCTTTGAGTGACCAATGCTCCAGCGACTTTCCATCTAGGCTTATCAGGCCTTTGTCCGCCTTTTCCTGACGATAGAGGAGTTTAAGCAGACTGGTTTTCCCACTTCCATTTGGTCCCAGTATCGTGTGAAATTGATGCCCCTCAACCTTAAGAGAAACTCCTTTGAGGATTTTTTTCTCTCCTAGTCCAAAGTGGACATCCTGACAAATCAAGTCCATATCAGGCCCTCACCTCCCTTCGCCTACCTCCAACAATGTAGATAAAGAAGGGAGCACCCACTAAGGCTGTGAAAATACCAATAGGCAGCTCAGCATTTGGAATGATGACACGAGAAAGTACATCTGCCCAGACCACAAAGAGGGCACCCAGTAAGGTCGCAACGGGAAAAAGCCTCCTGTAATTCGTTCCTACTAACCCTCGAGCTAAATGGGGAGTAATCAGACCGACAAATCCAATAATCCCACAAGTTGCCACTAAGACTGCTGTCAGCACAGCCACCATGGTCACATAAAGATACCAATAAAAGCGTAAGGGAATCCCCAACGTTAAAGCAGCCTCATCTCCCATCATCATCGCATTAAAAACACGATACTGAGTAGCGAAAAATAGAAAGGCCAATCCTACTACTATAGTTGGCAAGACTAAGTCAGACCAGGTAGTTCCAGCAAGCGAACCCATGGTCCAAAACTTAATGGTCATCACACTGTCAGCATTAGCGCCAACAGAGATAATAAAGTTGGAAAATGCCAGAAAGAGAGCATTGACCACCGTTCCTGATAAGATCAGACTAGAAGTCGTCATCCTTCCCTGCATAGAGGCAATGATGAGGACAGCAATTGTTGCCAAAATAGCTCCTAAAAAAGCTCCAAGGCTAATCATCACTTTTAAACCTAGAATGATGCTTAAGGTTGCTCCTAGAGTTGCACCCGCAGAGATGCCTAAGACATAAGGCTCTGCGATGGGGTTGTTCACTGTGGACTGCATCACACTACCACACATAGAAAGACCAGCCCCTACTATCAAGCCTAACAATACTCGAGGGAATCTCATATTCCATACAATGGCAAGAGTGGACTTGGAAACCTCTCCTATCTCAAGAGGAAAACCCAACCTGCTCAAAATTATCCGATAGGTATCTCCTAAATCAATCGCTACGGACCCCATAGAAACAGTTAGAAAGAGGGAAATCCCTAAAATACCTAGCAAAACACCTAAAAGTAACACAAATTGTACGTTCTGTCGGCTTCCAGAAAATTTGGAAAGCATGCAAATCTCCTTTGATAGAATCTTAAAAATTTAGAAAATTCTCATAAAAAGTATACCATATTTCTATTAGATGAACAAGGATAGAGACATATATAGAAAAAGCCCTCTGATAACAGAGAGCCACCTGTTTATATAATCAGCAAGAATCTTTATATCACCAATTCTCCCACTGGGTCTCAACCTTCACATCGCCATAATTGCTTGGCGAGTACTTACTGTCATAAATCGAACACCAGTCCTTCAAAACTTTTTGATTGACGATTTCGTCGTAATAAGAATCCAAATCTGCCTTGTAGTCATCCCCTCCAATGCTTAGTACTTACCCAGAATTTCACTAGCAAATCTACACACTTGATGTATTTCTTCTATACTAATATACAAAATCAAAAGATTAACTCTGTAATTAAACCGTGAAACGTAACTACTTATCTTTATTCAATACTTTTAATATTAATCGCTCCATCCTTGAAGAATAAAGATAGGATCTTAATGAGTTTTTCATTCTCATTAACCTATATAATAACTCTAAATCAGAGTAAATAGAGCAAGATAAGCACAAACGCTCTTCTTGTCTCTTCTGTTCTAATGTATCTTTGGTGACATCATATGGATACGTGTAACCATTTGCTAATTTAGAAGCCATCCCTTTTTGGGTGTAGAATAATTTTTCGATTTCCTTTTCTTCGCTTAATGAATTAAAATCCCTCAAATAGAATTGCCAGATATCAAATCGATTAACCGAGAATATACGTGTAAATTTAATTAATCTATCACTCGTCAATTTAGTAACAATTTCTTCTAATTCATTTAAATTAGCTATATCTAAAAAACTAAATCCCTCAATTCCTTTTGGTCTATAATATTTTTTCTCAGTTAAAGACATATAATTAGGAATTTTCTTTTCTAAAAACATTTCAATAATCGAATCTTGACAATTAATAACATAATCAAAATTTTTAGATATCTGGTAAATATGATGATTGACCCAAATCAACAATTTTTCAAACAGTAAGATAACTTCTTCAAAATATTGACTATTTTCCTTATCAATCACTTTTCTAACATCACGTTTTTGACTATAGAAATAGAAGAAGAAAACTGTCGGTAATATTGTCACTAAAGCCACGATAGCTGGCAAACTCAAAAAGATATCACTAACATTTACTTTTATTTGCAATATACTTATCAAAATTTCTTGAAACTTAGATAAATAATAGGTAATATCTAACCTCAATATTTTTAATGAAAAGCAAGCGGATAAAAATGCCAACAGCATAGGTATACTTATTATAATCTTAAATATGTTAAGTATCAGTTTAGTCAATGTGAGTTTAGATATGCCTATCCATACCAAACTTTTTTCGTCACTATCATAAGTTACCCAACCTAATCGCAATAATCGGCTTAGTCTTAGAAAATAATAGTTCAATCTAATTATGTAAAGTGCACAGCTTACTTTTTTTGTTCTTACTGCCCATTCCCCCAGTTCTCTCAAATAATAACGTATAATACTATATAAGTTAAAAATTACTAGGTCATATATTACCAATAATAAAATTATTTCTAACCAAAATATAAAAGTTAATACAAATAAATTTCCTTGAGAAACTTTCAAATTAGTAGAAATAACTTCACTAATCATAATTTTCCAAAAGAATAGCAACAATATTACCGCTATAAGTAACGAGATATATTTAAATATTTGACTAATCTTCATAATAACTACAGTTTTAGATTTCTCCATTCTATTTTAATATCAACGTGATTTTATTCACATACAACCATCCAATCATCAAATCCATTATCATAATAATATTCATACTGTTTCCATATCTCAAAATTAGTTTCTTCAATAAATTTCTTCTCAACAGTAAACTTTGCCTATAAGTAAAACCTATACGACCTATCACCAATTCTCCCACTGGGTTTCAACTTTGACATCGCCATAGTTGCTCGGTGAATACTTGCTATCATAAATCGAGCACCAGTCTTTTAAGACTTTTTGATTGACGATTTCGTCGTAGTAAGAATCCAAATCCTTAGATGTGATACCGTACTGCTCTAGGTAGGATTTCACCTGAGCTTCGTCTTCGATAGATTTATCAGTTCCATCTTGGTTTATGAGTAACTGTACATTTTTTTGAAATAATTTTTCTTTTGTAAGATACCTACCAAAAATGAAAATTCTTAGCCCATTACTTAATTCCTTCTCAAAAGAAACAAAGACTGTATTTGTATCTTTTGTAAAATGAAATATTAAATCAATATTTTTATAGTCATATGGAGTTTTCTGTTTTTGATAAAGTACATAAGAATAAAATTTAGAATCATTACCATACTCTTGATATTTATGTACCTCAACATCTTTCAACTGATTAAAAATATTATTTCCTAAATAAGTTTTCTCAGTTTGTTGGTAGATTTCATCAAAAATGTTTTTAGGTTGACTAGTAAAAAAATAGAAACAGGATGATATGATTATCACGAATAATACTATTAGACCGAGGTTTTTCTTCATTAATTTTTCCTCCTAATCTGCCACAGCCTCTAAGCGATTTAAAAATGTTGATACATCTGAATGGTTTTTATCAATATACTCTTTAATAGATTTTTCACCCTTTTTCAGTATATCCGGGGGCACTACTCCTGCATAAATTGTAACTTTGACGTGTTTCCAATCCTTATTTTTCAAAAATTCTCTTTCTCTAAGAGTCGAATCCTTTTGAAGGTCAGCATAATAGGAAGATATCGCTTGGTCATAGGATTGCCCCTTCTGCATACGGCCGATAAGATTGACCGAGTCCAAATCTGCCTTGTAGTCGTCTTCACCAATGCTTGGTTTCTTATCCGTAGCGTTAAAGGTCGTGTCTCCCTCCCAGCCTGAAAGGTCCTTGACATGCTCTCTACCGCCATAGACGTCGGATAACTGAAAGCTACTAGGATTTAGATGAGTGGCCATAGTAATGGACTGGTGAGTAAAGTCTGCATGACCTATCACCAATTCTCCCACTGGGTTTCAACTTTGACATCGCCATAGTTGCTTGGCGAGTACTTGCTGTCATAAATCAAACACCAATCTTTCAAGACTTTCTGGTTAACGATTTCGTCATAGTCCTTCTCTAATTCTTCTTTGGAAATATTATTTTTTCTTAAATATTCTCTTACTTTTTCTTCATCATCAATAAATTGACCTGGTTTCCTTGGCTCTTCAAAAATCGCAAGCTCCTTTTTGAGTACTTTCTTTTGCATATTATAGTGCACCGAATACCATAGGGTAATATTCGAATTAGTCTTCCTTTCAAAAAGAATCAACACTCCCTTTATACCTTCTCCAAAATTAAGGTTAATGGTTATATCACTATAGCCTTTGGGAAGAGTTTTATACTTTCCAAAGGCTATAGTGATATATTTGGGTCATCACTTGGCCAACCGGCCCTGATTTTAAACCCATCTATGTTTCTTAAAATATTATTTGTCTGATAAGTTCTCTCAGTTTCCTGGTAGATTTCATCAAAAATGTTTTTAGGTTGATGCATAAAAAAGTAGAAACAGGATGATACAATTATCACGAATAAGGCTACTAAACCGAGGATTTTCTTCATA